>NZ_JBIWGA010000006.1:0-465245 GCF_044763345.1 Streptomyces sp. NPDC096132
GGCCCTTCTTCCATGCATCCGCATCGGCCGACTCACCCGAACCAGGCCCCTGTTCGAACCCCACCGACCACCCGAGCGGATAGAGAACAGCCAGTTACGGAGCCACTTTGGCGCGAGTCTCGAAGATCATGGCCCCAACCTCGTGCTTTACCGGGCAGGTCCACAGACCCGCCCGACGCGCGGGAAGCTTACGGGGCCGTGATCACTCGCGCCAATGCGGCGCCACCCCAAAGCCGCTCCGCCGGCCTCGAACCCTGTTCGGCCGCCTTCAGCACCACGAAAGCCAGCGACTGGCACCCTCCGTGCCCGATCCTGCGGGGAGCCACGGTGCCGAGTGGGCAGCGCGCAGCACGACGGCCCCCTGACCGACTTGCCTGGTCAGGGGGCCGTTCACCTACGCGGTGGGTGTGGAATTTGAACCCACGGTGGCTTGTCCCGTAGCGGAGAGGTGGGGAGTGCTAACCACGGGATGCCGGCAACGAGGTACCGGCGCCGGCGCATTCGCCACCCAGCAGGTAACGCACTGCCGTTTCCCCCATGTCGACGACGAACCGATGGTCGTCGACCGGAACAGGTGTGGCGAATCCGGGGCCGTATGCGACCCGGATCATCGAGGCAGCAAAGAGGGTTTCGAAGCTGGACCAGATGGCGGCCTCCGGGTCGGCGTGCGTGATCATGCTCGCCAGGGGGCGCAGGACCGTCGCGAACCTCTCACCGAGCTCTCGGCTGTGACGGGAGCCGCGCCGCTGGACCTCTGGGTGTGCGGCCGAGGTGAGGACGATGGCCCGGAGGAACCGTGTGTGGCGGAGTGAGATGCCGATCATCTCCGCTACCGCTGAGCGTACGAGCGTGTCCGGCTCCAGTCCGGCCCAGTGGTTTCCGTCGGTGAAGACCTCCTGCTCGGCGCGCAGGCGCGCCATGCCGTGCTCATAGACGGCCAGGAAGAGGGCGTCCTTCGTGCTCGTACGGGCGTAGATGGCGGGAGGGGCGACCCCCGCGCGATCGCACACGGCCGCAATGGTGAACGCCTCGTAGCCGCCGTCCTCCAGGAGCTCCACCCCGGTGTCGAGTACCCGGTTCCACGCCTCGCGGCTGCGGCGCTGTTTCGGCGGCCGGATCTCAAAGTCATCGGCGGCAGCGGTCTCTGCCACGACCCCGTCCTCCCGGGTTGACTGCCTGAAGTCTTGACAAAACTGTAGCGCCCGCTACGGTCCCTGGCTAACAGTAGTGGCCGCTATTGTTTATTCCTCGGAAGGTGTCGCATGTCCTCCACCTCAATCCGTCCCGGTCGGGTAGCCGTTCTCGGCGCCGGTCCCGCCGGCATGGCCGCCGCGCTCGGCATCGCGCAGGCCGGCCACGATGTCGTCGTCTACGAGCGCTACCGGGAGGCCCGGCCGGCCGGCAACATCCTCAATCTTTGGCCCCCGCCACTGAAGGCGCTGCGCTCGCTGGGGGTGGACACCGACGACCTCGGCGCCCCCACTGACACCGAGTTCCGCAATCTCCACGGCAAGGTCCGCGTCCATGTCAAGCTCGACGCGGAGGTCAAGCGGGATTACGGCGGCGGCTTCATCGGCCTGCTGCGACCGGAGCTGTACGAGCGGATGCTCGCCGCCATCCCCCAGGACATGCTGCGGTTCAACCAGCGCGTCGACGGCATTCAGCAGGACGACCGAGCGGTGACCCTGCACTTCGCCGACGGCCACACCGCCGAACACGATCTGCTCGTGGGCGCCGACGGCATCGACTCGCTGGTCCGCCGCACGCTGTGGGGCGACGCCCCCAAGCGGGAACACCGCCTGCACGTCTTCGGCGGCTTCACACTGACCGACGTCCCCGGCACCCAGCCGAATATGTCGGTCCTCACCCACAGCGCGACGGTCCAGGGCAGTTGGACTTCGATCAGGCACAAGGGTCGCGACGGCCACCAGTGGTGGATGCTCGCCGCCACCGACCCGGACGCCCCCGCGCCGGCCGACCTCAGAGCCGCCGCCGCAATGCTCGCCACCGAATTCCCCACCCCGCTTCCCGGGCTGATCGAGGCGACCGACCCCGCGAATGTGCAGCGCTGGGTGCTGCGCGACCGCCCCCGGCTGAAGCAGTGGAGCAAGGGGCGGGCCACCCTGGTCGGAGATGCCGCCCACCCGACCTCGCCCTACGCCGCCTATGGTGCAGGCATGTCGATCGAGGACGGCTACTTCCTCGGCAAGGTACTGCGCGGAGTCGACCTCACCGACCTGACCGCCGTCCGCGCCGCACTGCAGGCGTACGAGAACCCTCGCAAGCTGCACACCGCCCGCCAAGTCCAGCAAGCCTGGATGCTCGGCAAGATCTTCCACCACACCCCGGCCCTGCTACGGCCACTTCGCGACCTCGTGTTCGACCACACCCCCTTCCTGCAGATGGTCGCAGGCGACACCAACCCGAAGGAGATCAACAAGCAACTGGCCCTGATCGAGGACTGACCGAGCATTTGGTCCGGTGATTTGCGTTTGGTCACCGGTCACGTTCAGTGCCAGTTCAGGATGGCTTCGCCGGTCCCGACTCCACGGCGACATCTCCGACTTGCCCCTCTGTAGCGGGTCATGCCCTCCCAGGTGGGAGCGGTCCGCCCGACGAAGCCGCGGGGTAGTGACGTCGACGTGAGCGATGACCATGAGGCAAAGCTACGCAGCCGCGAACGTCGGCTCCGGCATCTTCGACACAATCCCGACAGACCTCCACGACGTCGTACACGAGGCGGTCATGGCCGGCTGAGAGACCTGGAGGCCGGCAAGCCAGACGACCAGGTTCGAAAGCGGTCCGAGACCATCGAGTGAGAATGCGCGCAGCGGGCCGTCTCAGTTTCCGTCTCATTCAGCCCGTTCACGAGCGTTCAGACCAGACCCCAAACCGTCCCCGACTCGGCGGCCAACCGGCCATGAACGCAGGTGAACGCCCCTGCACACGACCCACCACCCCGGCAACACAGTTGGAAAACGTGTTGGTAGGGCGGATCCGGGGCGGACACTGCGGTGCGGGTGTCAGACCCCGATGACAGTGTGTCCGGCATGCAGACATTCATTGCCTCTGGCAGCGGGGATGAGGAGCACGCAGTCATTGCACACTTCCGGCTCGCCAGCGACGGCTTCGGCGACGTCGACCAGCGCAAGCGGATCTACGAAGCTGAGCAGGTGATGGAAGCAGCGACCGAGAAGGCCGGCGTCGGAGAGGTCGACGGGAACGAGTTCGGAGGAGGAGAAGCCGTCGTGTACGCCTACGGCCCCGATGCCGATGCTCTGTTCAAGGTCCTGGAGCCGACTCTACGCAGTCTGCCGTTCCGACCAGCGCACGTCCTTCTCAGGCGGGGCGACAACGAAACCCGCGTGGATCTGTAGGCCTGCCGAGCCACGCGAGGCGTCGACGAGCGCACCACAACCGCACCAGATCGAGCGGGGAACAGCGGTCTCTCGGCCGGTGGCTCCGGGCGGGCATGCAAACCCGAACAGGCTGCTGCGGGGTCAACTGCCGCGGTGTCGTATCCTCACGCCACCTGCCACGCCGGTGACCTGGGGGGATCCATGGTTGCCAGCCGGCCCGACCATGTGGGGATTCATGCGTTCAGCTTCCATAAGCGGCGTTCTCACCGGTGCCCTCGCCCTGTGCGGCACCGTGCTCGCCGTTCCGTCCGCCCACGCGGCGGAGACCGACGTAGTGATCAAAAAGGTGTCCGTGAATGGCGGCAAGTCCATTGTCTTCGGCACGTCCCGGACCGAGTCGTTCACCATCTCGGTGACCGCCTCCGACGACTCGGGGATCAAGAACGACGGGTTCCTGCAGATCGAGCGGGACAAGGACGGCGAATACTGGTCCTACCACGGCGTTCCCCAGTGCACCGCCAGTAGCGCCACGACGTCCACCTGCAAGCTCACCGTCAAGCTCGAGCGTGACATCGACCTCCCCCGCAACACGCTCGCGGGTCCCTGGGACGTCTACGTCGAGCTCTACTCCAAGGACGGTGACCACTACGGCGATGTCTACGGAACCCATCCCGTGAAGCGGCGCTCCACGCTCAGCGTCGACGCGGCACCCGAGCCGGTCGCCAAGGGCAAAACGATCACCGTCACGGGCAAGCTGGCACGCGCCAACTGGGACAAGTACACGTACGCGGGTTACACGGCGCAGCCCGTCCGGCTTCAGTTCCGCCCCAAGGGGAGCAGCACCTACACCACGGTCAAGACCGTGACGAGCGACCCGACGGGCAAGCTGAAGGCGAGCGTCAAGGCCGCCTCCGACGGCTACTGGCGCTGGAGCTTCGCCGGCACCAGCACGACCGCGGCGCTGAAATCGGCGGGGGACTTCGTCGACGTGCGCTGACGCAAGCACGCGCCCCCAGCCTGTGGGGGCGCCATGTCATCATCGGGCGATGCTGACTGAGGAGGATGCGCGCCGACTGGTGCTTGCCGAGATCGACGGCATACGGGGCCGCGTCGGGTACGCCCTTCAGATCTTGCGCGTAGAGGCCTTGCCGTTCGGGTGGATCTTCTACTGGGGAGCGGCCCGTGAGGGACACAGCGGACGGCGCCCGCGGTTGGGAGGCAACAGTCCCTTCTTGGTGGATCGTGAGAACGAGCGGTTGATCCGAACTTCTCCCAGCGTCCCCGTGGCCCGTCAGATCGCCGACTACGAACGCCGGCTACGACGCGAAGCCCACGCCCGGAACGCGGCAGCGCCGCACCGCAACCCCAGCGGCTGCCCCTGTCTGCTGCCGCCCTCCGAAGCCCCGAAGCGGCCAGAATGACCGTCGCTGACCGAACGAGCTGGAGCCACGGATCAGGTGCTCCTCTGCTATAGGCGCCAGCGGGACGCAGCCACTTAGGCGCGCGAGATCGCCCTCCGTATTAGGGGCTGTCGAGCGGCTACGCCAAGCGCGCGATGCCGGGGCAGCGTCTGCCGGGGAGCGGGCTGCGAGGTGGTGACGGAGCTCTGGGGGCGGAGTGCAGCCGGGCGGTGGCCTGGGCGTTGGTCTCAGCCCGAGGGAGGCAGCCGCCCTCCTGTGGGACAGGATTCGTCAGGGCAACAGCTACGCCCGCGGCAAGAAAAAGCGCTGGGAGCCGTCGAACCGTTCTTTGAACCGCTCCGGGTCTGATGGAGGAAGCGCAGTACCGGTTCCAGCGGCTTGCCGATGACCTTGAATACTCAGGCGATCTGGGACGACCTGAGCCGCACCTGGCTGGAGCGTCGTCGGGAACCCGCGCCGTCGACCAATGCCTAGAAGCACGCGCATCTACAGGCTGCGGCCCGGTCATCCTGGCGAGGGGCTCCCGATCCCGTACGGCCGACTTGAGCCGTTGGTCGGGATGCGAGGCGATTCCCCCCGGTGGATGGTGGACTCATGAACCAGCACCACAAGCAGTCCCAGCGGACGATCGAGATCGATACCCGGCTCGTCAAGACCGGTGCCGTGCTCACCGCGGCCGGTGCCATGGTGGCATCCGTCGGCATGGCCATCGGTGCCTTCGCTGTGTTCACGGCAGGTCGGCGCATGATCCGTGACATGGACGTGCCCCCGGCCCAACAGGCCGCAGCGAAGTGGCAGCAGGCCAAGGAGGCTTCCCGAGCGGGTATGAGGGCGTGGCAGTCCGCGTCCGACGCCCAGAACAGGTCGCTCGCCCGCTAGTGCCGGCTCGGTCTGCCATCGCCGCTCAGCCGGTGATGCAGCCACAGCGCGGCTTGCGCTGTGGCTGAGAGGCCGTCGGTCTTCCGGACGTCGTCGCGCGCGGCACGGCTCAGGGCGTTTTCGTGGCGGACTGCTTCGCGCCTTTCCTCCTGTTGGTGCCCGCGCCGCTCCGACCAGGCCGCTCCGTGACCTTCTCTGTGGCTGCGACTGTCCGTGAGGGAGCTGTCCGGGTCGGTGCGGTCGGCCACTTGAACTCGATCTCCAGCTCGATCTCCCCATTGCCGATCTCGACCTCCATCTCGCTGCGAAGGTCGTCGGGGATCCGCAGGCTGAGCGTTCCCGGGCTGAGTTCCAGTTCGGCATCCCCGCCTTCCCTCAGCGCGGCCGCGAGTGCCATGAGCTGGTCAGCCGCCTCAAGACGTGACAGCGAGCGCTTCTGCTCAAACTTGAGATCCTTCACGAGCGCCTCCAATCGACACAAGAGACTGGATAACGACCATTCTGCTGCTGTGTGCGCAATGGGACATCCTGAGGACACCAGTGCCGCGCTCACCCCAGCCGGCGGTCCAGGTTGTAGGCGGCGCTGATCAGCGCCAGGTGCGTGAAGGCTTGGGGGAAGTTGCCGAGTTGTTCGCCCGTCGGGCCGATCTCCTCCGAGTACAGCCCGACGTGGTTGGCGTAGGTGAGCATCTTCTCGAAGGCCAGCCGCGCCTCGTCGAGCCGGCCGGCCCGGGCGAGCGCCTCCACCCACCAGAAGGAGCACATCGAGAAGGTCGCTTCCTTGCCGCCGAGCCCGTCCGGCGACGCTTCCGCGTTGTAGCGGTAGACGAGGCTGTCGGAGACCAGCTCCGCGGTGATCGCGTCGAGCGTGGAGATCCAGCGCGGGTCGGTGGGCGCGACGAACTTGCACAGGGGCATGAGCAACAGGGAGGCGTCGAGCACGTCGGTGTCGTAGTGCTGGACGAACGCCCGGCGGGCGGGGTTCCAGCCGCGCTCCATGATCTGGTTGTAGATGGTGTCCCGGACGGCCGTCCAGTGAGGCAGGTCGGCGGGCAGGCCGCGCTGGTGGGCGATCCGGACCGCGCGCTCGACCGCGACCCAGCTCATCAGCCGGGAGTACGTGAAGTCGCGGCGTCCGCCACGTGTCTCCCAGATCCCCTCGTCGGGCTGGTCCCAGTGGTCCATCAGCCACTCGAGGTTGCGGGTGAGCTCCATCCAGCCGTCGTGGTAGAGGGGCCGCCCGTACTTGTTGCAGAGGTAGACGGAGTCGATCAGCTCGCCGTAGATGTCGAGCTGGAGCTGGGTCGCCGCCTGGTTGCCGATCCGCACCGGTGCCGAGCCCCTGTACCCCTCCAGGTGGGAGAGTTCCTCCTCGGGCAGGTCCTCCCGCCCGTCGATGCCGTACATGATCTGCAAGGGGCCCGACTCGCCGCGGTCGGCCGCGTGCCAGAAGCGCTGCTCCAGCCACTCCATGAACGCGCCCGCCTCGTCGGTGAAGCCGAGCCTGAGCAGGGCGTAGAGCGAGAAGGCGGCGTCGCGCATCCATGTGTAGCGGTAGTCCCAGTTGCGTGTGCCGCCGAGCTCTTCCGGCAGGCTGGTGGTGGGGGCGGCCACGATCGCACCGGTGGGCGCGTACGTGAGCAGCTTGAGTGTGAGTGCTGAGCGGTGAACTGTCTCCCGCCAGCGCCCGCTGTAGCGCGAGCCACGCAGCCACTGCCGCCAGAACGCCACGGTGGCGTCGAACTCGGCGGCGATGCCGGCATCGGAGTACGGCACCTGCGGCTCGCCGGGCTGGACGCGGTCGAGTACGAAGGTGGCCGTCTCCCCGGCCCGTACGGCGACGCGCGCGCGGACGTCGCCGCCGCCCACGATCTCGAGCGGGCAGCGCGTCGAGAGGCCGAGCTCCAGGCCGGGCGAGCGGAAGAGCGCGCCCCGCGGGGTGAGTTCGACCTCGTGGCGGGCGCGCGCGTAGTCGAAGCGTGGGGCGACGTCGACGACGAAGCGCATCCGGCCCCGCACGGCGAACACCCGGCGGATCATGCGGTGCCGGTGCGCCGCCTCGCCGCTGTGCGGCGGGGGCATGAAGTCCTGCACCTCCCCCACTCCGTCGGGCATCAGGAAGCGCGTGATGAGGACGTTGGTGTCGGGGAGGTAGAGCTGCTTGGAGGTCCAGCCTTCGCAGTCGGGCGCGATACGGAACAGTCCCCCGCGGTCGGCGTCGAGGATCGCCCCGAAGACGCTCGGCGAGTCGAAGCGCGGGCAGCAGTACCAGTCGATCGTCCCGTCGGTGCCGACGAGGGCGACGGTGTGCAGGTCGCCGATCAGGCCGTGCTCGGCGATGGGCAGGTAGCGCGCCCGCCGTGCCTGCCGGACTCCGCCGGTCACGACCTCCTCCACTCGCTCAGCGGGGCCGTCGCGCACCATCAGCGAGCGTCCTCCTCGGCCTCTGCCTCGGCTTACGGCACGAGCACGAGCTTTCCCTTCGCCGCCGAGCGCTCGAGCATCTCGTGCGCTCGACGCGCCTCGGACAGCGGCAGGCGCTCGGCCACGGCCGGGTGGATCCTGTGCTCACGGAGCAGGTCGAGCAGCGCGCGGAAGTCCTCCCGGAACTGCTCCGGGTCGCGGGGACCTCCACCCACGGGAAGCGCCGGACGACCACCGGCCACGGGAAGCACTTGGCGGTGTTGGCCGTGCAGTTTCTGGATGCGGTAGGCGCGGACCTGCCGATGGGGCGAGAGCAGGCTCCAGAGCCCGACGATCCCGGTCGACGCGTACCACTCCGCCCACGCTCTCCAGTTCTTGTGCCCGTGCTCGAGCGTGGCGTAGTGGCCGTACACGACCAGGCGCCCGCCGGGCCGCAACGCGCGGAAGGAGCGTAGCGACAGCGCGCCGCCGAGCCCGTCGAGCACGACGTCCACGCCTCTGCCGGGGAGCGCGTGCACCCTCTCCAGGAAGTCCTCGTTGCGGTAGTCGATCGCCACCGCGCCGAGCCGTTCCACCGCGGCTCGGTCGCGAGCCGACGCGGTCCCGTAGAGCTGAAGCCCGGCGACCGCTCCCAGCTCGAGGACCGCCGTGCCCACCCGGCCGGCCGCACCGTGCACGAGCACCGTCTCGCCGCTCTTCACCCTCGCCACGCGGTGCAGCAGCTGGTAGGCGGTCATGTAGGTGAAGACGAGGTTCAGAACCTCCGCCGGGTCGAGGTTCTCGGGCACCTCGACCGCCTCCGCCTCCGGCACGCAGACGCGTTCCGCGTCCGCGCCCCACACCGTCAGCGCACCGATGCGGTCTCCCTCTCGCAGTCTCGAACAGCCGGGGCCGACCTCCTCGACGACGCCGACGAGCTCGTAGCCGGGGGTGAACGGCGGCTTCGGTACGCCGAGGTAGGTGCCGGCGCGCAGTTGCGCATCGGTGAACGACACGCCCGCGGCCAGCACCCTGACGCACACCTCACCATGTGCCGGTCGGGGATCGTCGTCCTCCACGACCCGCAGGACCTCGGGACCGCCGAAATGATCAACGACGACGCGCTTCATGCATTCAGCCTAGGCAGACCGCACTGCCCCCGCATCTGATCGATCTTGTGACTCGATCAGCCGGGCCCCTTTCCGCTTCAGGCCAGACCGAACTTCTCGGCGTGCACCTGTCGGGCGGGGACCCTCAGGTCTCGTAGGCCGGCGAGCACGGCCCTGGTCATGGCGGGCGGGCCGCAGACGTACACGTCGCGTTCGGTGATGTCGGGGACGAGCCGGTGCAGGTTGTCCGGGGCGAACGGTGGGGTGTCGCCCTCGCCGGTTCTGCCGGTTCTGCCGGTGAGCAGGTGCAGCCGTCCGCCCCGCAGCGCGACCAGGTGGCGCACCTCGTCCAGCAGCACGGCGTCGGCCTCGCTGCGCACCCGGTACAGCACGACGACGTCGGCGGTCGTCTCCTCCTCCAGCATGGCCCGCACGGGCGTGATCCCCACGCCCCCGGCGATCAGCAGGGTGCCGGGCCGAGTCCGGTGCAGCGAGGTGAACGCCCCGTACGGTCCCTCGACGAAGGCGCGGCTGCCGACCGGGACGTTCCGCAGGCCGGCGCTGGCGCTGCCCACCGCCTTCGCCGTGAGGCGCAGCCCTTGTCCGCCCGGCGCCGCCGACAGGGAGAAGGGGTTGGCCAGCCACCAGTGGTTGTGTCCGGGGAACCGCCAGATGCAGAACTGGCCCGCACGGGCGGGGAGTTTGTCGAGGTGTCGGCCGGTGACGTACACGGAGACCACGTTGTCCGACTCCGGCACCACGGCCGCGACGCGGAACCGGTGGCGGGCGTTGCGCCACAGGGGCATGGCCACGCGCCCGGTCAGCAGGGCGCCGAAGGAGAACAGCCAGAGAATCCACCAGTAGGCCTCGGCGAACGCGGAGGACGTGAACGTGGTGGTCTCCTGCAGCTGGTGGACGAACGACAGGCCCAGCGCCACGTAGAGCAGCAGGTGCAGACCGTGCCAGACCTCGTACCGCAGTCGCTGCCGCAGGGGCCGGGTGGAGATCACGGCGATCACGACGATGACGGCCGCGGCGAGCATGCCCAGCAGGGAGGCCGGCACCCCGCTCAGGGCGACGAACGTCTTCCCCATGGACGTGTCGTCGAGGGTCGCGTAGCCGAGCACCACCAGCGTGGCGTGGGTGAGGACGGTCCACAGGAGCAGGAAGCCGACCCAGCGGTGCCACACCGTGAGCCGGTCCATCCCGATGCGGCGGTCCAGCCAGGGCAGCCGGGCCACCAGCAGCAGTTGGAACAGCATCAGCAGGGCTGCGTGCAGTCCGAAGAACTTGGCGACCGTGAGCACCCCGTTCTTGCCCGAACCGGCGCTGAGGAACAGCGCCTCGACGATCACCGCGTTGACGACGACGAAAGTCCACATCGCCCAGCGCGCCGCGTCCACCGGAAGCACGGTGCCTCTGCGCACCGCTCTACTCGCCATCGCCATGCTTTCCTCGCATCCCCCCGGGGCCGCGGCATTCGCGGCCGGCCCGTGTGCACTGACCCCATGAAGATCGAGTGATCCGTCCGGATACGCACCTCGATCGGTATGCACACGAGCCGTGTGCCCGATCGGTTCACGCCGGAACCGTCGAATCCGACGGGTTTCAGTGGCGACGAAGGCCGCTCGGACAGTGCGCCTGTTTGACACCGCTGCCGCACAACAACCATGCTTGTATTAATTCATTAATGGAAGTACGCTGAATCATGGAAGGTGACGTGGTCGAGTACCGGATCGACCGTGGCAGCGGCGTACCGGCCTACGTGCAGATCATCGAGCAGACCGAACGGGCGCTCCGGATGGGCACGTTGAAGGTCGGGGACAAGTTGCCCACGGCCAGGGAGGTGGTGGCGGCGACCGCCATCAACCCCAACACCGTGCTGCGGGCCTACCGCGACATGGAGCAGGTCGGCCTGGTCGAACTGCGCCGCGGACTGGGGACCTTCGTGACGCGGTCGCTCGCCCGGCCCGAGGCGGAGGACGACTCGCCGCTACGGCGGGAGGTCACCGACTGGACGGCCCGCGCGCGGGCGTCGGGGTGGGAACGGGCCGACATTCTCGCCCTGGTCACCGCAGCCCTGGACGCCTACGACAACGAGCAGGACACCCCTACCCCGGGCGACCGGGAGCGGAAAGAGGAGGACGCATGACCGGGCCTGACGCGCCGGCCGCGCTGCGCGCCACGGGACTCGGATTCCGGTACCGGACGCGGGGCGGCTGGGCCCTGAGGGACTGCGAGTTCACCGTGCCCGGCGGCCGCATCACCGCCCTCGTGGGACGCAACGGCGCCGGCAAGAGCACCCTGCTGCACCTGGCCGCCGGCCTGCTGCGGGCCGACGCCGGAGAGCTGCGTGTGCTGGGCACCGCGCCAGGCACGTCCGAGGCCCGCTCCCGGGTCGCTCTGCTCTCCCAGGACAAGCCGCTCTACCCCCGCTTCACCGTGGCGGACACCCTGCGCATGGGCGAGAAGCTGAACGCCTCATGGGACCGGGCGGCCGCCGAGCGGACCGTCCGCGAGGGCGACATCCCGCTCCACGCCCGCGTCGGCGAACTGTCCCCCGGGCAGCGCACCCGGGTCGCGCTCGCCCTGGCACTCGGCAAGCGCCCCGAACTCCTGCTTCTCGACGAGCCCATGGCCGACCTCGACCCCGTGGCGCGAGGCGAGGTCATGGCCGGGCTGATGACCGAGGCCGCCGAGCGCGGCATGAGCATCGTGCTGTCCTCGCACGTCCTGCCCGAACTGGAGCAGACCTGCGACTGGGTGCTGGTGCTGCGGGAAGGCCGTATCGAGCTGAGCGAGGACGCCGACACGGTGCGCGAGAGCCACGCTGTACTGACCGGACACGCCGACCAGGCCGACACCCTGGCCGGACAGCACACCGTCGTGCAGCGCCGGGCCGTCGGCCGACAGGTGACCGCTCTGGTACGGCAGCGCGGACCCCTGCGCGGCGACTGGCACGTCGAGCGGCCCAGGCTGGAGGACGTACTGATCGGCTACCTCCAGGCCGGTACGCCGGGGCGCCCAGCCGCAGCCCACGCCCCCGCCGAGCGGACGGAGGCTGCGGCGTGAAAGGCTCCCTCAACGGCTCCCTCAACGGCTCCCGCACCCGCTCCCTCACCGGCCCCCTCTGGCTCGCGTGGCGCCAGCAGCGGATGCTGGTCGGCATCGGCGTGGCCCTCCTGGCCGCCGCCGCGGCGATCGCCGCGTACTACCGCTCGGGCATGCTGGACGACGTGCGCAGCGGGCGGTTCGCGGACTGCGCCCCCGATCCGCTGCACTGCACGCAATCCGGTACCGGCCTGCCCCTGCTGCTGGACGTCGAGCCACTGACGTACCTCGGAGTGCTGAACATCGCCCTCCCCGTCCTGATCGGCGTCTTCTGGGGCGCCCCGCTGCTGGGCCGCGACCGGGAACTGGGCATGCACCGCGTGGTGCTCACCCAGGGCATGAGCCGCGGCCAGTGGTTCGCCTCCCGGTTCGCCCTCGCCGCGGCGGCCACCGTGGTCCTCTCCGGGCTGCTCGCGGGAGCGTTCGCCTGGTGGTGGCGACCGGCCGCCAACCGGAGTTACGGCCTTTTCTGGTACGAGAACACGGCACTGAGCGGCTCGGGTCCGCGCGTCGTCGCGGCCGCCCTGTTCGGCCTGGCGGCCGGCACACTGCTGGGTCTGCTGGCCCGCCGGGTCGTGCAGGCGATGGGCCTGACCCTCCTGCTGACCGGGGCGGTGACACTCGCGCTGGAGTGGACGCACAGGACGCGCCTGCTGGTCCCGCCGCACACCTACACCAGCGCCGGCATCACTCCCAAGCCGCTCATGGGCGACAAGTGGTCGGCCGGCCAGTACGGGCTGATCACCGCATCCGGCCGCCGCGACGACGTGATGAACTGCCCGTTCCCCTCGGGCGCCCAGCTCAGGGAATGCATGGACCGGCACGGATACGTCGCCCGCTTCTACGAGGCCAACCCGGCCGGCGACTACTGGACCTTCCAGTGGGCCGACACCGTCGTCCTCGGGGGCCTCGCCGTCCTGCTCACGGTCGCCACCGTGCTGCTCCTGCGCCGCCGCGTCTGACCGCGGCGACCGCCTCGGGCCACCCCCTTCACTTCTCCATCCCCCTCACTTCTCCATCTCCTTCGCCCTCTTCAACCCCTTCAACCCCTTCAACCCTCACCAGGGTCCCCTTCGCACGGAGGTCGCCTCACCATGCCCGCTGACGCCAAGTCGCCGAAGAAACTGCGCAACAACCGCGCCGCCCTCACCCACAAGATCGGATACGCCCTTCGCCACCCCGGCCGTGTCACCCCGTACCTCCGCCGGGCGGGCCGGGACGCCTGGCTGCGTCTGAGGCACCCCGACCACGTCGGCTACTACCGGGCCGTGATGGCCTCGGACACCCGCCGCAATCCGGAGGCCGCGGTCGGCAGCCAGACCCACGACCGCTGGCTGGCGCTCGGGCAGATGCAGTTCGACTACCTCGTCGAGCACGGGCTGCGCCCCGAACACCGCATGCTCGACATCGGCTGCGGCAACCTGCGCGGCGGCTGGCGCTTCATCGGCCACCTCGACACCGGCAACTACTACGGCATCGACATCTCGCCCGACATCCTGATGGCCGCCAAGAAGACCCTCACCGAGCGCAGCCTCCAGGACAAGCTGCCGCACCTGACCATCACCGGGGACCTCACCCTGGACTTCCTGCCCGGCGACCACTTCGACGTCATCCACGCGCACAGCGTCTTCTCCCACTCGCCGCTGAACGTCATCGACGAATGCCTCGCGCACGTCGGCCGTGTGCTGACCGACACCGGGTTCTTCGACTTCACCTTCGACCGCACCGAGGGCACCGAACACGAGGTGCTGCGCGAGGACTTCTACTACCGCACCGAGACCCTCCTGGCACTCGCACGCAGGAACGGCTTGCACGCGCGCTTCATGGAGGACTGGGAGAAGCGCCCGCACGGCCAGTCGAAGATACGTGTCAGCCGCTCGCCCCTGCCCACCCTCTGAGCTTGTCAGGTGCCTGACATATCAGCGGCACCGGCCGCCGGACAGGTACGCCTGGCCGCCATGGACGGACTCCGCCTGGTAGCCGCGGTGATGGTGGCCGCGTACCACTTCCTGGGGACGCCCACCCCGCACTTCTGGGGAAAGACCGAGCTCAGGGATTTCGCCCCGTTGCTGCACGAGATCAGCCGCTACGGCTGGCTCGGCGTCGAGTTCTTCTTCATCATCAGCGGATTCGTCATCTGCATGAGTTGCTGGGGGCGGACTCCCGGACAGTTCACCGTCTCCCGCCTGTCACGGCTCTTTCCTGCCTACTGGTGCGCGGTGCTCATGGTCGTCGCGCTCGTACTGGCCGCACGGATGGGCCATTGGCCTGCCGCCACGCGCATCGACCCGCGTACGGTCCTGGGGAACCTGACGATGGTTCCGGGACCGCTGGGGCTCGAACTGGTCAGCGGAGTCAGCTGGACGCTCTGGGTGGAGGCTCGCTTCTACCTGCTGATGGCCGTGCTGCTCGTCTTCGGACTGTCCTATCGGCGGATGGTGGCTTTCTGCGGAGCCTGGCTTCTGGCCGCTGTCATCGCCCTTGAACTTCGCCTGCCACTGCTCAACGAATTCGTACTTCCCCGATACTGCGGCCTCTTCGTCGCCGGGATCGTGCTCTACCTCATGCGCAGATTCGGACAGAACCTCCTGCTGTGGCTGCTGCTGGGTTTCTCCTGGTGCTACGAACTCACCGTGCTCCAATTCCGGGTGGCCGACCATGTCACCACGTCCCCCGGTGAGAGCCGGCCCTCCTGGGCCGTGTGCGCGGCCGTACTCACCCTCTGTCTCGGACTGCTGGCACTGGCCGGTGTCGGACCGCTGGCGGGACTGCGCCGGCGTTGGCTGGTCACCGCCGGAGGGCTCACCTACCCCTTCTACCTCATCCACCAAAGCCTCGGAATTCCCTTGGCCAAGGGATTGATCCAGACATTTCCGGGGCTGGGGCCATTGCCTTCGATGGCGGTGTCCGTCATCTGCATGCTCGGTCTGGCCGCGCTTGTCCACAAAAAGGTGGAGGGCCGACTCGGACGACTTCTGAGGAATCGGCTGACACTCGACGCGCACGTGCGAGAGCTCCGATTTCGGCAACAACCCGATCCAGGGAAAGGTCTCGCATGCCCTTCCATGCGCGAATACGACGGTCTCGCGTGATCCTCGCCGTCACCACAACCGTGGCCACCGTCCTGGTCGTCGCGCTGATTCTGGCCCTGACGATCACGACCTACGATCACACCTCACCGCGCGCCGCCCGCGACAAGGCATCGGGATCGGTGGCCGGGAACGTCGACTGCCGGAAGGCGAAGTGCGTGGCCCTCACCTTCGACGGCGGTCCCAGCCCGACGACCCCCGGGCTGCTGGACATCCTGAAACGGGAGGATCTGCACGCGACGTTTTTCGTGCAGGGGAAGGGCCACATCGCGAAGTACCCCGAGATCCTGCGGCGCATCTCCGACGAGGGCCACGAAATCGGCAATCACACGTGGAATCACGAGAGGTTGACGGAGATCCCCGTGGCGGACGCCCGTCAGGAGTTGACCCGGACCCAGGACGCCATCGAGAAGATCACCGGCACCCGGCCCGTCCTGATGCGTCCGCCGGAGGGCCGCGTCAACCGCGAGGTGTCCAAGGTCTGCCGGGACCTGGGGCTGGCGCCGGTACTGTGGAGTGTCACGGCCAAGGACTACGAGACGACCGACTCGGCCCTGATCACCCAGCGGGTGCTCGACCAGACGCGCCGCGACGGCATCATCCTGCTGCACGACCTGCACAAGGGGACCGTGCCCGCCGTCCCGGGAATCATCGAGGCCCTCGAGCGGCGCGGCTACACCATCGTCACGGTGTCGCAGCTGCTCGCCCCCGCCGAGCCCCGGCCGGGGATGGTCTACCGGCCCTGAACACCCCCCGCGGCCAGGGGAGCGGAGTGGAGGTCGCGCACCAGCTGCGGGGTGAGCAGTTCGCCGGCGCGGTCGGCGAGGACGGCCATTTCATAGCCGACCAGGCCGACGTCGCACCCCTCGGCGGCGAGGACGCCGAGGCAGCTGCCGTCGCGGACGCGACCGACCATGAGGAAGCCGCCGAGCATTTCGATCATGACGAGTTTCATGCCGTGGAAGCCGTGTACCGTCGCCGCGTTCTGGGCGAGGCTGGTGATGCCGGAGACGACGGCGGCGAGGTGATCGGCGCGGTCTCGGGCCAGGCTGTCCGAGGCGGCCATGAGCAGGCCGTCGGAGGAGACGGCGACGGCATCGGTGACGCCGTCGGTGGTGCGTACGAACTCCGAGATGAGCCAGCCGAAATTCTGGACGGCGGTGGTCACGATGACGCTCCTTGTGTGCTTCGGGCCTCGGCACGGGCGACACCTGCTCGAAAACCGTTGAGCAGGGAGGAGACAGCGGGTCGGGTGGGCGGGGTGGAGGGGCCTTCCACGGGGGCGAGCAGGCGCGCGGGGAGGGCGAGGAGTGCGGACAGGCCGCCGCCGGTGGTGTCGAAGAGGTGGACCTGGGCGCCTTCACCGAGGCGGTGGGCGAGTCGGCCGACGACGAGGTGGCCGAGGAAGCGGGTGGGCGCGGCGAGGAGGGCCTCCTCGCCGGCGTCGGAGAGGCGGGCGTTGGCACGTTCCTTGTCGGCTTCGGACATCCCGATGCCGTGGTCGACGACGGCGAAGCAGTAGACGTCGTCCTCGGTGTCGTGCCAGCCGTGCACCTCGACCGGTTCGTTCGGTGGCGAGAAGGTCAGCCCGTTCTCGATGAGTTCCGCGAGGAGATGGGCCACATCGGCGACGGCGTGCCCCCGCACGCGCACCGGCTCCACGGTCGCGATCAGGACCCGCCGGTACTGCTCCACCTCGGCGACGGCGGACTGGACGACTTCCAGGCCGTCGGCGGGTGCCGCCGGGGGCCGCGGCGGATTCTGCCCGGCCAGGACGAGGAGGCTTTCGGCGTTGCGCCGCATACGGGTGGCGAGGTGGTCGAGCTCGAAGAGCTCGGCGAGGGCGTCCGGGTCGAGTTCCTGCCGTTCCAGGCGGGTGATGAGGCTGAGCTGACGGCGTACGAGGTTCTGGTTGCGGCGGCCGAGGTTGGCGAGCGACTCGGTGGTGGTGCGGCGCAGGCCGGCCTGCTGGGCGGCCAGGCGGAGGGCGGTGAGTTCCACCTGTTGCAGGGACGCCGCGACCTCGGTGATCTCCGCCGCGCCGCCCAGCAGACGTGCGTCGGAGTTGCCCGGCGCGTCCGCCGACGAAAGGAGCTCCGCGTGGTCCTGCGGGGACTGCTGGATACGGGCGACGGTCGCGGGCAGCCGGTGGCGTGCCACGTCGTGGGCGGCCTCGGCGAGCGCGCCGAGCGGGCGCGTGAGGGAACGGGAGGCGAAGGCGGCGAGGCCCGCGACGAGGGCGGCCATGAGTGCTCCCGCGCCAAGGTAGGTGACGAGGCCTGTCTCGGCGTCGTGGCTGAGCCGGTCGGCCCGGTCCCTGGCGTCGTGCCCGACCGACTGCTGTACGGCGTACAGGTCGTCGACGAGTACGGTCATCGCGTCCCACCAGGCGCCGGCGTCGGCGTGCAGCGCGGAGCCGTCGGCGGCGGCTTCCGCCCGGTTCTCGTAGGCGGTGGCGCGTTCGGCGTCCGGGGTGCTGAAGGCCTTCTTCAGGGCCGCGCGCTGGGGTGCGGTGGCGACCTGCCGGAAACGGGCGAGGGCGGCGAGGCGCGTGGCACGAATCTCTGTGAAGGTGAGGTACTCGCGGCGGTGGAAGCCGCCTTCGGCGAACACACCGTTGAGGAAGCCCCGTTCGAGAGCGACCGCCTCCTTGGCCGCGGCCAGTTCTCGCAACGCCGCAATCTCGTCGCGCAGTCGCCGGTCGGATCCGGTCGCGGTCTCCGCCACCGGGTCCACGGCGTTGAGGGCGTCGACGGCGGCGGTGTAGAAGGCGAGGGTGGCGGTCCGGTCGGCGGGGTTCGTGCCGTCGGTGCCCCTGTCGGCGGCGGCGCGGACGGTGCCGAGGCGGCGCACATGCCGCTGGATGACATCCTCGACGGCGGGTTCGGAGCGCATTCCGCGCAGCGCCGTGTCCACGCGCTTGCGCGTCGCGGCGAGCGGGGTGCCGAAGCTCTCCTCGCCGCCCAACAGACCGTTCGTCAGGCCGCGTTCGCGTTGCAGCTGGTGCACCAGTTCCTGGATCCGCAGGCTGAGCCCGACCTCGGCACGGGTCGTCCGCGCGTCGCCGAGGGCCTCGGCACGGCCGTACACGGCCAGACCGGCCACCGCCAGCAATAAGCAGATCGGGACCGTGATGACCACCGCCACACGGCCTCTGATGCTGCGCCAGCCGGGGGGCGGTCTGCGGCCGGAAGCTGTTCGTTCACCGTGGCGGCGCCCTGAACCGACCCTGCCGAAAGCGCCCTTGCCGATTGCGCCGAGCCTGCCGGACAGCGGCCGAGATGGCGTCCACACCCTCATGGCCACGAAGCTAGTCCGACCGCCGCAGCGGGCGGTTTCCGACCTGTTAGACCCCGTGAGAACTTCAGTTGCGCCGCCCTCACACCGCAGGCCGGAGGACTGTGACCGGGCAAAGGGGTGATCAGGACGATACTTGAACTCTGTCTTACCCACAGCACCTCGGACTACTCTGATCCCCCTGAACAACCTTTCGAAAGCACGGCACATGGAAAAGGTGACAGGTGATGCCGCTGAGCCCCGGGGATGCGGAGTCCATAGGCGGATACACGCTGGTCGACCGGCTCGGCAGCGGCGGCATGGGCATCGTGTATCTGGGTCGCTCGGCCTCGGGACGGCAGGTCGCGGTCAAGGTCGTCCACGCGCCGTACGCGCTGGACGAGGAGTTCCGGACGCGCTTCAGGCAGGAGATAGCGGCGGTCCGTCGGGTGAGCGGGGCGTTCACGGCCCCGGTGGTGGACGCCGATCCGGACGCCGAGCTGCCGTGGATGGCGACGCTGTATGTGCCGGGCCGCACGCTGTCGGACGTCGTGGCCAAGGACGGCCCGCTGAGCGGACGTGAGCTGCGCACACTCGCGCTGGGCCTGGTCGAGGCGCTGCGGGACATCCACCAGGCGGGTGTCGTGCACCGTGACCTGAAGCCGAGCAACGTGCTGATGGCCGAGGACGGACCCCGCGTCATCGACTTCGGCGTCTCGCACGCGGTCGACAACGAAGCCCTCACCGTGACCGGGCGGTTGATCGGCACGCCGCCCTTCATGTCGCCGGAGCAGTTCACCGCGCCCCGGGAGGTCACCGCCGCCTCGGACGTGTTCTCGCTGGGATCGTTGCTGGTGTACGCGGCCACCGGGACGCGTCCGTTCGACGGGAGCAGCCCGTATCTGACCGGCTATCAGGTCATGTACGAGCCTCCCGCCCTGGACGGAGTCGCCGAACCGCTCCGGAGCATCGCCGAACGCTGCCTGGCCAAGGATCCGGCCGCCCGTCCCGGGCTTGCCGAGCTGCACCGTATGGTCCTGACGCTGCCCGACTCCACCGGCCCGGTCGCGCCGGCAGTGGCCCCCGGCTCGGCGGAACCCGGCCACGAGGCGGAGGGAACGGACAGGGCCCGAGCCGGTCGCGGACGGCGAAGACGGCACATCCTCATCGGCCTCGCCGCAGCCCTGGTCGTCACCGGGCTGAGCATCACGGCGGTGAAGACGGTGGGGGATACGGAAGGGGAGACCGGGGCTCACCAGAACGACAGTTCCCAGTCGCCCACGGCGGCCGGCTCCGTATCCGCCTCGGCATCCGCCTCCGAGGGCGTCTCCGCGCCCGCCTCGGCATCCGCATCCGCCTCCGCCGTGGCGGCAGCAGTGACACTGCCGCCGAAGCATGTGCGGTGGGACTACCAGATCGGCGGCGCGTACGCCCTGCCGAGCGGGGTGCGGGTGGTCAGCCGCAGCCACGAGGACGAACCCGCGCCGGGCGTCTACAACATCTGCAATTTCAACGCCTTCCAGGCGCAGGAGAACGCGGAGGGGGACTGGGACTCCGACCTGCTGCTGCGCGACGCCGGCGGGAACGTCGTCTACGACCAGGACTGGAACGAGGCCGTCCTGGACATCCGTACGGACGCCAAGCGGCGGCGTATCGCCTCCGAGGTGGACACCTGGATCGACCAGTGCGCGACCAAGGGCTACAAGGCCGTCGAACCCGACAACTACGACACCTTCACGCGCTTCCCCGACTACCTCACGGCCGATCAGGCCATGGCCTACATGAAGCTGCTGGTGGCGCACGCCCACGCGAAGGGCCTGGCCGTCGCCCAGAAGAACACCCTGGAGCTCGTGTCCCGGCGTGCGGCCGTGGGCCTGGACTTCGCCGTGGTGGAGGAGTGCGGCCAGTGGGACGAGTGCGGCGAGTTCGCCGACGCGTTCGACGACAACGTGCTCGTCGTCGAATACACGGCCAACGGCTTGTCGCACGCGTGCTCCGGCTGGAGCAGCACCCTGAGCATCGTCCGCCGCGACCAGGACGTCGTACCCAAGGGCACCAGCGGCTACGTCCGCGAGACCTGTTGACCCCGGGCCCGCCGAACCGGTCCGCACCGCGAAGAAGGCCCGGGTCTCCGTCCGGGCCTTCTCGCTGTGATCAGTGATCAGTGGTCAGTAGTCAGTGGTTGGTAGCCAGTGGTCGGTAGCCAGTGGTCAGTGGTCGCGTGCCGGGGGCCGGCGCGTCACCACTGCAGGGCGTCCGCCATGGTGGACTGCCAGTACGTGACCTGGATCGAGCCGTCGATGTACACGCCCTTCGCGGGGAGGGAGGGCTTGGCGGGGACGGTCGCGTCCGTGTTGAAGTACACCTCGAGGGACTTGGCCGTGCGGCCGTTGGGGTCGCTGCCGTCCGCGGCGGAGAGAAGGATGCCCGCGTAGCCCGACTCGCCGGGCGCCAGCGTGACCACCGCCTGCGGCTGGGAGTCCTCGATGACCGGCGGGACGGACTGGGCGTCCTCGAACGCGACCGCCGGGTAGTAGACGAGGTCGCAGTTCTTCGAGCCGGTGTTGGTGACGGTGAGGAGCATGTGGTTCAGGGGGCGGGAGACCTCCGTGGCGGTCGTCCGGGTGGAGGAGGGGGTGCAGGGGTTCAGGGTCGCGTCCGAGCCCTCGTCGATCGAGGAGTCCGAGGAGCCCGAGGAGCCCTTCGAACCACCCGACGCGGCCTTCGAACCACCCGACGAAGTCTTGGAACCCGTCGAGCCCGTGGAACCCGTGGAGCCCTTGGAGCCCTTGGAGCCCTTGGAGCCGGTCGAACCGGTGGAGTTCTGCGTGTCGGTCAGGCCGCTCGAGCCCGTCGAGCCGGTCGAGGGAGTGGCGGAGGCGTCGGACGCGAATCCCACCGAGGAGGCCCCCTCGTCCTTGGCGCCCTCTCCGTTGTTGCAGGCGGTCAGCGACAGCGCGGCGGCGGCGAGTGCGGCGGCGACGAAGACGCGGGTGGTGCGGGTGCGGCGGGTGCTGCGGATACGAGCGGACATGTGATCCCCCTGATGAGGTACGGGTGTTGGCATGGGCCGCCGACCCGGTTGCCGGGAGCGGCGTGCTTGGATGGCCCAAGCTTGTTCGGTGATCCGTCCCACCCGCCACGACTGCCGGGGTTTGCGGGACGCTGGAACGCTGGAACGGCTCTGACCTGGGGGAATGACCTCCCCCTGGAACGGTGGCCCGGGACGTGGAGAGAGAGCGGGACGGTGGCGGGAGACGAATTCTCGGAGCTGTTGGGCCGGTTGAAGGAGCGGTCCGGGCTCAGTTACGGGGTGCTCGGGAAGCGGCTGCACACGAGCACGTCGACGCTTCACCGGTACGTCAACGGGGACGCCGTGCCGACGGACTACGCGCCCGTGGAGCGGTTCGCGCGGTTGTGCAAGGCGACGCCCGAGGAACTGGTGGAGCTGCATCGGCGGTGGGTGCTCGCGGATGCCCGGCGGCGGCAGAAGGCGGGCGGGAGCGGGGCCGAGGGCGGGGTCCCTGCGGAGGAGCAACCTCAGCCGCAGGCGGCGGCTGAGACCGGGACCGGGGCGGCTGACGAGGTCGGTCCCGAGGGCCCGTTGCAGCCCGGGGCGAACGGCGCCCGGCGCCGTACCGTCGTCCTCGCCGGGGCCGCCGTGGTCGCCGCGCTCGTGTCGGCCGCGCTCGTGGTGAATCTTGTGGGCGGCAAGGGCGATGACGACCGGGGCGGGAAGCAGTCCGTGGGGGCGGCTGCCTCCCCGTCCGTCGACGAGAGCCCCGGGGCGGCCGACGCGAAGGGCACGTCGGCCTCGCCGTCCGCCTCGCGCAGCGGCAGTCCCACGGCTTCCGTCTCCGCCTCACGCAGCGGCGGGGCCGGGGCGGCCCAGGGCGGCGACGGCTCCGAGGACGGGGCCACCGCGCCCACCGTCGCCGTCAACCCGTACAAGTGGGAGGACCCGTGCGGCCCGCACGTCCTGATCAACCGGGAACCCGATCAGGTGCCTCCGCCGCCGAACGAACCGGACGCCCGCGGGTGGATCACCGCGCTCGGCGGGGTCACCGCCGGACAGCAGATGCTCGCGCTGACCGTGCAGGGCACCGGGAAGGCCACCGTCGTCATCGAGGACCTGCATGTGCGGGTGGTGGACAAGAGCGCGCCGCTCGCCTGGAACGACTACCAGATGCACGACGGGTGCGGTGGCGGCGTGGACACGAGGGCCTTCGACGTGAACCTCGACAACCGGCAGCCCACGGTCGACCCCCGGTCCGGTCAGCGCGACTTCCCGTACAAGGTGAGCGAGTCGGATCCCGAGGTCTACTACATCTTCGCGAACGCGCGGTCGTACAACGTGAGCTGGTACCTGGAACTGGAGTGGTCCAGCGGTGACCGGCACGGCATGCTGCGCGTCGACGACAAGGGCAACCCCTTCCGCACGAGCGGCAACGTGGGCCGGCCCGCGTACCTCTATCCGAACGGTTCCTCGGAGTGGGGGCGCAACGAGTACGAACCCGAGGTTTCCGGCTGAGCGTCCGGGTGGGGCGCCAGCACCGCGGAGACCACCGTGCGGGAGGAGGCCATGACGTCGGCCACGAAGCGCCGGCGTCCGACGCCGAGCCGGCGCAGT
The DNA here is from genome assembly GCF_044763345.1 of Streptomyces sp. NPDC096132. Classification (NCBI taxonomy): domain Bacteria; kingdom Bacillati; phylum Actinomycetota; class Actinomycetes; order Kitasatosporales; family Streptomycetaceae; genus Streptomyces; species Streptomyces sp. NPDC096132. The sequence continues at coordinate 23,278 of NZ_JBIWGA010000006.1, forward strand.
GCGGGTCCGTGGTCGGCGGCCACGACGAGAGAGACCGCGAGCAGGAGCAGTCGCCACAGGGCCGTCACCGGGCGGCGCACGGGGCGGGGCAGTTCCGCCAGGGAGGCATGCAGTCGCTCGCAGTGGAACGGGACGTGGCGCTGCTCGTCGGACAGGATCCGCCCCGCCACATCCGTGGTGAGCGGGTCGTCGGTGCCGTCGCGCAGGGCCCGGTAGTACCGCAGCGCGACCACTTCCGCGATCATCAGCACCAGCAGTTCCATGCGCAGGCCCATGAGGCGCCGCAGCCGTACGAAGACCGTGTCGCTCCAGTGCCCGGTCAGCGTCGGCATGCCCCCCGCGGCCAGCAGCCGGGCCAGGAGACGGGCGTGGTTCTGTTCCTCGGCGACGAAGAGCCGGACCGCCTGTGCGTAGTCGGCGTCGCCTGCCTGGTCCGCCTTGCCGACGAGGTTGGCCCCGTCGCCGTCCTCGCCGACCTGGAAGCGCTGGATGCCGGCCCACACCGCCGGGTGCAGCGTCGCGTCCCGCCCCCAGTCCGGATCGCCCTGGGCGCGTCTGCGCTCGCGCTCGTCCTCGAACCGCCTTGTCCACTCGGCGAAGCCGCCCGTACGCACTCGGTCTCCCCTCTCCGGTGGGCACGGTCACCGTGTCCCGGAGAGGGACGACGCGAGTGGGCGCCGAAACGTTCCGCTGCTGCCGGGTGCCCGAACACGGTCGAGGGCCCCGGGCCCGTGGTGTCACGAGGCGAAGTGAAGGCCTCTCCGGCGAGCGCGGGTTCCAACGAGTGAATCCGGTCGTTCCGCGCAGGGGGGCCGATGCGGCAGCGGGAAGACCCTTGGGCACCGGAGAAGTCTTGGACACCGGACAAGCGATGGGCAGGTAGCACCCCTATGCCGAAGTTCCTGATCCAGGCCACCTACACGCCCGAGGGCACCAAGGGGCTGCTCAAGGAAGGCGCGAGCGGGCGCCGTGCCGCCGTCGATCAGGTCGTCACCGGCCTCGGCGGGCGGGTCGAGGCCATGTACTTCGCCTTTGGGGAGGACGACGTCGTGCTCATCGTCGACTTCCCCGACGCGGTGTCCATGGCCGCCGTCAGCCTCGGCGTCAAGGCCAGCGGAGCGCTGCACACCCGGGCGACCCCGCTCCTCACCGTCGACGAGATCGACGAGGCCACCCGTCGGCAGGTCTTCTTTCGCGCGCCGGGCGTCAGCTGAGCGGAGGCATCACCGGCTCCGGGGCCGGACGCCCGTCCGTCAGCGGTCCGGAGTCGGCTCGGCGGTGTCTTCCGAGGGCGTTCCTGCTTTCGCGTAGAGGATGTCGCGGGCCTGCTCCGCGGCGCGGGCGGTGCTCTCGCTGACGAAGTCGAGGAAGCGGGCGACGTTCTCGAGGCGGGTGCCGGCCGGGGTGCCGGGACCGAGGACGCCGACACCCTGCTGGGCGATCTCGACGATCTGGGCGGTGGCCTTGGCGCTGGCCATCATCGACTGGTACCAGATGTCGTCGTCGACGACGTAGCGCTCACGGCGGCGTTCGTCGCGTTCCCGGCGTGCGAGGCCCTGGCTCTCGAGGAACGCGATCGCCTTGGAGATGGACGCCGGGCTGACCTGGAGGCGCTGGACGAGTTCGGAGGCGGTGAGGCTGCCCGTGTCGGTGAGCGTGAGGCAGGCCATCACCCGGGCCATCATCTTGGGCATGCCCGAGGCCATCATGACGGTGGTGAACGTCTCCTCGTACTCGCGCACGGCCTCGGCGTCGCGGCCGTAGGCCTGCGGGGGCGCCTCCACCCCCTGGGCGGCGGCCTGCCGGCGCCGGTGCGCGCGGCGTTCGGTGGCGCGGTGGGCGAGGTCCGCGCGGTAGGAGGTGGGGCCGCCGTTGCGCATCACCTCGCGCGTGATGGTCGAGGTCGGGCGGTCGAGGCGTCTGGCGATCTCCGCGTAGGCGAGGCCGTCGGCCAGTCCCAGCGCGATCTGCTGGCGTTCCTGCTGGGTGAGTCTGCCTCCCGGCATCGCGGTCTCTCCTTCGTGGTGCGTGGTGCCTCGACTATAGCGTTCACCACCAATTCATTGCAATGAATGAGGCGAGGTTTGTTGCATTAGGTTCGAGGCCATTGCAATGAATTCCCTGTCTTCACCTGCGAGTATTGCGATTATGCGCAACGAGTCTGTTGCCAGACGCATGAACGCAACGTAGCTTTTCCTTCATCGGAAACGACGAGCGCAAGGAGAGCACGATGCAGAAGTTCAACACCCCCGCCCCGGTCTCCGCCGTCCTCGACATCCCCGCGGGGCGCATCCGGTTCATCGCCGCCGACCGGGCCGACACCACCGTCGAGGTCCTGCCCGCGGACGCCTCGAAGGGCCGCGACGTGAAGGCCGCGGAGCAGACCGAGGTCGCCTACGTTGACGGCGTCCTGCGCATCGAGGTCCCGGCGGCGAAGCACCGGCTCCTCGGCCTGTCCGGATCGATCGAGGTCACCGTCCAGCTGCCCGCCGGCTCCCGCGTCGAGGCCAAGGCGGCCGCCGCCGAGTTCCGGGGCGTCGGACGGCTCGGCGACGTCGCCTTCGAGAGCGCGCACGCCTCGGTGAAGCTCGACGAGACCGCGAGTGCCCGTCTCACCCTCCTCTCCGGTGACGTCTCGGTCGGCCGCCTGGGCGGCCCCGCGGAGATCAGCACCCAGAAGGGCGACCTCCGTATCACCGAGGCCGTACGCGGCTCGGTCGCGCTGCGCACCGAGCACGGCGAGATCTCGGTCGGCGCCGCCCGCGGAGTCTCCGCCTCCCTGGACGCCGGCACCGGCTACGGCCGGATCCACAACGCGCTCAGGAACACCGACGGCGGCGCCGCCGGCCTGAACATCCACGCGACCACCGCCTTCGGCGACATCACCGCCCGCAGCCTGTGACCGGCCGCCCGGAAAAAGGAGCTCCTCTCATGACCGACCTGGCCATCGCGGCGAACGGGCTGCGCAAGTCCTACGGCGACAAGACCGTCCTCGACGGCGTCGACCTGGCCGTCCCGGAAGGGACGATCTTCTCCCTGCTCGGCCCGAACGGCGCCGGCAAGACCACCGCCGTCAAGATCCTCTCCACCCTCATCTCCCCCGACCCCGGCTCCGGCGAGCTCCGCGTCGGCGGCCACGACCTCGCCACCGCCCCGCAGGCCGTGCGCGCCGCGATCGGTGTCACCGGCCAGTTCTCGGCCGTGGACGGTCTGATCACCGGGGAGGAGAACATGCTCCTCATGGCGGACCTGCACCACCTCTCCAAGGGCGAGGGACGGCGGGTCACCGCCGAACTGCTGGAGCGCTTCGACCTGGTCGAGGCCGCGAAGAAGCCCGCGTCCACCTACTCCGGCGGGATGAAGCGCCGCCTCGACATCGCCATGACCCTGGTCGGCAGCCCGCGGATCATCTTCCTCGACGAGCCCACCACCGGCCTCGACCCACGCTCCCGCCACACCATGTGGCAGATCATCCGCGAGCTGGTCTCCGACGGCGTCACCGTATTCCTCACCACCCAGTACCTGGAGGAGGCCGACCAGCTCGCCGACCGCATCGCCGTGCTCCACGACGGCGGGATCGCCGCCGAGGGCACCGCCGAGGAGCTCAAGCGGCTCGTCCCCGGCGGCCACGTACGGCTCCGCTTCTCCGACCCGGCCGCGTACCGGAGCGCCGTCTCCGCGCTGGGCGAGGTCACCCTCCCCCACGCTCGGCTTCGCTCGCGCGGGGGGACCCCCATCGACGAGGCGCTGGCCCTGCAGATCCCCAGCGGCGGCAGCCAGCGCGAACTGCGCTCCGTCCTCGACCGGCTGGACTCGGCCGGCATCGAGGCCGACGAGCTGACCGTGCACACCCCCGACCTCGACGACGTGTTCTTCGCCCTGACCGGCAGCACCAAGGTCCCCACCCAGTCCAAGGAGTCCGTCCGATGAGCACCTTCGCCCTGGCCGTCCGCGACTCGTCCACCATGCTGCGCCGCAACCTCCTGCACGCCCGGCGCTACCCGTCCCTGACCCTGAACCTGCTGCTCACCCCGGTCATGCTCCTGCTGCTCTTCGTCTACATCTTCGGCGACGTGATGAGCGCGGGCATCGGCGGCAGCGACCGCTCCGACTACATCGCCTACATCGTCCCGGGCATCCTGATGATGACCATCGGCGGCACCGTCGTCGGGACCGCGGTGTCCGTCTCCACCGACATGAACGAGGGCATCATCGCCCGCTTCCGCACCATGGCCATCCACCGCGGCTCCGTGCTCGTCGGGCACGTCGTCGGCAGCGTGCTGCAGTGCGTCGCCAGCGTGGTCCTCGTCGGCGCCGTCGCCGTGGCCATCGGCTTCCGCTCCGCCGACGCCTCGGCCCTGGAGTGGCTGGCGGCGTTCGGGCTGCTCGCCCTGTTCTCCCTGGCGCTCACCTGGATCGCGGTCGGCATGGGCCTGGCCAGCCCGAACGCCGAGGCCGCCGCCAACAGCGCACAGCCGCTGATCCTCCTGCCGCTCATCTCCAGCGCCTTCATCCCGGCCGAGACCATGCCGGGCTGGTTCCAGCCGATCGCCGAGTACCAGCCGTTCACCCCCGCCATCGAAACCCTGCGCGGTCTGCTGCTCGGCACCGAGATCGGCACCAACGCCTGGATCGCCGTCGCCTGGTGCCTGGGCCTCGCGATGCTCGGCTACTTCTGGTCGGCCGCGAAGTTCAACGGCGACCCGAAGTAACCGCCGTGACAGCGCGGGCCGGCTCCCGCGGCGCGTCCCACCCGAGGGCGGCGTACACCGACACCCGTCGGCGTGCGCCGCCCGTTCGCGTCGCACACCGCCGTGCGGGTGTCAGTCCGTCGTCCAGGGCCGGAGTTTGTCGGGGTTGAGCACGGCCCAGATGCGTGTGATGCGGTCGCCCGCGACGTCGAACGCCATCACGGACACGGTGACGCCGTCGAGTCGGGCCACCAGGCCGCACTGGCCGTTGACCGTGCGCTCGAGGATCGTCACACCCGGCGGTGCGGCGGCCCGTTCGGTGAGGAAGCGGGCGATCCGCTCGGCGCCCTCGACGGGGTGGAGTGCGGCCGAAGCGAGTCCGCCGCCGTCGCCGGTCGCCGTGGCGTCGGGGGACAGCAGGCCGACGAGGGCGTCGATGTCCTTGGCCTCCCAGGCCCGTTTGAAGGCTCTGACGAGGTCGGCGCGCCGGCCCGCCGGGGCCGCGGGAGGCCGCGCCGCGCCCAGGCGACGGCGGGCCGACGAGGCGAGTTGGCGGCAGGCTCCCGGCGTACGGCCGACGATCTCGGCCACTTCGGCGAAGGAGTAGCGGAAGACGTCGTGCAGGACGAACGCGACGCGCTCGGCCGGGGTCATCGATTCGAGTACGACGAGGAAGGCCATGTTGATCGACTCGTCGAGGGTGACCCGGTCGGCCGGATCGGCCGCATCGGCCGTGGCGTCGCCCCACCGTCCGCTCATCCACTCCGTACGGTCGGGCAGCGGCTCCGGGATCCATTCGCCCACGTAGCGCTCCCGCCTGGCCCGTGCCGAGCCGAGCAGGTCGAGGCAGATGCGGCCGGCGACGGTGGTCAGCCAGCCACCGGGGGACGCGATGCCCTCCCGCTGCCGGGGGACAGGGCGTACCAGCGGGCGTACGTCTCCTGTACGACGTCCTCGGCTTCGGCGAGGGAGCCCAGGAGCCGGTACGCGAGACCGGTCAGCCGACGCCGCTCACGCGTGATCGCGCTCAGGCCCGGATCGGGCGGGCCGTCCCCTGGCTCGGTCGGGGTGGTCATGGTGTCGGCGGCTCCCTCGGTGATGTGTGCCCTCATCGGTACGACGAAACAGCGCACCGCAGTGTGAGGCCGCCGCGTCTCCTCACATTCCGCGGTGCCGTGTCGTCGTACCGGGGAGAGCGTTCCCTTCCCTCCCCCAGGAGTGACCAGGTATGACCACCACGACCAGGCTCGGCGAACTGACCGGCGACTACGTCCTCGACACCGCCCGCACACGCATCGGCTTCACCGCGCGGGCCGCGCTGATCAGCAGGGTGCGCGGGTGGTTCGAGGAGTTCGAGGGCAGCGCGCACCTGGACGGCGACGCCCCGGCGAGGTCCACCGCCCGGCTCACGATCCGGGCGAAGAGCGTCCAGACCCGCAACCGCAAGCGCGACGACCATCTGCGCGGCCCCGACTTCCTCGACGGGGACGGCCACCCGGCCGTCACCTTCGCCTCGACCCGGGTGGAACAGATCGACGGGACCCGCTTCAAGGTCACCGGCGACCTGACCGTCCGCGGTGCGACCAGGCCGGTCACCGTGGACTTCGAGCTGACCGGCGCCGAGAACGACCCACGGGGCACCCACCGGGTCGCCTTCACGGGCAGGGCGACCATCAGCCGCGGGGACTGGGGCGTCGACGGGGCCGCGGGCATGGTCGGCGACAAGGTGACGCTGGAGTTCGACATAGCCGCGGTCCGCCGCGCCGCCTCGTGGCGTCAGTCGTCGTCGGTGTCCAGGTAGAGGCAGAAGGGGTGGCCGGCCGGGTCGAGCAGGACCCTGACGTTGTCCTGCGGCTGGTGGCCGGCCTCCCGTGCGCCGAGTTCGAGGGCGTGGGCCACGGCGGCACGCAGGTCCACGACCTCGAAGTCCAGGTGCGCCGTGATGCGTTGGGCGCCTTCCTCGGCGGGCCAGACCGGCGGGACATGGCGGTCCGAGAACTGGAAGGCGAGGTAGGCCACTCCCTCCGGCGGCGCGACGGCCGCCCCGTCGGGGTCCTCCCTGGCGATCTCCCAGCCCAGCAGCTCCGAGTAGAAACGTGCCAGCGCCCGCGGGTCGGGGGCCTCCAGCACGACACCCCACCAGTCGTGCCTCGACGGGCGAGGCGTTCCGGGATCGTGCCCGGGTCGTCCGCGCATGCTGTCATCCAATCGGGCAAGGGCGAGTGACCTCAAGGGCTCCCGCGGGGCTTTGGGGGCCGCCGCCCTCCGCGGTGGCGTGTCGTAGCCTGTGGGCCATGTTGCGCCGCCTACAGGCTCTGCCGTGGTTCCCCGTGGCGTACGACGTCGCGATCGCGGTGCTGGTGAGCTGGGTGGCCTGGCGCTACGAAGGGGAGAGCGACCGGCTCATCGGCTGGTCGATGGCGCTGACGCTGCTGTTCCGGCGGCGTCGGCCGATGCTGGTGATGGGCCTGGTCGCGGGGCTCGCGGTGGTCCAGTACCTGGTGGCGACCGACCTGGCCGCCTACGACCTGGCGCTGCTCGTCGCGATGGTCTCGGTGGTCACCCACACCCGGACGATGTGGCATGCCTACGCGGCGGGCGCGGTCGTCCTGCTCGGCTCGGTGGTGGCGTTCGGCGGGCTGCTGCCGTTCGGCGGGCCGGTGACCGAGAGCTTCGCCGACATCCTCGCCTTCGGCGGTGTCTGCGCGGCCGTGTGGCTGACCGCCATGGTGCTGCGGACCCGTCAGCTGTACGTGGCCAGCCTGGAGGCGCGGGCGGCCACCGCCGAGCGGGAGCGGGAGCACCTGGTGCGGCTCGCGGCCGCCGAGGAGCGCGCGGAGATCGCCAGGGAGCTGCACGATGTGGTGGCCCACAGTCTGGCGGTGATGATCCTTCAGGCCGACGGGGCCGGCTACGCCCTCAAGTCGGACCCGGAGAAGGCGGGTTCGGCACTGAAGGCGATCGCCGACACCGGCCGTGACGCGCTGGAGGACATGCACCGGATCGTGCGGGTGCTGCGCACCGGCCGGAGCCCCGGCCAGGCGCCGGACACGGACACCGGGCGTCGCCGCGTCTCGCTGGACGACCTGGAGACGGTGGCCGAGCGGGCCCGCGCCGCGGGGCTGAAGGTGGACCTGGCCGTCGAGGGGGACCGGGGCGGGCTGTCGACGGCGGACGGGCTGACCGTGCTGCGGATCGTCCAGGAGAGCCTGACCAACGTGCTGCGGCACGCCGGTCCGGGCGCGCAGGTCGCGATCGCGTTGCGCTTCGACAAGGACGCCGTCCTGGTCAGCGTGGTCGACGACGGGGCCGGCCGGCGGGCCGGCCCCCGGTCCGCGGCGGGGCGGGCCAGTGGCGGGAACGGGCTGGTGGGCATGCGCGAGCGGGTGGAGGTGTCCGGCGGCCGTTTCACCGCGGGGCCGCGCCTGGGCGCGGGATGGCAGGTCGACGCGGAGCTCCCGGTGAGGACGACTGCATGAATGAGGGGACTGTATGAATGAGGCGACTGTATGAATGAGGCGACTGTATGAATGGAACGACTCCATGAATGACATGAGCAGGCCCATCCGGGTCGTCGTGGTGGACGACCAGCCGCTGATCCGGGCGGGGTTCGCGATGGTGCTGGCCGCGCAGAGCGACGTCGAGGTGGTGGGCGAGGCGGAGAACGGCGCGGACGCCCTGGCGTTGCTGGCCCGCACCGAGGCCGACGTCGTCATCATGGACATCCGTATGCCGGTCATGGACGGGGTCGAGGCGACCCAGCGGCTCAGTGAACTACCGGACGGTCCGCGGGTGTTGGTGCTGACCACCTTCGACACCGACGAGGACGCGTTCGCCGCGCTGCAGGCCGGGGCCAGCGGCTTCCTGCTGAAGAACACACCGCCCGAGGAGGTCGTCGCGGCGATCCGGGTCGTGGCGGCCGGCGAGTCCGTCGTGGCCCCGCGCGTCACCCGTCAGCTGCTGGACCGGTTCGCGGGCCGTCTGACGCCGTCACCCCGCCACGACGAGCGGCTGGACCTGCTGACCACCCGCGAACGCGAGGTGCTCGGCCTGGTCGCCGAGGGGCTGTCCAACGGCGAGATCGCCACCCGCCTGTTCATCGCGGAGGCGACCGTGAAGACCCACCTGGGCAAGATCCTCACCAAGCTGGACCTGCGGGACCGGGTGCAAGCCGTGATCTTCGCCTACGACTCGGGGCTCGTCAGCCCCGCGAGCTGACCACGGGCGCCGAAGGAACCGGGACTGCGACCGCGGTCGTAGTCCCGCCCTCTGACTGCGGTTGCACGTCCACCGCGCGGGAATCAGGTTCCGAGCCGATGTGCCGAGCCGCCCGCTCTCCGAGAATTCTCTTCAGTTCCCCGGATTTCCCGGACTACCCGGATTTCCCGGTTTCCGGATTTCCCGGATTTCTCGAATTGCTTCTCGGAGGTCATCATGTCCGCTGTCGCCACCCGCCCCCGCAGGACCAAGGCAATCGTCCTCGGCTCCCTCGTCCTCGCACTCTCCGCCGTGCTCGCGACCGCCGCCGGTTTCTGGTGGCAGGAGCGCAACCGGCCCAGCCAGGCCTCCAAGGCCGATTGCGCGCTGGCGCAGCAGATCGTCGACGACGCCCAGAAGCTCCCCGGCGACAAGGTGGCCGTCGACAAGTGGGAGCAGGACACGATGAAGATGCGCAGGGCGCGGATGAAGGACGGCTACCTCGGCTTCAACGTCGCCCAGTACGAGGAGTGGGCGACCGACAAGGCGAGGGGCGAGGGGACTCCCCCGTCGGACAAGCAGGTGCTGAAGCTGTCGGACAAGGCCAACGAACACTGCGCGGACGCGAAGGTCGCGATCACGTTCCCGCCGCTCGCCTCCTGAACTCCGCGGAAAAGGTATTCGGCTCATGGCTATGGCGCAGGAAATGAAAAAACCCGCGACCGATGACGGGAACATCGCCGCCGCCGCGGATCTGGTCAAGATCTATCGGCAGGGCGAGACGGAGATCAGGGCCCTGGACCGGGTGACCGTCGGCTTCGCCCGGGCCCGCTTCACGGCGATCGCGGGCCCGTCCGGCTCGGGCAAGTCGACGTTGATGCACTGTCTGGCCGGGCTGGACGCGGCCACCTCGGGCCGGGTGGTGCTGGACGGTACGGAGCTGACCGGTCTGTCCGACCGGGCACTGACCCGTGTACGGCGGGACAAGGTCGGCTTCGTCTTCCAGTCGTTCAACCTGCTGCCCCAGTTGACCGCCCTGGAGAACATCGCGCTGCCGGTGACGATGTCCGGCCGGCGCCTGGACCGTGAACTGCTGGACCATCTCGTCGGTGTGCTCGGCATCGGCGACCGGATGTCCCACCGGCCCGGTGAGCTCTCCGGTGGGCAGCAGCAGCGGGTGGCGCTGGCCCGGGCCCTGGTGGCGCGGCCCGCCGTGGTGTTCGCCGACGAGCCCACCGGCAACCTGGACTCGCGGTCGGGCACCGAGGTCCTGGACTTCCTGCGCCGCTCCGTGCGCGACCTCGGCCAGACCGTGGTCATGGTGACGCACGACCCGCGTGCCGCCGCCTGTGCCGACCGCGTGCTCGTCCTCGCCGACGGACGCGTGGTGGACGACGTCGACACGGCGGGCGGCGCCGACGTCGCGCGGGCCCTGCAGAGCGTGGGAACCGTGAGGTGGGACCGATGACCCGTCCGACGCCCCCCACGACGACTCCCCCTACGACCCCCTCGGCGACCCCCTCCTGGCGCGCGAGTGTCCTGGGGTCGCAGCTGGCCGAACTGCTGCGGCGGCCGGGCCGGTTGCTGACCACCGGACTGTCGGTCCTGGTGGCCGCGTTCGTGGTCTTCGCGACCGTCATGGCCCAGCAGATCACGGTGCACACCACTCTCGACCGCTTCCGTGGCACCCCCGAGGGGGTCGGCCTGGTCGCGACCCCCGACGAGGACACGGGGACCAACTTCGACGCGGCCGCGCTGAAGCGGATCCGCGCGCTGCCCGGGGTGGCCGAGGCCACGGGGCGCGTGGACGCCGGCGGGTCGATCGCCGGACGGTTCGACCGCTATCTGAACCTCGAGTCCGACCCCGGTGGCGGACCGCTGTCCCGCGTCCGGCTCGTCGAGGGCGACTATCCCGACGGCGCCCGCGAGATCGCGGTCAACCGTCGCGCCGCCGAGGAACTGGAGCTCTCCCCCGGCAGCCGCACCACCCTGCTGCTGACCGACCCGCAGAATCCGGAGAGGCTCCGGAAGGTCACCTTCACCGTGACCGGCGTGGTGAAGAGCACCGCGACCGCCGAGCAGCAGGCCGGCGGGTACGCCACCGACGCGCACCTCCTGCCGTACGGGCAGTCGCAGGGCTATCCGCGCGTGGACATCCGGGCCGAGGACGGTGTCCTGGCGGCCGAACTGTCCGAGCGGGTGCGGGCCGTGCTCGACAGGACGTCCCCCGGTGCGGTGCTCCGGTCCGGCAGTGCCGTGCGGGCCCAGGAGGAACGCGAGGCGGTGGGCGGGGACCTCGCGGAGATCTTCCGGCTCATCTCCGTGTTCCTGGCCGTGGCGGTGGGTGCCGCCGCCCTGGTCGCCACCTCCACCTTCCGTATCGTCTTCGCGCAGCGGCTGCGGCAGTTGGCGCTGCTGCGCGCCATCGGCGCCCCGCAGGGCCGGCTGGTGACCGCGCTCGCCGTCGAGGGTGCCCTGGTGGGCGCGGTCTCGGGCTCGATCGGGGTGCTGCTGGCGCTGGGCGCCGGGCACCTCGCCCCGTCGGCGGCCCGTCTCCTCGCGGGCCGGGAGCTGTCCGCGCCGGGGTCGCCCCTGTCGTACGCCGTGCTGGTGGTCGTGGGGGCGGTGCTGGTGACGGTCGGCGCGGTGCTCGCCCCCGCCCTGTCGGCGGCCGGGGTGTCACCGCTGCAGGCGCTGCGCGCCGCGGGCACCGTCCCGGGCGAACGCCGGATCCACCCCGCCCGGCTCACCGTCGGAATCCTCCTCGGGGCCCTGGCCGCGGGCCTCGCCGTCCTGCTCGCCCTCGACCTGCCCCAGCCGGGACAACAGGACTACGACCGCGACTTCGGGATGATGGCCACCGTCGCCTCGGCGGGCCTCGCCTTCCTGGCGCTGATCGCGCTCGGTCCGGTGCTGGTCCGCCCCGTGCTGAGCGTGGCCGGGTGGCCGATGCGCCGGCTGGGCACCACCGGTCGGCTGGCCGTCGGCGGTGTCGGCGGCGCCCCGCGCCGGGCCGCGGCCGTCTCCGTGGTCGTCGCCCTCGGGGTCGCGCTGGTCTCCGGTGCCCTCGTCAGCGTGGCCTGCCTCAACGGTTACGTGGAACGTGACGCCGCCGTCACCGCCCCCGCCGACTTCAACGTCTCGGCCGACGCCAAGGGCTGGGACGCCGCCACGGTCCGGCAGTTCGCCGTCTCGCGCGAACTCGCCCACGTCACCGGCTACCGCACCCTCACGGTGACCCTCGGCGACAGGGAGTTCGACGCGTACGACCTGGATCCGGACGCCCTGCCCACCGCCAAGGACATCGACACCGTCACCGGCTCCCTCGGCGCCCTGGGCCCGGGCAGCGCGGTGCTGGGATCCGACCTGGCCGAGACCCTCGGGGTGCGGGCGGGCGACACCTTCACCCTCCCGGCCCGCGGCAACGGTCTCCGGCTGACCGTCGCCGCCACCCTGCCCGGCGACGGGCCGCTCCAGGCGGACGTCCTCGTCGCCCCCGCCGACCTCGACCGGCTGGGCGCCCCCGCACACGCGACCGGCGTCCTCGCCGACGCGGCCGGCGCGGGCCTCGCCGCCCGGGGCGAGGCGCACCGGGCGCTGGAGACCCTGATCCGGACACACGTCCCCGACCCCGACGAGGCCGGCCTGCAGGTCCTGGCCGAATCCCGGGACAACGGCCGGGAGATGGTCGACACCCTCCTCACCACCGCCCTCGGGCTCGTCGCCCTGACGGTCCTCATCGCGGTCGTCGGCGTCACCACGACCACCAGCCTGACCGCGATCGAACGCACCCGTGAGTTCGGGCTGCTGCGCGCGCTGGGCCTGGGCGGCGGCGCACTGCGCCGGACCATCACCCTGGAGGCCGGCCTGTACGGCGTCCTCGGCGGCGTCCTCGGCCTGGCCCTCGGCGTCCCCTACGCCTGGCTACTCGTCCGCAACACCCTCAGCGAGGCCCCCCTACGCCTCCCGGCCACCCACCTCCTCCTGCTCTTCACCGGCCTCACCACCCTCACCGCCCTCGCCGCCCTACTCCCCGCCCGCCACACAACCCACGCCACCCCGATGACGGCGCTGGGCGACACGGAGTGAGCCGCGTAGCGGCGGGCCGGGCCGGTCAGGTCCGTCCCGGCCCGCCACGCTGTCCAACCTGGGCCAACTCGGACAGGCTCGGCCCGACTCGGGCCCGAGCCGCGGCGGCGGAGGCCAGGACGGTCTCATCCCGACCCCCACCACGGCCTCCCGCCCCAGCCAACTCGGGGGCGGGCCGACTCGGGCAGCCCGACTCGGGCGGGCTCGGCCGACTCGGGCCCGCCCCCGCCGACTCGCGGGCTCACGCCCGCTGACGTCGGCTCAGGCTCCCACGTACGCCGCGAGGTGTTCGCCCGTGAGGGTCGAGTGAGCTGTTGCCAGGTCGGTGGGGGTGCCCTCATAGACGATGCGGCCGCCGTCGTGGCCCGCGCCGGGACCGAGGTCGATGATCCAGTCGGCGTGGGCCATGACCGCCGGGTGGTGTTCGACGACGATGACCGACTTGCCGGAGTCGACCAGGCGGTCGAGGAGGCCGAGGAGTTGCTCGACGTCGGCGAGGTGGAGGCCGGCGGTCGGCTCGTCGAGGACGTAGATGCCGCCCTTGTCGGCCATGTGGGTGGCCAGCTTGAGGCGCTGCCGCTCGCCGCCGGAGAGGGTGGTGAGCGGCTGACCGAGGGTCAGGTAGCCGAGGCCGACGTCGGCGAGCCGGGCGAGGATCCGCTGCGCGGCCGGGGTGTGCGCCTCGCCGGCGCCGAAGAACTCCTCGGCCTCGGTCACCGACATCGCCAGCACCTCGGTGATGTCCCGGCCGCCGAGATGGTGGTGGAGGACCGCCGCCTGGAAGCGCCGCCCCTCGCAGTCCTCGCAGGTCGTGGAGACGCCGGCCATCATCGCCAGGTCGGTGTAGACGACGCCGGCGCCGTTGCAGGTGGGGCAGGCGCCCTCGGAGTTGGCGCTGAACAGGGCCGGCTTGACGCCGTTGGCCTTGGCGAACGCCTTGCGGATCGGGTCGAGCAGTCCGGTGTAGGTGGCCGGGTTGCTGCGTCGCGAGCCGCGGATCGGCGCCTGGTCCACCGAGACCACGCCCTCGCCGGCGGGGATCGAGCCGTGGATCAGGGAGCTCTTGCCGGAGCCCGCGACGCCGGTGACGACGGTCAGTACGCCGAGCGGGATGTCGACGTCGACGCCGCGGAGGTTGTGGGTCGTGGCGCCGCGGATCTCCAGCTTCCCGGTCGGTGTGCGGACCGACTCCTTGAGGGCGGCCCGGTCGTCGAGATGGCGGCCGGTGACGGTGTCGCCGGACCGCAGCCCCTCGACGGTTCCCTCGAAGCAGACGGTGCCGCCCGCCGTGCCGGCGCCGGGGCCGAGGTCGACGACGTGGTCGGCGATCGCGATCACCTGCGGCTTGTGCTCCACGACGAGCACCGTGTTGCCCTTGTCCCGCAGCCGCAGCAGCAGGTCGTTCATCCGCTGGATGTCATGGGGGTGCAGGCCGGTGGTGGGCTCGTCGAAGACGTAGGTGACGTCGGTGAGGGAGGAGCCGAGGTGGCGGATCATCTTCACGCGCTGTGCCTCGCCGCCGGAGAGGGTGCCCGCCGGCCGGTCGAGGGCGAGGTAGCCGAGGCCGATCTCCGCGAAGGAGTCGAGGGTCTGCTGCAGTGCGGTGAGCAGCGGCGCCACCGACGGCTCGGACAGCGTGCGGACCCAGCCGGCGAGGTCGCTGATCTGCATCGCGCAGGCGTCGGCGATGCTCAGCCCGTCGATCTTCGACGAGCGGGCGCCCTCACCGAGGCGGGTGCCGTCGCAGTCGGGGCAGACGGTGAAGGTCATCGCCCGCTCCACGAACGCGCGCACATGCGGCTGCAGCGCGTCGACGTCCTTGGACAGCATCGACTTCTGGATCTTCGGGATCAGTCCCTCGTAGGTGAGGTTGATGCCCTCGACCTTGATCTTGGTCGGCTCCTTGTGGAGGAGGTCGTGCAACTCCCGCTTGGTGTACCGGCGGATCGGCTTGTCCGGGTCGAAGAAGCCGGAGCCCTTGAAGATGCGGCCGTACCAGCCGTCCATGCTGTAGCCGGGGACGGTGAGGGCGCCCTCGTTGAGGGACTTGCTGTCGTCGTACAGCTGGGTCAGGTCGATGTCGGTGACCGAGCCGCGGCCCTCGCAGCGCGGGCACATGCCGCCGAGGCGGGAGAACGTCGCCTTCACCGCCTTCCGGGCGCCGCGCTCGACGGTGATCGCGCCGCTCGCGTGGACCGAGGCGGTGTTGAAGGAGAAGGCGCTGGGCGGGCCGATGTGCGGGGTCCCGAGCCGGCTGAAGAGGATGCGCAGCATCGCGTGGGCGTCGGTGGCGGTGCCGACCGTGGAGCGGGGGTCGGTGCCCAGGCGCTGCTGGTCGACGATGATCGCCGTCGTCAGCCCGTCGAGCACGTCGACCTCGGGCCGGGCCAGGGTGGGCATGAAGCCCTGCACGAACGCGCTGTACGTCTCGTTGATCAGCCGCTGCGACTCCGCGGCGATCGTGCCGAACACCAGCGAGCTCTTGCCCGAGCCGGAGATGCCGGTGAACACCGTGAGGCGGCGCTTCGGGATCTCGACGCTGACGTCCTTGAGGTTGTTCACGCGCGCGCCGTGCACACGGATCAGATCGTGACTGTCGGCGAGGTGCGGTTCCACGGTGAGGGCCATGCGGCTCACGCTACGGGCGGGGGCCCCGCTTTCGCTTCTCCATTCCTGACCGGCCGCGTATGGATCTTGGCGTAGCAGGCCGGGACGTCGGCGCCCTCGTCATGGCTGCGGGCCCGGTAGGCGCTCGGGGTCTCGCCGACCAGCTCGGTGAACCGCGAGCTGAACGACCCGAGCGAGGTGCAGCCGACGGCGAAGCAGACCTCCGTGACCGTCAGGTCGCCCCGCCGCAGCAGCGCCTTGGCGCGCTCGATCCGGCGGGTCATGAGGTAGCTGTACGGGGTCTCCCCGAAGGCGGCGCGGAAGCTGCGGGAGAAGTGGCCGGGCGACATGAGGGCGACCCGCGCCAGGGCCGGGACGTCGAGCGGCTCGGCGTAGTCGCGGTCCATCGCGTCGCGGGCCCGGCGCAGCCGGGCGAGGTCCTCCAACTCCACGGGACCACCCTCCCACAGGGGCGGGCGCCGCAGGGGCCGACGGCGTGGCGGCGGACAATACGGGAGGTTACTGATGGTTTCGTTCTGTTATGGGCGTAAACAAGGGCGTGAACAAGGGCGAACGCACAGGAGGAAACCAGCCCCAGGAAGCCGACGTGCTGCGGACCATGCTGCGTCGGCCGGAGTACCTCAGGGCGCTGGTGTTCTGCGGACTGATCGGTGTCCCGGTGGCGCTGGTCGCGTTCTGGTTCCTCGTGGCGGTCCACGAGCTGGAGGAGCTGATCTGGACGGACTGGCCCCGGGACCTGGGCTGGGACGAGGCGCCCTGGTGGTGGGGGCTGCCGTTGCTGACGGTGGCCGGGCTCCTCGTGGGTCTGGTGGTCGCGCGGCTGCCCGGGCGGGGCGGACACATCCCGGCGGGCGGGCTGCACGCGGGCGGGGTCACCAAGGAGGCCCTGCCCGGTGTCCTCGTGGCCGCGCTGGTCGGTCTGCCGCTCGGGGTCGTGCTCGGGCCCGAGGCGCCTTTGATCGCCATGGGCGGCGGTCTGGCGCTGCTGTTCGCGAGCCTGACCCGGGCGCCGCAGACCGAGGCGAGCGCCGGACTGCTCGGTGCGGCCGGCGCCGCGGCGTCGATCTCGGCGCTCTTCGGGAACCCGTTGGTGGGCGCGGTGCTGCTGATGGAGGTGGCCGGGGTGGGCGGTCCACAGCTGTTCGCGGTGATGCTGCCGGCCCTGCTGGCCAGCGGGGTCGGTGACCTGATCTTCACCGGGTTCGTCCACTGGACCGGCTTCGAGACCGGGAGCCTGGACATCGGGCTGCCGACGCCGCCGCCGCTCGACTGGGCGGACGTGCTGTGGGCTCTGCTGATCGCGCCGGTCCTCGCGTACTTCGTCCACTGGGTGTTCGTGGGCGGACGGTACGCGGCCGGTTTCGTGGCGACGCGGACCGTACGGAACACCACCCTGTGCGCCTTGGGAGCGGGGGGCTGCATCACGCTCTACGCGGTCACCACCGGCCGCTCGCCGGCCGAGGCCGCCCTGTCCGGGGAGACCACCCTGGGCGAGCTGGCGCAGGACCCGCACGCCTGGTCGGTGGGCGCCCTGGTCGCGGTGCTGGCGTTCAAGGGCCTCGCCTACGCGTTCTGTCTGGGCAGCCTGCGCGGTGGCCCCGTCTTCCCCGCGCTGTTCCTGGGCGGGGCGGCCGGGGCCCTGCTGGCGCCGCTGCCCGGGCTCGGCCTGGTGCCGGCGATGGCGGTCGGGATGGCGGCCTCGGTGACCGCGGCGCTGCGGGTGCCCGTCAGCAGTGTGGTCCTGGTCGTGCTGCTGCTGGGCAACGTGGACACGGTGGCGCTGGTGGTGCTGGCCGCCGTCGTGTCGTTCGTCGTCGCCCAGCTGCTGCCGCAGGGCCCGCCGATCCCCGCGTTCAGCGAGCGGCCTGCCGGTCGAGCGCCTCGTCCAGGGTCGCCGCGGCCATGATGAGCGACAGGTGGGTGAACGCCTGCGGGAAGTTGCCCAGTTGCTCGCCGCTGGGGCCGATCTCCTCCGCGAACAGGCCGACGTGGTTGGCGTACGAATGCATCTTCTCGAACGTGTAGCGGGCCTGCGGGAGCCGGCCGGACCGGGCGAGGGCGTCGACGTAGAGGTAGGTGCACAGGCTGAACGTGCCCTCCGAGCCGCGCAGTCCGTCGGGGGAGGCCGCCGGGTCGTAGCGGTAGACCAGGCTGTCGGAGACCAGCCGCTGGTCGATGGCGTCGAGGGTGGACAGCCAGCCGGGACTGCGCGGGGCGATGAAGCCCACCCGGGGGGCGAGCAGCAGCGAGGCGTCCAGGACGTCACCGCCGTAGTGCTGGACCAGGGCCTGCTCCTTCTGGCTCCAGCCGCGCTCCATGACCTCCTCCAGGATCGCGTCCCGGGCCCGGGTCCAGCGCTGGGTGTCGGCGGGCCGTCTGAACTTCTCGGCCATCTTGAGGCAGTTGTCCAGGGCCGCCCAGCACATCACCCGGCTGTAGGTGAAGTCCTTGCGTCCGCCGCGGGTCTCCCAGACGCCCTCGTCGGGCCGGTCCCAGTGCTCGGTGAGCCAGTCCATCAGCCGGGAGAGTCCCTTCCAGCCGTGGTAGCCCACCTGCTGGCCGATCTCCTCGATGCCCTCGGACATGGCGTAGAAGACCTCGCCGTAGATGTCCAGCTGGAGCTGGTCGGCGGCCCCGTTCCCGGCGCGTACGGGCCTGGAGCCGCGGTAGCCCTCGAAGTGGTCGAGGGTCTCCTCCGCCAGCTGCGGGTCCCCGTCGACCCGGTACATGATCTGCAGCGGTTCCCCGCCCGATCCGGCGCGGTCGCGCAGCCGGTCCCCGAGCCAGCGGACGAACTGGGCGGCCTCCTCCACGAATCCCAGGTCGAGCAGGGCCCGGACGGACAGTGAGCCGTCGCGCACCCAGGTGTACCGGTAGTCCCAGTTGCGTTCCCCGCCGACCTGTTCGGGCAGGCCCATCGTCGCGGCGGCGACCGGGGCGCCGGTCGGCGCGTAGGTGAGCAGTTTGAGGGTGATGGCGGAGCGGTTCACCATGTCCGGCCAGCGGCCGCGGTAGCGGGAGGTGCGCACCCAGTTCTGCCAGAACTCGATGGCGTCCCACATGTCCTGGTCGGCCGAGTCCACGGTGGGCGGCGGCGGTGGCTCGCCGTCCCGGCCGCACACGGTGAACACGGCGGCCGCCGACTGGCCCGCGTCCAGGGTGACCGTGGCCCGGACGTCGTTCTCGTCCCGCTCCAACGGGAACGTGGCCCGCAGGTACGCGGTGGTGCCCGGCGCCCGGAACGCGGCGAGCCCGTCGGTCAGGTCGAGGTCGTGGCCGGCCCGGGCGTAGTCGAAGCGGGGACGGCACTCCAGGGCGTAGCGCACGGTGCCGCGCACGGTCCGCACGATCCGCACCAGCGTGTGCCGGTCGGACGGGGTCCGCGAGCGGATGACCGGCATGTGGTCGATGACCTCGCCGACGCCGTCGGGCGACAGGAAGCGGGTCACGACGACGGCGCTGTCCGGGTAGTAGATCTGCCGGCGGGTCGCCTCGGGGGTGGTGGGCGCGAACAGGAAGTGTCCGCCGCCGTCGTGGTCCAGCAGGGACGCGAAGACGCTCGGGGAGTCGAAGCGCGGTGCCGCGAACCAGTCGATCACTCCCTCGGAGGTCACCAGGGCGGCGGTCTGCAGGTCCCCGATGAGTCCGTGCTCGGCGATGGGCGGGTAGCGATCCATGGCCGGTCTCCCTTCACGCCGCCTCTGCGGCCACCCGTCCCGCCTCGACGGCGTCGAGGAGGGCTTGGTGGTCCTTCTCGTTCTGGTCGGCGTACAGCTCGGCGAAGGTCGCCAGCGCCCGGTCGAAGACGTCACCGCCGCCCAGGTAGGCGGCGATCGCGATGCGGTCGCCGGAGCGGGCGTGGGCGCGGGCCAGGGTGGCGCCGCACAGCTGCCCGAACAGGGCCATCCGCTTCGGCGACATGTTCTCGGACACGGCGATGCCCTTCCAGTCGCGCAACTGGCGGACGTAGAAGTCCCGTCGGCGGCCGTCGATGCCGGTGACGCGTTCCCAGCCCAGGAAGATGTCGCTGGTGGCCTGCATCAGCCGCTGCCCGGCGACGACCCGCTCGCCCTGGGTGCGGAACCCGCTGGCGCCTGCGTAGGGCGCCAGGACCGACTCGTCGGCCTCCTTCGCCTGCAGGAACAGCGGGTCCTCGTCGTCCCGGCCGAGCAGCAGGATGATCCAGCAGCGGGTGCCGACGCTGCCCACGCCGACGACCTTGCGGGCGATGTCGGCGACACGGTAGGTCTCCAGGAGGAACCGGCGGTCGGACGGCAGGGACTGGCCGTACCGCTCGACGAGCCGGGTGATCTCCCGCTCCAGCGCGCCGCCCTCGCCCTTCGGGAACAGGTTGTCGAGCCGGATCAGCAGCGGCGGGTCGTCGGTGATCCTGCGCCTGCCGTCGACGACATGGGTGAGCTTGTCGAAGACCTGCAGCGTGTCGTGCCCGCGCGCCCGCTCCCGGGTCTCCGCCCAGCGCTCGCGGGTCTTGGCGTCGAGGTCCACGCCGAACTGCTGCTGGAGCTCGTCCGCCTCGAAGCGGGTGTACCAGACCTCGAGATTGGTCATCGCCGCGAACTCCCGCATCCGCTCGCGGTACGACCGTACGGCGGCCCGCACCACCGCCGCCCGCTCCTTGGCGCGGAAGCCGTTGGCGCGGCCCGCGATGACCAGGCTGGCCGACAGCCGCTTGACGTCCCACTCCCACGGGCCGGGCAGGGTCTCGTCGAAGTCGTTGATGTCGAACATCAGCCGGCGTTCCGGCGAGGCCAGCAGCCGGAAGTTCAGCATGTGCGCGTCGCCGCAGCACTGCACCCTGAGGCCGGTGCGGGGGGTCTCGGCGAGGTCCGCGGCCATGATGGCGGCGGCTCCCCGGTAGAAGCGGAACGGCGACTCGCTCATCCTGCCGTAGCGGATCGGTACGAGTTCCTGGACCCGCTTCGCGGACTGCGTCTCGATGATGTCCACCGGATCGGTGCGCTTGGGGGGTGGCGTGAACTCGGCGTGCGCGGAGCGCGGTACGTCGGACCGGGCGGCCCTGCCGCGTTCTGCTCGTTCCTTGGGGGTGCGGTGGCGCAGGTCGTGGCCGGTGGGGTTGTGCTCGCTCATTGCACACGCTCCGCGATGTGGTCGCCGACGCGCAGGGCGTTGGCGATGGCCGTCAGCGACGGATTGACCGCCCCTATGCTCGGGAAGAAGCTCGTGTCGACGACGTAGAGGTTGTCGAGGTCGTGGGCCCTGCAGTGGACGTCGAGCGCCGAGCTCGCCGGGTCACTGCCGAAGCGGACGGTCCCCGCCTGGTGTGCCGTGGCGCCGATGGGCATGCCCTTGTGCAGGTAGATGCTGTGCGGCAGCAGGTGGTGTTCGTGCATCCCGAGACGGCCGAGCAGGTGCTGCAGCTTGTGCCGCAGCCGGTTCAGCCCGGC
This sequence comes from Streptomyces sp. NPDC096132, assembly GCF_044763345.1. Classification (NCBI taxonomy): domain Bacteria; kingdom Bacillati; phylum Actinomycetota; class Actinomycetes; order Kitasatosporales; family Streptomycetaceae; genus Streptomyces; species Streptomyces sp. NPDC096132. The sequence goes on from NZ_JBIWGA010000006.1 coordinate 44,309, forward strand.
GGTGTTGTTCCTCTCGTCCAGGGTGAGGTGGACGGCGCCGTCCCGGTCGAGGGTGACGCGGTTGCCGGGGGCGGGCAGGTCCTCCCCGCACAGCCAGAAGTCGACCGCGTGGTGGGCGAGCACCTCGAAGGGCATGTCCGGCGTGACCGTGCCGGCCCAGCGGGGCGCCTCCCCGTGGATCTGCTCGGCGTCCGACTTGCCGAGCATCTGGATGCCCCCGAGGGGGAAGTCCCAGTCGTCGGCGCCCAGATACCAGTCGTGCAGGGCGAGCGTCTTCTGGAACCGGGTGTCGTTGGGCTCCCTGGACACGGCCATCAGCGCCAGGTTGTTGTGCCGCATGTAGTGCCGGCCCACCACGCCCGAGCTGTTGGCCAGCCCGTCCGGATGCCGGTCGCCGGCCGAACGCAGCAGCAGTACGGCGGAGTTGACCGCGCCGCAGGCGACGACCACGATGTCCGCGCCGAACCGCTCGGTCGAGCCGTCCCGCAGCACCGCCTCGACCGTGGTGACGCTCCGTCCGGCCGGGTCCGTGACGAGCCGCCGGACCTCGGCGCCGGTGACCAGCTCCACGTTGTCGTGGCGCAGCGCGGGGTCGACACAGACGACCTGGGCGTCGGACTTCGCGCCCATCAGGCAGGGGAAGCCGTCGACGCGGTCGCAGCGGATGCACACGCTGTCGTGGGTCGGCGCGCCCCGCTCGTCCTGGGTGAGGTTCACCCCGATCGGGAGATGGAAGGGGTGCAGCCCCTGCTTCTCCAGGTCGTCGCTCAACTGCTGGATGCGCGGCTCGTGCTGGACCGGTTCATGGGCGTACTGCGCGCTCGTCGGCCCCTCGGTGGGATCCTCGCCGTGCCGGCCGTGCACCAGGTAGAGGTGCTCGGCCTCGGTGTAGTACGGCTCCAGGTCCTCGTACCGCAGCGGCCAGGCGGGCGAGACTCCGTCGTGGTGGCGCAGCTCGCCGAAATCCTCCGGGCGCAGCCGGAACAGCGCGGCGCCGTAGAACTTGGTGTTGCCGCCGACGTAGTAATTGACCTCCGGCGGGAACGGGTTTCCGTGTTTGTCGTACCAGAATTCGGGGGCGCGGTATCTGCCCCGGACGAAGACCGCGGTGGAATCCCAGTTGTCCCGTTCACGGGGGAGATAGTCACCCCGTTCGAGCAGGAGGACTCTTTTGCCCGTGGGCGCCAGTCGATGGGCGAGGGTGCCGCCGCCCGCGCCGGTGCCGATGACGATGACGTCGTAGTGCCGCGCGTCGGACATACCGGCCGCCGTTCTCGGAGCGTGCGCTCCGGTCCTGCCGGACGAGACGAAAGGGACGAGACGAAAGGGGCGAGACGAAAGGGGCGAGACGAAAGGGGCGAGACGAAAGGGGCGCCTACCGCCCCTTTGCCAAGGTAGCCCCGGGTGGGGGGCCCGGCGACTCGGGTGTGCCCAGGTACCGGGCCGCCCAGGGTTCCCGGGCGACGACCGCGCCGGCGGTGACGCAGAGGGTCACCACCACGCACAGCGTGATGAGCCAGGACAGCAGGGTGAAGACGGCGCCCAGCGAGCCGTACTTGTTCAGGCTGTGATTGAGGGCCCGGGGCACGTACAGCGACGCGACGGAGGTGAGAACGCCCAACGAGACCCCGGTCAGCAGGGCACCCGGCAGCAGCGGCAGCCACGGCACGCGCGCGGTGAGCAGCAGGTGCTGGGTCCACCACCACATGGCGATCTCGGCGAGCATCAGCAGCGGCACGCCCAGCCACAGCCCGACGCCGAAGCCGTTCCGCAGCGGCCCCTGCAGGACGATCATGAGCAGCCAGGCCGCGAGCCAGGCGATCCAGCGCCACGCCACGACCCGCGCGCCCGCCTTGGGCAGGCTCCAGGCGCGCTCGCACAGCCGCTGCATGGCACGGCTGCACGCGGTCGCCGAGACGAGCACCATCAGCCCGCTGACGACACCGGTGGTCTGCCACACGTCGTCGGTGTTGTCGTCGGTCCGGAAGGCCTTGTGCAGTTCGGAGTCGGCGCTTCCGGACAGCCCGAACACGTGGTGCAGCGAGTCGACGAACTGGTCGCGCAGTGCCTGTGGGGCGATGGAGGCCACCACGAAGAGCAGGGGGACCGCGGTGAGGAACGTCTGGGCGGCCAGCCGGGTCGCCGAGTCCAGCACGTTCACCGAGATCAGGTGGGACATGAGATGCGTGATCAGCGGGAACCGGTCCTCGGCCCGGGTACGCAGTGCGAGCAGCCGGGACGTGACGGAGGCCGTCCGCCCCCGCCTCCGCTGCCGCCGCTCCATGCTGCCAGGGTGCCGCCGCAGCGACCGCCCGGCTCGCGGCGGGAGCGGGACGGGGGCCGTACGGGTGACGGCCGGGTCCTCGGCGGCCGCTCGTGAGCCTCCGGCGTCGGAAGGGCCCCGGGGCGGGCCACGGAGGATTTGTGGGGCTCCGGTGCTGCGGTGACGATGGGGCCATGAGCGAGAGCGGCCGCGTGCCGGGGCCCGCACGGCTCCCCGGGGGCCGCGATGGTGCTTGACCTGGTGCTCATCGGTCTGGCGATCGCCGTGTTCCCGCTGTCGGTGACCGCGTTCGTCCTGGTGCTGTCGGCGCGTGGCGGGGCCTGGAAGGGGCTGGCCTTCCTCTTCTCCTGGCTCGCCTGTTTCGTGGTCGTCCTGGCCGCGGTGCTGCTCACCACCGGCGGCGAACCCCCGCCGCCCAAGTCCTCGCCCTCCACCGCCGCGACCACCGCCAAGCTCGCCGTCGGCGTGGGCCTGATCTGGTACGCCTGGCACCGCCACCGGTCCCGGCACCGGCCACGCGATCGGACCCGGCACCGGCACGAGTCCTCCGGCGGGTCCGGGGGGTCCGGCGGGATGACGGCGCGGCTCGACCGGATCTCCGTCTGGACGGCGACAGGGCTGGCCCCGCTGCTGCAGCCGTGGGGGCTGGTGGCGGCCGGGGCGGCGACGGTGGTGAGTGCCGACCTCTCCCAGACCTCCTCCTTCGTGGTCCTGATCGTGTACTGCGTCCTCGCCACCAGCAGCCTGCTGGCGATGGAGGTCTACATGACGTTCTCCCCCGACACGGCCCGGGTGCGCCTCGGGAAGCTGCGCACCTGGCTGCAGACGCACCAGGAGCAGGCGCTCGTCGCCGTCGCGCTGGTGGCGGGGCTGTTCCTGGTGGGCAGGAGCATCTATCAGCTGACGTCCGGCTGATGTCCTGAACGGCGCGCGGAGCCGAACCGCTCACAGAACCGCCAGCGGATTGACCGGCGCCCCCGTCGCGGCCGGCAGCCGGATGGGGGCGAGCACGCACAGGAACGACCAGCGCCCCTCCCCCGCGCACACCGGCAGGACCTCCTCCAGCCGCAGGTAGTCCAGCAGATGCAGCCCCATCGCGTGCACGGCGAGGACATGGACCGGGAAGGCCACGCGGCGTGCCGCGCTGGGCGCGGTGTCGTTGTTGCCGTCGCTGCCGAGCACCGCCACCTGACGCTCGGCCAGGAACTCCAGCGCGGCCGGATGCAGCCCGGCCCGCGCACGGGCCACGTCCCACGGCCCGAGTTCCTCGCGGCGCCGCCGGTGCCCCACCCGGACGAGCAGGATGTCGCCGGGGCCGACCCGGACGCCCTGCCGGGCCTCGGCGGCGACGAGGTCCTCCGCGGTGACGCCGGTGCCGGGTTCGAGCCAGGGCACGCCGTGCAGCCCCGGTATGTCGAGCAGCACACCGCGGCCCACCACACCGTCGCGGACCAGGTCGAGGGAGAGGGTCCTCGCCCCCTGGGGCGTCAGGGCGTCGGCGGCCGGGACGCCCCCGTGCAGGGTGTCGTCGTAGATGACGTGGCACAGGGCGTCAAGGTGGGTGTCGACATCGCCGTGGACGTCCATGGCGAAGCGGTCCCGGGCGAAGTCCAGGCCGCCGCCGGGCTCCGGGACGCCGCCCGCCGGTGCGACGAGCCGGTGCTCGGCGGGCCGCGGGTCGTCGGGCGCGGGAAGGGTGTTCACCGGGGAGGCCAGCGAGACCGTACGGCCCGCGCGCACCTCGCGTACGGCGGCCAGCACCCGGTCGGCCGTGAGGGTGTCCAGCGCGCCCCGGGGCGACGCGGCGCCGGGTGCCGTGCTGAGCAGCCGCCGGTACAGCGCCCGGAAGCCGGACTCGCTGAGCTCCTGGGAGGTCCGCATGCTCCCACCATCCGGCAGCGCCCGGCCCCGCGCACCTAGGGGGTGTGGTGAAAGTCCAGTGCGGTGCCCGCGGTGTCCGGTGCGGCGAGGGTGCGTGCCGGGCGCCGCGGGTGCTGTGCGGGACTTTCACCACACCCCCTAGGGGCCGTCAGGCCGCCCCGGGTTTCTCCTCGGGTCCCGTGTCCAGGAACTCGCGGATGCCGAACGCGGCCAGCACGATCACGGCCGTCCAGAGCACGACCGCCATGGTCGGATAGCTCCAGGTGAACAGGACGATCGCGGCCACCAGCAGGATCGCCGCCCCGATCCACGTCTTGAAGCGGTGCACGAACCGGCCCACCGCACCGAGCCGCAGTCCCGCCGAGGCGGCCACGTCCCGCCCCGCACCGATGCCCTTGCTGCAGAAGTGACGGATGAACACGGCCGGCCGGGAGGGCCCGACGAGGAACGCGCCGAGGCCCGTGACCACGGCCAGTGCGCCGACCGCCCGCACGCTGGAGCGCAGGAACCGCACCAGCGTGTCGTAGATGGAGCCCGCGGCGGCCTCGTTGGTGCCCGCCGGCAGGTGGTCCAGGTACACCGCGCGGAAGACGGTGAGGGACACGCCGAGCAGCACCATGGCGAGGAACACCCCGATCGCGGCCCCGATCAGCGCCCGCCGGCGATGGGACGCCAGGAACACGCCGGCGGCGGCGATCAGCACCGCGATGATCGGCAGCCAGTTGCCGATGATCTCCAGCACCCGCATATACGACTTGATCTTGCCGACGTCCTTGCCCTGGACGATGACGAAGTCCGTGTGGACGTCCGGGATCTTCGAGGCCACCGTCAGCCCCGCGTCCACCAGCCGATCCTTCACCTGGGCCACGACGGGTCCGACGTCGATGGCGACCTGATCATCCTTCAGCTGCACGACGCTGTCGGAGCTGCCGGTCAGCGCCTTGTCCACGGCGGCGTGGGCCCGGCGGTTGGCGTTCTCCCAGGCCGTCTCGAAGGCGGGGCTGGAGACCACGCGCATCACGGTGCCGCTCACCAGCTCCTTCAGACCGCTGGTGATGGGCCCGTCCAGGTTGTCGACGAGGCCCGCGATCCTGGGCGGCACGCCCTGCTCCTTCGCCGCGTCGCTCAGCTGGGCGACCAGCGCGTCCACGTCGATCTGTTTGAGCACGGCATCGGTGACCCGGGTGGTCACGGCCTGCTGGACGTCGGGATCGGACGCCAGCGGGGCCACGGTGGCGACGTAGCGGTCCGTGTCCCGGACGATGCTGTTCGCCCAGACCGCGACCACCGCGAGCAGGGCCAGCAGGGACGCCAGGATGATCAGCAGGCACGAGCCGAGCGCCCTCAGCCGGTGATGCGGCTCGCGGTGGGCACTCTCCAACTCCCCCACCCGGCGCCGCAGTTCCTCCAGCTCACGGTCCTGCGACCGGTCCGGAGGGGGCGTGTCGCTGTCTGTCATGTCTTCGAGGAGATCCCGGTGCGGGCCGCCGGGCGAGCCGGGCGGGGCCGGTGGAGTGACCCGCGCACCGGGGTGCGGCGGCCCAAGTCCGGTGATGCAATGGCAGTCAGGGGGCCCACGAACACCAGGGGTGACGACCGTGAGCGAGCAAATCGACGACATGGGGCCCATCGACTACGTGGTCGTGGAGTTCCCCGGCAACCGCATGACGGGCGAGGCCTTCCCGCTGCTGGTCGATCTGGTGGATCGCGGCATCATCCGCATCCTGGACCTGATGTTCATCAGGAAGGAAGAGGACGGCTCGGTGACCGCCCTGGAGATCGCCGACCTCACCGGGGACGGACAGCTCGACTTCGCCGTCTTCGAAGGCGTCCACTCCGGTCTGCTGGGCCAGGACGACCTGGAGGAGGCCGCCGCTGCCGTCGAACCCGGCAACTCCGCCGGGCTGCTGATCTACGAGAACCTGTGGGCGGCGCCCTTCGCCACCGCCCTGCGGCACGGGGGCGCACAGCTGGTCGCCTCCGGTCGTCTGCCCGTACAGGCCGTCCTCGCCTCCCTCGAAGCGGCCGAGGCGGCTTCCTGAGGGTGCCGGCGACGGCGCCGGCCGGGATGCCGGCCGGCGGCTCAGCCGCCACCGCCGACGACGGAGTAGCTGAGCCACGGGTCCTGGCCGGGCGTGAACTCGACGGACATCTGCGTTCCGAGGTAGAAGCTCTCCCCGCCGGTCTGGCCGCTCTGGTCGTCGCCGGCCTTCGTCAGCACGCAGTCGGCGTTGGTGTAGAGCCGGATGTCGTCGACCGTGTAGTTGACCACGCTGTGGGCGCCGCCCGGCATGCGGTGGCAGTCCTCGTCGGACGGGCTCTGGATCTTCACCACGCGCTTGCCCGGGGTCGTGTACTCGATCGTGCCCAAGGCGTTGTGCTCCGTACAGCCCGCGGCGGCGAGCACGAGAACGACGGCTCCGGCCCGCCGGCCGGCGCGGCTACGACAGATCATGGCGACGAGTCCTCGTCTGTGCGGGAGGTCAGCGGGTCCTACGGGTCCTACGGGTCCTGCGGGTTCAGCGGGTTCAGCGGGTCCTGCGGGTTCAGCGGGTTCAGCGGGTCCTGCGGGTCCTGCGGGTTCAGCGGGTCCTGCGGTTTCGGCGGGAAGCCTGAGGCCTCTTCTGCACAGGGTGCCGCGACCGGCGGTCCGCGTCATCCGGGGCGGGCCCAGTCGGCTGAATCCCGGAAGGCGCACCCGCGGTGACGACCGACCAGGTGTTCACCGGCCTGGCCCTGATCGTCGTCCTGGCGGTGGGCTCGCAGGTGCCGGCGGGCGGCGCCCCCTGGGTGGTCGACCTGGGGCTGGCGCTGCGGTCGGCGGGGCTGGAGGTCGCGCTGTGGGCGGGCCGGGAGGAGGAGCGGGAGAGGATCACCGCCGCCGGCCTCGAACTGGCCCCGGGGGAGCTGTTCGCGGCGGCCACCGGGGCCGGTGCCGAGCTGGAAGGCCTCACGGGGTCCTGCTGCTGACGGAGGAGGACGACTTCAACGCCCTGGCCGCCACGAACCTGGCCGGCAGCGTCGAGGGCCCGGTCCACCGTCTGGGCCCGCCGGTCGACAGCGAGGGCGTCGTCGCCCCGCACTCGGGCGGCCAGGTGCTGTTCGGCACGGAACTGACCGGAGCCGAGCTGAAGCGCCGCTATGCCCGGGGCGCCCACGTCCGCACCCACCCCGTGACGGGCCCCCTCCCCCACGGCGTCGACCTGCTCTTCCTGGTCCGCCCCGACGGCCGCCTCCTCCCCGTGACCCGCACGGCAGGCCCGACGCCCCGGGTCGGGGACGTGGCGGTACTGCTCGCCTGACGCCCACGGGGAGAGCCCCACGACCACCTCACCGCACCGCTCCCCCACCGAACCCTGCCACCGCGGAACGCGCCAGCGCGAGCGTGGCCGGGAGGTCGCCCGTGGCGTCGAGGGTCGCGCCCGGCTCGTCCGGGTCCAGTGGCTCCAGGTCGTCGAACTGGGAGTCGACCAGCTCGGCCGGCATGAAGTGCCCGGTGCGTGCCGCGACGCGGCGCCGGGCGGTGTGCCGGTCCAGGACCAGGTGCAGACACCACACCCCGGGCGCGGCGGACCGCAACTCGTCGCGGTAGCGGCGCTTGAGCGCCGAGCAGGCCACGACCAGCCCCCGGCCCGCGTCGGCGGAGGCGCTGACGCGGTCGGCGAGGGCGCGCAGCCACGGCGCGCGGTCCGCGTCGTCCAGGGCGTGTCCGGCGCGCATCCTGGCGACATTGGCGGCGGGGTGGACCGCGTCGCCGTCCAGGAACGGCATGCCGAGCGCGTCGGCGAGCGCGGCGCCGACCGTGGACTTCCCGGAGCCCGTCACACCCAGCACGACGACGATCACGCGGGCCCCTCGGGTCCGCTCCCGGGCGCCGCCCGGCGCAGGTCCGCGTCGGTGAGGGGTCGCAGGGCGCCCTTGGTGTCGAGCCGGTAGAGCAGGACCAGGGCCGGTCCGACCAGCATCACCGCGATCAGCGTGACCCACGCGAGCCAGCGCAGCGTCGTCGAGGCGCCCGCCGCCTCGGCGACGGTCAGCGAGGTCGGGATGAGATACGGCCGCTGGGCGACGCCCCACGCGAAGACCACGAGGGCCACCGAGGCGGCCGCCGTGACCCGAGCCCATCCGGTGGCCACCCGGTACAGCAGTACCGCGGTGGCGAGCGCGCAGACGGCCGCCAGGATCACCAGCACCAGCCCGAGGCCGCTGGTGAGACCGTCGTACACGTACCGGGCGTCGGCGTGCGTCACGCCGAGGCCGACGCACGCCAGGACGGCGATGACGGCGAGGGCGGCCCAGGCGCGCAGCCGGAAGTAGCCGACGAGCGGGGTCTCGCCGAAGCGGCGGGCGTCGGCGGTGAGGGCGACCGCGCCGAGGAACGCGGTCGCCGCGACGGTGAGCAGGCCCGCGATCACGGACGTCTTGTTGGACCACGCGTCGGCCGACGCCGGTGTGCCGGGCGCCACCCGGCCGGTGACCAGGCCCCCGACGACCGCGCCGAAGAAGAACGGCGTCAGCAGCGAGGAGACCGCGAACGCGGCCCCGTAGACGCGGCGCCCCGCGAGCCGCCGGGTCGGTTTGCGCAGGGCGAAGCCCGCGCCGCGCAGGACCAGGCCCACCGCGGCGAGGGCCAGCGGGAGCCACATCGCCGAGAAGACCGTCTGGAACAGGACCGGGAAGCCCGTCCACATGACGACCAGGATGAAGACGAGCCAGACGTTGTTGGCCTCCCAGACCGGCGCCATCGCGTGGTCGACCAGCCGGCGGGGCCGTTCCCCGCGCTGGGCGCCCCCGGCCATGAGGTCCCAGAACCCGGCGCCGTAGTCGGTGCCCCCGGCGCAGGCGTAGGCGGCGACCAGGATCAGCAGCACCCAGGCGATCAGACTGGCGGCGCTCATGCGCGGTCCCCGTTCCCGGCCCCGGCCGACGCCCGCGGCCCGTAGGGGATCTCGCTCTCCGGCCCTTCGGGTACGACGTCCCCGGACGCGTCGGCCTCCCGCCACCGGGCGCTCATCTTCCGTACGACGGCGAGGAACGCGGCGAAGGCGCAGACGTACACGACGACCACGATCCCGAACATCGTCCACAGCCCGTAGGCCTGCGTGCCGGTGACCGCCTCCGACACCCGCATGTGCTGGTACACGATCCAGGGCTGGCGGCCCACCTCGGTGGTGACCCAGCCGCACTCGACGCACACCAGGCACGCCGCCCCGGCGACGGCCGCGCACCGGAAGAACCAGCGCGACCGGGGCAGGTCGCGGCGGCGCAGCCAACACCAGCCGTACCAGAGCGCGAGCAGGATCAGCAGGCTGCCGAGGGTCACCATGATGTCGAACGCCCAGTGGACGATGGTGGCCTGAGTGGTCGTCGGGCGGGTGTCGGCCGGGACCGCGGTGAGCCCCGGCACCTGAGTGGCCGGGCTGAAGCCGGCCAGGATCGAGTCCAGCTGGGGGATTCTGATGCCGCCGGAGATGCTCCCGTCGGGGTTCAGCCGGCCGAACAAGTACTCCGGGACATGGGTGTCGGTCTTCCAGACGATCTCCATGGCGGAGAACTTCACCGGCTGCTTGTGGAAGACGGCGCGGGCCAGCGAGTCCCCCAGCACGAACTGGACGGGGGTGAGGACGGCCGCGACCGTGAACGGCACGGTGAAGCCGAGCCGGTGGTAGCGGTCCCGGCGCCCCCGCAGCCAGCCGACGGCGTACACACCGGCCACGCAGTACGCGGCGGTCAGATAGGCGGCGCCCAGGAAGTGCCAGTACTCGGGGCCGAAGATCGGGGTGAAGATCGCCCGCCGTACGTCGACGCTCGCCGGGTTCCCAAAGGCGTCGAGGGTGAAGCCCTGGGGTGTGTTCATCCACGAGTTCGCCGCGATGATCCCGAACGCCCCGAGCAGCGAGGACGCGCACAGCGGGACGCCGACCCAGAAGTGCGGCCACGGGCGGAGCGTGCGCCAGCCGTAGAGGTAGATGGCGATGAGGATGGCCTCCAGGAAGAACGCCCAGCCCTCGATGCCGAAGGCGAGCCCGAAGACATCGCCCCAGCGCCCCATCATGCCGGGCCACAGCAGCCCGAACTCGAACGACAGGACGGTGCCGGTGACGATGCCGATGGCGAACTGCACGGCCATCACCGCCGACCAGCGGCGCGCGAGCCGCAGCGCCGCCTCGTCGCCCCTGCGCAGCCCGCGGTGGTGCATCAGGAGGGTGAGGGCGGGCAGGGCGACGCCGAAGGGCACGAGCAGGATGTGGGAGGCCAGGGTGAAGGCCATCAGTTCGCGGGCGGGCAGCAGCTGGGGCGGGGTGGCCGCCAGGACGCCGACGGCGTGAACGGCGTCGATGTCAGCCGCCCGTGGCGAAGCCGGGGAAGAGGGTCATGCCGCCGTCCACGTAGATCGTGGTGCCCACGACGTAGTCGAGCAGATCCGAGGCCAGGACGGCGACGGTGTTGGCGATGTCGTCGGGGTCACCGACCCGGCGGTAGGGGATGAGCCGCAGCAGGTCGGCCTCGGCCTCGGGGGTGTCCCAGGCGCTGCGGTTGATGGGGGTGCGGATGGCGCCCGGCGCCACGGCGTTGACCCGGATCCGGTGCGGGGCGAGTTCCTGCGAGAGCGTGGCCATCAGCATCAGCACCCCGCCCTTGGACGCCGCGTAGTTCACGTGTCCGGACCAGGGGATGAGCTGGTGCACCGAGCTCATGCAGATGATCTTCCCGGCGGAGCGCGACACCTCGGGGACGACGCCCCGGCGCAGGAACTCCTTGGTGGCCTCGCGCGCGCACAGGAACTGGCCGGTGAGATTGACGTCCAGCACCTTGTGCCACTGGGCCAGCGTCATGTCGGTGACGGGGGCGTCCCGCTGCAGGCCCGCGTTGGCGACCATCACGTCGATGGTCCCGAACTCCTTGACCATGCGGTCGACCATCGCGACGACCTGGTCCTCCTGTGAGACGTCCGCCTCGTGCGCGTAGGCGCGGACCCCGAACCCCTCGATCTCGCGGACGACTTCCTCGGCGGCGTCCCGGCCGGCCACGTAGTTCACCACGACATCGGCGCCGACCCTTCCGAGCGCGACGGCGGTCGCCCTGCCGATACCGGAATTGGCTCCCGTGACGAGAGCTTTCTGTCCCCGGAGAAGAGGAATGTCGATCTGCTGAATATCCACCCGCCCACGAAAACACCGCGGGGGCGCGACGGCCCGGCGGCGCAGGCCCCGGCGGCACGTGCGGGTGAAGGCCGGGGCCGAACGGCGCAATTACCGCGGACGGCTCAGGCTCGGGCCTCCCTGCTGGGCCCGACGCACAGCGCCCACATCACGAAGCCGTCGATGACGATCAGCATGATGGCCCAGAACGGGTACCAGGGCAGCCACGCGAAGTTGGCGATCATGGACAGCCCGGCCAGCGCGATGCCGACGACGCGTGCCCACATGGCCCCGCTGAACAGGGCGATGCCCGCGAGCGTGACCACGATGCCGAGCACGAGGTGCAGCCAGCCCCAGCCGGTGAGGCTCCACTGGAAAGTGAAATTCCTGGTCGTGACGAACACGTCGTCCTCGGCTATGGCGGCTATTCCCTCGAATATCGCCATGACACCGCCGAACACCATCATGATCGCGGCGAACAGTATCCAGCCGGATACGGCTACTCCCCCGCGTTCGGTGGTTCGTGTCATTCCCGTGCCGTGCGTGGCCATTTCGAACTCCTTCGACTGGGCGAACACACATTTCCAGCCTGCCACGAATAACCGCCCCCGGCAGATCAGCGAGAACCGTGATGCAATGGACGTACCGTCCCGCACGAGGGGAGATCGCCATGCCAGGTCTTCTTCGCGGAGTCGCCCGCACCGCGGTGGTCGCGGGGACGGCGACCGCGGTCTCCAACCGGGTGTCCCGCCGCCAGCAGGGCCGCTGGGCCGCCCAGGAGGCCGGCCAGGCTCCCCAGGCCTACCAGCAGCCGGCCTACCAGGAACCCCCGCCGGCCCCGTCCATGGCCGACGACACGAGCACCAAGATCGACCAGCTCAAGGAGCTGGGCGAGCTCAAGGCCCAAGGCGTCCTCACCGACGCCGAGTTCGAGGAGCAGAAGCGCAGGCTGCTCGCCTGAGGGCACCCCGTACGATCACCGGATGCCACCCCACCACGTCGTACTCCGAGCCGACGCGCAGCCCGGCACCCCCGCCCTCGTCCTCCGCCCCTGGCGGACGTCGGACGCGGGCGCGCTGGTCGAGGTGTTCCGGGATCCCGTGCTGCGCCGCTGGACCAGTCACCGGGTGAGCGACGAGGCCGACGGGGTGCGCTGGGTGGAGTCCCAGCAGGAGGGCTGGGCGTCCGGCCGCCGGTTCTGCTTCGCCGTCCTCGAGGAGCGCCCCGGTCCCGACGACGCCGGCCGCCTGGTGGGCCAGGTGGTCCTCAAGGAGGCCGCACCCGGCAGGCCGGGCGCGGAGGTCGGGTACTGGACCGCCGCGCACGCACGCGGAAGGGGCGTCGCACCGCGTGCCCTGCGGGCCCTCACGGCCTGGGCGTCCGACACCTTCGCGCCGACCGGCCTGACCCGCCTCGAACTCCTCCACCAGGTCGACAACGCGGCCTCGTGCCGCGTGGCCGAGAAGACCGGCTACGTCCTCGACGGCACCCTGCCCGCCGCGCCTCCCGCCTTCCCGCTCGACGGCCATCGTCATGTACATATCGTCACCGATCCGTCACAAGGCGTCATCCGGTAGAACTCCACGCCGCAGTCCGTCCGTCTGCGTCGGCGGGGCCGGTGAGGACCGGTCCCGGGAGAGCGAGTTCGGGGGACGGTATGCGGTACGGCATCGGCAGGACGGTGTTGGTGGTGGTCGCGGCCTCGGCCGCGCTGACGGTGACCGGGTGCGAGCCCGGCCTGGACGACGCGGGCGTGGACCCGGCCGGCCCGGCGCCGGCATCGGAAGGTGCGCCCACCTGCTCGGTCGAGGACCTGGAGGCCACCGCCCGGCAGGCCGCCGAGCGCCCGGCCGGGACCGGGACCGGCGCGGCGATCGTGGAGTTCGTCAACGTGTCCGGCGCGTCCTGCGTCCTCAAGGGCCACCCGACGGTCGCCGGCGCGGGCAACGGCTCCCCGGAGCGCAACCACCCGCTGAAGGTGACGCCCACCGGTACGGCGACACCGGTGACGGTGGCGCCGGACGGGAAGGCCTGGGTGAAGCTGACGTTCGTACAGGTCCAGGGAGAGGCCGACGGGTACTGCGCGTCGGGGGCGGATCCGGTGTCGTACCCGACGATCGTCGTCGGCCTGCCCGGGTCGGGCGCGCACCAAGTGGCCCTGGACGACGGAGTGTTCGCGGAGTGCGACGACACGGTGACCGTCACCCCCGTCTCCGCGGTCGAACCCGCCTGAACGGAGCTGCGGTTAGGGTGCCCTTATGGGGAGAGCCGCAGCTGAGCAGATGGGGGTCGTGCCCGCGCTCGTACGGTCGGCGTTCCTGGTGAACGCCGTCTACGCCGAGTCGAGCCGGGTGCACGGCATCACACCGCAGCAGGGCCAACTGCTGTGTGTGCTGAGGCCGCAGCCGTACGGCATGAGCGAGCTCGGCGAGCTGCTCGGGCTCGCCAAGTCGAGCCTGACGGGCCTGGTGGACCGTACCGTCCAGCGCGGACTGGTCCGGCGCGAGCCGGACCCGCGCGACGGTCGGGCCGTACGGGTCGGACTCACGGAGGAGGGTCACCGGCTCGCGCAGGAGTTCTACGACGACACGTGCGAGCGGATCGAGACGCTGCCCGCGGGGCTCACCCCGGCCGAGCGCGACCGCCTGACCGCGCTCCTCGCCCGTGTGGTCCTCGACAACAGGGTGCCGGAGGTGTTCACCGACCCGGAGGCCGGAGTCTGAACGCTCGGTCGGCGGGCTGCTCGAGCCCCTGCGGCGGAGCCGCACATGTCACAGCCCCGCGCTCCTTCGGCACGCGGCCCCGGCCCGCCCGGCCCGCCACCGCCAGGGCCACCGTCACCGCGATCGACGCCAGCGCCATCACCGTCATCGCGACGGCCGGAGAGGTGAGTTGGGCCACCCCACCCGCGGCCGCCGCGCCGACCCCCTGCATGGTGAGCATCCCGGAGGAGTGCAACCCCAGTGCGTGGCCGCTGAGTTCGGGTGGGGTGAGGGACATCAGGCGTTCCTGCTGGACCAGGCTCGCGCCGAAGCCGACGGAGGCGAGGGCCGCGCAGCCGGCGGCCGGCGGGAGGGCCGGGTGCAGGGCGAAGAGGACGTACGGGCCGGCCAGGAGCAACAGCAGCGGGGTCGCCGTCCGGGACCGTACGGCCGGCGGGAGCAGGCGGCCGACCGTCACGTCCCCCACCAGCATCCCCAGCGCCGCACAGGCGAACAGCAGGCCCGCCGCTTCGCGGGCGTACGGCACGAACAGGGCCTCGCAGCCGACGACCAGCCCGTTGGGCAGCCACAGGCCCAGGTAGGTGAGGCGGCGGGGGCGGGAGGACCACAGCACGGCGTTGGTGCGCCAGGTCGCCGCGACCGAGGGGCGGCCGGACGCGCGTGGCGGACGGGCCGACAGACCGAGCCGGGTGACGAGGGCGGCGGCCGCGTAGAGCAGGGCGGCCAGCAGGAGGATCGGCCGTGGGGAGAGGGCGGCCACGAGTGCGCCCCCGGTCGCGTAACCCGTGATCTGCGTCAGGCCGTTCATGATGTTGAACAGCGAACGCCCCGTCAGATAGCCCTCCTCCGGGAGGATCTCGTTCAGCAGACCCCACGCCACCCCTCCGCCGAGCGACGCGACCAGCCCTTGGAGGAGTACGACGGCGAGGACGCCGTACACCGGCAGGCCGGGGAGGGCCAGGAGGGCCGTGAGGGCGGCGAAGGCGAGCCGGATGCCGGTCAGCGCGGCTCTCGGCGGCAGCCGGTCGGCGCCCGAGAGGAGCAGGGTCGCGCCCAGCACCTGGGCGAGCGAGGGCCCGAACATGCTCACCGCCGACAGCAGCGGCGAGCCGGTGGCGTCGTACACGAGCATGCCCAGGGCGAGCCCGCCCACCGTGTGGGCGGCGCCGTGCGCGGCGCCTGAGACGAAGAGCGGGGTGAACTCGGGGGTGCGGAAGAGCTCTCGGTAACCGGACATGGACGGAGTCTCGGGCGGGCGCGGGGAGGGTGGTTATTGTTTCGCGGGTGCGCGAAACGTCGTACGCGAGCGGGGGGCCGTATGGGCTGGTGGCAGGTCGACGCGGACACCCTGGCCCGCAGCCGGTTCGTGCTCTCACCGCTCGCCGAGACCTTCGCGAGCCTGAGGCTGCTGCAGTGGGGCGTGGGGGCGCACCCCGGTGAGCAGGAGTGGCTGCGCGAGCAGCTGCCGGGCTACCGCGCCGGCCCGGCGGCCGATCCGGTGACCGCGCTGCTGATCCGCTCGGGGCTCGGGCGATGGGGGTCCCCCCGCGCGAGTGCATTCGAGCGTGGGGGATGGATCGCGGACTTCCTCACCCCGACACCGCGCGACGGCGAGAGCTTCGAGCAGGGCGTGGCCCGGGTGCGGGCGACGGATCCGGCGGCCGCCCGCGCGCATCTGCGGGTGTCCCTCGCCGGGCCGCTGCCCGCCGCCCTGGACCGCGACGACCTGCCCGAACGGGCTGCCGCACTGCTGACGTACGTGTGGGAGGCGACCGTACGGCCGTCCTGGGAGCGCCGCCGGCGCGTCCTGGAGGCCGATGTCGTCGCGCGGACCGCGCAGGCCGGCCGGGGCGGCTGGGCGGCGGTGCTGGACTCCCTGCGGCCGGGGACCCGGTGGCTCGGGGAGAACCGGTTCCAGGTCAACGCGCACGCATACCCGCCCCGTGAGATCTCCGGCGCCGAGCTGGTCTTCGTACCGGTGACGCCGAGCGCCGGTTGGGTGTCGTGGGAGGGGCGGGAGCGGTACGCCGTCGTCTACCCGTGCGCGGGCGCGCTGGCCGGGGACGACCGGGAGCGGGCCGTGCCGGCGGCCCTGGGCGCCCTGCTGGGTCCGGCGCGGGCGGCGGTCCTGGTGCTGCTCGGCCAGGGCCCGCTGAGCACGACCCAGCTGGTCGCCCTGACCGGGCAGGGGCTCGGCTCGGTGGGCCGGCATCTGCGGGTGCTGCTGGACGCGGGGCTGGTGGAGCGGCGCCGGGCCGGACGGTCGGTGCTGTACTGGCGGACGGGGGCGGGGGAGGTACTGGTGGGGGCACAGAAGGCTCGTCACCCGGCGGAGTTAGCATCCGAGGCATGACTACTGATGCCGTTTCCTCCCCCCTCGACGTCGAGATCGGTGCCCTCCAGGGCGGTTCCGCGCAGCTCTCGGAGTACTCGGGCCAGGTCGTCCTCATCGTGAACGTGGCCTCCAAGTGCGGTCTGACCCCGCAGTACACGGGTCTGGAGAAGCTCCAGGAGCGGTACGCCGCCCAGGGCTTCACCGTGCTCGGCGTGCCCTGCAACCAGTTCCTCGGGCAGGAGCCCGGCACCGCCGAGGAGATCGCGGAGTTCTGCTCGGCGACGTACGGCGTGACCTTCCCGCTGACGGAGAAGGCCGAGGTGAACGGCGACGCCCGGCACGCCCTGTACGAGCGCCTGGTCGGCTTCGCGGACGCGGAGGGCCACACGGGTGACATCCGCTGGAACTTCGAGAAGTTCCTCGTCGGCCGTGACGGCGCCGTCGTCGCCCGCTTCTCCCCGCAGACCGAGCCGGAGTCCGACGAGGTCGTCACCGCGATCGAGGCGCAGCTGGGCTGATCCGGACCGCTTGACCTTGCCCCTGGGGCAAGGCGGAGTCTCCTCGTCGCCGGGCGGAGCAGACCGCCCGGTGACGGAGGATGACCAGGTGAACGTACGCGACGACGACGAACTGCTGACCATCGGCGCGTTCGCCGCGCGGGCCCGCCTGACGGCCAAGGCGCTGCGCCTCTACGACCGGCTGGGCCTGCTGGCCCCGGCCCGGGTCGACGAGGTCAGCGGCTACCGCTACTACCGCGCGGGCCAGGTGGACCGGGCCCGGCTGGTGGCGCTGCTGCGGCAGCTCGACATGCCGCTGGCCCGGATCGCCGAGGTGGTCGAGACCGGTGGCGCCGAGGGCGCGGACCTGCTCGCCGCCCACTGGGCCGAGACCGAGGCCCGGTTCGCCGCCCGGCGCACGCTCGCCGAGTACCTCCGTGGACGACTCTCCGGGAGGAGTTCCGAGATGTACGAGAAGTTCGAGGTAACGACCGTCGACCTGCCCGAGCAGGTGATCATCACCGAGACCCGCCATGTGCTGGCGGACGAGCTGCCGTCCTGGATCCCCGCCTCCCTCGGCCGGCTGGAGGAGGCGGCGGTCGCGTGCGGGGGCACCACCGGTGCGCCGTTCGTCGCGTACCACGCCGAGGTCTCCATGGAGAGCGACGGCCCCGCGGAGTCCTGTGTGCCCGTCGCCGACGAGGCGGCGGCCCGGACCTGGGCGGCCGCACAGGGACGGACACGGCGGATCGAGGCGCGGGTGGAGCCGGCCCGGAAGCTCGCGTACACCCGGATCACCAAGGCACAGGTCGCGCATCCCCAGATCATCGCCGCGTTCGAGGCGGTGGAGGCATGGATGAAGCGGGAGGGCTGGGAGTACGACGGCCCGTGCCGCGAGATCTACTTCGCCGACTGGGACGCGGCGGGCCCCGAGGACCCGGTGTGCGACGTGGCGTTCCCGGTCAGGCGGGGGTAGGGCCCGGCGTCCGGATCAGGCCGAGCCCCCTCGGCAAGGACGGCGATCTTGTCGAGAGGGCTCTGTCGGTGGCTGTGCGATGGTCGAGGTGGAACGGGTGCGTTGCTGAGAACGTTCCTCGCCCTACTCCTTCACCGACGCCACGAAGGCGTTCCACGCGCCGGCGGGGAAGGCCAGCTTGGGGCCCTCGGGGATCTTGGTGTCCCCGAGCTCCAGCGTCTCTTCGAAGGTCGACCTGACCATCACACAGGCGCCGTTGCCGTTGGTGTAGGAGGACGTCGTCCACGTGTCCGTGGCGCCCAGACGAATTGCCATTGATTGCTCCGTTAGCCAGTTGGCGAGTCACGGTTTTGCGCCAACGTCGGTGATCGTTGGCGTGATCGACGCTACTCGCCAACCCTGCTAATCGGAGGAGTCATTCACTCGGTCGAATGGCATATTCCAGGTGAGTCTTCCAGTCGAGCGTGTCAGCGGTGTAGTATGCGCCGCCCCTCACGGAAGGGGGTCATCGCGCATACTCTTTCGCCAGGTCGTCGATGACTCGCCGCGAGTGCTCCACGTTCAGCGCCTGCGCCCGCAGGTGCTCGTACATCACCGAGTACTGCTGGACGTCGTACGCCTTCTCCAGGTAGAGGTCGCTCGTCACACCCTCGATGTACACCACGCTCGAGTCGGACGCGTCGGCGAACTCCAGGATCGTGTACTGGCCGTTGAGACCGGGGTGCGCACCGACCTCGAACGGCAGCACCTGCACCGTGACATGCGGCAGCCGCGACAGCTCGGCGAGGTGCTCGAGCTGTTCGCGCATCACCAGCCGGCTGCCCACCACCCGGCGCAGGGCCGCCTCGTCCAGCACGACCCACAGACGCAACGGACTGTCGTCGTTGGTGATTCGTTCCTGCCGCCGCAGGCGCACCTGCACCCGCTTGTCGACCTCGGCCTCCGGCCGCTCCGGCAGCGCTCCCCGGATGATGGCCTCGGCGTACGAGCGGGTCTGCAACAGGCCGGTGACCGTCTGGGGTTCGTACACCCGCAGCGACTCCGCGTCGGTCTCCAGGCCGATGTACACGCTGTAGGGAATGTCCCCGAAGGCATGCCACCAGCCCTGCTGGCGGGAGTCCTTCGCCATTTCCATCAGCGATTCGACCATGCGCTGGTCCTCGACCTCGTAGACTCCGCACAGGTCGCGCACATCGCGCTGGCTGATGCTGCGTCGGCCGTTCTCCAGCCGGCTGATCTTCGACTGGGACACGAGCAGCCGCTCGGCGACCTGTTCGGCGGTCATGCCCTTCTCTTCACGGAGCCGGCGCAGTTCCTGGCCCAACCGGCGTCGCCTGACCGTGGGATTGACATTGGACGTCACGGGACGCGCACCTCCGGCTGCATGCCTGTAATTGACACTTTGCGTATCTGCTGTTCAGCAGACTGCCACCAAGGTGCTTTGTACCGCTGGAAAACGGTGGATATGCGGCCGGTACACGCCAGTTCGGGTCACGACCCCTGCAACGCGCGGGCCGCGAGCCCGTCGCGGTGCCCGAGCCGGGGCGCCCCCGGACATGCGTCCGCGCGGGGCGGTGGCACCGTCTGTCCTACGGACGTACGGCGTCACCACCCCGCGCGGGCCGCGGCGGCTCCCGAACGGGTCATACGGGTCGAGCGAGTCGTGCTCGCGGGCGTGTCGTGGAACTGCGGCTCAGTGGGCCACGACACGCGCCATGGGGCCGCGGCGCGGCTGTGCCGGAACACCACGGGCCGGTTCCGGTACGGGCCTGCCACCCGGTCCTGTCTGCCGGCCGGCCGGAGCCGTCGGGCTGCGGCGCGGCTGGGCCGCCGCACCGTTCTGGACGTCCATCACCGCGTGCGCGACGAGACCGCCCATGGGGTCGTGCCTGATCAGGTCCCGCAGCCGGGAGCGGGACGAACGTCCCTCGTTCCCCGGGTACAGGTGCTTGCCGAGGCCGACCGCGTGCGCCAGTGCGGCGAGCGCCGCGGTCCGCGGGTCCGGCGGTACGCCGGTGCGGATCGCGGAGTCCAGCCGGGCCCTGATCTCCCGGCTGATCTCGGTGTCCGTCGCCTGGTAGCGAGTCGTCGGCAGCACTCCGCACATCTGGCCCGCCACGGCATGCACCATGCCGCACCGCTCCAGATGCGAGAGGTAGGTCTGGCGCAGCCCGAGACGCGGCCCGCCGATCCAGTGGACGGCACGTACAGGAGCGCCACGCCTTCGCAGCAACTCCAACGCGCAGTCCAGAGTCGGATCTCCAGTCGGCCGTGGGGACACCACGGCGATACGATCCCCGTCTGGGGCTATCCGTCCGGCCAGCGCCAGCTCCACTAGCTGTGCTCCGGCCAGACCAAGGTCGAGCGACTGCGGCTGTGCGGTGGTACCCGTGGTCGGGTCCAACGCCAGCAGAAGAAGCTCTTCCGGAATCGTTCTGCGGCTCCTGCCCATCCATGCCTCCCCGCGTGGATGAATGACAGGGTGACCCCTCTCACATTGGTCTGTCGAGGGTGCGTGACCTGTTTGTAGTGGAACCAGTAGGTATGTCGTTCTCGTCTACCGCAGGAGCCAAGCCCTCTACACAGGACACTGGTACATGGTTCGGACAGCGCCCCGAGGCGGGTCCAGGGCGGGCTTTTCACGGTTCGGCAGCACATGCAGCACAAGCGAGGAGGCATCGGTGGCGGGCGAGTCCCCCGACAGGTCGAAGCAGCGCGAGTCGTCGGCGGAAGCGACGTCGGGGAGCGCGGGAACGGTTCCCGAGGCGCGCGAACCCCGCGATCCGCGGATCGCGGTGGCGCGGGAACACGGGGCCTCGGCTTCGGAGTCCACCTCGCGGGGCGGCGTGGACACGGCGACGCGGGTGTTCTCCGTACGGGAACTGGAGATCGAGGACCCGCGGGACGCGAGCGAGGAGGCCGACGGGGCCGCGGGGACCGGCAGTCCGGACGGGGCCGAGGGCGGGAGGGGCACCGAGGAGAGCCCTGAGGGCCCCTCTGAGGACTCCGGGGGCCCCGAGGGCTCCGAGACCGACCCGGACGCCTCCAACGCCCCTGAGGGCCCCGAGGGTGCCTCTGAGGACTCCGACGCCTCCGAGGACTCCGGGGGCCCCGAGGACACCCTGGACGCGTCGGAGGGCTCCGAGGACGACTCCGAGGACGACTCCGACGCGCGTCCGTCGGCCTCCGCGCACGGCGAGTCGGCGGCCGACGAGGACGAAGAGGGCGCCACGGACTCCGCGCCGGAGACCTCCGGGGCGGACTCCGGGACCGAGGACGAGGACGACTCGGCGGAGGAGCGGGCCCAGGACACGGCCGAGGCCGAGCACTTGGCGCCGAGCACCGAGCCGGAGGCCGAACCGGAGGCCGAGGCCGAACCGGAGGCCGACGACGAGCCGGAGGCCGAGGACAAGCCGGAGGCCGAGGACAAGCCTGCGTCCGACGACGCGCCTTCCTCCAAGCCCGCCTCCAAGCCCGCCCCCAAGTGGGCGGCCCGTGCCGACGAGTACGGCGAGGGCGACAAGCAGGAGAAGGAAGACAACGAGGGCAAGGAAGACAAGAGGGAGGAGAAGGAGGAGGACGACTCCCCCGTCGACCAGCCCACCGCCGTCTTCAAGGCTCCCCGCCCCAAGCCCACCGTCGACCAGCCGACCACCATGCTGAAGCTGGGCGGCGCCACCAGGCCCAAGCCGGCCGGCGGCGAGCAGACCGACGGCAAGCAGACCGACGGCAAGCAGGCCGAGGCCGACAAGGCGGCCGACGCCAAGTCGGCCCCGGGCAAGGCGAGCACGGACAAGGCGAGCACCGACTCACCGAGCACGGACAAGCCCGCCGCGGACGAGCCCAAGGCCGCGCCGCCCGTGGAGCGGACCAGCAAGTTCGTCGCGCTCAAGCCGCTCGACGAGCCCCGGCCGCCGAAGACGCCCGGCGACATCACCGCCGTCACCGCCCTCGTGCCCCAGGTGGGCCCCGAGCGGACGACGCAGCAGCCACTGCCGCCGAAGCCGCCGCTGGACCTGCTGGCGGAGCTGACGAACACCCCGCCGCCCCCGCCGACCCCGATGCGCACCCTCGGCCGGCGCCTCAAGATCTGGACCCCGCTGGTCATCCTGCTGGTGATCGTGTTTGCAGTCGTGCAGGCCGTTCGCCCGGTGCCGGCGACCGCGCTGGAGCTGACCGCGAAGGACTCGTACACCTTCGAGGGCGGCAAGCTCTCCCTGCCCTGGTCGGACGAGGGCCAGGGCTGGATGGACGTCGACGGCGTCGGCACGATGGACAGCTTCGGCAAGCAGACGCCCGTCGCCATCGGCTCGGTGGCCAAGACGATGACCGCGTACGTCGTCCTCCAGGACCACCCGCTCAAGACGGGCGCCGACGGTCCGAGCATCACCGTCGACGCCACCGCCGAGAAGGAGGGCGGCTACAACCAGGACGGTGAGTCCACCCTCGACACCGTCAAGGCCGGCGACAAGCTGACGCTGCAGCAGGCCCTCTCGGCGATCATGATCCCGTCGGCGAACAACATCGCCCGGCTGCTGGCCCGCTGGGACGCGGGCACCGAGGCGGCGTTCGTCGAGAAGATGAACGCGGCCGCCAAGGAGCTCGGGATGACGAACACGACGTACACCGACCCCTCCGGGCTGAAGGAGACCACCGTCTCCACGGCCGAGGACCAGGTGAAGCTGGGCAACGCGGTCGTGAAGATCCCGGCCCTCGTCACGATCACCAGCGCGGCCAGCTGGACGGATCCCTCCGGGCGCTACTACTCGAACTACAACGAGCTGCCCTACCTCATGGGCGCGATCGGCATCAAGACCGGCTCCACCACCAAGGCCGGCGGCAACCTCCTCTTCGCCTCCCGCAAGAAGGTCGGCGGCGAGACGGTCACCGTCGTCGGGGCGGTCCTCGGACAGCACAAGCAGGGCATCCTCGCGACGGCCAACAAGGTCAGCAGGGCGGCGCTGACCGCCGCTCAGGACGCGCTGACCTCGGCACAGATCCTGAAGAAGGGCGATGTCGTCGGGTACGTGGACGACCAGCTCGGCGGCCACACCCCGGTCGTCGTCACGAAGGACGTCACGGCGGTCGGCTGGGCCGGGCTGACGGTGAAGCTGAAGTTCGCGGCCGACGAGGTTCCGCACACGGCGAAGGCCGGCACCCAGGTGGGCACGCTCACCGTCGGGGACGGCACCAGCGGTGCGGTGAAGGTCCCGGTCGCCCTGCAGAGCGACCTGGTCGAGCCGGGCTTCTCGGACAAGCTGACGCGGCTGGGCTGACCCGTCGGCCCCGTCCGTACCTCTCACCACCCCGTCGGGCAGCCGCCCGGCGGGGTGCGTGCTAGCGTCGCGAAACGGGACAGGTCGCCGGTCGCAAGGACGCTGTCATGAAGCGGACGCGAACAGGACGCGGCCGAGAACAGAAGACGGGACACGGGGAGTGCCTTCAGGTGGCCACTGCGGAGCCGACACGCACCGACGACACCGGTCCGGGCCCGGACACCGGCCCGCGTATCCGGGTGCCCGCACCCCAGTCCGGTGACCACGACCATGACCGCACCCCGGCGCCCGACAGCCCTGCTGCAGACACCCCCGCGGCCGACACCCCCGCGGCCGGCGCCCCGCCGCCCGACGCCTCCGGCGACGCGATGACCGCCCCGGCGAAAGCCTCGGCACAGGCCCCGGCGGACTCCTCACCGCGGTCCCCGGCGCGTGCCGCCCTCGCCCGCCTCGGCGGCTTCCTCCGCCGGCACCTGGTCCTCTCCGTCACCGCGCTGTCCGGCGCCCTCCACCTCATCTGGTTCTTCACGTTCGCGAACAGCGGTGGCGACCTCGCGGCGCAGGACGCCTGGGCCGAGTTCGTCGGCCGTCACCCCGACTCCGCGTACAACCTCGCCTGGTACGGCGGGATGCACCCGGTGTCATACAGCGTCGTCTCGCCGTATCTGATGTCGGTCCTCGGCGTCCGTACGACGATGATGATCGCCGGGACCCTGTCGGCCGGCCTCCTCACCCTGATCCTGCTGCGCTGCCGGCCGGTGAAGAACCCGGTGTGGCCGGCGCTCGCGGGTGTCTTCGCGCTGCTGTGCAACGCCGCCTCCGGCCGGGTGACCTACGGCCTCGGCAACCTGTTCGCGCTGGCCGCCGTGGCCGTCGTGTTCTGCTGGCCGTACCGCTGGCGCTACCGGCGCTGGGCGAAGGCGCTGTGTGCCGCCCCGCTCGCCGCGCTCGCGACGATGGGCTCACCGGTGGCGGGGCTGTTCGTGGGCATCGTGGCCGTGGCCCTGTTCCTGCAGAGGCGGCGCCCCGGCGCCTGGGCCCTCGGGCTCGCCCCGACCGCCGTCGTCGCCGCCTCCGCCTGGCTGTTCCCCTTCTCCGGCACCCAGCCGATGTCGTTCGGCTCGGCGTCGCTGCCCCTGCTGTACTCGGCGATCGTCTACGCGGTCGTCCCGCGCGACTGGAGGACCGTACGGATCACGGCGGCGGTGTACGGCCTCGGTGTGCTGGGGGTGTGGCTGATCAGCTCCCAGATCGGGTCCAACATCACCCGGCTCGCGATGCTGTTCTCGGGTGTGGTGCTGATGGCCGCGCTGCCGTTCGCGGTGCCGCGCAGCCGCAAGTGGTACGTGATCGTCCTGGCGTCGGTCGGGTTCGCCGGCTGGATCGGCTTCAAGTCGGTCGACGACGTCATCCGGACGACCCCGGCCGCCTCCTGGGCGCGTGAGCTGGCGCCGCTCGTCAACGAACTCCAGGGCGTCGGCGCCGAGAAGGGGCGCGTCGAGGTCGTCCCGGCCCGCTCCCACCGCGAGGCCTCCGCGCTCGCCCCGTACGTCAACCTGGCCCGGGGCTGGAACCGGCAGGCCGACATGGAGCGCAACCCCCTGTTCTACGACGACACGCTCAACTCGGCGAACTACCACGAGTGGCTGCAGCGGTGGGCCGTGCACTACGTCGTCGTCCCCAAGGATGCGCTGGACGGGGACGGCGGAGAACGGGAGCGGGAGCTGGTGCAGCGCGGGCTGCCGTATCTGGAGCAGATCTGGGGCGACGCCAACTGGCAGCTGTTCCGGGTCACCGACCCGGCGCCGCTCGCCGAGCCGGACGCGGTCGTGCAGCGCGCCGAGCAGGGCGAGATGACGATCGACGTGAAGAAGGCGGGCCGGATCACGATCCGGATCCCGTACTCGCCGTGGCTGAGCGTCGTCGACGCGGAGGGCAAGAGCCTGAAGGCCCCGCAGGAGACGGAGGCCTCCAAGCACCGCGCCGAGGGCGAACCGAAGTCGTACACCAACCCCAACGGCTGCCTCTACGAGACGGAGGAGGACGCGCAGGGCGACAAGTGGACGGTCCTGCTCGCCCCGAAGGCGGGCACGTACCGGCTGGCGGCGCCCTACCAGCTGCCCCGGGGCACACCCTGCCCGGACGAGCTGAAGCAGCCGTGATCAGCGCAGCCGGTCGACGTACCGGTCCGTGCCCGGCACCGTCGGGATGAACGGCGCCACCAGCTCCGGCCGTCCCAGGCCGGACTCCGTGAGCGCCTCCCCCAGGTCGGCGAAGTGCGTCTCCCAGCACTCCCTCGGGTCCGCCTCCAGGAACCACAGCAGGGTGAGACGGGTGTCGACGCCCTCGACCTGCTTGACGTAGGTCATGCGGTCGCCGGGCAGGGGGGTCGGGCGGAAGACGGTCACCATGGCCGCCGGGGAGCCGGCGAGGCGCCTGGGGAGGTGCCGGGCGCGCAGCCACTCCAGCAGTCCGGCGCGCTGTTCGGGGGTCTCGGTGTCGATCACCTCCAGCACCAGCCCGGCGTAGGGGTGGTCCAGGGCGTGGTGGTCGCGGGGTCCGGCCGCGCCGTCCCGGTAGACGGTCGCCTCGTGGTCCTGGAACGCGGTGAAGACATGGGTGCGGTCCTGGTAGACCCGCGCGTCCCGGTTGAGGCGCTTGTTGATCGCGACCGTCCACCTCATGTGGTCGTCGTAGCGGCCGGCGGTGATCCAGTACGTGGAGAGGTAGCAGCCGGCGGTGACGGGCTGGGCGATCGCCGACTTCTCGGGGGTGCGCAGCAGTTGCAGCTCGCGGGTCGCCACCCACCTCCGGCCCGCGTACATCCAGGGCATGGCCATCGCGCCGGCGTAGTAGTGGTCGTCCTCGTACCAGCGGTTGTAGGCGTACTCGTGGCCCGGGTGCGGCTCGACCATGGTGATCAGGGCGTGGCCGGGGCGGACCCCGTAGGGCCCTACGGCGGCCAGTTCGGCGTACGTCTCGCTGCGGGTCTCCTCGCTCATGCGTCTTCCCCTTCCTCGGCGGCCGGACCATACTCTGACGCTCCGTCAGACAATGCGCCAGGGTCAGGGAGGTCCCGATGTCACTGCTCGCCGGCAGGACCGTCGTCGTCTCGGGGGTCGGGGCGGGCCTGGGCCACCAGGTCGCCGCGGCGGTCGTACGGGACGGGGGGAACGCCGTGCTGGCCGCGCGGACCGAGGCGAATCTCGCCAAGAGCGCGGCGGAGATCGATCCGGACGGGACGCACACCGCGTGGCGGGCGACCGACATCACCGACGAGGGGCAGTGCGACGCGCTGGCGGGGCTGGCGCTGAAGCGGTTCGGGGGAATCGACGCGGTGGTCCAGGTCGCCGCCTGGGACTCCTACTTCGGCGGACTCGAGGACGCGGACTTCACGACCTGGCAGTCGGTCATCGACGTGAACCTGCTGGGATCGCTGCGGATCACCCGGGCCTGCCTGCCCGGTCTCAAGGTGCGGGGCGGGTCGGTGGTCTTCATCGGCACCCAGTCGGCGGTCGCGGCCCCCTCCCAGGTGCGGCAGGCGGCGTACGCGGCCTCCAAGGGCGCGCTGACCAGCGCGATGTACTCGCTGGCCCGGGAGCTCGGCCCGCACCGCATCCGGGTCAACACGGTTCTGCCCGGCTGGATGTGGGGCCCTCCGGTCCAGGCCTACGTCCACTTCACGGCGGCGACGGAGGGCGTACCGGAGGGCGAGGTCCTCGCGCGCCTCACCGGCCGGATGGCGCTGCCCGACCTGGCCACGGACGGGGACGTCGCGGACGCGGCGGTGTTCCTGGCCTCGGACCGGGCGCGGGCGATCACCGGGCAGTCGTTGCTGGTCAACGCCGGGGAGCTGATGCGCTGAGGCCCTGAGCATGGCGTTCATGTAGATGAACACAGGCCACCATATCGAATACTTTTACCTCCCTTTGACCTTACGGTTCCTTGTCGTGTTCACGCAACAGCGCCCACGATGAGCGCCGGGCTGAACCCTGGGAGGGCGCACATGAACGGTCTCGACTGGGCCGTGCTCATCGGCTATTTCGGTGTGATGGTCGCGATCGGCGTCTGGTCGCACAAACGCGTGGACAACGTCAGCGACTTCTTCACCGCGGGCGGCAAGATGCCCTGGTGGCTGTCCGGCATCTCGCACCACATGTCGGGCTACAGCGCGGTGATGTTCACCGGGTACGCGGGCATCGCCTACACCTACGGCGTGACCTCGTTCGTCACCTGGTCCTTTCCCATCGCGCTCGGGATCGCCATCGGCTCGAAGCTGTTCGCGCCACGCATCAACCGCCTGCGGTCACGACTCCACGTCGCTTCCCCGCTCGAGTACCTGAAGAACCGCTACGACCTGAAGACCCAGCAGGCGCTCGCCTGGTCCGGGATGCTGCTGAAGATCGTGGACGTGGGCGCCAAGTGGGCCGCGATCGCGACCCTGTTGTCGGTCTTCACCGGTATCTCGCTCAACCAGGGCATCCTCATCACCGGCGCCATCACCGCCGTGTACTGCACGATCGGCGGTCTGTGGGCCGACGCGCTCACGGAGTTGGGTCAGTTCGTCATCCAACTCCTCGCCGGTGTCGCGATGTTCGTCGCGGTGGTCCTCAAACTGAACGACAAGGGCATCGGGTTCCTCGGCGCCTGGGACGAGCCCGAACTCCAGGGCCACGGCGAGCCGTTGGTCGGACCGTACGGGACGGTCTTCCTCCTCGCCTTCCTCTTCATCAAGCTCTTCGAGTACAACGGCGGCATGCTCAACCAGGCCCAGCGCTACATGGCCACCGCGAGCGCCAAGGAGGCCGAGCGCTCCGCGCGGCTCTCGGCGGCGCTGTGGCTGGTGTGGCCGGTCGTGCTGTTCTTCCCCATGTGGATGTCGCCGTTGCTGGTCGAGGCGCAGAAGCCGGACGGCTCCGACTCCTACGGCCTGATGACCGAACAGCTGCTGCCGCACGGCCTGCTGGGCCTGGTCATCGTCGGCTTCTTCTCGCACACCATGGCGATGTGCTCCTCCGACGCCAACGCGATCGCGGCCGTGTTCACCCGGGACTGCGCGCCGGTGGTGTGGCGGCGGGCGCGCGGCTGGAGCCAGGGGCAGGGGCTGAGGGTCGCCCGGATCACGACCGTCGTCTTCCTCGGCCTGTCCATGGCGGCGGCCACCCAGGTCAACTCCCCCACGTTCAAGGACATCATCACCGTCGTCATCAAGTGGGTGGCCGGGCTGATGGGCCCGATGGCGATCCCGATGATGCTGGGTCTGCTGCGGCCGTTCCGCCGCTCCGGCCCGACCGCGGCGCTGACCAGCTGGTCGATGGGCCTGTTCGCCTTCTACCTGGTCAACTACCCGATCGACGACCGCGTCTCCGGCGGCGTCCCCCTCCAGTACCAGGTCTCCATCCCCCTGGCCGTCTCCCTGGTGCTCTACATCCTCGTCGGCTTCATCAGGCCGGAGGACACCCCGGAGCGCCTCGCCCTCATCGAGAAGATCAACACGGACGACGACTCGTCGGGAGCGGCGGCGGTCGTTCCGGGTCAGCGGGACGCGGTACCGGCCAAGGACTAGCTCAGGGGGTACCCGACCGGATCGGGCACAGGATGTCGGGTCCGGCAGGGTGGGTCCTTCCTAACGTGAGGGAGCGAAAGGGAAGGAGGCGGGGTGCTGGAGCGGCTGAACCAGGCCATGGAGCACATCGAGTGCCACCTCGATCGGGAGATCGAGGCGGCCGACCTGGCGCGGATCGTGGCGACTTCGGAGTACCACTTCCGGCGGCTGTTCTCCGCGCTGGCGGGAATGCCGCTGTCGGAGTACGTCCGGCGCAGGCGGCTCACGGTCGCCGGAGCCGAGGTGCTGGCCGGGAAGCGGACGCTGTTGGAGATCGCCGTGCGGTACGGCTACACGTCGGGGGAGGCGTTCGCGCGTGCGTTCCGCGTCATGCACGGCGTCGGTCCCGGCGAGGCCAGGCGGTCCGGTGCCAGTCTGCGGTCCCAGCAACGGTTGTCCTTCCGCCTCACCGTCGAAGGGAGCAGCAGTATGCGATACCGGGTCGTGGAGAAGGACGAGTTCCGTGTGGTCGGCAGGAAGGCACGCGTCCCCCTCGTGCACGAGGGGATGAACCCGGCCATCGCCGACTTCATCCGGGGCATCGGGCCAAAGACGCGGCAGCGCATCGAGAGTCTGTCCGATCAGGAGCCGCAGGGGATCGTGGGGGTGAGCGACGATCTCGACCCGAGTCGGGCGGAGGGAACCGAACTCGACTACTACCACGGGGTGGTGACCCGTGCCGCCGTGCCCGAGGACATGGACGCGCTCACCGTGCCGGCCGGGACGTGGGCCGTCTTCGAGAGCTCCGGGCCGTTTCCGCAGGCGCTGCAGTACCTCTGGCGGGACGTGTTCACGCAGTGGTTCCCGTCCAATCCCTACCGGAGCCGGCCGGGCCCCGAGATCCTGCGGACCCGGCTGTCGCAGGACGCCACGCAGGCGGACGCGGAGCTGTGGATCCCCGTGGAGCGGACCGCGGTCTGAGAGCCTGAGCGACAGCGTCTCAGTTCCCGCGCGGATACCGCGCCAGCCACCCCGGTGACGCCCCCGCCGGGTTGTGGAGGGCCGGGCCCTGGGTCATCTCCATCGCGAAGTCGTCGGCGAGTTCCAGGATCGTGGGACGGCCCTCCAGCTCGGCCAGCCAGGCCGGCGGGAGGGCCGTTTCGCCGTGGAGGGCGCCGAGGAGTCCGCCGGTGAGGGTGGCGGTCGGGGCGGAGGCGCCGCCCTGGTTCACCGCGAGGCGCAGGCCGTGTCTGACGTCCTGCGCGACGAGCGCGCAGTACACGGCGCCGGACAGCACGCCCGGTGCCGCCCCACTGCCCACCAGTTCCTCCACTCTCCCCGGCCCCGGCAGCCCCTGCCGTACGGCGCCCAGCGCGTGCTGCAGCGCCTCCGAGACGGGCTCGTGCCCGGGCCGCGCGGCCAGCAGCGCGAGCGTCCGCTGCACCGCCCCGTCGAGGCTCTCGCCCCGGGCCAGCGCGTGCACGGTGACGGCGTACGCGCCCGCCGCGAGATACGCCGTCGGGTGGCCGTGGGTCTGGGCCGCGCACTCCACGGCCAGTTGGGCGACGAGCTGCGGCTCCCAGCCGACGAGCAGGCCGAAGGGCGCGGAGCGGGCGACGGCCTCGGGCCCGTCGGCCGCCGGGTTCTTGGGGTCGTCGAGCGTGCCCATCCTCTCGTCGCCGAGTCCCATGAGCAGGGCCCGCGTCGGGTCCCTGCGGGCGTACAGCCACTCCTCGCGGGCCAGCCAGCCGTCGTCCTTGCGGCGCAGGTCGGGGCCCCAGTCGCGCTGGGTGGCGGCCCATCTCAGATACGCCCGGTGCAGATCGGTCGGCGGATGCCAGGCGCCGGTGTCGCGCCGCACCTGGGCGCGGATGAGGCCGTCGACGGTGAACAGGGTGAGCTGGGTGTGGTGGGTGACGGCGCCGCGCCTGCCATAGGCGGGGGCGAGGTCGGCGACCCCCTCCGGGCCGTGGACCTGCCGGATCTCCTCGATGCCGAGCCCGTCGACGGGCACCCCGAGCGCATCCCCGACCGCCGCGCCCAGCAGCGTCCCACGCACCCGGCTACGGAAGTCCTGCTGTTCGGCACGGCCCCAGACGGCCCCTGATGTCGTACTCACCAAGTCCTCCCAAGGCCACCGGGCACCGTCCGTACGTACGACGTTCGTCACTGTAATCGAACGCGGTCGGGGGGGCGGAGAGGCGTTGGTGGAGGCGCGGTGGAGGTCTCTCAGTCCGGCGCGCCCGCATGCCGGGCCCGGACCGCGTCGCGGGCCTCGGTGATCCGCGCCAGGCGGGGTGCGAGGCGGGAGCGGTCGGCGCCCGGGCTGTCCAGCAGTTCGGTGAGGGCGGCACCCAGGTCGGCCAGGTCGGCCCAGTCCTGTTCCACGGCCAGGACCTCGGCCAGCGCCCGGTCGGCCGCGGCCCAGTCCCCGAGGGCGCAGGCGGCGATCAAGCGCCCCTGGTCCAGTTCCTCGGGCACGAGCCTGTCGTCCTGCGGCAACAGCCGCGCGAACTCCCGCCAAAGGGGTTCGGCGGCCCGCAGCCCCTCGTCCCCGCCGACGGTCAGGGCCAGCACGTAGACGCCGTTCAGCGGATCCGTCTCCCGCACCCGCTCGGCCGCGCGGCGGGCCTGCTCCACCTGCCCGTTCCGCCAGTGCAGTTCGGCCCGTACGAGGTCTAGCTCGCCGTCGTCCGGGTCCGCCTCGGCCAGCCGGGCGGCCGCCTCCTCCCCTCGGCCGCACCGCATCAGCAGTTCCATCGCCCTGCGACGCGCCCAGTCCGGCTCCTGGCCGAGGGCGACGCAGCGGTCCAGGTCGGCCAGCGCCTGCTCGACCCGTCCGGTGGCCAGACCGACCTGGGCGCGCCGGGCGAGCGCCCACCGGTAGTCGGGGGTGAGCGACAGGGCGCGGTCCAGACACCGCAGGGCCTGCGCATGCTCCTTCAGGGCGTGGTGGGCGGCGCCCAGGGACGCCAGCGCGTAGTCGTAGTCGGGGTCCTGCTCCAGGGCGCGCCGCAGCGCGGCGACCGCCTCCCGGTGGCGGCCCGCGATCCGGTACGCCTCCCCCGCCTCGGCGGCGGCCCAGCCGTCCTGCGCGCCCACGGCCTCCGCGCGCCGGAAGTCCTCGAACATGCCCTCCGTATCGCCCAGCCGGCGCCGTACCTCGGCCCGCTTGATCAACGCCCAGGTGTAGTCGGGGGACAGTTCGACGGCGCGGTTCAGATCGGCCAGGGCGTCCTCGGTCCGGTCCAGTTCGAGGTGGGAGGCGCCGCGGCTCGCCAGTGCGGACGCGTAGTCGGGTTCGAGGGAGACGGCGCGGCCGAGTTCGGTGACCGCCTCCTCGTACCGGGCCGCCAGCCGGTAGGCGTCACCGCGCTCCGACGCGATCCATGCGGAGTCGGGGGCGAGGGCGACCGCCCGGTCCAGGTCGGCGAAGGCCTCGTCCCACTCCTCCCTGGTGCGCCGCAGCCGGGCCCGGCGCACGAGCGCCCACAGGTCGTCCTCGTCCAGGCCCACCGCGCGGTCGAAGTCCGCGAGGGCCTCGTCGTACCGCCCCAGCGCGTGCCGGGCCACCCCTCGGCCGGCCAGCGCCCGGGCGTAGGACGGGTCGAGGGCGATCGCCCGGTCGTACTCGGCGACGGCCTCCTCGAAGCGGCCCATCAGCCGGTGGGTCTCGGCGCGCTCCTCGATGATCCAGTCGGTGTCGGGGGCCAGTTCGTCCGCCCGGTCGAGGGCGGCCAGCGCCGCGGGGAAGTCACCCGTCAGCTGCAGGGTGAGGCCCCGGCCGAAATGGGCCCGGACCAGTCCGGGATCGAGGGCGATCGCCCGGTCGTACTCGGCCAGGGCGGGCTCGTAACGGTGGTCGTTGCGTAGTTCCCGGCCCCGCAGCGCATGCGCGATCGCCCGGCCGCGGGCGTCCAGGCCGGGGCGGGCCAGCAGCAGTTCCGCCGCCCTGATCACCCCGACGGAGTCGTCCGAGAGGGCCTCGCGCAGGTCCCGGCCCCAGTTCCGTACCGCCGGCGCGTCCGCCGCGCCACCCGCCTCCTCCAGCATCCGGGCCCAGCGGCGGCCGACGACCGGGGTCTCCCGGCAGGCCGCGACGGCGTCGTGCAGCGCCCCGGGCAGCGCGGTGCGGGGCCTGGCGCACAGCAGGTGGTACGTCTCCTCCAGCCGCAGCTCGCGCCACGGCTCGTGCTCCCACTCGTCGTCGGGGCGCAGCTCGCCGGCCGCCGCCTCGCGCCACCGCGCGAACGCCGCCGCGAGCCGTTCGTGGCGTTCGGTCCAGCCGCGCGGGGAACGGCGCCGCTGCAGCCGCAGCATCGGCTCCCGCACCAGGTCGTGATAGCGGACCTGGGTGCCGCGGTCGTCCACGAAGGGCAGCCCGCGCAGCCAGCCGAAGAGCGCGTCGGCTCCCTCCTCGGGGCAGTCCGCGGCGGTCCGGAACACCTCCGCGTCCAGGCGCCGGGGCAGCGCGCAGGTGAGCGCCGCCGCCCGGCGCACCGGGTCCTGCTCCCACTTCAGGAACCGCTCCACGGCGGTGGCGCTGGGATCTCCCACGTCGTCCGGGTCGGCGGGCCGCTGCTCGGCGAGGGTGGAGACCAGCACGGGCAGTCCACCGGTGAGCCGCAGCACCTCCTCGACCACCGGCTCCGCCACCACCCCCTTGCCGGCCAGCAGTCCGCGCGCCTCGGTCTCGGTGAACGGCCCGAGCGGGACCTCCGTGACGAAGTCCGCGAAGCCGCCCCACCGCGCCGGGGCGAGGGGGAGCTGTCCGGCGGTGACCACGACCGTGTTCTCGGACAGCGAGCTGCCGTACCGGACGGTGGTCATCACCTCGTGCAGCCAGCCGTCGAGGACGGTGCCGGTCCGTTCGTAGGTGTCGAAGACCAGCACCAGCCACGGGACTTCGGCCGCGGCCTCGGCGAGTTCCCGCAACAGGACGGGGGTGAGGACGCGTTCGGGCGACAGGACGAGCTGGAGGTCCTCCTGGTTGCGGAACCGGGAGCTGAGGCCGGCCCGCAACCGGTCGGCGCCCTGCGCGAGGTGCGCCGGATCGAGGGCGCCCGCGAAGGGGCCCACCCCCGGCGTCATGCCCAGGACGACGAGGGTCGCGCGGGCCGCCGCCATGCTCGCGGCCGACGGCTCCCCCGGCTCCGCCCCGGCCTCCACGACCGCGGCCGCCTCGTGCCGCCGTTCCCGGTGGGCGGCCAGCAGCCGCTCCAGCTCCTTGAAGCGCCGGCCCTGCCGGGCGAACTGCTCCGCCAGCTCGGCCATCGCCTCCGGGACGCTGCCGACCGACTCGTCGACATACGCGGTGAGAGCGCCCCGTTCCCGCGCGAGCTGTTCCAACTCCCGTACCAGGAAGGTCTTTCCGACGCCCGCGTTGCCGTGCACATGGAACAGGAACCGGTGCCGCTCGTCCTCCGGCGGCAGTTCCAGGTTCTCCCGGAAGGCGGCCCGCTCGGCACCCCGGCCGACGAAGCCCTGCCGTCTGCGCTGCGCGATCAGCTGCTGCATCGACCGCTGGGTCCGAGCCATCCGTACGCCCCTTCCCCCGGGCCGTCCCCCGACGCCGGGCGCCCACCATTCTGACGCAACTCGGAGGGGACGCAGGTGACTTGACGGGGTAAGGGACCCACATGACCACCCCCATCACACGACTCACACAGACCTCGCGCGTCCTCCCGCTGACCGCCACGCTGCTCACCGGGACGGTGGCGCTGTACATAGCGCTCGTGGCCTTCGGGAACATCACCGACTTCGGGACGAACCAGCAGTTCGTACGGCATGTGCTCGCGATGGACGACACGTTCAAGGACGACGACCTGATGTGGCGGGCGGTGACGAGCAAGGGGCTGCAGGACGCCGCGTACGTCGCGATCATCGCCTGGGAGACCGTGGCCGCGGTGGTGCTGACCGCCGGGACTTGGTTCTGGGCGCGCCGGGACCTCGTCCGGGCGCGCGCCTTCTCGACGTACGGCCTGCTGATGCTGATGCTGCTGTTCGGCGCCGGCTTCATCGCGATCGGCGGGGAGTGGTTCTCGATGTGGCAGTCGAAGACCTGGAACGGCCTGGAGGCCGCGACGCGGGTGTTCCTGTTCAGCGGGGTCGTGCTGATCGTCAACCAGCTGGCGTTCAAGGACGCCGGGCACGACGCCTGACTACTCGACGACCCGGACCTTCGTCCCCAGGTCGCCGAACGCCCACAGGGCCGCTCCGTCCGCCTCGGCCATGCGGATGCCGCCCGTCTGGGTGCCGGCGGCGGCCGGGGGCGGGGAGGAGCCGTCGACCGCGTTGGAGAAGGCGATGTTGACGCCCGAGACGACGGAGAAGTAGATGATGTGCTCGATCTTGACGCCGTCGGAGCCCGTCGTCGCGTCCTTGCGGACGGAGATCGTGTACGTGCCGGGCGCGGGGGCGACCGTGCCCGGCCAGACCGTGAAGGTGCGGCGGGCCGTGTCGTCCGCGTCGACCAGCCAGACCCGGTGGTCGGACAGGTCGTAGACGACCCGGCGGCCGGTGCCGGAGGCGTCCGGTACGTCGGTCTTCGACGGGGCCGGCGACGTCTTCGGCGAGGCGGACGGCTTGGCGTCCGCTCCCGCGGAGGCGGAGGCCGACGCGCTCGGGCGGACCGCCGCCGCCGTCGGGTGCGGACCCTGCTCGGCCTTCACCGTCAGTACGCCGACCGCGGCGATCGCGCCCGCCGTCAGACCGGTGACCCAGACCCACGAGGGAAGCCGTCGGGCAGGCACGGGCACGCATCTCCTCAGCTATGGGACCCCTGTCGGTAGGGGTCGGATCATCGTACTCACTCCAGCACGGGCAGCAGTTCCGGAAGGTGCCCCTCCGAGGCCTCCGCCGCCCGTCGGCGCTCGTCCGCGACCTCGCCGTAGAGCGTCGTACGCGGCCGGGCCGGACGTCCGGCGGCCTCCGCGACGGCCACCAGATCGCCCACGGACTTGTACGAGCCGTAGGACGAGCCGGCCATGCGGGAGATCGTCTCCTCCATCAGGGTGCCGCCCAGGTCGTTCGCGCCGGACCGCAGCATCTCCGCCGCGCCCTCCGTGCCCAGCTTCACCCAGCTGGTCTGGATGTTGGGGATCCAGGGGTGCAGGAGGAGACGGGCCATCGCCGTCACCGCGCGGTTGTCGCGCAGCGTCGGGCCGGGGCGGGCGATGCCCGCCAGGTACACCGGCGCGTTCGTGTGGATGAAGGGGAGCGTCACGAACTCCGTGAACCCGCCCGTCTGTTGCTGGATGCGGGCCAGGGTGCGCAGATGGCCCAGCCAGTGCCGCGGCTGGTCGACATGGCCGTACATCATCGTCGACGTCGACGGGATGCCGACCTCGTGCGCCGTCGTGATCACCTCGATCCAGGTCGCCGTCGGCAGCTTGCCCTTGGTGAGGACCCAGCGGACCTCGTCGTCGAGGATCTCGGCGGCGGTGCCGGGGACGGAGTCGAGGCCGGCCTCCTTGGCCGCGATCAGCCACTCGCGGATCGACAGGCCGGTGCGGGTCGCGCCGTTGACGACCTCCATCGGGGAGAAGGCGTGGACGTGCATCCCGGGGACGCGCTTCTTCACCGCCCGCGCGATGTCGAAGTAGGCCGTGCCGGGCAGGTCGGGGTGGATGCCGCCCTGCATGCAGACCTCCACCGCGCCCACGTCCCAGGCCTGCTGGGCGCGGTCCGCCACCTGGTCCAGCGACAGGGTGTAGGCGTCGGCGTCCGTGCGGCGCTGCGCGAAGGCGCAGAAACGGCAGCCGGTGTAGCAGACGTTGGTGAAGTTGATGTTCCGGGTGACGATGTACGTCACGTCGTCGCCGACCGCCGCCCTGCGCACGTCGTCCGCGATCCGGGTCAGCGCGTCCAGCGCCGGACCGTCCGCGTGCAGCAGCGCCAGCGCCTCGGCGTCCGTGAGCTTCGTCGGGTCGTCGGCCGCCGTCCGCAGGGCGTCCCGTACGTCCGTGTCGATGCGCTCCGGTGCCATGCCGGGGGCGGCCGCCTCCCGCAGGGCGGACCAGTCGCCGTACACCTCGTCGAAGTCGTCACGGCGGTCGGAGGTACGGCCCTCGGTGTCGATCGACGCGTGGAGGTCGGTGCGGCCGGAGGCGGTGAACACCTCCTCGGGCTCCTGCCACGGCCGGCCCTCGACGACGGCGTCCGGCACGGCGAGCCCCGTCGCCGGGTCGGCCAGCGCCCGCACGTGCGGGAGGAGCCTCGGGTCCAGCCAGGGCTCGCCGCGGGTGACGAACTCGGGGTACACGCACAGGCGTTCCCGCAGCTCGAACCCGGCCGCCGCCGACTTCTCGGCCAGTTCCTCGATCTGCGGCCAGGGGCGCTCGGGGTTGACGTGGTCGATCGTCAGCGGGGACACCCCGCCCCAGTCGTCGATGCCCGCGCCGATCAGCCGCCCGTACTCGCTGTCCACGAGGTTGGGCGGGGCCTGGAGGTTGGCGGACGGGCCGAGGAGGTGCCGGGCCACGGCGACCGTCGCCACCAGTTCGTCGAGTTCCGCGTCCGGCATGCCGCGCATGGCCGTGTCCGGCTTGGCGCGGAAGTTCTGGATGATCAGTTCCTGGATGCCGTGGTAGGCGCGGGAGATCTTCCGCAGGGCGAAGAGGGACTCCGCGCGCTCCTCGTACGTCTCGCCGATGCCGATGAGGATCCCGGAGGTGAAGGGGACGGAGGAGCGGCCGGCGTCCTCCAGGACGCGCAGCCGTACGGCCGGTTCCTTGTCCGGGGAGCCGTAGTGGGGGCCGCCGGGCTCGGACCACAGCCGGGTGGCGGTCGTCTCCAGCATCATGCCCATCGAGGGGGCCACCGGCTTCAGCCGCTGGAAGTCGGTCCAGGACATCACCCCGGGGTTGAGGTGCGGGAGGAGTCCCGTCTCCTCCAGGATGCGGACGGAGATGGCGCGGACGTAGGCGATGGTGTCGTCGTAGCCGTGCGCGTCGAGCCACTCCCGGGCCTCGGGCCAGCGGTCCTCGGGCTTGTCGCCGAGGGTGATGAGGGCTTCCTTGCAGCCGAGGGCCGCGCCCTTGCGCGCGACGTCCAGGACCTCGTCGGGGGACATGAACATCCCGTGCCCGGCGCGCCGCAGCTTGCCGGGGACGGTGACGAAGGTGCAGTAGTGGCACTTGTCCCGGCACAGCCGGGTGAGGGGGACGAAGACGCTCTTCGAATACGTGATGACACCGGGCCGGCCGGCCGCCGCCAGACCCGCGTCACGCACCCGGGCGGCGGACGCGGCGAGGTCGTCGAGGGCCTCGCCGCGCGCCTGGAGGAGGACGGCCACCTCGCTCACGTCGAGGGCAACGCCGTCCCGGGCTCGTTTGAGGGCGCGACGCATGGAGTTCTCGGTGGGGCCGGGGGTGGCGCCGGGGCCGGTTCCGGAGGTCGCGGAAGTCGTCATCCTTTGAGCATACGTTCAGGCTGATCAGCAGCGATGAGCACGGGCGGCCGTCCCTCACGACGGATCGTTACACGGTGTCACGGGCTAGCCGGGGGGGCAGGTCGGGGGGTGTCGGGGGGAGGTCCGGGGGGTGTCTCCGCGGGAGGTCCGGGGGCTGGTCGCGGGCAGGGGCGGGGGCGCGGATGCGCGCGGGGGCGGGGAGCTGGCCGCGCGCGGACTTGGGAGCCCTGGCCACGCGCGGACTCGGGCGGACCGGCCGCGCGCGGACTCGGGCGGCACGACCGCGCGCGGACTCGGGCGGCACGACCGCGCGCGGACTCGGGCGGCACGACCGCGCGGGAGATCAGGGGCCCAACCTCGAGGGCCCGGCCGCGCGGGCTCGGGCGGTGCGGATGCGCGTGGAGTTGGGGCGGCCGGCGGGGGGCGTGGGCGGACGCTCTGCCACGGGGGGAAGCGGAGGTCCGCCCACGCTGGGGAAGCTCCCGCCAGGCCGTAGGCGCGGCTTCCGCAGTACAGCCTGCCCGGGGGCGCTCGAGAAGCACTGGGCGATCGGTCATCGCCCGCTGGATCCGGGAACGCCGTCGCATCCGAGGTCGGCCCGCGACTCCACCGGGCTTCGAGTGGGGCCTCCTAGCCTCGCTGCGACCGTATGGAAGGGGACGACCATGGGAAACCGGCTGACGTGGCTGCTGCGCGAGTTCGGAGCCGGGCTGGCCGCCATGGGGCAGTGCTTCGGCGCCATGACACCTCCTGAGTGCTACGGCCTTCTGCCGTCGTCCCGAGCGGACGACGGCTGGAACACAGCCGAGGGCCCCGGCCCGGGAACAACCCTGTCGGCCGAGGAACGAGCCCAGTGGCGAAAACTGGAACGCCGACTGAACGCCGCCTCCTCTCCGCCACGCGCCCGCCACCGACGGCCTCACTGAACGTCAGTGGTCTGTCCGCCCCGCCGGTCGACGCAACCCATCTGACCTGGGGCGCGCCGGGGCACGAAACCGCCGGGTGCGCCAGGGGCCGGCGAGGCTGCCGAGCGCACCGGACATGAGTGGTGTCGAAAGGGGCCCTCTTGCTCGGGACGAGGACGCCCTGTGTGGTGGTGATGTCCAGTCCTCACCGCACGGAGGTCTTCGTGTTCCACCGTCATGCCCGGCCGCCCCTTCAGGGCAGGCGACTGCCGGTCGGGCGGGTCCGCCAAGTCCGCCACGTGCGCTGCGGCACGCGGGCCGGCGGTATGCGAGTCCGCCGCCCATGCCGGGCACGCCGCGCCGGCCGGAGACCGGCACTTCCCGTCGCACGACCGGGACCGGAGCCCGCGAACCCGCCGTGCGCCGGGGCGCGGCGGGTTCGTCGGAGCGATCACTCCCGGCCGCGACAACCGGGACGTTTTCCCGCCTCGTCAGCCGGAGTTGCCGGAGTTGCCGGAGTTGTCGGAGTCATCGGAGTTGTCGGAGCGGTCCGGTCCGCCGGTGCCACCCGCACCGCCCGTGCCCCCGCGCCCGCCCGGTCCTCCCGGTCCTCCCGGCCCGCCCGGCCCGCCCGGTCCGCCGGGCTTTTCCAGGCGGGCGTCCTTCAGCATCAGGGACAGGGCGAAGCCTGCCAGCAGTACCGGTACGGCGGAGAGGAACACCGTGGACAGGGCATCGCTGTAAACCTCCGCGATCTTGGTGAGGGTGGTGGGGGAGAAGGCGTCGCGGTTCGACGGGTCCCAGGTGCCGTGGACGATGCTGTCGGCGGCGGCCGAGGGCAGGCGGTCGGGGGCCTCGGCGGCCAGGCGGGCGTTGAGGAGGGAGCCGAAGACCGTGACGCCGAAGGCCGTGCCGAGATTGCGGGCCAGACCGACGGTGGAGGTGCTGACACCGATCTGGGCCCGGGGGGCCGTGGACTGGGCGACGAGGGTGGTGACCTGGGAGGAGAGACCGACGCCCACGCCCATCACGGCGAGGAGCGCGGCGACGGTGGCGGTGCCGGTGTCCTCCGACGTCGCCGCCATGAGGCCCGCGGCGACCGCGGCCAGGGCGGTGCTCGCCACGGGGAACCACTTGTAGCGCCCCGTCTTCCCGATGATCTGGCCGGCCACCACGGTGGCGAGGGCCATACCGATCATCGCGGGCAGGAAGAGCAGTCCCGTGTCGGTGGCACTGACCCCCTCGACGGCCTGGAACAGCAGCGGCACGAAGGTGACACAGCCGAAGAAGGCGAAGCTGACGGCGAAGGCCACCACCACGCAGATCGTGAACGTGCGGTCGGAGAAGAGCTTGAGGGGGACCACGGGTTCGGGCGCGGAGCGCTCATGACGGATCCACAGCGCGGCCAGCAACAGGGCGCCGGCCACCAGGCCCAGGGCGACCGGGTCTCCCCATCCCTCGCGGCCGGCCTGGTCCGTGCCGAGGACGAGGCAGGCGATGAGCGCGGTGAGCAGAGCCGTGCCCAGGCCGTCGATACGGGGACGCGCACCGGAGCGCGGCATCGAGGGGAGCAGCGTCCGGATGCCGACGAGGGCGAGCACGCCGAGCGGCAGGTTGACGAAGAAGATCCAGCGCCAGCCGAGCTGGTCGGTCAGCACACCGCCGGCGAGGGGGCCGGCGAGGTTGGCGATGACCATGACGCCGGCGAACCAGCCCTGGTACTTGGCGCGTTGACGCGGCGGCATCAGGTCGCCGAGGACGGAGAAGGCGCTGACCTGGAGTCCGCCGCCGCCGAGTCCCTGGATCGCGCGGAAGACGATGAGCTGTTCCATCGATCCGGCGGCACCGCAGGCCGACGAACCGATCAGGAAGATCAGGATCGCGGAGAGGTAGACCGCGCGTCGCCCGTAGAGATCGCCCAGCTTCCCATAGATTGGCATGGCCACGCTAAACGTCACCATGTATGCCGTGGCCGTCCACGCATACAGATCCAGAGCGCCCAACTCGCCGGTCAGGCTGGGGCCCGCGGTCGCGGTGATCGACTGGTCGATCATCGACATCGCGCTGGTCAGCAGCAGGGCCGCGAGCAGAAGCGGGAAGCGGGAGGGAAGGGCGTGCGTGGACGGATCCCCGGCGGCCACCCCCGGGGCACGCGCCGGGCCGGCTTCGGTCATCGCTCCTCCAAGGCATGAGGACCCAAATTGCGGACTTCCGCAAGTGTATGACATCGACATATAAATGTCCCGTGCGAAGAACTTCACGCAGGCGAAGGCCGGTGTCCGGGCGTATGCCCGCGAGCTGGTCCAGGACCGCTCAAGCGGTCGTCAAGCGGGCGGGGGTCAAGTAAGCGACACGAACGAGAGGCGCTTCAGCACCGAGGAAGTGCATCAGGCCGTGAGAACGATGCAAGCGAAACGGGAGGGTCAGTGCTGCAGATCAGGCTGCTCGGAACGCTTCAGGTCGTCCACCGAGGCGTGCACGTCACGCCGTCCGCCCCCAAGGTCCGGCAGGTGTTGGCCCTGCTGGCCCTACGGACCAACTCCACAGTCCCGCTCCATCAACTCGTGCAGGAGCTGTGGGAGGAGCGCCCCCCGTCCAGCGCCGCGACCACCCTCCAGACGTACATCTATCAACTCCGCAAACTTCCCGGGCTGTCCGACCGCCAGCCCGGCTCCCCCGCCACCGGCCACGCTCTGATGACCACTCCGGGCGGCTACCAGCTCTCCGGACCGCAGGGCTGCCTGGACACCCAGGAGTTCGGCGAGCTCGCCGACCGGGGCAGAGCGGCCATCGACAAGGGCGCCCTGGCCGAGGGCGCCGACCTGCTGCAGCGGGCCCTCGCCGTGTGGCGGGGGCCCGCCCTCAGCGATCTGACCCCGGGTCCGGTCATCGGCATCGACGCCCTCCGACTGGAGGAGCGGCGCTACGAGGTCCTGGAGCAGCGCATCAACGCCGATCTGCTGCTCGGCCGCCACCACCAGCTGATCAGCGAACTGACCGCGCTGGCCGCCGACAACCCCACCCGGGAGGGCCTGCACGCCAAGCTGATGCTCTCGCTGCACCGGGCCGGCCGGCGGCCGGAGGCGCTGGAGGCGTTCCAGCGTCTGCGGGGCGTCCTCGCCCGGGAACTCGGCCTCGAGCCCTGCTCGGAACTGCAGCGGCTGCACCAGCAGGTGCTGTCCGGGGACAGCCGGCTCGACCTGCCCGAGGGGCCGGTCTCCGTGCATCCGGCGCCGGGCGGCGAACCGCCGGTGACCCTGCCCGCCGACGTCCCGCTGATCGGTAGACAGACGGAGTGCGCCGATGTCCGCAAGGCGCTCACCGAATACGCCGACGCACAGGGCCCGATGTGCGTGGCGGTCGGGGGCCCGCCCGGAGCGGGCAGCACGGCGGTCGCCGTGGCGGTCGCCCACCGGCTCGGGGACGTCTTCACCGACGGCCGGCTGTACACCTCCTTCGGCGACCCGGCCTCGCCCCGGCCGGTCGAGGACGTGCTCGCCGATCTGCTCACCGCCGTCGGACACCGGCGCGCCGAACTGCCGGAGGGGCGGGCCGACCGCGCCCGGCTGCTGCGTGCCTGGACCGCGGGCCGCCGGGTGCTGCTGGTGGTCGACGATGTGATGGCGAGCCACCAGATCACCGATCTGCTGCCCGCGGACGCCGGTTCGGCGGTCGTCGTGGTCGGCGCGCGGCGTCTGGGCGGCAGCCGGATCCGGATGCGCGTGGATGTCGGCCCGCTGCGCGCGGAGGACGCGGCGGACCTGTGCCGCGCCGCTCTGGGACGCGGTCCGCAGCTCGCCGACGACCATGGGCTGCGCATGCTGCTCGACCTGTGCGACCACCTGCCCGGGCCGGTGATCGAGGCGGTCAACCTGCTGGCCCTGCGTCCGCACTGGACGGTGTGGCGGCTCATCGACTGGATGAACCGCGAACGGCAGCCGGCCCCGGCCCAGCGGACCCACCCCTGCGACCATCTGGTCCGCCGCAGCGGCTGCCTGGATCTGGCCCTGCGCGAGGCGGTCGGCAAGCTCGCCGCGGGGGCGCGCAAGGTGGTGACGGTGGAGGAGGTCGCCTCCGTCCTCGGGCGCAGCACCCTCGAGGCGGAGGAGCTGCTGGAGGAACTCGTCGAACTGTTCCTCCTGGGCGTGGAGTTGTCCGTCGCCGACTCGCCCACGGAGGGCTTCTTTCAGTACCGGCTCCCCCGGCTGCTGCGGACCGCCCTGCGCGGGGCGCCGGTCTACGCATAGGACGCGTCCGCGACGGGCGTTCCCGTGCGAAGAGGCGCGCCGGGTGACACGGAAGGGGCAGGTACCGTGCCGCACCCGGCGCGCCGTCCTGTGCGCCGTCACAGGTCCAGGATGTCGCCGTGCTCCCGGAGCCAGGTGTTGACCTGGACGACCATCTCGACGTTCATCCGGTGCAGCCAGTCCTGCGCGGCCGCCTCGCCCTCAGGGGTGACGACCGCGCGGGCGGCCTCCAGGTCCAGCAGCGGCCGCACGGGCGCCGCCGGATCCGCCAGCACCTCGGCGAACTCCTGGTGCAGCGCCTTGGTGTAGGTGGCGTCCTGGCTCACCGGGAAGGGCGCCTTGGGCCGCTCCAGCACCTGTTCGGGCAGCAGATCGGCGGCGGCGGCCCGCAGCAGGCTCTTCTCCCGGCCGTCGAAGGTCTTCAGCGGCCAGGGGATGTCGTACGCGTACTGCACGAGGCGGTGGTCGCAGAACGGGACCCGCACCTCCAGCCCGGAGATCATGCTGAGCCGGTCGTTGCGCTCCAGCAGCCGGGGCAGCCAGTGCGTGAGGTGGAGGTGGCAGACCTCGCGCGCGCGGCGCTCCTCGGCTCCCTCGCCGGGCAGCCGGGGGATGTCGGCCATGGCCTGCGCGTACCGCTCCGCGTAGTACGTGCCCATGTCCAGGCGGGACTTGAAAGCGGGTGACAGCAGCCCCTGGCCCAGGCCCTCGCGGGTCCCGGGGTGCCACTGCTCGAAGGCGACCCACGGGAACTGTTCCTCGTCCGCCAGGTCGGGGATGTGCACCCAGCTGTACCCGCCGAAGATCTCGTCGGCGCTCTCGCCCGTCAGCGCCACCTTGGAGTGTCCGCGCACCCCGGCGA
Source organism: Streptomyces sp. NPDC096132 (assembly GCF_044763345.1). NCBI lineage: Bacteria > Bacillati > Actinomycetota > Actinomycetes > Kitasatosporales > Streptomycetaceae > Streptomyces > Streptomyces sp. NPDC096132. The sequence goes on from NZ_JBIWGA010000006.1 coordinate 88,394, forward strand.
ACGCCTGGTAGGTGGAGGTGTCCATGTCTCCGAAGGGGGCGGGTACGTCCTGGGCGCGCAGCACGGCGCGGCGGGCGTCGGGGGCGATGAGGTCCGCGGTGGTGAGCTCGATCTCCAGGTGGTCGGCGCCGATGTGGTCGGCGACCGCGCGGGCGTACGGCGCGTCGGGGGCGCTGCGCACCAGGTCCGGCTGGAAGTTGTCGCTGTACCCGCTGTAGGTGACGGTGGTGGTGCGCACTCGTCCGCCGTTCTCGGCCTCGAGCGCGCGGGCGGCGAGCGCGGCGACGGTGCTGGAGTCGAGTCCGCCGGAGAGCAGCACGCTCAGGGGCACGTCGGAGACCAGTTCTCGGGCGACGCTGCGCTCGAGCAGCTCCCGCACGGTGCGGACCGTGGTGTCCAGGTCGTCTTCGTGCGGGCGGGCCTCCAGCTGCCAGTAGCGGCGCAGGACCGGGCCCTTGTCGCCGTAGACGAGCGTGTGACCCGGGGGCAGGTCGCGGATGGCGCGGTAGACGCTCTCGCCGGGCGCGCGGGCCATGGAGAACAGCACGCGCAGACCGTCGAGGTCGACCGTGGGCCGGACCGCCGGGTGGGCCAGCAGGGTCTTGGGCTCGGAGGCGAAGACGAGGCCGTCGGGGGTGAGCGCGTAGGACAGGGGCTTGATGCCGAAGCGGTCCCGGGCCAGGAACAGACTGCGGCGGCGCGGGTCCCAGACCGCGAAGGCGAACATGCCCTCCAGGCGCTCCACGCACCGCTCGCCCCACTCCAGATAGGCGTGGAGCACGACCTCGGTGTCGCTGCGGGTGGTGAAACGGTGACCCCGGCCGGTCAGTTCCGCGCGCAGCTCGCGGAAGTTGTACACCTCGCCGTTGTAGGCGAGGACCGCGAGCGGCTCCGTGCCGGCCGGGGTGTCGGGGCGCTCGGCGGTCATCGGCTGGTGACCGCCGGGGACGTCGATCACGGCCAGCCGGGTGTGGACGAGCGTCGCGTGCCCGTCTCGCCACACGCCCCGGCCGTCCGGGCCCCGGCAGGCCATCGTGTGTGCGATGTCCTGCGGGAGCCCGGGGCCTTCTCGGGGCCCGCCCTCGCGAACGACCCAGCCTGCGATGCCGCACATGGGGATTCCCCTTCTGTGTCCGGTGAGTTGCGTGGAGGGCAACCGTGGTCCGGGGCGCTCGAAACGGCGTGGAGGAGCGATGGAACCAAGGTCACGCCGACGCGGCATCCCGGCGGAAGGCGGGGATGAGGAGCGCCCCGACCGTGAGATGCAGCAGGACGAGCGTGACCCGGTTGCCGGCGGTCAGTCCCTCGGCGAACAGCGGGGCGAACAGGGACAGCACCACCACCGCCGCGGCGGCGGCGGTCCAGACGGTGCGCGCGCGGCCGGGCGCGAAGCGCTCCAGCAGGGCGAGCAGGCCCCAGCCGAGGAGGGAGACCACGGCGACCGCGACGACCACGGTGGGGAACGGCAGCTCGGTGGTCGAGGTGGAGCCCGGACCGTCCGGGACCCGCAGGTCCACGTCGAACAGGCCGTGGGCGACGAGCCAGATCAGGGCGTCGGCGAGCACGGCGGCTCCGACGGCGAGCGCGCGGGTGCGCGCCGGGCTTCCGGTGCGGTGGGCGGGGGTGGCGGGGGTTGCGGACATCCGGGCCTCCTCAGGACACGGGTAACGGCCGAAGAGGCCGCACCATCAAGGCGATCATTGCTCTCAGCACATGCATGACTTTAGCACATGATTGCCCGAGGCCCAACAGTGCCCGTTCCAGATGTGTGCCGGTAACCTCGAAAGCGTGAACGCTGTGGAGACCTCAGAAGACCCCGAGACCACGACGGACCACGCCCCCGCCCGGCCCGAGGTGCTGACCGCCGTGGAAAGAGCGCTGATCCGGATCCGCCGGCGACAGTCCCGGCGCACCCTCGCTCGGCCGGTGGTACAGGGCATGTCCCAGCCGGTCGACCTCAGCACGCTCGCCGTGGTCGACGCGGTCGACGAGGGCAACAGCGAGGGCACCAAGGATGTGACCGTGGGGTTCGTCGCGGACCGGCTCGCCATCGACCCGTCCCGGGCCAGCCGGGTCGTCGCCGACGCGGTCCGCACCGGCTTCGTGCGCCGCGTCGCCTCCCAGGAGGACGGCCGGCGCAGCTGCCTGGAGCTCACCCGGGCCGGCCGGGACGCGGTGGACGCCGCGCACAGCACCCGCCAGGCGTTCTACGCCACCGTCCTGGAGCACTGGGATCCCGACGAGCAGGAGGAGTTCGCCCGGCTGCTCACCAAGTTCGTGCACGCGCTGGACAGTGCCGGCGACGGCTGACCGCCCTTCGAGTGAGCTTCGAGACCCTCCGACGACGCTGACGGTGCCAGATCCCCGCATCGACGGCGCGTCGGAGTCCCGCTGCCGCGGGGACGTTCGCGCCCGGTCCCCAAGGAGGCGCGACGGTGAGCACGACCGACCGGACCACAGGGCCCACGGCCCCCGAGGCACGAGGCGATCGCCAGCGGCCCCGCACCGAAGCGACGGCCGCCAAGTCCACAGCCCCGGGCACCACCACCCGCCTTGACACCGCCGCGGACGGCACCGCGCCGGACGGAGCTCTCCGGCCGGGCACCGGCCGGAAGGACGCCGCGGCCCCGGCCCCGCGGCCCCCCGCCGCCGTCGGCTGGGCCTATGTGATGGTGATCGTGGCCACCCTCGCCGCGATCGCCAGCAACGTCTTCGAGATCAAGCACCAGTTCGACACGGGGGTGGCCGGCGCCGCGACCACCGGTGACCTGGCGCTGACCATCGCCTTCTGCGCGCTGTTCGGCTTCTTCGCCGAGATGCTGCGGGCCGGCCGCCAGTGGGGGCGCGTCCTGCTGACGATCTTCACCTCCCTGGGCCTGCTCTTCACCGGGCTCGGCCTCGCCCGGCTCGGTGGCCGGCCCCTGGTCGGCCCGCTCCAGGAGAGCCTCGCCATCGCGAGCCTGGTCCCCTCCGTCATCGGCCTGGTGCTGCTGTACGTCCCCTCCGTGAACCACTGGATGGCCGCGGTCCGCACCCGCGGCCGCACCATCTCGCCGCGTCTGCGCAAGGCGGTCCTCACCATCCACGTGGCCATCTCGGTGGGCTGGCTCGGCCTGGTGACCGGGATGTTCGCCATGTCGGTGGCCGGGGCCACGACCCACGACGCCGCGCAGCAGGCCGCGATGTACCGCACCATGTCGCTGCTCGACGAGATCTTCCTCGGCATGACCAGCATGTTCGCGCTGATCAGCGGGATCGTGGTGAGCGCGGGCACCAAGTGGGGCCTGCTGCGGCGCACCTGGGTGGCCACGAAATTCTTCCTCACCATGGGCGTGATGGTCCTCGGCTTCTCGGTGATCCACCAGCTGATCCTCGAGGCCAACACCCTCGTCGACGAGGGCGCCCCCGCCCGGGGCGGCGAACTGGACGGCGTCGGCTGGGCGATGAGCGGTGCCGCCCTCGTGGCGCTGTTGTCGCTGATCTTCATGACGGCCGTCTCGACCTACAAGCCCTGGGGCACCACCCGCTGGGGCCGCACCCCCGCCGCCCGCACCCGCCCCGTCCGCCCGTCCGTACCGGAAGGACAGTCATGACAGCTCTTCAGGACACCCGGGTCCTGCGGCACAGCCGCCTTCTCGCGGTCGGCGCGTACCGGCCCCGGCGGTCGGTGCCCAACTCCGAGATCGCCGAACGCACCGGGCTCGACCCGGACTGGATCGAACGCCGCTCGGGTATCCGCTCCCGCCGCTACGCCGCACCCGAGGAGACCCTGCCCGGCATGGCGACCGCGGCGGCCGAGAAGGCCCTGGCCGCCGCCGGCATCGGGGCCGACCGGATCGACACGGTGATCGTGGCCACGATCACCTCCATGGAGCAGATGCCCGCCGTGGCCGTGGAGGTGGCCCACCGGCTGGGCGCGGAACGGGCCGCGGCCTTCGACATATCCGCCGCCTGCGCCGGCTTCTGCCACGCCGTGGCCCTCGCCTCCGACCTGGTGCGACTCGGCCGCTCGGACCATGTGCTGGTCATCGGCGCCGAGCGGATGACGGACATCCTCGACCACCAGGACCGTGACACCGCCTTCCTGTTCGCCGACGGCGCGGGCGCCGTCGTGGTCGGCCCCTCCGACGAACCGGGGATCGGCCCCGTCGTCTGGCGGGCCGACGGCTCGCGCAACGCCGCGCTGAAGATGACCGACCCCTGGCACGACGGCACCGGGAACCGGCCCGACGACAAGCCCGCCATCACCATGTCCGGCTGGAAGGTCTACCGCTGGGCCACCACCGAACTCGTCCCCGCCGCCCGGAGCATGCTGGAGTTGGCCGGCGTCACCACCGACGAGCTCGACGCGTTCATCCCGCACCAGGCCAACATGCTCATCACCGACCATGTCGTCGGCGAACTGGGGCTCACCGAGCGCACCGCCGTCGCCCGCGACATCGTCACCAGCGGCAACAGCTCCGCCGCCTCCATCCCGCTCGCCATGGAGGAACTGCTCTCCTCCGGCAGCGCTCCCTCGGGCGGCCTCGCCCTGCTGGTCGGCTTCGGCGCCGGCCTGGTCTACGCGGGCCAGGTCGTCCGGCTCCCCTGACCCACGGCCCACGACGACGGGCGCCCCGGCCGACGGCCGGGGCGCCCGTTTCGCGTGCGGTACGACGGCCTTCGCCGTACCGGACCCGGTACGACGAAGGCCGCGGGGAGCCGGTGCTCCCCGCGGCCGATACCGCGTCGTGTGCGCGCCGTCAGTACTGCGCCGTCACCTCGTACAGGGCGAAGGGACTGGGGCGTCCGCGGTCCTGGAAGGCGCGGAGCGGGGACGTCGTGCCGCGGTGGGCCGAGCCCTCCTCCCAGGCGCGGAAGGCGGCCATGGTCTCCCAGGCGCTGAGAACCGCGTAGCCGCCGGGGGCGGTGAGGTCCCGCAGGAGTTCGTTGCCCAGGAGGCCCGGGGTGCCCGCGAGTTCCTTGCTGATGAGGTGGTAGGCCTCCTCGACCCGCGGCACCTGCTCGGGTTCCGCGTGCAGATGCAGCAGCACCCGCACCCGGCCGGGCTCGGCGCTCATCGGCCGGACTCCAGGACCTGCATCATCGCCAGGGAGCCGCTCTCGCGGTACGGGTGCAGCTTCTCCCGGTGGCGCACATGCCCGGGGCTGCTCTCGAACGTGAAGAACGCGTCCCGGTCGGTCCAGTCGCTGACCACGTAGTAGACGTCGTCCTCCTGGGCGCTGTGGGCGAGGGTGTGGCCCAGGTTCGCCGGCTGGGCGGTGACCTCCGCGCTGCCCTCCGCCCAGACCTTCTCGAAGTCGGCCCCCATGCCCGGCTTGACCCGCACGGTCAGCAGCACCCGGAACGTCCCGTTCTGCGCCGCCATCTCAGACACCTCCGTCGACGTGCAGGGTCTCGCCGTTGACGTAGGTGGACAGGTCGCTCGCCAGGAACAGCACCGCGCCGGCGATCTCGTCGGGGCGGCCGAAGCGGCCCAGGGCCATCATGCGCAGATACCGCTCGTTGTACTGGGCCCGCTGGTCGTCGCTCAGTTCGTCGGGCTCGGAGGTGTCGATGACACCGGGGGCGACCACGTTGAACCGGATGCCCTTGCCGCCGAACTCCTTGCACAGCGACCGGGTGAGGCCGACGAGACCGGCCTTGGAGGCGGTGTAGTGGCCGCGCAGCGGAATGCCCGCCATCGCGCCCCGGGAGCCGATGGTGATGACGGAGGAGCCCTCGCGCAGCAGCGGCAGCGCCTTGCTGATCACCATGAACGGTCCGGTGAGGTTGGTGGCCAGTACCCGCTCCCACTCCTCGAACGGCAGCTGCGCGAACGGGATCTGGCTGATCACACCCGCGTTGTTGACGAGCACGTCCAGCGTCTCGAACCGGCTGCGGCACTCCTCCAGAACGCGTTCCACGCCCGCCGCGGTGCCCACGTCGGCGCGCACCAGGACGTGGTCGCCGCCGATCTCCTTCAGCTCGCGGGCCAGACTGTCCACCGCCTCGCCCTCCTGCCGGTAGCAGGTCACCACCGTGGCGCCGGCCTTGGCCAGAGCCAGCACGATGGCTCGCCCGATCCCCCGGCTGCCGCCCGTGACCAGCGCGTTCTTTCCGACCAGTCGAAGTTCCATGCCATCCTCCGTGATGTCGCGGCCCACGCCGCATCGGATCGGATCGGTCAGATCACCGGCCGGCGGGGACGGGGCGGCACTCCAGGACCGCCCAGCGCCCGGCGACCGGCTCGTTCACCAGCTCGAAGCCCGCCGTCGCGAGCAGCGCGTGCCACTGGTCCGCGGTGCGTTCCCGCCCGCCGAACCGGACGAGCATGTCCAGGTCGAGCAACTTGCCGCGGTCCCACTCGTTCGCCGGCCCGACCAGGAACTCGCAGATCAGCAGCCGGCCCTCGGGCACGTCCCGCAGGGCCTCGCGGATCCGGCGCAGGATGGCCGCCGCCCGCTCGTCGTCCCAGTCGTGCAGCACGGCCTTCAGCACGTACGCGTCGTGCTGTGCCGGGAGTTCACCGAAGAAGTCGCCCGGCACCACCTCGACGCGGTCGGCGACGCCGGCCTCCTCGAACAGCTTGGGCGCCTCCTCCACCACCGTCGGCCGGTCCACGAGCGTGCCCCGCACGCCGGGGTGGCGGGCGAGCAGCTCGGCGAGGAACAGGCCCCGGCCACCGCCGACGTCGGCGAGCCGGGGGAAGCGGCCGAAGTCGTAGGAGTCCAGCAGCATGCGGGAGGTCGCCCGGCTCATCCCGGTCATCGCCCGGTCGAACAGGGCACCCGCGCGCGGGTCGGCCTCGAGGTGCTCGAAGAAGCCATGGCCGTAGACCCGCTCGAACGCGGGGCGGCCGGTGCGGACGGTGTGCATCAGCTCGCCGTAGGAACGCCACAGCATCTCGTCGCCGTTGTAGAGGACCATGTCCCGTTGGCTGCCGGGCACGTCGGCCCGCAGGGCCTGGCCGACCTCGGTGAGCGTGTACCGGCCGTCCGGTTCCTCGGCCAGGACGCCGAACGCGGCGGCGACCCGCAGGACACGCCCCAGCGAGTCGGCGTGGGTGCCGGTCCGCTCGGCGAGGTCGGCGACCGTGAGCGGGCCGTCGGCGAGCAGTCCGGCGATGTCGAGTTCGGCGACGACATGCAGGACGCGGGAGATCCGCTTGCCGTCGGTGAGCAGCAGCAGCCGTACGTGGGGCGGCAACGCGGCGGCCATCGCCGGGCCGACCACTCCGGTCATGGGGTCCACAGCTTCTCCTTGTCGGACGAGACGTCGGGGGCGAACGGCGGTCAGAGGAGTACGGCTGCCGCGGCGACGTTGGTCAGCAGCGCCATGACGGCGAGGGAGCCGCGCACCCGGTTCCAGCGGATCCACCGTTCCCTGGGGTCGAGCCGGTCGAAGTCCGCCGGCAGGTTCTGCGGATCCAGCGTGGACAGCCACCGGTTGATCGGGACGTTGCGGGTGAGCGAGACCGTCATGGCGGCGGCCAGCAGCAGCGCGGCGAGCGACGCGAGCAGACGCACTCCGGTCCGGTCGGCGAGGGCGGCCAGGGCCAGGTCGCACAGCAGGCAGCTGAACAGCGACACCGGCATGAACGGGTCGAAGCGGGTGACGAGCCCCTTGTGCACCGGCACGTACATCCCGGTGGGCAGCGTGGTGAACAGCGGCGCCGCCAGAACGGATATGGCCAGGCCACCGGCCGCGAGGCCCCCGGCGAAGAGTGCGATGGGCAGCAGTATCTGCACCGGATCGACCACGATTCAGCCCTCCCGGACCCTCCCGGACCGCCGCCGCTCGGTGCGGCGGACTCTGCGACGACTCTCGGAGCCGCCGGTCGAAGGGGGCTCGAAGACCGCTTGACGATCACGGGCGGACGCGGGGCGGCGTGTACGGGCAGCCGCGCGGGCCCGGTGTCGAGCACCGCTCCACAGCGAGTCGAGCAGGCCGGGGCACGGTGACCGGACACCACATCCAAGGCAGCGGGACCGGGAGTAGTGATGCTCGAAGAAGTGCTGAGCGGGGTCGTACTGATGGGAACGGGGACCGTCACGGGTGTCTTCGTGGCGGTCCTGGTCAGTGTGGGCCCCGCCATGTCCGCCATGGACCGCGCGGATTACCTGCGGGCGCACGCCCTGCTCGGCAAGGGGTACCACCCGCTGATGCCGCTGCTGGTCAACGTGGCCACGCTGAGCGGGTTCGCCCTGGCCTTCCTCGCCGAGGGGCCCGGGCAGGTGCTGTTCCCGCTGGTCTCCGTGCTGCTCATCGGGGTGCAGGCGGTCTCGCACCTCGGCAACGTGCCGATCAACCGCTCGCTGAGCGCACTCGCGGCGCACGGCCCCTGGCAGGATCCGCGCCCGCTGTGGCGGGCCTGGCACCGGCTGCGCACCGCCCTGGCCGCGCTGGCCCTGGTCCTCGTCACCGTCACGGTGCTCATCACCCGCTGACGTGTGCCGTTCCGAACGCTTCGACAGGAGGAACCGTCATGCCTCTGGACGCCATCACCTACCGTGTCCGTCCCGGCCATGAGGAAGAACTCACCGAGGTCTTCTCACCGCACAACTTCACCCGGGTCGACTCCCCCGTGATCAAGGATTCCGAGGGGGAAGCGGCGGGGATGCTGCTCGGGACCGGCCTGTTCGTCCAGGACGACGTCCTGGTCCGGGTGATCCACCACGACGGCGTGGGCGCCGCCGAGGTCGCCCGGCACATGTCGGTGCAGAAGGGGGTACGCGAGGCCGAGCGGGCGATCAGCCCCTATCTGACCGAGCCACGGGACACCGAGACCCCCGAGGGCTTCCGCAACCACTTCCACCGCAGTCTGATGACGGTGCTGGAGCAGCACAGCCCCGACGAACGGCCCGCTCTGGGCACCGTCGCCCTGCGCTACCCCCTGCGGGCCGGGGCCGGCGCGGAGCTGACGGCCCTGCGCGAGACCGTCAACAGCCGGGCCTCGCTGACCATGGCGCCGGAACACCCCTCGATCATTCGCACCGCGCTGTTCCTGCACGAGGACACCCTGGTGCGGGTCGTGCAGTACGACGGTCATCCGTACGACGTCGTCGGCTACCTCACCGACCGCTGTCACGGCCAGAACGCCGAGCGGTGGCTCGACCCCTATCTGGAGAGCGGCGGGCGGCCCGGCCACCCCGACGCGTATCTGGCGCTGGTGCACGAGCAGGCGATGCTGATGATCGCCCACATGTCGGCGCTGGGGGTCGGCTGACGCCGAAGCCCCCGCACAGGAAACCGCCGCCGGGCCGAACCCGGCGGCGGTTTCCGTGTGCCCCTTCGACGGGGCGCCGTCTCAGACCTCGGGGTGGTCGAACCACTCGCCCAGCTTGGTCCCCATCAGCGGGCTGCCGCGCAGCTTCAGCTTCCCGGTCAGGAACGCCTTCGCGCCGGGCAGCTTGCCGACGCCCATGGCGAGCATGTCCGGGAACTTGATCCCGATGGTGATGTCGGGGCTCTCGTGGAGGCCCTTGTCGGTGCGGCAGGTACCCGCCTCGACGTGCACGTAGTGCAGTTTCTGGCCCTCGCCGGAGGCGATGTCGAACTGGAAGACGCCCTTTTGGCCCTTGGCCTTCTCGGGGTTGAACTCCGACACGAGGAGTTCGAAGATCAGCGTGAGGGCCGCGTCGAGACCGCCCTGCCGGGCGGCCACCACCGCCTCCAGCTCCTTGGCCGGCACGGACTCGACCAGCTCGATCAGTTCGGTCACCTGGTCCGCTTGCGTACTCATGCGTTCCTCCAGTTCGTTGGGGTACCGGACAGCCGGTGGAGCGGTTCCAGCAGGCTCATCGCGCCGCCCTCACGCATCGACCAGAGCCGCCCGAGGTAGGCCTGCTGGGCGTCGCTGCGCTCGAAGGCCCGGAAGGACGGCTCATCCGTCCAGTCGGTCAGCACGGTGTAGTGGCCGTCCGAGCCGGCCAGCCGGTACAACTGCTGGCCGTGGTTGTCCGGGAGCCCGCGGACGTGCTCGGCGTGCTCCCGCCACAGTTCCTCGAAGTCCGCCTCGCGGCCGGGCGCGATCCTGATCTCCAGCAGGACGCGCAGACCGGCGCTCACCGCGCCACCGCCCGTCGTGCGGCCTCCTCCACGAGGCCCTTGATCCGGGCCATCTCCCGGCGGGTGTTGGTGTTCAGCCGCTCCGTCATCTCGGCGTCCCCGAAGGGCAGTCCCTGACGGACCGTGAACTCCTGCTGCCAGCGCATCTCCACGCCGGCGGCGGTCCGGGTGTACGACCAGTACAGGTTCATGAACTCGAACGGGCCGGTCTCGATCCGCCGGGCGCGCACGGTCCGGGTGGCGGGGTCCGGGGTGCGCTCGGAGACCCAGCTCCAGACCTTGCCCTGCTCGTCGGGGTGGAGGGTGAGCCGGAAGCGGACCGTCGCGCCCTCGCGTTCCAGGATCTCGGCCGCGGCGTACTCGGAGAACAGCTGCGGCCAGGTCTCGACGTCGTTCGTCATGTCCCAGACCAGATCCATGGGCGCGTCGACGACGATCGCGTTGTCGGTACGGGCCACGTCAGACCGCCGCCAGGCTGGTGTTGACGTAGTCGATCACGGCCTGCGGGGAATCCATCGACTCGATGGCCTCGTCCGGGATCTTCAGCCCGTACTCGCGCTGGACCTGGCTGGCGATCTCCAGCACGGCGAGCGAGTCGTAGCCGAGGTCGGTGAAGGACGTCCCGAGGTCGTTCTCGGTGATCTCCTGACCGTCGAGCTCACCGATGCAGCGGCTCATGATCGCCTTCAGGTCCTCGAAGCTGATGGTGCTCATGCGTTCCTCCTGGAAGTGGGGACGTCGGTGCGGAAAAAGAGAGGGGTCATGCGGCGCGCAGCACTACGGCCGCGTTGAATCCGCCGTACCCCCGGGCGACCACCAGGGCGGTGCGCAGGGCGGTCTCGCGGGGAGGCCCGGTGACCACGTCGAGGCGGTGGGCGGGGTCGGGGCGGATGTTGACCGAGGGCGGGATCACCTGGTCGCGCAGGGCCAGCACGGCCGCCGCCACGTCCAGGGCGGCGCCGCCGGCGTAGAGGCGGCCGGTCATCGTCTTGGGGACGGTCACCGGCACCCCGGCCGGTCCGAAGACCGCCGCGAGCGCCTCGGACTCCTGGCGGTCCAGCTCGGGGACGCCGTAGCCGTCGGCGAAGACGACGTCGATGTCCTCGGCGGCCGTCCCGGCGTCCTCGAGGGCGAGTTCGATCACCCGCCGGATGCCCGGCGGGCGGCCGGAGCCGGGGCGCGGGTCGGTGGTGGCGGCGTAGCCCGCGAGCTCGGCGTAGATCCGTCCGGCGCCCCGGGCGCGGGCGTCGGCCGCGCTCTCCACGACGAGGATCGCGCCGCCCTCCCCGGGCACATAGCCGCGTGCCTCCGGATCGAACGGCACGAACGCGCGGTCGGGCCGCGGCTCCTCGCTGAGCCGCCCGTTGGAGAGCTGGCAGACCATGCCGTACGGCGACAGCGAGGCGTCGGTGCCACCGGACAGGACCAGCCGGGTGCCCTTGGCGAGGACCCGGCGGGCCTGCGCCAGCACGTCCAGGCCGCCGGCCTGCTCCGAGCAGAGCACCCCGCAGGGCCCACGCATGCCGTGCCGGATGGACAGTTGTCCCGTGGTCGCCGCGTAGAACCAGGCGATGGACATGTAGGCGCCGACGGCCTGCGGCCCCTCGGAGTACAGCTTCTGCAGCTCACGCTGGCCGAACTCGACACCCCCGGAGGAGTTGGCGGTGATGGCCGCCATGTCCAGGTCGGCGAGCGAGTCCTCGGCCACGCCCGCGTCGGCCAGGGCCTCGTTGGCCGCGGCGTAGGCGTACTGGGTCATCGCGTCGGTCTCGGCGACCAGCCGGGCCGGGGCGTGGTCGGCCGGGTCGAAGCCGGTGGCCTCCCCCGCGACGGTGACCGAGTAGGGGGCCGGGTCGAAGCGGCTGATCCGGCGCAGCCCCGAGGTGCCCTCGAGGGTCGCCCGCCACCAGGTCTCCCGGTCCAGCCCGTTGGGCGCGACGACCCCGACGCCGGTGATGACGGGCGCGGACGCCCGCTCGCGTACGGCGCTCACACGATCCTCCTCGGTGACGTCAGGACCACGGCGCTCTGGAAACCGCCGAAGCCGCTGCCGACGCTGAGCACCACGTCCAGCTCCGCCTCGCGGGCGGTGCCGGGGACGTAGTCCAGGTCGCACTCGGGATCGGGCTCCTCGTAGTTGGCGGTGGGAGGCACCGTGCCCCGGTCGATGGCGAGCGCGCTGGCCGCGATCTCGATGGAGCCGATCGAGCCGAGCGAGTGCCCGACCATCGACTTGATGGAGCTGACGGGGATCCGGTAGGCGTGGTCGCCGAGACTGCGCTTGTACGCGGCCGTCTCGTGCCGGTCGTTCTGCCGGGTGCCGGAGCCGTGGGCGTTGGCGTAGTCGACCTCGTCCGGGTTGATCCGGGCCTCGTCGAGCGCCGCGGTGATGGCCTCGCCCATCTCCCGTCCGTCAGGCCGCAGTCCGGTCATGTGGTAGCCGTTGGCCCGGGCCGCGTATCCGGCGACCTCGCAGTAGATCCGGGCCCCGCGGCGGCGGGCGTGCTCCAGTTCCTCGACGACGAACACCGCCGATCCCTCGCCGAGGACCAGGCCGTTGCGCCGCAGGTCGAACGGGCGGCAGGCGTGCTCGGGGTCGTCGTTGCTGGTGGAGGAGGCGCGCAGGGTGTCGAAGCAGGACACGGTGATCGGATAGATCGGCGCGTCCGTGGCCCCGGCGACCATCACCTCCGCGGAGCCCTCCCGGATCAGGTCGACGGCGTACCCGACGGCGTCGATGCCGGCGCAGCAGCCCGAGCTGACCACCGTGGACGGCCCCTCGGCCCCCACCGCCCAGGCCACTTCGGTGGCCAGGGAGCTGGACATCACGTACGAGTACAGGTGCGGCACCATGTAGCCGGGGTCGACGAGCCACTGGCGGCCGTTGTCGCTGACGGTGCGGTACTCCTGCTCCATCGAGATCGCGTTGCCGACGCCGTTGCCGATGCTCACCCCCCGGCGGTGGGGGTCCGTCGCGGCCAGGTCGAGGCCGCTGTCGGCGACCGCCTCCCGGGCGGCGGCCAGCGCGAACTGGCCGGCCCGGTCGGTGCGCCGGATCTCCTGGTACGACAGTCCGGCCTGCTCCGGGTCCCAGTCGACCTCGGCGCCGATGCGGCTGCGGTACGGCGTCGGGTCGAAGAGCGTGATGCGCCGGGTCGCCGTACGGCCCTTGACGATCATCTCCCAGAACTCCTCGCGGCCGGGTCTGCCCGGAGCCACGACACCGATGCCGGTGATCACCGCGCGTGCGGTCATCGGGCGTCACCCACTTCGGGCAGGGTCCCCTCGCCCGGCAGCGGCTCGCAGTCGACGTGGCCGAGGTCGGGGCGGGGCGCGAGCGGGCTGAGGAAGAAGGCCACGTGGGCCTGCTCGTCACCCGGGTTCTCGATGCGGTGCCGGACGCCGATGGGGACCATGAAGGACTCCCCCTCCTCCAGCACCAGTTCCCTGCCCTCGACGCGCAGCAGGATCCGGCCCCGGACGGTGTGGAAGAACTCCTCGGAGTAGGGGTGGTAGTGCTCGGAGACGAACTCCCCGGGCTCCAGCGTGCCGACGCCCATGAAGCCGGACGTGGCACCGCAGGTCTTGGGGCTGAGCAGGACGCGCAGATCGCCCCCGCGCCTGCGGTTGGGGGCCACGTCGTCGAGGGCGACCTTGGTGAGGCCGGTGGTCTGCATGGTTGCTCCACAGGTGTGGGGAGTGGGAATCCCGGACGGATGAGGAGGGTGCGGCGAACAGAGCGGTGGGATCAGGGCGTCCAGCTGTAGAAGGGCTCGGCCATGGAGTCCTTCGGTTCGCGCCACGCGGGGTCGTAGGGCGTCATGTACTGCTGGAGCGCGACGTTGATGTCCTGGTAGAGCGGGTGGCTGCGGGCCTGGTAGAGGCGCTCGCCGATGGTCTCCTCGGCCTCCACCAGGTGGAAGTACAGGCCGTGGAACCGGAACAGCGTGCGGCGCTGGACACCGATCATGTGCGGCAGTTCGGTGGCGTCGGACTCGGCGAAGAGCGCCGCCACCTTGTCCGCGTCGTCGTGGTTCATCCGCGCGACGATGAGGGTGCGATGAGCCATGGGAACTCCCTTGGGCGGGACGGGGACAGAAGAGGGAAGAGGAGAGAGCGGCCTGAGCGAAGGCCGGGGGGACACGCGGGCGGTACGGCCTCACCGAAGGAGCGGGAGCGGTGCCTTGGTCCGGCGGCCTGGAATCGATGGTGGGTCGGGCGCCTTGAGGGCTCGTCCAGGCCAACTCGACATCAGACCCGAACCGTTCTGCGGGACAGGACGAGGGCCGTCGTGGCGGCCGTGACCGTGAATCCCGCCAGGTAGGCCCAGAGCGGCAGGACGCCCACCAGGTGCGACAGCTGGCCACCGACGCCCGCGCCGAGGGCGGCGCCCAGATAGAACAGGCCCATCATGCGGCTGCGGTGGCCGTCGGGCGCGACCTCTGCGGTGGTGCTCAGGCCGACCGGCCCGAAGACCAGCTCCCCGCAGGTCATGCACAAAAAGGCGCCCAGGAGCCACAGGGGGGACACCGGGCGGCCGTCCACGGCGAGCCCCGCGCCGGCCGCCAGCACCAGGAAGCCGCCCGCCGCGCACAACAGCCCGACGGAGAACTTCCGGGCCGTGCCGGCGCGGTCGCCGATCCGCAGCCACAGCCAGGCGGAGAGCGGCGCCAGCAGGAGCAGGAACAGCGGGTGCGCGGACTGGAACCAGCTGGCCGGCACGGTGAATCCGGCCAGCTCCCGGTCGGTGTGCTCGCGCGCGAACAGGCTGAAGACGGAGCCGATCTGGCCGTACATGGCCCAGAACAGCACCGACGGCACGAACACCGCCCGGTAGGCGCGCAGGCGTTCGCGGGCCGCGCCGTCCAGGCCCTCGGCGCGCAGCAGCCGGCGGAAGACGACGACGGGCAGCACCAGCGAGGCAAGACCGCACAGCGCCAGCACCGGCCGCAGCGGAATCCCGCCGGCCGCCACCACACCGGCCGCGACCAGCACGGCGGCGGCCGCCGCCGCCCAGGCACCCCGGACGAACCGGCGCAGCGCCGCAGGCGGCAGCGGGCGGCTCGGGCCGGTGCGGGCGCCGGACAGCGAGGAGGCACCCGCCACGTACTGGAGCACGCCGAGGAGCATGCCGGCGGCGGCCGCCCCGAAGCCGAGGTGCCAGTTCACGCGTTCGCCGAGGATTCCGGTGACCAGCGGGCCGACCAGCGCGCTGACCTGGATGCTCATGTAGAAGAGCGAGAAGGCGGCGCGGCGCCGGGCGCTGTCCGCGCCCGGGTTCATCTGGTCGAACATGACGGGGAGGTTGGGCTTGAGCAACCCCGTGCCGCCGGCCACGAGGCACAGTCCGCCGTAGAAACCGGCGTGGGCCGGGACCGTCATGCACAGATGGCCGGCGGCGATGAGCAGTGCGCCGGTCAGCATGGCCCGGTGGGTGCCGAGCACCCGGTCCCCGAGCCAGCCGCCGGGCATCGCGGCGAGGAACGAGGCGGAGATGTACAGCCCGAACAGCGCGCCCGCCGATCCGTCGGAGAGACCGAGCCCGCCTTCCGCCTCGGGCGCGGTCGCGTACAGGAAGAGCAGGGCCTGCATGCCGTAGAAGCTGAAGCGCTCCCACATGTCGGTGAGGAAGAGCGTGCTGAACCAGCGTTCGCGCAGCAGGCTCCAGACCGGCGCGGCGGTGGGGGCGTCCGAGGCGCGGACGGTGACCGGCCGGCCGGTCACAGGGATATCCCGCCGTCGATCTGCACCACCTGTCCGGTGACGTAGTCCGCCTCGTCGGAGAGCAGGAACGCCACCAGCGCGGCGACGGACTCCGCGGTCCCGAAGCGGCGCATGGCGATCTTGCCCACCGCGGCCTCGCGGGCCTTGGCCGTCATGCCCTCGAGCATGTCGGTGTCGATGAAGCCGGGGGCGACGGCGTTGACCCGCACCCCGTACGGCGCGACCTCCTTGGCGAGGGCGCGGGTGAGGCCGTTGAGTCCGGCCTTCGCGGTGGCGTAGTTGGTCTGGCCGGGGTTGCCGTACACCCCGATGACCGACGAGACGTTGACGATGGCGCCGGCCCGCCGGGAGATCAGGCCGCGCAGTACGGCACGGGTGACGTGGAACGCCCCGTCCAGGCTGGTGCCCACGACCGCCTGCCAGTCCTGCGCGGACATCAGCGCCATCGGGCGGTCCCGCAGCACGCCGGCGCAGTTGACGACGCCGTAGGGCGGGCCCAGTTTCTCCTCGCACTCCTCGGCGAAGGCGCGGACCGCGTCGGCGTCGGTGACGTCGCACACGACGTGATGGACCGGCGCGCCCGCCTCGGCGACCAGGCGGGCGGTCTCCAGGGCCGCCTCGTCGGCGGCTCGGGAGCAGAAGCCGACGGCATGGCCGGAGCGTGCCAGCCGGACGGCGATCGCGCGGCCGATGCCCCGTGATCCGCCGGTCACCAGTACACAGCGTTTGTCCTGCATCCGTACCCCCGGGACTGTGGTGCGGCGGCACCGGACCGCCGTGACCGCGGCGGGCCCGCAGTCACCGCGAGAATCGGCGAGCGGCCTCGAGGGAGCCTCGAAGGAGCGCGGCCAGGCTGCCCCCATGGTGGAAAACCTCTTCGAACAGAACCTGCTGTGGTCGGTGCTGGCCGCGGTCTGCTGGCTGTTCGCCGCGCGCGGCGCGCGCCGTCTGGCGACCCGCCCGAACCCACACTCCCTGCGGCGCCGGGCCCTGCTGGGCGTCATCCTCCTCGGTACGGCTCTGCTGACCCTCGCCGTCCGCGCCGCCCTGGGCGTCGCCCTGGCCGCCGAGACCGACTGGTGGGGCGCCGCCGACTTCGTCCTCCTGGCGGTGGTGCCGCAGGTCGTCGTCGGCGTCGCGGTGGCCTGGCTGAGCGTGCCGGAGTACCTGCGCCTGACCCGCCGGCGGCTGTCGGCGGAGGCCGGCGGCGCCGCGCGGCGGGTCGGTGGGGTGAGGAATGGCCCGGCCGGCGCCACGGAGGCGGCGAGGGAACCCGCGACGGCGCCCGGCCGGGGTGCGGGTGCCGACACCGACGCGTCGGAGCACACCCTCGCCCGCGTGGCCGCTCTCCCCGGTGGGGGAACCGGCGGGCGGGGCGAGGCCGGGATCACCGCCGTGGACAGCGGCTCCCCCGCGGACAGTGGCTCCCCCGCGGACAGCGGGCGTCGCCCAGGCGTCGGATCCGGTCCCCGTGCCCCGGGCTCCTCCGTCCAGGGCTCCTCCGTCCAGGGCTCCTCCCTCCAGGGCTCCTCCCTCCCGACCCCCGACGGCACCGCCGCCCTCCGCTCCGCCGCCGCCCGTCCCCGGCTCGTCGTGCCCGTGCGGGTGGGGGGTGTCGCCGCCGTGCTGGGCGCCCTGCTGACGTTGCATCCGCCGGCGCCGCCGTACACCGCGTTCTTCCTGCTGGAGTCGACGCTGCTGGTCCTCGCGGCGGGCGGGCTGACGCTGCTGCAGCAGCGACGGCAGGGGGTGGTCGGAGCGGTGGGCTGGCGGCCCGTGTCGTGGGGGCGCCGACTGGTCCGTACGCTGGCCTTCGTGACCTGCGGGGCGCTGGTGCTGGCCGGCGGATACCGGGTCGCGGAGCGGGCGAGCCGGTTGCCGGACGTGATGGCCACCGCCCACCACCACACCTACGACACCGGCGGCGGTCCCGGCCCCGGCACCGCCCCGGCCCGCTCCGTCGCGGACCTGACCGGGCCGCGCGCGGGCGCCGCCGACCGGCGCTTCACGCTCACCGCTTCGCAGCGGACCGTCCGGCTGGCGTCGGGCGAGAACGTGGACGCGCTCACCTTCAACGGCGTGCTCCCCGGCCCCGAACTCCGCGTGCCGCAGGGCGCGTTGGTCGAGGTCACCCTGGTCAACCAGGACGTGGCCGAGGGGGTCACCGTGCACTGGCACGGGGTCGACGTGCCCAACGCGGAGGACGGGGTGGCCGGTGTCACCCAGGACGCGGTGCCGCCGGGTGGCCGACACGTGTACCGGTTCCGGGCAAACCGCGCGGGGACCTTCTGGTACCACGCCCACCAGCAGTCCAGCACCGAGGTGGCCCGGGGCCTGTTCGGCGCCCTGGTGGTGACCGAGGGCACGGCGCAGACCGAGGGCACACAGTCGTCGCGGAGTCTCGACCGCACGGTCGTCGCGCACGCGTGGCCCGTGGGCGGGGCGTCGGGCTCGAGCGCTCCGAACGGCGCGCTGAGCGGGCGCAACGGACTGGGCGGCATCCTGCGGACGGCCTTCGGGGCCGACACCGGCGAGCGGCGGGAGCGCGTCGCCGCGGGAACCGCCGTACGGCTGCGCCTGGTGAACGCCGACAACTGCCCCCGCACCTACGCGCTGACCGGAACCTCGTTCCAGGTCGCCGCGATCGACGGCAACGCGGTGTCCGCGCCGACCGATGTGCGCGGCCGACTGCTGCGCGTGGCGGGCGGCGGCCGCTACGACCTGACGTTCCGCCAGCCCGCCGGGGCGGTCCGGCTCACCGTGGTCGGCGACGCCAACGCCGGCAACGGCAGCCAGGGCTTCGAGGGCTGCGGCGAGGACGGCGCGTACGGCGCGCACGGGGACCTGGCGTCCCCCTCGCTGATCCTCGCCGCGGACCCGGCCGCGCGGGTCCCCGCCGCCGCCGACGCGGGCGGCCCGGTGTTCGACCCCCTGCACTACGGGACTCCCGCCGGCCCGCGGCCCCTCACCCCGGACAGCGACTTCGACCGCGACTTCCGTCTCGTTCTCGGCAACAGCGTGGGCTTCTACGACGGCGCGCCGATGATGCTGTGGACCGTGAACAACGCGGTCTACCCGGACATCCCGGCCCTGCTGGTCCGGGAGGGCGATCTGGTGCGCGTCACCTTCCTCAACCGCAGCCTCGACGACCATCCGATGCATCTGCACGGCCACCGCATGCTGGTGCTGTCCCGCAACGGCGAGCGGGCGGACGGCAGCCCGTGGTGGACGGACACGCTGAACGTGTCGCCCGGCGAGCGGTTCGAGGTCGCCTTCCGCGCCGACAACCCGGGTGTGTGGGCGGACCACTGCCACAACCTCGACCACGCCCGCGACGGGATGGTCCTGCACCTGGCGTACGACGGGGTGAACAGCCCCTACGAGACCGGCAGGTCCAGCGGCAACACGCCCGAGTGACCCGGCGTACCGAGGAGGCCCGCGCCGGCGAGCCGTTCACGGGCCGCGTGTACGGCTCGCCGGTCCTCCTCGGGCCCCAGGGCCCGCGGCGGCAGGGTGCTCAGCACACCGCTGCGGCCCGAGCGCACGGCCCGGTGGCCGCGCGCCAGCACGGTCAGGCTCTGGCCGGGTCCGGCCTCCACGAGCATCCGGTCGCCGTCGCCCAGCACCCGGTCCAGCGTGCGCCAGAACAGCACGGGAGCGGTCGGCTGCGCGGCCCAGAACTCCGTGCTGGTCACGTCCTCCTCGCGCACCGGCCGGGCGAGGTAGGCGGAGTAGAGCGGCCGGGCGGGCGCGGACCGCCGTACCGTGCGCAGCAGTTCCTCCGTCTGCCGCGCGACCGGTTCCAGGGCGGGGCTGTGGTACGGGGTGCGGGTGGCGAGCCGTCGGCTGGTGCGGCCGTCGGCGGTCAGTCGGCGCTCCACCGCGCGCAGCGCCCGCTCCGGACCGGACAGCACGGTGTGCCGCGGCGCGTTGACGGCGCCCACCACCACGCCGTCGCCCAGGTAGCCGGCCAGTTCCGGTGCGCCGGCTGCGACCGCGAGCATCCCGCCGGGCGGTGTGGCGTGCTGTGTCCTGACCCGTTCCCACATCAGCGAGACCGCGTCGGCCAGGGAGAGCACCTCGGCGAGGACCGCGGCGACGCACTCGCCCATGCTGTGCCCGAGGTACGCGGCGGGCCGTACGCCCCAGCTCTCGACCAGCCGGCCCATGGCGTAGTCCACGGCGAACAGCAGCGGAGCGGCCCGGGTGTCGGCGTCGAGCGGCGGAGCCGGCTCCCGTGTCAGCCAGTCGGCGCGGGCCGCCCGGCCCTCGGCCCCCAGCGGATCCAGTACGGCGTCGACGGCCTCGGTGAAGACCGGCTCGTGCCCGTACAGGCCCGCCGCCATACGGGCGTGCTGAGCACCGGTGCCCGGGAACATCAGGACGACGGAGGGCCGATGACCTTCACGAGCGGATGACGATGACATGCCGCAAGGCTGGCGCGGTCGGTTGGAGCCGTTCTCCACCCGTGGTTGGAGGCGCTGTCGAGCCGGTCTTGAGCGTCCGGGCGCACGCTCCGGGCATGAGCGTTGTCGATGAATCGCCTACCGACCAGGTCGCCGACCGGGTCGCCGAACTCGCCGATCTGCGGGAGAGGGTGCGGCAGGGTCCCAGCGAGCGGGCCACCGAGGCCCAGCACGCGAAGGGCAAGTTGACCGCCCGCGAGCGCCTCGAACTCCTCTTCGACGAGGGGACGTTCACCGAGACCGAGGAACTGCGCCGGCACCGTGCGACCGGCTTCGGCCTGGAGCACCGCCGGCCGCACACCGACGGAGTCGTCACCGGCTGGGGCCGGGTGCACGGCCGTACCGTCTTCGCCTACGCCCATGACTTCCGTATCTTCGGCGGCGCCCTGGGCGAGGCCCACGCGGAGAAGATCCACAAGCTGATGGACCTGGCGGAGTCCGCGGGCGCCCCCCTGGTCGGGCTGTGCGACGGCGCGGGGGCGCGGATCCAGGAAGGCGTGACGGCGCTGGCCGGCTACGGCGGCATCTTCACCCGCAACGTCCGCAACTCCGGGGTGATTCCGCAGATCAGCGTCATCCTGGGCCCCTGCGCCGGCGGCGCCGCGTACTCGCCCGCGCTGACCGATTTCGTGTTCATGGTGCGCGGCATCGCACAGATGTTCATCACCGGCCCGGATGTGGTGCAGGCGGTGACCGGCGAGGTCGTCTCGCACGAGCGGCTGGGCGGCGCGGACACCCACGCGTCACTGTCGGGCGTGGCGCACTTCGCGTACGACGACGAGGGGTCCTGCCTGGAGGACGTACGGCACCTGCTGTCGATGCTGCCGGCCAACAACCGCGAACTCCCGCCCGCCGTGGCCGCCTCGGATCCGGCGGACCGGCGCACCGAAGCGCTGCTGGACCTGGTGCCGGCGGATCCGGGCCGTTCGTACGACATGCGGGCGGTGATCGCGGAGATCGTGGACGACGGCGACGTCTTCGAGGTGCAGGAGAACTGGGCCACCAACGTCGTCTGCGCGCTGGCCCGGCTGGACGGCCGGGTCGTCGGGATCGTCGCCAACCAGCCCGCCGCGTTCGCCGGGGTGCTGGACATCGACGCCTCGGGCAAGGCGGCGCGGTTCGTGCAGATGTGCGATGCCTTCAACATCCCCCTGGTGACGCTGGTGGACGTGCCCGGCTTCCTGCCCGGAGTGGACCAGGAGCACGGCGGCATCATCCGGCACGGCGCCAAGCTGCTGTACGCCTACTGCAACGCCACCGTGCCCCGGGTCCAGGTGATCCTGCGCAAGGCGTACGGCGGCGCGTACATCGTGATGGATTCCCGTTCCATCGGGACGGACGTGTCGCTGGCCTGGCCGCACAACGAGATCGCGGTGATGGGGGCGGAGGGCGCGGCAGGCGTGATCTTCCGGCGGGAGATCGCGGCGGCCGCCGACCCCGAGGCCACCCGCGCCCGGCTGGTCAAGGAGTACCGCACGGAGCTGATGCACCCCTACTACGCGGCCGAACGCGGGCTCGTCGACAGCGTCATCGACCCTTCGGAGACCCGGGCCCGGCTGATCGACGCGCTCGCCGTGCTGCGCGCGAAGCACGCTCCCCTGCCCAGCCGCAAGCACGGGAACCAGCCCCAGTGACCGCGGCCCGGGACCTCCGTGGCCTGGTGCGCGTCGTGCGCGGCACTCCCCGTCCGGACGAGCTGGCCGCCGTCCTGGTGGTCCTCACCGTGTTGACCGCGTCCGGCCGGGGCCTCGCCGCCACCCCGCCGGGCCCGCTGCGGGCCGGGTGGCCGGACGCGGCCCGCCCCTCCGCGGCCCGCACCACGGCGGCTCCCGCCTGGGCGGCCGCCCCGGGCCCGCAGTGGCGGGAGTCGTTCACCGGCTGAGCCTCACAGGTGGCGGCCGTACTCGTCGAGGACCTTGAGGACGTCGCTCTCCCCGGCCGGCGGCAGTTGCAGCACGACCTCCTCGATGCCGAGGTCGGCGTAGTACGCGAGCTTGCCCGGGGAGGGGTGGACGGCGTACGGCACGATCTGGAGCGCCTCCGGCTCCCGCCCGGCGTCCGCCCACGCGGCGCGCAGCACCGGCAGGGTCTCGGACAGCCCGCGCCCGCCGATCGGCAGCCAGCCGTCGGCGTACTCGCAGATGTGGGCGAACAGCTTCGGCCCGGCGGCACCGCCGACGAGGGTGCGGGGCCCGACCACCGGACCACGCGGCTTCTGCGCCGGCTTGGGGTGCGCGGAGCTGGCGCGGACGGAGCCGTACGCCCCCTCGTACGGGGTGGGCTCCTCGCTCCACAGGGCGCGCATCAGCCCCATCCGGTCCCGGACGAGCTCCCGCCGCGTCCGCCATTCCACGCCGTGGTCGGCGGCCTCCTCCACGTTCCACCCGAAGCCGAGGCCGAGGGTGAGGCGGCCGCCGGACAGGTGATCGACGGTGGCGATCTGCTTGGCGAGGTCGATCGGGTCGTGCTGGGCCACGAGGGTGATGCCGGTGCCGAGGCCGAGGCCCTCGGTGACGGCGGCGGCCTGGCCGAGGGCGACGAAGGGGTCGAGCGTACGGCCGTACTCGCGCGGCAGGTCACCACCGGCGGGGTACGGGGTGGTCCGCTCCACCGGGATGTGCGTGTGCTCGGGCAGGTAGAGCCCGGCGAAGCCGCGCTGCTCCAGCTCACGGGCGAGGCGGGTCGGGGTGATCGTCTCGTCGGTGAGGAAGATCGTGACGGCGATGCGCATGGCGGGCCTTTCGATGCCGGTTCCTCTGTGTTCATCTGTGCCGGTTCATCTGTACCGGGAGAAGGGGTCGGTGTCCATACCGACCGGTCGGCACTGTGAGAAGGGTGACTCCGTGACGGACGCACAGGACATCCCCATGGCACGCCGCGCACTGTTGACGACGGGTGCCGCCGCCGCGCTTACGTTGGGGGACGTGAGCTTCGCCGCGGCCGACGGACGAGAGCCGGAGACACCGGAGCGGGAGACGCGGACGGTACGGGGCACCCTGCCGCCCGGCTCCCCCGACTTCGTGTACGTCCCGGTCGACGTCCCGTCGGGCGTACGGGAGCTGAGGATCTCGTACCTCTACGACCGTCCCTCCGTCCCCGCCGGCACCCCCGGCAACGCGCTCGACATCGGCCTCTTCGACGAGCGCGGCACGGAGCTGGGCGGGGAGGGCTTCCGGGGCTGGTCGGGGGGCGCTCGGACGGAGTTCTTCGTCCGAGCGGACGGGGCCACGCCCGGGTATGTGGCGGGCCCGGTGCGGGCGGGACGGTGGCACATCGCGCTCGGCCCGTACACGGTGGCGCCGCAGGGCCTGACCTACGAGATCACCGTGACGCTGACGTACGGGGAGCCGTCGCCGGCCGCGCCCGTGACCTACCCGCCCTCCTTCGCGCGGGGCCGGGGCCGGGCCTGGTACCGGGGCGACTGCCACCTCCACTCCTGGTACTCCGACGGCCGCCGCACCCCCGCCGAGATCGGGGCCCTCGCCCGGTCGGCGGGCCTGGACTTCATCAACACCTCGGAGCACAACACCCACGCGGGACACGGGGCGTGGGCGGACGTGGCCGGCGACGACCTGCTGGTGATGCTGGGCGAGGAGGTCACGACGCGGAACGGCCACGTCCTGGCGGTCGGCACGGAGCCGGGGACCTTCGTGGACTGGCGGTACCGGGCGAGGGAGGGCCGTTTCGGTCGCTTCGCGCGGAGGATCCGACAGGCGGGCGGCCTGGTGATCCCCGCCCATCCGCACGCCACCTGCATCGGCTGCGCCTGGAAGTTCGGCTTCGGGGAGGCGGACGCGGTGGAGGTGTGGAACGGCCCCTACACCCCCGACGACGAGGTGGCGCTGGCGGCGTGGGACGCGATGCTCGTGGCGGGGGTGCGGGGCGGCAGGGGCACCTGGCTTCCGGCGGTGGGCAACAGCGACGCCCACCGCGACCCGGACGTGGTGGGCCTGCCGCAGACCGTCGTCCTGGCGGACGACCTGACGGTGGAGGCGCTCCGGGAGGGCATCCGCGCGGGCCGGGCGTACGTGGCCGAGTCGAGCGCCGTGTCGTTGGCCTTCTCGGCGACGGGCGGGCGCGGCGAACGGGCCGGTATCGGCGAGCGGCTGGAACTGGACGCCGACGCGCCGGTGACCGTCCGTCTGGAGGTGACCGGCGCACCCGGCCGCACGGTCCGCTTCGTGACGGACGAGGGAGTGGTGTTCACCGGTTCCCCGCTGCCGGCGTCGGGGGTGGGGGTCGTGGAGTGGCGTACGACACCGTCGTACGCGGCATACGTACGGGCGGAGGTACGCCACGCGGCCACGGCACAGCCCCTCCCGGGGGCGTTGGCGGCGTTCACCAATCCGGTGTTCCTGGGGCGGGGGTGAGGACCGCACACCCCCGCCCGGACACGGTCGGGGGTGCTTCCGCTCGGGCGCGTTCAACCACGATGACGCCAACTTCAAGGTCGTCACCGGGTGATCACGGCCGCGCGGGGGCAGGCCACGGGCGGCTGATTGGCTCTCGACGCGGTACGGCGCTCCGGGGAGCCTGGGGATCCGGTGCCGTACGTGAAGGAGTCAGGATGCAGGTCGCCGTGGTCACCTTCGACGGGTTCAACGAGCTCGACAGCTTCATCGCGTCCGCGCTGATCAACCGGTGCCGCAAGGAGGGTCTGGAGGCGTTCATCACGACGCCGACGCCGGTGGTGACGTCGATGAACGGCGTCGAGGTCACCGGGCAGAAGCCGATGGAGTTCGTGACCGAGGCCGACGTCGTGCTGATCGGCAGCGGGGTGAAGGCGCGGGAGGTGGTGGCCGACGACCGGCTGATCTCCCGGCTCCGGCTCGACCCCTCGCGCCAGCTGATCGGCGCCCAGTGCTCCGGCGCGCTGGTGCTCGCCCGGCTCGGGCTGCTGGACGGCATGCCCGCCTGCACGGACCGCAAGAGCCGGCCCTTCGTCGAGGCCCTCGACGTCACCGTGCTGGACGTGCCGTTCCACTCCGACGGGAACATCGCGACGGCGGGCGGCTGTCTGTCGTCGCAGTACCTCGCCACCTGGGTGATCACCCGGACCCTCGGCGAGGAGGCCGCGCGCGACGTCCTCGACTACGTGGCTCCGGTGGGCGAGAACGAGGAGACCGTGGAACGTGCCCTGCGCGCCGTCCACACGGGCGAGGTCGCGCTGCGCGGCTGAGGGCGCTCAGGGCGCCGTCGGGCGGGTGAGGGCGGTGAGGGCGGCGCGCAGGGGGGAGTCGCTCGACGGGAAGTCGGGCCAGCGGGCGGCGATGTGGCCGTCGGGGCGGACGAGCAGGGCGCCTTGGGGGCGGAGGCCGAAGAGATCGGTGTGCTCGTGCGGCAGGGGCTCCACGCGCAGGGGCCAGGGGGCGGTGCCGTCGGTCTGCCGCTCCCAGTGGTCGGGGGCGGCGGTCAGGAGGGTGAACCATTCGCCGGAGCTGTCGAGCGTGGAGCGGTCGGGTGTGAGCCAGAGGTGCGGCAGGCGGTGCCCCGGCTCGGTGGTGGGGACGTAGTCCGTGCCGCTGTCGGGTGGCTCGGGTGAGGTGCCGTCGCCGTCGCCGTCATCGCGGCCATCGCCGTCGCCGTCGCAGAGGACGGCGTCGGAGCGGTAGGCCACGCCGAGCACGAGGCCGAGTTGCGCGAAGTACCGTTCCGACCACGGCAGTTCGATCCCCTCCTCCGGGGTAGTCTCGCCGGCCTGGACCTGGTCTCGGCGCTTGTTCTGCACCTGGAGCATGAGCTGGGTGTTGGCCACGGCCTGGCGGAGAGTCCGGTGGGCGACGGGCAGTCGTTCCGGCTCGTAGGAGTCCAGCAGACCCGGTCCGGCCCAGCCGTGGAGCACACCCGCCAGTTTCCAGCACAGGTTGTGCGCGTCGGCGATGCCGGCGTTCATCCCCAGGCCTCCGATGATGGGGACCGCGTGCGCGGCGTCGCCGGCCAGCAGGATCCGGCCGTGGCGGAGGCGTTCGGCGACGGACGCGTTCATCACCCAGTGCTGGACCCGTGACACGTCGACCCGTACGGCGGTCCGCGCGTCCGGGCGGGGGCCGAGCGCGCGCGAGACGAGGCCGGGCCAGTCGGCGTGCTCGACGTCCTCGGGTGTGGGTGCGATCCAGGCCCAGCCCCCTTCGGGGTAGAGCGGAAGGAACGAGCCGTGCGGGGTGAAGTAGACCCCGGCGGGCCGTTCGGCGCGCCAGTCGTCGAGGTCGGCGTCGAACACGACGGTGGTGACGCCCGCCAGCGCTCCCGGGCCGGTGGTGCCGATGCCCAACCGCTCCCGGACGGTGGAGTTCGCGCCGTCGGCGGCCAGGACGTACCGGGCGCGGACGCGGGTCTCCTCACCGCGCCGGTGGTCGACGAGGCGGGCCACGACGTGGTCGGTCTCCTCGGCCAGGTCGACGAGCTCGGCCCCGAACCGCGTCGGCGCGTCCGCCGCGGCGAGCAGGGTGGGTTCCAGCCGGTCCTGTGAGGTGACCACGCCGGTCACGGGGCTCTCGGGCACCGGCGCGTGGATCCCGACCATGGCCGCACTGGCGAAGTCAGGGCCGTGCAGGGTGTCGCGGAAGCGGATCCGGCCGTACTCCGCCGCGAACGCGTGGGCCGTGACCTCGGCGGCGAGGCCGAGCTGGCGGAGGATCTCCATCGAGCGCACGTTGACCAGCCGGGCCCGGGGAAACGGTGACAGATCGGCGTGCTTCTCGACCAGCAGGGTCGGCACTCCCCAACGCTCCAGCAGCGCCCGGGCGGTGAGCCCGACGGGCCCGCCCCCGACGATCAGCACGGGCACGTCGGCGTCCACTGCCGGCATGTCGAACTCCTTCACCGCGAGGTCGCCCCCGGTGATCAATCTCGCGCACCCGGTGGACGGCCGCAATGCGCGGGCGCCGGCGTACACCCGAACGAGCCGGGTCTCGGCCGCATGACGACGCCGGCCAGGCAGGCACGTCCACCGGCAGCGTTTCGCTCGCGGAAGCGTGCCGGTGGGCCGTCTACTCTCGGCCCGTGGGACAGCCCGAGCAGCGCGCCGAGGGCGCGGGACCCTTCACGACCCGGCTCACCTGGCGGCCTCCCGGTGGTGGCACGGCCGTGTGGGAGTCGCGGCCCGCACGGCGGCGCGGAGTCATCGCCGTCCGCCCGCCCGGCGCACCCACCAGCCTGCGGACCAGCGCCGACGCGGTCGGCCTCCGCCGCCTGCGCGGGCTCAACGCCATCGCCGCGACCGCCTTCGTCATCGGCGGAGCCCTCTTCGCGGTCGGCGCCGGCGTCGCCCAGTTCGGCTCCGGCGACGCCACCACCTGCGCGTCGATCTACTTCGCGGGCGGTCTCTTCTTCAACACCGGCGGCTACGTCTCGCTGCTCCAGGTCGTCAACGCCCCTCGCCATCTGCCCGGCGGCGAGGGCCGTCTGGTCACTCCCGGCTGGCGCTGGTGGAGCTACGAGCCGACGCGGGCGGACTGGCTGAGCGTGTTCGTGCTCTTCGTCGGCACCCTGGTGTTCGGCGTCAACCTGCTGGACTCCTTCTTCCAAGGGCTGAGCGTCCAGCAGGTCAACCGGCTGATCTGGGTCCCGGACGTGATCGGCTGCATCCTCTTCCTGATCTCCGGTCACCTCGCCTTCGCCGAGATCTGCCACGGCCGAGGCCCCTGCCTGCGCTGCCGCAGCCTCGGCTGGTGGATCGTCGCCGTGAACCAGCTCGGCTCCGTCCTCTTCATGATCTCGGCACTCGCCGCCTACACCCTCCCCACCACCGCCAGCCTCATCAACACGGACATCGCCAACTGGGGCACGCTGCTGGGGGCTCTGTGTTTCTCCGTCGGCGGGTTGCTTCAGTTCGGCGAACGCCCGTAGCCCCGGCCTGCGGGTCCCCCAAGGACTCAGCCCACAACCTGTGGATCACGGAAGTAGAAGACGACCGTCACTCCCATGCCTTGAGTGTGTGTATAGACGACCGTGATCGCCTCGGCCGAGTCGCGAGCGAGAGGGGTCGTATACGTGTACTCGACGGACGGCGGCCGCCAGCCGGGGATCTCTCGGCCCACCGCCGGGTCGCGTCCGATCGCCAGGAGCGCGTCCCGGACGACCTCCCGCTCCCCTTCGGTCAGATCACCGAACGCCTTCCTCGCCGGCTCGGCCTCCTCCAGAGGGACATCGTTCACGCACGGCCGCCTTCGCCGCGCGCGTCCTCCAGAGCGGCCATGATCTCCGGCGAGTTCCTGATCAGGATCCGGTGCCGGTACGCCCGTACCACTGCCGCCGCGCCCGCGAAGTCGTTGGTCGGTGAGGCTCCTATGGCGGCGGCCAGCTCCCGCTCGAAGCGCTCCCGGTCACCCGGGAAGCCGTAGCGGCTGAGCGCACTGCGCAGATCGTCCACGGTCCGGATCTCCGGGAGAGGCATCGCTCCCCAGCCGTGCTCGGGCTGTGCACTCATGGTCTGCTCCTGGTGTACGGGGCATGGCTCCACTTCCAGTATGACGTCGGCCGACCGGGCCCGGCAGCGCGTACTCACCACGCCACCCCGCCTCCGCAGTCCGCCCACAGCAGTTTGCCGCCCTTCGACGCGCCCAGTTCGCGCAGCACGGAGACGCCGATCTCGTCGGCACAGGCCCGTACGAGGTGCAGACCCCGGCCGCCTTCCGTGTCCGGTGGTGGTGCGGTGGGGGTCTCTGCCGAGAAGGCGGGCGGGATCCTGGGGTCCGTGTCCCATACGGCGACCCGTAGGCGGCCGGGGTGCGGGGACAGTACGCGTAGGGAGTACGGGCCCTTCGTGTGACAGTGCGAGTTGGCGAGCAGCTCGCCCGCGACCAGCTCCGCCGTAGGGGTCAGCTCGCCCAGGTCATGGGCGGCGAGGATCAGTCTGAGGGTGCCTCGGGCGATACCCGGTGCGCGTGGATCCCGGGGAAGGTGCAGGGTGTAGTTCCAGGACGGGGATACGGTGGGCATGGAAGTCTCCGGTCACTGAGGGGAGTTGGACGGGTGCCTGGTGTCATTGCCGCGGCGTTCCACGGTGCGCTTCCGGGCGGGGCGCCTGAACATGAAGATAGGGCGCAGCAAATGTCATTTGCGAGCTTTCAAGATACTTCCGCTTATATCTCGCTCGTGTGAGTGACCCAACTGAACGTGCGTCCAAGAGGAGTGCATGTGCCCGCAAGACCCCCTCTGACGGCCCGTCGCCTCCGGGTCGCCGCAGAGCTGCGCAAGATGCGGGAGCGCGCGGGCATAACAGCTACCGAAGCCGCGCGTACTCTCGGAACGAGTCAAGGGCAGCTCAGCAACGTCGAGTCGGGCCGCTTCGGGGTGAGCCCCGAGCGTCTCAGGGCACTCGCCCGCATCTACTCCTGCCCGGATCCGGAGTTCATCGAGGCCCTCGTCGACATGGCCACCGACAGGACGTGCGGCTGGTGGGAGTCGTATCGCGAAGTGCTGCCATCAGGCCTTCTCGACCTGGCCGAACTGGAGCACCATGCCACGGCGGTGCGGACCGCGTACACATCTCACATGCCCGGACTGCTCCAGACCCCCGATCACGCGCGGGAGATCTTCCGGCACATCATCCCGGCACCCACCCCGCCCGAGATCGAGCACCGCGTTTCCCATCGGATCAAACGGCAGGGCCTGCTCTATGGGGCAAACCCGACTCCGTACCGAACCGTCGTGCACGAAGCGGCCCTCCACATGGGCGTCGGCGGCCGGAGTGTGGCGCGTGGCCAGCTGCGACATCTGCTCGACATGGGAGGGCAGGACCACATCACAATCCGTGTACTGCCTTTCGGTATCGGCGCGTTCCCCGGATCGGGGCAGTCCATCAACTACCTGTACGGTCCCGTCCCCCAGCTCGATACCGCGCAACTCGACCAGTTCCACGGCCCCGTGCTTCTCGACGCCGAGGCCCACCTGCAGAAATACCGCCGTCTCCTCGACATCGTGGAAGGCACCGCGTTGACCCCCGAGAAGTCACTGGACCTGATCCACTCCATCGCCCAGACCATCTGAAGGATCCGACATGTCCCACAGCCCCTGGCAGAAGTCCTCGTACTGCCAAGAAGGCGACGCCTGCGTCCACATATCCGCCGGCCCCCACCCCCAAGCCATCCACCTCACCGAGTCCGCCGACCCCACCCACACCGTCCTCACCACCACCCACACCGCCTTCGCCGCCCTGCTCCGCGCCCTCAACCCGCAGTGACCGGATGAGCGATGAGGCCTTCAGTGAGTCGTTTCCAACCTGGGTGATCGGCAGGCGACTTGGCGTGGGAACGGTGTTGGGGAAGAGATGAAGCTCCTGGTAGATGGGTTGTCGACTAAGATCAACCTGTTCGCCTGGAGCTTCACGTGCTTGTCTATCCATCGGTAATCGATCTGTCCAGCGCGACCCTGCGTTACCTGACCGGCCTACTCGCCGCAGGCGTCGGGAGCGCGGGACACGGTGGCGCAGGCTGACCTGCGGCCGACAGGCCCTGCTTGTTCTGGCCCACCTGTGGTGCGGTCACACCTACACCCAGCTCGCGGCCGGGTTCGGCGTCGGCGTCACCACCGTCTATCGGTACGTCGCAGAGGCGGTTGAGATCCTGGCCGCCCACGCCCCCCGACCTCGCAACTGCCGTCCGCTCCGCGAGCCGCAAGGCGTTCGTGATCCTGGACGGCACCCTGCTGCCGATCGATCGGATCGCTGCCGACCGCCCCTTCTACTCTGGCAAGCACAAGAAGCACGGTATGAATGTGCAGGTCATCGCCGATCCCCTCGGTCGGCTACTGTGGGCCTCGCCCCGTTGCCCGGCGCAGTCCACGACGTCAAAGCCGCCCGCACGCACGGCATCGTCGACGCCCTGACCGACGCCGGTGTGCGCTGCTGGGCCGACAAGGGCTACCAGGGAGCCGGCGGTACCGTCTGCGTCCCCTACCACGGCCGCTGGGACAAGCTCTCCGCAGGTCAGCGGGCCGTGAACGTCTCCCACGCCAAGATCCGCACTCTCGGCGAGCAGGCCATCGCAGCCCTGAAGACCTGGCGGCTGCTGCGCAAGCTCCGCTGCAGCACCACGCGCATCACCGACCTGGTCAAAGCCATCCTCGCCCTCCATCGGGTGCCATCACGCTGAGTCGAAAAGTGGCTCACGGCCATCCAGGGCATCATCACCCGGCGCCCGCACGGCGGCGCACCCTGATGCCGGACGAGACAGCGGTCACAGGGCACGCCACGCACGTGCCCGGCGCGACAATCACCATCGTCGCCGCCAGGCGTCAGCCACGATCTGAGCGGGTCCCGTTTCGTTGACCGGGGCCGCGACCACCGTCCCGGCCCGGCTCAGGGCGCCAGCACAACCCTGCCGAACACCTTCCCCGCGTCCATCTCACGGTGGGCCAGCACCGCCTGGTCCAGCGGCAACACTGCATGCACGACTGTGCGCAGGTCACCGTGCGCAGCATCGGCGAAGTGGGACGACCGAACGGCCTGCCGGTCGGGGCCGGGCACGGTGTCAGAGCTGAAAGTGGCGAACGACAACGACCTGCGGAAGGCGTCCATCAGCCGCATGCCGAAGTCCGCCGGCGGCTGCCCACCGACCACACCGACAGCCACGTACCGCCCGTTGGAGGTCAACTTGTCCAGGAAAAGGGGAAGCTGGGCACCCCCCACGACATCGATCACCACGTCGAAGCCCGCCGGTGCGTCCGGGCCGCCCTCACCGGAGCGGTCAAGGACATGGGTCGCGCCCAAGTCCCGCAGGCGGGCGCCACGCTCCACCGACGAGGTGGTGACCGCCACCGCGCTCGCACCGCCCCTGGCTGCGAGCTGGACCGCCGTAATCCCGATGCTGCCCGCGGCACCGCGCACGAGCACCGTCTCGTCGGACGTGAAACGGGCCTGGTCCAGGGCGAAGTGGGCGACCACGCCGGAGCCGCCGAGGGTCACCGCGTCAGCGCCGGTCAGGCCGTCGGGCAGCGGAAGGACGTCCTCGATCAAGGCGACGGCCTGCTCGGCGTACCCACCGGACAGGCCGGTGAACGCCCACACCCGCCGCCCGATCCACGCGGCGTCCACGCCCGCTCCCACCGCTGTGACCTTTCCCGCGACCTCGCTGCCCAGGATATGGCCCTCCCGGAAGCCGTAGGCGGCAAGCGTTCCCCGGCGGATCACGGCGTCCACGCCGCCTACCCCGATCGCCTCCGTGGCGATCCGCACCTGCCCCGGGGCAGGAACGGGCACGGGCACATCGACGATCTCCAGGCCATCGGGGTCTCCGAACGTCCTGATCACGACGGCTTTCATCTCGGCTCCTCGGGTCGGTGGAAGGACGGATCGCAGCTGCTGCGGCCGCGGGCGTCGAGCCGGCCCCCACGGCCGGGGCACCACCGGCGAAGTGCCGGGACGGGGCGGCAGCACCGCCATCGGACCGTAACGGACGCCCCCGTCCGTTTGGCTAAAGTGAGAAACGATGACCAGTCGTTTGCCTCAGACCGTGCGCTCCGACGCCCGTGACAACCGGGCCCGCATCCTGGACGCCGCCCGCGCGGTGTTCGGGGAAGAGGGCCTGAGTGCGCCCATGCGCGAGGTCGCCCGGCACGCAGGCGTCGGCCCCGCCACGCTGTACCGGCACTTCCCGGCCAAACAGGCACTGATCGCGGAGACCTTCGCCGAGCAGCGGCGAGCCTGCCACGCCGCCGTCCGCGACGCCCTTTCGGACCCGGACCCGTGGCACGGATTCCGGAGCCTGATCGAGCGGATCTGCGAACTCCACGCGCACAGCCGGGGATTCGCCGACGCCTTCATGACGGCCTTCCCCGAGGCCATGGACTTCGCCGCCGACCAAGAGCAGACTCTGCGCGCGGTCGGAGAACTGGCCCGCCGCGCCCAGGAGACCGGCCAGCTGCGCCCCGGCTTCGTCGTCGACGACCTGACCCTCATGCTCATGGCCCACCGGGGCCTCCAAAGCACGCCGCGTGCCACCCGGGCCACGGCCTCCCGCCGCTTCGCCGCCTACGTGATCGAGGCGTTCCGCGCCGCACCAGAGACGGGAGCGCCTACGCCGCTGCCGCCAGCACCACGCCTGCAGCTCACAGACTCCCCCAGCACGCCGTAAATTCCATCACCTGCAGGTCCGTCAACCGCGCAGCAAGACAGCCTTGCCGGGTCCCTGCCGCAGCCAGGTTGGAAAGGCTCACTGCCTTTGACCAGCCACCCACTGCCGACCAGCCGAGCCACCTATAGCAGAAACGAGTGCCCACACTTCTCGTACGTCATAGTTACGCCAGAGATTTCCACGCGGTCAGAGTTCCGAAAACACCGGCCACAACTCGGAAACTCATCTTGGTCAACATGCAGGATGATCTCGCCGAGCACCGGCACAGCCACTCCTTCTCGAGCCAAAACATCCCGCACCACGGGCCTTGCCGCGTCATCAAGCTTCACCACGGTCCCCCTCCAGAGCATGTCCGCAGCCGCGCGACTAGACCGCGCATTATAGAGTCTATAGCACACACTAAGCCGCCACACGCCGTGGCTAATCAGAATGGATTGACGGCTTGACCCTCGCGGTGGCCCAGTTCATTGATCTCGTCGAGCGACATACCGAACTTTTCCATTACGAAACGAACGATCATCCAGTAATCAACGATCTCCTCCCTAAACGGACCGAAATAAGAAACATATAGGGGAATCCACCTAAGGAGATCCCGCACAGCTTCGCTTTTACCGATGTTCCGACTGTGATCACCAAAAGCTACCGTTCGATGGTGTATGAAATTCCCACCTGGCAGACTCTCGCACAGTTTCGCGTAAAATTCGGTCTGAAGTATGAGCTCATGCCATACATCGTCCACAGAATCTACGAGTGGAATAAAGCCGCTTCCCTCGATGGAGCGGATATAAAGAAACTTGAGACACTCTTCGAGTTGCAGCGCGAACTCACGCTCCTCTCGACCGGAGAGGCGCATACGAAGGGTGGAGATTATCTCTTCAGGAACGTAGGACATAACATCAACCATTTAAACTCCACTCCAAGCGCAAAGAATTGAGCATCCCGAGGGCACCAACCCTCGGGATGCTTACCCTGCCGACCTAGCGTCCCGGCCTTCCATCCGGGGCGGTGCACTCCTGTGCTGCTGCATCGAGGTCGTCGATCATCTCTTCCTCGATAACACGCTGAATTTCCTCAAGTGAAAGCATTCTCTCCTCCTCCCACCAAACAAAAATGACACTCACTGACCGCCGAAAGAGATTAATCGACCCACCGAAAAGTGTCCACAGGGCAATGCCGGGAATATCCCAAAATATCTTGAATGAAGCTCGTCGCGCATAGATTATGGCGACAAATACTGCACATTGCCATGATTTTTCGTTAACAGTCTTTGCCTTGCTCTGCCCCTGCGGCATTCCAAATGGCCTGGCACTTCGACCGATCTAAGCTCCTTCCCGATGCCCTCATGCATGCAGCACCCGAGGCCATCTCAGTCAGCTCAACCTGGACCATTGCGAAACTGCCTACCAAAACACGGTCATCCCAACCAATCCACCTCCGGTGCGCCCTTGCAGCCCTCGTCGCGGAAGGGTGATCTGGTTTCCGTCAAGTCCGCGTAAGGCCTGATCACCAAGGGCGCAGCCCGCCACCACCCACCAACTCCTCGTCGTCCGACTCATAGCGTTGGTGGTTGCTACGGGTGACCGAGGCATCCGGCTAGGAAACGGTGAGGTACCGGTGTCAGCGGGTGGAGTCGTTCGCCGGGACGGCAAAAGTCAAGCATTCGCCGACCTCGTGGTGATGGTGGTGTCCTCGGTGGTATGGCTCGTGGGCTCGTCGGTGCCCGAGCCGCAGCTCGCCGTCCAGAGCACCACGAAGGCCGCTGCCGCCATGCCAAGAGACCTGTCCGCAAAGGTCATCGACTGTCCCCGTCCCCGTCATCGATCATGACCGCCGGGAGGCTAGCACCCGGTCCCGCCCTCCCCCTCCGCCAGCTCCGCCACCACCGCCGCATGGTCCGACGGCCACACCCCGTCCACCGGACCGAGCCCCGCCCGCCGTACGTCACGGACGTGTCCCTCGCCGACCGGGCCGGGTGGGCCCACGTGGATGTAGTCGATGCGGGCGGGGGGTTCCAGGACGCGGGCCGCGTAGGGGTTCTCCGGGGTCCAGGTGGCGGAGGGGGCGGACGGGGCGGCGTAGTCCCAGGCGTCGTAGAGGATCTGGCCGGGGACGGCCGGTGGGGTGCGGTAGCCGCCGAAGAGGCGGACCTCGTCGGAGTCGGGCCAGGCGTTGAAGTCGCCGGTGACGATCGGCGGGTGCGGGGTGTCGCCCGTCCAGCGGGAGACGAACTCCGCCAGGGCGGTGACCTGTTCGCGGCGGACCGCGGAGGCGCCCAGGGTCGACGTGAGGTGGGTGGTGAAGAAGGGGATGTCGTACGACCCGGTCGCCAGGCGGGTGTACAGCGCCAGGCGGCCGTCGGCCAGTTCGGGCGGGGCCGGGAGGAGGAGGGTCTCCTGTTCGGTCACCGGCCAGCGGCTGAGGACCGCGTTGCCTATGTCGACGCCGTCGGAGTCGGAGGCGGCGATCCGGCGGCGCCAGCGTTCGGGGGCCGGGGACGGGGCCCAGGCGCAGTGCAGGCCCAGGTCGGCCGCGAGCCACTCCGCCAGGTTCTCGCCGTCCGCCGCCGCCCACACCTCCTGCAGGGCGACCACGTCGGGACGCAGGTCGCGCAGGACGGCGAGGATCGCCTTCTGCCGCTCACGCCACGGGCCGAAGCGCCACCACAGGTTCCAGGTCACCACTCGCACGCCCAGCCACCCGCTCTCCTCCGTACCGGCCCACCATTCAAGCAACAGTTCCGGTCGGCGGTACGCGGGAATCGCACGAACGTCTCAGTACCGCTGGGCCTTGGCGATCTCGGCGGTCAGCGGGGGTTCGGGGGGCTTGCGGCTGATGGCGAGCGGATGGGCGCTGCCGCCCGGTGCCAGGTCCTCGGCGCCGACGAAGCGGGTCTCGACGACCTTGCCGTCGGAGTCACGGAAGTCGACCTGGACGGCGTAGGAGGCGGTGCTGTCCGTGCGGTTGGTGATGTTCACGACGACGGCGAGCAGACCGCCCGTCTCGGATCTCGGCTTGCCCGTGAGGGAGACGTCGGCGGTCGCGTTGCCCCGGCCGTCGACGTCCTCGAGTTCCTTCTGTGCGGCCGCGTTGGCCCGCGCGACCTCCGCCGACACCGACGCCTCGAACTCGGAGGCCCGGGCCGAGGCCGAGGACGCCGCGGCGGAGGCCGCCGCGCGGGCGGACTCCTTGACGGACTCGCCGAGCGACGCGAGAGCGGAGGGCACCGAGCCGGCGGAGAAGGACGCGGTGTCGGCGGCCGTGGGGGTGGGGGTGAAGGAGGCCCCGCCGTTGTCGTCGCCGTCCCCGCCGCACGCGACGAGGGACGCGGTGCCCGCGGCGGCCAGGGCCAGCCCGGCGAGCACGGTCGCGACCCGGGGACGCGAGGCGGGGCGGGCCCGGGTCCGGGTCCGTCGCGGTGGTCTCCTGGGCTCCGACGCCTCGGCGCTCATGGGATGGGGTCCTTTCCGGCCGGATTCACACCCTTCAGCCAGATACATCCTGCATGGCGCGGACCGGTACGGCCACTCCGGCGGCGACCTGTGACTCCGCCGGTGGCAAGGTGGGGCACATCCCTGGCCACCTCTCGCCGGAAGGCACAACGGATCATGTCCGAACCGCGCCGCCCCGACCTCCGCTTCCGCGCGACCACCGCGATCCAGCGGTACGTCGCCAACCCCCTCATGCGCCGCCTGCCCTTCCACACCCTCCTGGAGACCACCGGACGCGTCTCCGGTGAGCCCCGGCGCACCCCGCTGGGCGGCCGCCGCATCGGCGACACGTTCTGGCTGGTCTCGGAGTTCGGGGAGCGGTCGCAGTACGTCCGCAACATCAAGGCCGATCCGCGGGTGCGGGTGCGGATCGGGGGGCGGTGGCACCACGGCACCGCCCACCTGCTGCCCGACGACGACCCGGTCGCCCGGCTGCGCACCCTCCCCAAGGCCAACAGCACGGCCGTACGGGCACTGGGGACGGGGCTGCTGACGATACGGGTGGATCTCACCGACTGACGGGCAGCCTTCACGAAAAAGGCAGTGGCCCCCTCGCGCCGGGGGCCACTGCCGTCGTGCTGTCGAACTACTTCGCCGGCTTGTAGAAGGCGTACGTCGCGGTGTACTGGACGCCGAGCTGCTCGGTTCCCGTGCAGGCGGTGGTCGGGGCGACGCCGCCGGTCGTGTTCAGGCGCTGGATGTAGGAGACGTCCGCGAAGACTCCGGTGCCCCGGGTGGCCGTGGACTTCAGGAGAACCTCGGGGATGGTGCCCTCCTTGGGGGAGGTGGCGACCGCGGAGGCGTTGACGGCGCTGCCGTCCACCGTGGACACCCAGACGGGGCCGCGGGAGTGCAGGGCGATGGTGCGGCCTCTCTTGTCCGTGAGCGTGGCGGCGGGCTCCAGGAGCTTCCAGGCACCGTCGGTGCAGGTGTAGGTCTGCACACCCCGGGCGGAGAAGACGCCGGTCAGCTTGTTGCCGTCGGGGACCGCGATCGCGGCGGGAGCCTTGACGGGGGCGAGGGCGGCGGCGGAGGTGGTGGCGGCACCGGCCGTCGTGCCCAGGAAGGTGCCGGCGGCCGCGATACCGACGGCCGTGGTGGTGAGGACGAGACGCTTGGCGAGCTTCAAGTGTGGTCTCCAGAACGGTTTCTGAATGTCTTTCAACGGGTAGACAGAGCTGATGTCCGTGTCCCCCTGGGCCGGGACGCTACGGGGCTACCGGAGGGTTCCAAGCCCGGTTGGCCGTTTTGGGTCCTCCGGCACCGCACTGTCTGCACGCCCGGGACAGCCCCGTAGCGCCAAAGGGCACCCACGCCGGTGACCTTGTGTGCGCTGAGGCGTCGTCAGCAGGTGCACAGTCCCCCCGCGGTTCTTCCCACACCCTGACCACTTCCTGATAACCGCGCTCCACGCTGGCCCCATGACCGACCGAGAATCCACACATCACAACGGCCCGGCCCGCCTCGTCCCGGCCCGGTCCGCCCTGGCACTGCTGTCCGTCTCGGTGTGCCTGCTGGCCGGCTGCGCCACCGGGGCGTCGGACGCGAAGAACCCCGCCGGCGCCCCGGCGAAGACACCGGTGCAGGCCGCCGGGGCGGCGACGGGGGCCCGACTGGACCTGCACGCCACCGACGGGCAGGAACATGTCCCGGTCACCGCCGGCGGCCGGGTCACGGTCGAAGGGGGCACGATCACCGAGGTGTCCCTGTCCACCGCGGACGGTCGGGCGGTGACGGGCGAACGGTCCCCGGACAAGAAGAGCTGGGCCCCCTCGGGCGACCTGAAGCACGGAACGACCTACCGGCTGACCGCCGCGGCCACCGACGCCGACGGCCACCGGGTGAGCAGGGCCGTGACGTTCACGACCCTTGCCGAGGCAGACCGGTTCACCGGCAAGCACACCCCGGAGAACGGCTCCACGGTGGGCGTGGGCATGCCCGTCTCGTTCACCTTCGACAAACCGATCACCGACAAGAAGGCCGTCGAGTCCGCCATCGAGGTGAGTGCCGACAGCGGACAGACCGTCGTGGGCCACTGGTTCGGCGGACAGCGCCTCGACTTCCGCCCGCGGGAGTACTGGAAGGCCCACTCCACGGTCACCGTCAGGATCCGCCTCGCCGGAGTGAAAGGGGCCGCCGGCGCGTACGGCGAACAGGACAAGACCCTCCGCTTCAAGGTCGGGCGCGGTCAGGTGTCCACCGTGGACGCCGCCGCGCACACCATGAAGGTCGTCCAGGACGGCACCACCGTGCGGAACATACCGATCACCGCGGGCGCCGCCTCGTCGCCCACCTGGAACGGGCAGATGGTCATCTCCGAGAAGCTGATCTCGACGCGGATGAACGGCGCCACGGTCGGTTTCGCCGGCCAGTACGACATCCCCGACGTCCCGCACGCCATGCGCCTGTCCACCTCGGGCACCTTCATTCACGGCAACTACTGGGGAGACGACTCCGTCTTCGGCCGGTCCAACATCAGCCACGGCTGTGTGGGGCTCAACGACACCAAGGGCGGCGGCGACTCCGGCCAGGACGCCGCCTGGTTCTACGACAACTCCCTCATCGGCGACGTGGTCGTGGTGAAGAACTCCGACGACAAGGTGATCGCCCCCGACAACGGACTCAACGGCTGGAACATGTCGTGGAACGAGTGGACGGCGGGTTCGGCGCGATGAGGCACCTCTTCTCTTCCCTCGGCTCCCGGCTGCCGGT
Source organism: Streptomyces sp. NPDC096132 (assembly GCF_044763345.1). Taxonomy (NCBI): domain Bacteria; kingdom Bacillati; phylum Actinomycetota; class Actinomycetes; order Kitasatosporales; family Streptomycetaceae; genus Streptomyces; species Streptomyces sp. NPDC096132. The sequence goes on from NZ_JBIWGA010000006.1 coordinate 127,907, forward strand.
TCCCGCCGCGGTCCTGGCCCTGGCCCTCGCCCTGGCCGGGTGCGGCGGCCCGGGTGCCGGCGCCGGGACGGAGGGGGTCGCCCCCTCGGCCGCCGCCGGTGCGCAGGACGTCCGGGCCGTCGCGCCCGCCACGGCTGACGCCGGATCCGAGCCGAACGCGGCCGGCGAAGGGGGCATGGACACCCCAACCGCGGCCACGAGCGCTTCCGCGGCGACCGAACTGCCGGGCCTCGGCCCCCGGACGCTCGCCGAGATCCCCGACAACGCCCGCCAGGTCGTCGTCGTCACCGGGAAGGACAAGAACTCCCCCGAATCGCAGGTGGTGCTGTACCGGCGCACCGACGACGCCGGCTGGGCCGCCGGGCATACCTGGGCCGCCCACAACGCGCTCAAGGGCTGGACCGACGACCACCATGCGGGCGACCTGCACTCGCCCATCGGCGTGTTCACCCTCAGCGACGCGGGCGGACTGCTCGCCGACCCGGGCACGAAGCTGCCCTACGACCAGTCCAGCAGCTTCACCATCGGCGGCACCGGATTCGAGGGCGAGTCGCTCGCCGGCTCCTTCGACTACGTGGTCGCGATCGACTACAACCGCAAGCCGGGCACCTCCCCGCTCGACTGGACCCGCCCGCTCGGCACGGGCCGCGGCGGCGGCATCTGGCTGCACGTCGACCACGGGGGACCCACCCACGGCTGTGTCAGCCTCGCGCAGCAGCACATGAAGGAGCTGCTGCTCACGCTCGACCCGGCGCTGCACCCGGTGATCGTGATGGGGGACCGCGCGTCCCTCGAACGGTGACGGGGTAACGGCTCCGGTCGCAGCCCTCACCCCGGCCAGACGATCGCCTGCACCTCGCTGTACGCATGGAGCGCGTACGAGCCCACGTCCCGTCCGACGCCGCTCTTCTTGAAGCCGCCGAAGGGGGCCTCCATGTTGCGCCCCACGGTGTTCACGCCGACCCCGCCCGCGCGGAGCCGTCGTGCCACCCGGAAGGCGCGGGCGACGTCTCCCGACCAGACGTAGTCGATCAGGCCGTAGTCGCTGTCGTTGGCCAGGGTCACCCCCTCGTCCTCCTCGTCGAAGGGGACGACGACGACCACCGGCCCGAAGATCTCCTCCCGGGCCACGCGCATGTCGTTCGTGCAGTCGGCGAGGACGGTCGGTGAGACGTAGAAGCCCCGCTCGAGGCCGGACGGCCGGTCGCCGCCCGCGACGACCGCCGCTCCTTCCTTGCGCCCGAGTTCGACGTAGGACTCCACCCGGTCGCGGTGCGCGGCGGAGATCACCGGTCCGACCAGCGTGTCCCGTTCCCTCGGGTCGCCCACCTTCAACCGGCTGGCGTATCCCGCGAGTTGCTCCACCAGCCGCTCGTACACCCCCCGCTGCGCCAGCACCCGCGTCGGGGCCGTGCAGATCTGCCCGCTGTAGAAGGAGAAGGTGGTGCCGATGCCGGCCACCGCCGAGGCGAGGTCCGCGTCGTCGAAGACGACCGCCGCGCCCTTCCCGCCCAGCTCCATCAGCTGGCGTTTCATGTCACGGCCGCACACCTCGGCGATCCGCCGGCCGACCGCCGTGGAGCCGGTGAAGCTCACCATGTCCACGTCCGGCGACTCCACGACGGCCTCACCGACGGACACCGCCTGCCCGGAGACGACGTTCACCACCCCGCGCGGCGCCCCGGCCGCCTCCAGCGCCTCCGCCATCCGGTAGACGGACAGCGGGTCCTGCGGGGCCGGCTTCACCACGACGGTGTTGCCCATGGCCAGCGCGGGGGCGATCTTCCCGGCCGGGTTCGCCCAGGGGTTGTTGTACGAGGTGATGCAGGCGACGACACCGACGGGCTGCCGTACGGCGAGCGCGCCCATCACGCCCGCCCTCCCGATCGGCCCAGCCTCGTTGATCTGCGGCGGGATCGCCCACTCGCTCGGCTCCACGCGCGCGTACCGCCGGAAACGGGCCGCGCCCACCCCCACCTGCATCCCGCGGGCCGTCCCCGTCGTGGCGCCGGTCTCCGCCTGGGCGAGGGAGGCGTACGGCTCCAGCTGCCCCCGGATGATGTCCGCGGCCCTCCCCAGAATCGCCGCCCGCTCCTCCGGCGTCGTACGCGACCACGGACCGAAGGCCTCCCGGGCCGCCGCGCAGGCCGCGAGGGCCTGCTCCCGGGAGGCCTCCGGCGCCCCGCCGACGGTCTCCTCGGTCGCCGGGTCGGTCACCTCGTAGTGACCGCCCTCCGGCTCGACCCACGCCCCGCCGACGAACAGCCGCTGCCCGTCGCCCCCTTGGGAAACCGGCCGGGAACTCACCGCGTGCTCACCGTCTCGGTGTCCCGCCCCGACCGCAGCACCCGGCCCGGTACGGCGCCGGTCACCACGTCGTCCCGGATGGCCTCGACCCCGTTGACCCAGACGGCCCGCACGCCCACGGCCCGGGAGTCCAGCCGCGGACTGTCACCCGGCAGGTCGTGCACCAGGGTGGCCTTGCCCGCGTCGATCCGGTCCGGGTCGAACAGGACGAGGTCCGCATGCCAGCCCTCCCGCACCTGCCCCCGCTCCCGCAGCCCGAACAGCCGCGCGGGATCGTCGGTCAGCATCTTCACGGCCTGCTCGAGACCCGCCAGCCTCCGCCCGCGCAGACAGTCGCCCAGGAAGCGGGTCGTGTACGGGGCCCCGCACATGCGGTCCAGGTGCGCGCCGGCGTCGGAGCCGCCGAGCAGGACGTCCTCGTGCTGCCAGGCCTCGGCGCGCATCGCCCAGGACGCGGGGTCGTTGTCGGTGGGCATGGGCCACAGGACCGTACGCAGCTCGTCGGCGACGCAGATCTCCACCAGACAGCTGAACGGATCCAGACCCCGCTCGCCGGCGATGTCCTCCACCACCCGCCCGGTGAGCCCCTCGTTGGCCTCGCTGTACGTGTCTCCGATGACGTACCGCCCGAAGTCGGTCAGCCGCCGGAAGACACCCGCCTCCTCGGACTCGGCCCGCCGCACCAGCTCGGCCCGCACGGCGGGATCGCCCAGGCGCTCGATCCGCTCGGGAACGGGCAGCCCCAGAACCGGCCCCCACCCCGGGATGAGATTCAGCGCGCAGAAGGTCCCCAGGGACATGTTCATCGGTGTGAGGATCGGCATGGTCAGGGCCACCACCCGCCCCCCGGCCTTGCGCGCCCGCTCGCTCGCCACCAGCTGCCGGGGCACCCGCTCCGGCACGGCCGAGTCGATCGTCAGGACGTTCCAGTTCAGGGGCCGTCCGGCCGCCGCGCTCATCTCCACGAACAGATCGATCTCGGCGTCGCTGAACTGGTCCAGACACCCGGCGACGATCGCCTCGATCTGCGTCCCCTCGTGCTCACCGACCGCCCGGGACAGGGCCAGCAGCTCGGCCGGCCCCGCATGCCGCGAGGCCACCGGCTGCCCGTCCCCGTCCGAGTGCGTGGACGACTGCGTGGTCGAGAACCCCCAGGCACCGGCGTCCATCGCCTCGTGCAGCAGCCGTACGATCTCGGCGAGCTGCTCCTCACTCGGCTGCCCGCCCACCGCGTCCGCCCCCATCACATACCGCCGCAGCGCACAGTGCCCCACCATGAACCCGGCGTTGACGGCGATCCGCCCCTCGAGGGCGTCCAGATACTCCCCGAAGGAACTCCAGCTCCACGGCGCCCCCTCCTCCAGCGCCACCAGCGACATCCCCTCCACCTTGGACATCATCCGCCGGGTGTAGTCGGCGTCCGAGGGACGGGAGGGATTCAGGGGCGCCAGGGTGAACCCGCAGTTCCCGGCGGCGACCGTCGTCACCCCGTGGTTGAGGGACGGGGTCGCGTACGGGTCCCAGAAGAGCTGCGCGTCGTAGTGGGTGTGCGGATCGACGAACCCGGGCGCGAGAACGAGGCCGGATGCGTCCTCGGACGTACGCGACTCCTCGGTGACGGTCCCGACGACGGCGATCCGCCCGTCCCGGATACCGACGTCGGCGACGAAGGCGGGCGCCCCGGTCCCGTCAACGACGGTCGCGCCCTTGATGACGTGATCGAGCATGAGGCCTGCCTCCTTGACGTGCGGCGAGCTGCCTAACCTCAGGGGCGCGGGGAACTGCGCGACCAGCCACAGACGGCCCGCACCCCGCAACGGCGATCAAGCGGCTTGACGGAACCGGGTCGTCCGATGCACAGGATCCGTGTCGATCTTCGGAATCACGTGCTCCCCGATGAGCCGAATCGTCTGGAGCGTCTCCTCCTTCGGCACCCCCACCGGCAGCCCGAAGGACAACTGATCCGCCCCCGCCTGCTCCCACCGCTTGCACTGCCGCAGCACCTCGTCCGGATCCCCGCAGATCAGCAGCTCCTCCTCCACGAGCAGCTCCACGAACTCCGGGGTGTACTCGGGCAGCGTCTCCGGCCACACCGGGAATCCCTCGGGCCGCGGGAAGGTGTCGTGGTACCGGAAGACGAGCGAGGGCAGATAGTGCAGCCCGCCGTTGACGGCGATGGAGATCGCCTCGTCGTGCGTCGGCGCGCAGATCGCCGTCGTCGTCACCATCACGTTGTCGTTGACGAAGTCCCCGACGGGTTCCGCGTCGACGATCGCCGTCTTGTACTTCTCCAGCACCCACTCCATGTCGGAGACCTTCTGGATGCTGAACCCCAGCACGCCGAGCCCCTTCCGCGCCGCCATCTCGTACGACGGCGGCGACCCGGCCGCGTACCACATCGCCGGATGCGACTTCCCGTACGGCTTGGGCAGCACCTTCCTCGGCGGGAGCTGCCAGTGCTTGCCCTGGAAGCCGGCGTACTCGTCCTGGAGCCACATCTTGGGGAACTCGGCGATGGTCTCTTCCCAGATCTCCTTGGTGTAGTTCATGTCGGTCACCCCGGGGATGAACCCGAGGATCTCGTGCGAGCCGGCGCCGCGACCGGAGCCGAACTCGAAGCGGTTCTCGGAGAGATGGTCGAGCATGGCGACCTTCTCGGCGACCTTCACGGGGTGGTTGACCTGGGCGAGGGGGTTGAAGATCCCGGATCCCAGGTGGATGCGTTCCGTCGCGTGGGCGAGGTAGGCGAGGAACACCTCGTTGGCGGAGAGGTGGGAGTACTCCTCCAGGAAGTGGTGCTCCGACGCCCACGCGTACTTGAAGCCGGACTTGTCCGCCTGGATGACGTACTCGGTCTCCTCCATCAGCGCCTTGTGTTCGGCGAGGGGGTCGGTCTCGGCGCGCTTGCCCACGTATCCCTGTACAAAGAGCCCGAATTCCACGGAGGTTCACCGTCCCTGGATCAGTTTTCTGACACATCGTCAGTTTTGGAGACTCTGACACCGCCCGCATGCGGGGTCAATAGCTGATGACCCGTCAGATGACACTGACCCCCGCCAGCCAGCCCCCGTCGATCACGAACGGCTGTCCGGTGATGTACGAGGAGTCCTCCGAGGTGAGGAACAGCGCCAGCCGCGCCACCTCCTCGGCCCGCCCGATCCGGCCCAGCGGCACGAGCTTGCGGTACAGCTGGTCCAGCGCCCGGGTCGTCTCCTCCGGGTCCGCGTCCGGGTCCAGCCGGGCCGGGTTGGACATCGCGGTGTCGATGGCGCCGGGGCACACCGCGTTGACCCGGATACGGCGGGGCGCCAGCTCCAGGGCCGCGACCCGGGTGAGGCCGAGTACGGCGTGCTTGGTGGCCGCGTAGGCACCCACGGCCGCCATGCCGGTGAGCCCGGTGTAGGAGGCGGTGTTGACGATGGTGCCGCCGTCGGCGAGCTCGGGCGCGGCCGTGCGCACGCCCAGGAAGCAGCCGACCTGGTTGACCTGGACGACCTGCATGAACTCGTCGAGAGGGGTGTCGACGAGGGCGTTGAAGCGCAGGATCCCGGCGTTGTTCACCAGCCCGTCGAGATGGCCGTAGGCCCGCTTGGCGGCCCGTACCGCCGCGGTCCACTGCTCCTCGCGGCCGACGTCGAGGTGGACGTAGAGCGCGTCGATCTCCTCGGCGAGGGCCCGGCCCGGTTCGTCGAGCACATCGGCCACGACGACCTCGGCCCCCTCCTCCCGGAACAGCCGTGCCTCCTGCTCTCCCTGCCCGCGCGCGGCGCCGGTGACGAGGACGACGCGTCCGTCGAGCTTGCCCATGCGGTTCTCCTTACGAGGGTCTCTCAGAGGTGGGGGCCCACTTCGGCGCCGAACGCGGCCAGCTGGTCGGTGAGTTCGCCGCGGTCGCGGCAGCGGAAGCGGACCTGGATCTGGTGCACGCCCATCGCGCCGTAGGCGCGCAGGGACTCGGCGAGGGCCTGCGGAGGCCCGGTGAGGGTGCGGCGGCCGACGTCCCAGGTGGGTGTGCCGACGTAGAGGGGCTCGGTGATGGCGCCGATCGTGAAGGGTGAGTCGTCGTCGCCCCGGAGCCGTGCGACGGTCTCGATCTGTGCGGGCAGCCGGTCCCTCGGGTCTCCCTGGGGGAGCCAGCCGTCGCCCTTGAGTGCGGCCCGGCGGACCGCCGCGGGGGAGGATCCGCCGACCCAGAGGGGCACGCGCGGCTGGGCCGGCCGGGGCCGCTGCCCGAGTCCCTCGAAGTCGTACAGCTTGCCGTGATGGGCCGGGTACTCCTCCTCCCCCAGTGCGGCCCGCAGCGCGTCGATCGTCTCGTCCAGGACGGCCCCCCGCTGCTCGAAGACGACCCCGAGCGCCTCGAACTCCTCCCGTACGTGCCCGGCGCCGACCCCGAGGATCAGCCGGCCGCCCGAGAGCGCGTCCAGGGTGGCGTACTGCTTGGCGGTGACCAGGGGGTGGCGCAGGCCGACCACCGCGACATGGGCCAGCAGCCGGACCCGCTCGGTCACCGCCGCGAGGTGGGCGAGGGTGGCCACCGGGTCGTACCAGACCGTGCTCATCGCGTCCGCGAGCCGGCGCGGGATCGCCACGTGGTCGCAGCAGGCGACGTAGGCGAAGCCGGCCCGGTCGGCGGCCCGGGCGATCTCCACCAGGTCCCCGGGCCCGGCGCCCGCCTCCCAGGGTTCGGCGTAGAGCGCGGACTGGGACTGGACGGGGAGCTGGATGCCGTAGGCGAGGCGCGCCGGGCTCACGCGGGGCTCCAGAGGCCGTCCGGGGTCAGGCCCAGCAGGTCGATGGCGTTGCCCCGGACGATGCGCTCGACCAAGGCCGGGTCCAGGTGGCCCATCTGGGCCTCGCCGACCTCCCGGGACTTGGGCCAGGTGGAGTCGGAGTGGGGGTAGTCGGTCTCGTACAGCACGTTCCCGACGCCGATCGAGTCCAGGTTGCGCAGGCCGAAGGCGTCGTCGAAGAAGCAGCCGTAGACGTGGTCGGCGAACAGCTCGGACGGAGGCCGGTGGACCTTGTCGGCGACGCCGCCCCAGCCGCGGTTCTCCTCCCACACGACGTCGGCCCGCTCGAGGATGTAGGGGATCCAGCCGATCTGGCCCTCCGCGTACATGACCTTGAGGTCGGGGAAGCGTTCGAACTTGCCGCTCATCAGCCAGTCGACCATCGAGAAGCAGCAGTTGGCGAAGGTGATCGTCGAGCCGACGGCCGGCGGGGCGTCCGCCGACGTGGACGGCATCCGGCTGCTGGAGCCGATGTGCATGGCGACGACGGTGCCGGTCTCGTCGCAGGCGGCGAGGAACGGGTCCCAGTAGTCGGTGTGGACGGAGGGCAGGCCGAGGTGCGGGGGTATCTCGGAGAAGGCGACGGCGCGCACCCCGCGGGCCGCGTTGCGGCGGACCTCGGCCGCCGCCAGCTCGGCGTCCCACAGGGGGATGAGGGTGAGCGGGATGAGCCGGCCCCGCGCCTGCGGGCCGCACCACTCCTCCACCATCCAGTCGTTGTACGCCTGGACGCACAGCAGGCCCAGCTCGTGGTCGGCGGCCTCGGTGAAGGTCTGGCCGCAGAAGCGGGGGAAGGTGGGGAAGCAGACGGCGGACTGGACGTGGTTGACGTCCATGTCGGCGAGACGGGAGGGGACGTCGTAGGAACCGGGGCGCATCTGCTCGTAGGTGATGACCTCCAGCTTGATCTCGTCCCGGCTGAAGCCGACGGCGGTGTCGAGGCGGGTGAGGGGGCGCTTGAGGTCCTCGTAGACCCACCAGTCGCCGAGCGGGCCGTCGTCGCTGCCGGGGGTGCCCATGACGGGCTTGAAGTGGCCGCCGAGGAAGGTCATCTCCTTCAGCGGGGCGCGGACGATGCGCGGCCCGGTGTCGAGGTGCTTCTTCGGGAGGCGGTCCTGCCAGACGGTGGGGGGTTCGACGGTGTGGTCGTCGACGGAGATGATCCGCGGGAGGGGTGTCGGGGTCGCCGGTGTGGTGTCCATGGGGGCACGGTAGCGCCGATCTGACGGTCCGTCAGCTGTATCAGAAGGGGTCGGAGTTGATCGTCTGTGTGGAGATGTGTGCGTCCCGGATGTGAGGGCTGTGTGGACTCACGCGTGTCGCCCGGAATCGGCGCCGTCCGCGGCTGACGACTCCGGCACGGACAAGGCAAACTGAACCGGTCATTCGGATGTCTAAGGGAGCCCTGATGGACCACCGCGTAGGACCCGGCGGCCCGCGCGTGCCGGAGCAGAGGCGTCCCGGCTCCCCCGAGGAACCGGCGGCGCTCTGCTTCGACGTGCTCGGCCCGGTGCGCGCGCGGCGCGGCGAGGAGCAGCTGAACACCGGCTCTCCCCAGCAACGCGCCCTGCTGGCCGCCCTGTTGCTGCGCGAGGGCCGTACGGCCACGGCCGGTGAGCTGATCGACGCGCTGTGGGGCGAGGAGCCTCCGTCGCAGGCGCTGGCGGCGGTGCGGACGTACGCCTCGCGACTGCGGAAGGTGCTGGACCCCGGGGTCCTGGTGAGCGAGTCCGGCGGGTACGCCGTGCGGGTGGGCGAGGGCGCCCTGGATCTCGGGCTGGCGCAGGAGTGGGTGGCGGAGGCGGAGAAGGCCCGTACGGCCGGGGACCTGACCCGGGCCCGCGAGGTGCTGAACCGCGCGCTGGGCCTGTGGGACGGCGAGGCGCTGGCCGGCGTACCCGGCCCGTACGCGGAGACGCAGCGCGTCCGCCTGGAGGAGTGGCGGCTGGGGCTGCTGGAGTCCCGGCTGGACATGGACCTGGAGCAGGGCTGCCACACGGAGGCGGTCTCGGAGCTGACGGCGCTGACGGCCGCGCATCCGCTGCGCGAGCGGCTGCGCGAGCTGCTGATGGTGGCGCTGTACCGCAGCGGGCGGCAGGCGGAGGCGCTGGCGGTGTACGCGGACACGCGGCGGCTGCTGGCCGAGGAGCTGGGGGTGGATCCTCGGCCGGGGCTGCGGGAGTTGCAGCGCCGGATCCTCCAGGCCGATCCGGAGCTGGCCGGGCCGTCGGCCCCGGCGGCGGAGCCGGGGGTGGTGCGCGTGCGCCCCGCGCAACTCCCCGCGAGCGTTCCCGATTTCACCGGCCGCTCGGCCTTCGTGGGCGAGCTGAGCAAGGTGCTGGCCGGAGCCGGTGACGGCGCGGGCCGGGTGATGGCGGTGTCGGCGCTGGCGGGCATCGGGGGCGTCGGCAAGACGACCCTCGCCGTGCACGTGGCCCACCGGGCCCGCGCGGCCTTCCCCGACGGCCAGCTGTACGTCGATCTCCAGGGCACGGCGGCCCGGGCGGCGGAGCCGGAGACCGTCCTCGGCTCCTTCCTGCGTGCGCTCGGCACTGCGGACTCGGCGATCCCGGACTCCCTGGAGGACCGGGCGGCGCTGTACCGGTCGGTCCTGGACGGCCGCCGCGTCCTGGTCCTGCTCGACAACGCGAAGGACGCCGCCCAGGTACGACCGCTGCTGCCGGGCACGGAGGGCTGCGCGGCCCTGGTCACCTCCCGGATGCGGATGGTGGACCTGGCCGGCGCGCACCTCGTGGACCTGGACGTGATGTCCCCCGACGAGGCGCTGACGCTGTTCACGAGGATCGTGGGCGAGGAGCGCGTGGCGTCGGAGCGGGAGGCCGCCCTGGACGTGGTGGCGGCGTGCGGCTTCCTGCCGCTGGCGATCCGTATCGCGGCGTCCCGGCTGGCGGCCCGCCGCACCTGGACGGTCGCCGTGCTCGCCGCCAAGCTGGCGGACGAGCGGCGCCGGCTGGACGAGCTCCAGGCCGGCGACCTGGCGGTGAAGGCCACCTTCGAACTGGGCTACGGCCAGTTGGAGCCGGCCCAGGCGAGGGCGTTCCGGCTGCTGGGCCTGGCGGACGGTCCGGATGTCTCCCTGGCGGCGGCCGCGGCGGTCCTCGACCTGCCGGCGGAGGAGACGGAGGACCTGCTGGAGGGCCTCGTCGACACGTCCCTGCTGGAGTCGGCGGCTCCGGGGCGGTACCGGTTCCACGATCTGGTGCGGCTCTACGCACGCGCGTGCGCGGAGCGGGACGAGGCGCCCCCCGGTGAGAGGGAAGCCGCGCTGTCACGGCTGCTGGACTTCTATCTGACCTCCGCGGCGGCGGTGTACGCGCTGGAGCGTCCCGGCGAGCGCGTCCTCGACCACTTCGCGGCCACCCGGTACCCGGGGCTGTCCTTCGCCACCCAGCAGGCGGCCCTCGACTGGCTGTTCACCGAGGCCGAAAACCTGCTGTCCTGCGCCCGCCAGTCGGCGGCCCTGGGCATGCTGCGCCGTGCCGCAGACCTGCTCATGGCGGCCGTGGACCTCGGTGAGTCCGGGGCGAACTCGTACCGGTTCACCCAGGCGGCGACGGCGGTCAGCGAGTCCGCCCGCTCGGCGGGGGACAACCTCGCGGAGTCCCGGGCACGGACCATGCTGACGCACGTCCACAGCCTGTCCGGACGGTTCGCGGAGTCCGAGTCCGAGGCACGCCGTGCGCTGGAGCTGGGGCTGGCGGCCAAGGACCCCGTGGCCTCGGGCCAGGCGCCCAACCAGCGCGGCATCATCGCCCTCTACGAGAACCGGCACGCCGATGCCGAGCAGCATCTGACCCAGGCGCTGGAGGCGTTCCGGGCGGACCAGAACAAGCCCGGGGAGGCCAGCGCGCTGTGCAACCTGTCCCGGGTCCACCTCGCGACGGGGCGGACCGCGAGCGCCGTCGAGCTCGCCCGGCAGGGAATCGCCCTCTACGAGGCGGCCGACACCGGCCTCGCGCTGCGGCTCGCGAACGGCAAGTACGCGCTCGGTCTCGCCCTCACGGGGGCCGGCCAGGTCGCCCAGGCGCACGCCGTCCTCACGGAGGCGCTGGAGACGTTCCGTGAGAACCGCCAGCAGTTCTGGCACGGGATGACACTGTTCCGGCTGGCCGAGGTCCACCTGGCCGACCGCCACCCCGCCCAGGCCGCCACCCAGGCAGAACAGGCGCTCGCCATGCTCCACGGCATCGGCGGCGAGTGGCGTCGGGCCAACATCCTCACCGTCCTGGGCCGCGCACTCGCCGCCATCGGCCAGACGGGCCGAGCCCGGGCATGCTGGTCCGACGCCCTCGCGGCCTTCGAGGAACTGGGGTCACCGGAAGCGGTGGAGGTCCGGGCCCTCATCAACCCACCCGCGGTCGTGTGAGGCCCGGGCGGCGGGGCGCCGAGGGCCGAGCGGATGGGTGCCGAGGGCGAGCGGATGGGTGCCGAGGGCCGAGCGGCCAGGCGCCGAGGGCCGGGTGGCCGAGCGGCCGAGCGCCGAAGACCAGGCGGCCCGGCCCCGAGAACCGGAAAGCCGAGCGCCGAAGACCGGACGGCCCGGCGCCAAAGACCAGGCGGCCCGGCCCCGAGAACCGGAAAGCCGAGCGCCGAGAACCGGAAAGCCGAGCGCCGAAGACCGGACGGCCCGGCGCCAAAGACCAGGCGGCCCGGCCCCGAGAACCGGAAAGCCGAGCGCCGAAGACCAGGCGGCCCGGCGCCGAAGACCGGGCGGCCGGGCGCCGAGGGCCGGGTGGCCCGGCGCCGAGGACCCGGTGGCATGGGGCTCGCCGGCGGGAGGGACGTTCCGCCCCTGGTCGTGCGCCCGTTCATCAATCGTTTATCGCAGCACGGCACTCTCGTGCGTATCGATCCGTCGCGTCGGGGGGCAGACGGGTCGGGCTGCGGCCGCACCACTAAGGTGAACGGCCTTGCGAAGCTCGTTCGGCGGCCCTCGGGGGAGCCGCCGGACGAGCCGTTCCATCCGTTGCACCGACTGATTCAGGAGTCCGCCATGGCCGACACCAGCCAGGACCTCAAGCCGACGGACGCTCACGCCTCCGGCGAGGAGCTCACCACCCTGGACGCCCACGCCTCCAGCGAACCGCTCAAGACCACCGACGCCACCGCTGAAGAGGTCACCACCCTGGACGCCCACGCCTCCAGCGAGCCCCTCAAGACCACCGGCGTCGCCACCGAGGAGATCACGACGCTCGACGCCCACGCGTCGACCGAGCGCCCGTGACGTAACAGACCGCTCCCGGACGGGGAAGCGCGGCCGCGGTGGCGCGGAGGGGGAGCCACCGCGGCCGCCGCGCGTCCCGGGCCGGCCCCCTCACCCCCTCCCGCGCAGTTCCCCCTTCACCACCTTCCCGCTGGCGTTCCGCGGCAGTTCGCCCACGAACTCCACCGACCTCGGCACCTTGTAGTTCGCCATCTCGCGCCGGGCCCAGGCGATCAGGTCGTCGGAGGTCAGGACGGCCCCGGCGCGCCGGACCACGTACGCCTTGCCCACCTCGCCGAGCCGGGCGTCCGGGACGCCGATGACGGCCACGTCCGTCACGTCCGGGTGCAGGCCCAGGAGTTGCTCTATCTCCGCCGGGTAGGCGTTGAAGCCGCCGACGATGAACATGTCCTTGAGGCGGTCGGTGATGCGCAGGTTGCCCGCCTGGTCCAGGACGCCGATGTCGCCCGTGCGCAGCCAGCCGTCGGGGGTCAGGACCTCCGCGGTCGCCGCCTCGTCCTCGTAGTAGCCGCGCATGACGTTGAAGCCCCGGACCAGGACCTCCCCGGGCTCGCCCGGTGGCGCGTCCACCCGTACCTCGGTGCCGGGGATCGCGCGGCCGGACGTCGAGGCGATGACCGTGGGGTCGTCGCCGCGCCGGCACATCGTGACGACTCCGCTCGCCTCCGAGAGGCCGTACGCCGTCAGGACCGTCTCCACGCCCAGTTCGCCCCGCAGGCGTTCGACGAGCCGCAGGGGCACCACCGCCGCGCCCGTCACCACCAGTCGCAGGGCGGAGAGGTCGTAGGCGTGCCGGGACGCGTGGTCCAGGAGCGACTGGTGCAGCGTGGGCGGACCCGGCAGCACCGACACCCGCTCCGAGGCCACGTTCGCCAGGACCGTGTCCACGTTGAACACCGGCTGGGGGATCATCGTCGCGCCCCGCATCAGACAGGCGATCACGCCCGCCTTGTAGCCGAAGGTGTGGAAGAAGGGGTTGACGATGAGATAGCGGTCGCCCTGCCGCAGACCCGCCAGGTCGGACCACACCTCGTACGCCCGCAGCGTCTGCGCGTGCGTGATCACCGCGCCCTTGGGGCGGCCGGTCGTGCCGGAGGTGAAGACGATGTCGGACGGCCAGGCCCCGCGGATCGTCCCCGCCCGCGCCCGGACCTCCCGCGCGCCCACGCCCTCCCCGCTCGCCAGGAAGTCCTTCCAGGTACGGAAGTCCGCCGGGGCGTCGTCCGAGAGCACGACCACCTCCTCCAGCGCCGGCAGTCCCGGCAGTGGCCCCCGGCCCCCGGACGCGCCCTCGCCCGCCGCCCGCCGCAGCGACGCCACGTACGACGTCCCGAGGAACGTCCCCGTGACGAACAGCAGCCGCGCCCCGCTGCGGCGCAGCACGTCCGCCGCCTCCGTCCCCTTGAAGCGGGTGTTGAGCGGGACCAGCACCGCCCCCGCCGACACCGCGCCGAGCGCCGCGACCATCCAGTCCAGGGAGTTCGGGGCCCAGATGCCCACCCGGTCGCCCGCCTCCACCCCGTTCGCCAGGCACGCGGCCGCCGCACGCTCCACCCGGGCGCCGAGTTCCCCGTACGAGATCCGCGTACGGCCCTCGACCACCGCCTCGGTGTCCGCGTACCGCTCGGCCGCCCGGCTCACCAGTCGGGGGATCGTTCCCCACTCCACGTCACCGCGCATGACCGGCCTCCCCACTAGCTGACTACCCGTCAGATTAGCTGTAACCTGACGGACTGTCAGCCGCCTTGTTCCCGCGCGGAGGTGCGTGCAGCATGCCCGGAGCGACCGGCCTGAAGGACGCCACGGCGATCGTCGGCATCGGCCAGACCCCCTTCGCCAAGCACCTCGCCGAGGACGAGCGGACCCTTGCCTGCCGAGCCGTCCTCGCCGCGCTCGACGACGCCGGGATCGCGCCCGGCGAGGTCGACGCGCTCGCCTCGTACACCATGGAGGAGACGGACGAGGTCGAGCTCGCGAAGGCCGTCGGCCTCGGGGACCTGACCTTCTTCAGCAAGGTCGGCTTCGGCGGCGGCGGTTCGTGCGCCACGGTCGCGCACCTCGCCGCCGCCATCGCCGCCGGACAGGCCACCGTGGGCGTCGCCTGGCGGTCCCGGAAGCGGGGCAGCGGACCGCGGCCCTGGACCAACACCGCCGTCCAGCTGCCCACCCCGGCCCAGTGGACCCGTCCCTTCGGCCTCCTGCGGCCCGCCGACGAGATAGCCATGCTCGCCCGCCGGTACATGCACGAGTACGGCGCGACCCGGGACCACCTGTTCAACGTCGCCCTCGCCTGCCGCAACCGGGCCAACCAGAACCCGGCCGCGATCATGTACGAGCGGCCGCTGACCCGCGAGATGTACATGACCTCGCGCTGGATCAGCGAGCCCCTCTGCCTCTACGACAACTGCCTGGAGACGGACGGGGCGCTGGCCTGCGTGGTCGTGAGCCGGGAGCGGGCGCGGGACTGCCGGCAGCGGCCCGTGTACGTCCACTCCGCCGCCCAGGGGCTGCCCGCCCAGCACCACGGCATGGTCAACTACTGGAACGACGACCCCCTCACCGGCCCGGCCTGGACCGCCGCCCGGCATCTGTGGAAGCACGCCGACCTCACCCCCTCCGACGTCGACGTGGCCCAGATCTACGACGCGTTCACGGCGCTGGTGCCGCTCTCCCTGGAGGGGTACGGCTTCTGCGGGCGCGGCGAGGGGGGCGCCTTCACGGAGGGCGGCGCGCTGGAGACGGGCGGCCGGCTCCCCCTGAACACCAGCGGGGGCGGCCTGAGCGAGGCCTATGTCCACGGCTTCAACCTGATCAACGAAGGCGTACGGCAGCTGCGCGGCACCAGCACCGCACAGGTCCCCGGCGCCGCCACCTGCCTCGTCACCGCCGGCGAGGGTGTCCCGACCTCCGCCCTGCTGCTGAGGAGCTGACCCGTGCTGACCCCCGTCACCGACGCCGACGGCGCCCCCTTCTGGCGGTACGCCGCCCAGGGCGAGCTCCGTGTCCAGGCCTGCGCCGACTGCGGTGAGCCCCGCTTCCCGCCCCGCCCCTGCTGCCCGCACTGCCAGTCCTTCGCGAGCGAGTGGCGGCCGGTGTCCGGACGGGGCCGGATCTGGTCGTACGTCGTCCCGCACCCGCCCCTGCTGCCCGACTACGCGGCGCAGGCCCCGTACAACGTGATCCTCGTCGAACTGGCCGACGCTCCCTGGATCCGGCTCGTCGGCAACCTCGTACGGCACGCGGGCGCGCCCCTCGACTCCCTTCCGCCCGAACGGATCCGCATCGGCGCCCGGGTGCAGGCGGTCTTCACCGCCGACGGTCTTCCGCAGTGGGTCCTGGAGCGGCCGTGAGCGTGCTGCTCGACATCGACAAGGACACCGGTGTCGCCGTCGTCACCCTCGACCGGCCGGAGAAGCTCAACGCCATCGACCTCGACACGGCCCGGCGGCTCGCGCACGTCTGGCGGGGGCTGCGGTGCGACGACACCGTTCGGGCCGTGGTCCTCACCGGGGCGGGGACGCGGGCGTTCAGCACCGGCCTCGACCGGGACGCGGTCGTGCCGCAGCCCGGCTCGCCCTTCATGCAGGACGATCCGCTGCTCACCATCGGGCCCAAGGCCAACGACCTGTGGAAACCGGTCGTCGCCGCGGTGGAGGGGATGGCCTGCGGGGGTGCCTTCTATCTGCTCGGGGAGTGTGAGTTCCTCGTGGCGGGCGCCGACGCCGTCTTCTTCGACCCGCACACCACCTACGGCATGGTCAGCGCCTACGAGTCGGTGCTGATGGCGCAGCGGATGCCGTACGGGGAGGTCGCGCGGATGATGCTGATGGGGACCGCCGAGCGGATCTCCGCCCGGCGGGCCCACGACATCGGACTCGTCTCCGAACTCACCGACGCCGGCGCGGCGCTGGGGGCCGCCATCGCCTGTGCCGCCGTCGTCGCCGGGTATCCGACCGCCGGTGTCCAGGGCACCGTACGGGCGTTGTGGGCGGCGAAGGAGGCGGCGCGCGCGGCGGGATTCGCACAGGCGCCGCATCTCATCGCCCTGGGGAACCTGCCGGACGAGCGGCAGGCGGAGCTGTTCGCGGGGCGGTCGACGGCCCGGCCGCGGATCCGCTGAGCGGAGGGACGGTTCACCTCGGCGCTGTCCGCGGAGCGGTGAAATCCGCGAGGCTGCGCAGATAGGACAGACCGGGGCGGCCGGAGAGCCGCGTCTCGCCGACGACGGCGAACCCCGAGCGGGCCAGCACGGCCCGCGAGGCCGCGTTGTCGAGGGTGGTGGCGGCACGTAGGAAGGTCAACCCGTAGGTGCGGGCAAGGCCGCACAGTTCCCGCACGGCCCAGGTGGCCAGTCCCCGTCCCGCGGCGCGCTCCGCGATCCGGTACCCGAGGTCGGCGCCGCCGTCCGCCACGTCCACGAGGTTGATCCGCCCCAGCACCTCGCCCTCGGCGCCGACCAGCACATGGAAGTAGCAGATGCCGGCCTCCTGCTCGGCGAGCAGGTCACGCAGACGCTCGTCGAACCGGGCGAAGTAGTCATCGCCCCGGTCGGGGATGGACGCGGCGAAGTAGGCCCGGTTCTCCTGCTCGAAGGCGAGCAGCGCGGGGGCGTGGCCTGGACGGAGCGGCTGGATCTCGGGCATGCACAGGAATATAGGAAACCCGGCCGCCGGCCGGTCCGTATTTTCAGTCGAGGCAGAACTCGTTGCCCTCGACGTCCTGCATCACGATGACCGACTCGTTCTCTTCGTCGGCGGGCAGCACGCGCACGCGTACCGCGCCGAGCGCGACCAGTCGCTCGCATTCGGCCTCGAGCGCGGCCAGGCGCTCCTCACCCACGAGTCCGGTGCCGACCCGCACGTCGAGATGCACCCGGTTCTTGACGACCTTCCCTTCGGGAACGCGCTGGAAGTACAGTCGCGGGCCGACACCCGAGGGATCACCGCATGCGGACCATGAACCCCGGTCCTCGGCATCCTCCGGTTGCGCCGCCAGGACGTACCCCAACACCTCGCACCAGAACCGGGCGACGCGCTCGGGTTCCGCGCAGTCGAAGGTGACCTGGATTTTCTTGATCGACGACATCGGGGCACCCTAACAGGGGAGCCCTCGCGGCTGTCACGGTCATGTCACTGCCTGGCGACCGGACGACACCGGGCGTAGCGTCTGGGGTGAGAGCGGTGAACGGACCGCTCCCCGCAGCGACGGCCGCCGCCCGGACCCCTTCCGTGCAGCCCCGGTACGACGGCCGTCCCGGACAGCGCCGGGACCGGACCGCAACCGGACCGACCGGACCGGCTCACGCCGTCCGTGCCGTCCCGGTGCCCTTCTCCGCGTCCAGCGCGTACACACAGCGGTCCTTGCTGCACGCGTACACCACGCCGTCCCGGACCACCGGGGAGCCGGTGATCTCGCCGCCCGTGGCCAGCTTCCAGCGCAGCCGGCCGTCGTCGGCCTTGAGGGTGTAGAGCAGGTGGTCCGTGGAGCCGAAGTGGATACGGCCCTCCGCGACCGCCGGGGCGCCCACGATGTCGCCGCCCGCCTGGAAGCGCCACTTGGGCGTGCCGGTGACGGCGTCCAGGGTGTACAGGCCCTTGCCGCTGCCCACGTGGACATGGCCCGCCGCCACCAGCACCGGGTCGACGGACGACCGGGACTCCGTGGCGATGCGCCAGCGGTCGCGGCCGTCGGTGGCGTCCAGGGCGTAGACCGTGCCGAGGTAGTCGGCGAGGTAGACGCCACCGCCGGTGACGGCCGGGCCGGGGACGAAGGCCGGCGGGGACAGGAACACCGCGGGCGCCTCGAAGTGCCAGCGCACCCTGCCGCTCGCCACGTCGACGGCGATGACGCGGGTGCCGGCCGAGAGGTACGCATAGCCGTCGGGGGCGGGCGTGACGCGGACCGGGACGCCGCCGCAGGAGGCCGCGTCGCCGATGGGGTACGACCAGCGTTCGTCGCCCGTGCGGGCGTCCAGGGCTCTGAGCCGGGCGTCCTGCCAGACGAAGACCGTGCCGTCGTGCAGCGCGGGGCCGGCCTCGGGGGACTCGAAGTCGCTCTGGCAGCCGGAGATCTCCCAGAGCTTCTGCCCGTTGGAGGCCTCCCAGGCCTGTACGCCGCCGCCACGGGTGCCGGTGACGATCGTGCCCCGCTCGGCCTTCAGGGAGTACACCCAGGCGTCCGTCTGAAGGCGCCAGAGGTCCTGGCCCTCGCGGGCCTCCAGGGCGAACAGCGTGGGGCCGTCGGAGGCGTGCACACGGCCGTCCGCGACCGCCATCGACCAGGCCACGTCCCGCGTCTTGAAGCGGCGCCGCCCGGTCGCCACGTCGAGCGCGTGCACCTCGAAGGAGGTGACGTAGACGAGGTCGCCGGAGACGGCCGGGGTGCCCCACACGTCGTTCGACATGCGGAACCGCCACGGGCGCCAGCCCGCCGGGGTGGTCTCCGGGGGCGCGGGCTGGGTGGCCGCGAGGCCGGTGTCGGCGCCGTTGACGCCGGGGCGGATCCGGGTCCAGTTGGCGACCAGGCCCGGCTCGGGCAGGGGCGCCTTGACGGCGGCGGTGGCGCGGACGTCGGCGACGCGCGGGCCGGGCCCGATCGGCACGGCCGCGCCGGGCAGCCGGACCGGGCCGGTGTCGGGGGCGCCGACCGCGACGGGCACCGGTCCCGGCACGACGGGGTCGTGGGACGGCGGGGGCGGCACCGGGAGCGGGGGCGGCGCGGGAAGGGCGTTCCGGCCGGCGCTGCGCGGGCCCGCCGGGGCCGGCTTGGGCGCCGGTCGGCCGCCGCGGCGCGTCTCGATGAGCGTGACGGCCTTCTCGGGCAGCCACGCCGACGCCGTACCGCTGTCGTCGGAGCCGGAGCCGAAGAGGTGCGGGGCCAGCTGGGCCTGGAGGTCGGCCGGGTTGGGGCGGGCCGTGGCCTCCATCTGCATACAGGACTCGATGAGCGGACGCAGCTCGTCCGGCAGGCCTTCCAGGTCCGGGCCCTCACGGAGCAGCATGAACACCGTCTCGACCGGGTTGGCGCCGTGGAAGGGCGGGTGGCCGGTGGCGGCGAAGACGAGCATGGAGCCGAGCGAGAAGACGTCGCTGGCGCCGGTGACGCTGCGGGAGTCCTTGGCCTGCTCCGGGGACATGTAGGCGGGCGTGCCGACGGCCACGTTCGTCATCGTCAAACGTGTGTTCGAGACGCCGGACGCGATACCGAAGTCGATCACCCGGGGGCCGTCCTCGACGACGAGGACGTTGGACGGTTTGAGGTCGCGGTGGACCAGTCCGGCGCCGTGGATCGACTGCAGCGCCTCAGCGACGCCCGCCGCGAGCCAGCGCACGGCCTGGGCCGGCAGCGGCCCGCAGTCGTTCACTATCTCCTCGAGGGAGGGCGCGGGGACGTAGGCCGTGGCCAGCCAGGGCACGGCGGCACGCGGGTCCGCGTCGACGACCGCGGCCGTGTAGAAGCCGGAGACCGCCCGGGCCGCCTCCACCTCGCGCGTGAAGCGCACGCGGAAGAGCTGGTCCTCGGCGAGCTCGGTCCGGACCGTCTTGATCGCCACGCGCCGGCCGGACGCCGAGCGCGCCAGATAGACCAGCCCCATGCCGCCGGCACCCAGCCGTCCCAGCACCTCGAACGGCCCGATCCGCCGCGGATCGTGCTGCGTCAGCTGATCCACCACTTGCCTGCCACCTCCCCGTACGGGCCACGTCACCCACTATGTGTACGCGACCGAAGTGCAGCGTCTCACCACAGCACCGCCATGGCGGCACGCACCCCAGATTCTTCCTGGCCGGGCGGCAGGTTGCGAACCCGGGGGCAATCGGGGTGTCTCCCCCCATAAACGGGCGAAACAGCACGTCGGACGGTACTTCAGCGAGTCTTCCAGTACGTGGTTCAACGCTGGAGCAGCGCGAACGACGCACCCTGATTGTCCGTGACGACGGCCACCGTGCCGTACGAGGCGGAGAACGGGCCCGCCTGGACCCGGCCGCCGAGCCGGGTCACCGCGCCGATCGCCGCCTCGCAGTCCTCGACCCCGAAGTGGACCAGGAAGTGCGGCGGCATCACCTCCGGGAAGACGTCGGTGACGGGCACCCGGCCGAAGTCGGGTTCGGCGCCGGGGCCGAAGAGGGCCTCGTGGAAGAGGTGGCCGTAGAAGGTGTTGGCGGTCTCGGTGTCGCGGGCGTACAGCTGCGCCCAGGCGAAGGCGCCGGGGATGTGCCGGACACCGAAGCCGGGGTGGCTGCCCGGCTGCCAGAGGCCGAAGACGGCGCCCTCGGGGTCGGCGGCGAGGGCGGCGGTGCCCAGGCCGTCGACCGGGAACGGGGGCATGACGACCTGTCCGCCGGCCGACCGGATCCGCCGGGCGGTGGCCTCGGCGTCGGGGGTGGAGAAGTACACCGTCCAGACGGTGGGCATCCGGCCGTCCGTCTTGTGGGCGAGCGCGGCGACGGGCCGTCCGTCCAGCCGGGCCCACACGGAGGCGCCGTACGCCTGCTCGAAGGTCCAGCCGAAGAGCTCGCCGTAGAACCGCCTGCCCGCGTCCACGTCGGGAAGCTGCGCGTCCACCCAGCACGGGACGCCCTCGGGGGCACCCGGGGCGCCACCCTCTGTGTTCACCGATGCCCTGTTTTCGGCCATGCAGCCAAACTAACGGCGGTTCACGCAACGCGCAGACCAGCACACCCTTCCCGTGACCTCCTCGCACCCCATTTGCAGTCGGCCGAATCGCGCTCCGATCACCCCTCGGTAAGCTGACGGCATGACAGGACAAGTGCGTACCGTCGACGGCCGCGTGGCCGGTCGGCGCGGGCAGGCGACGCGGCAGAAGCTGCTCGACTGCCTCAGCGAGATGCTCAGCTCCTCTCCGTACCGGGACGTCAAGGTCATCGACGTGGCCCGGAAGGCGGGCACTTCGCCCGCGACCTTCTACCAGTACTTCCCGGACGTCGAGGGCGCCGTCCTGGAGATCGCCGAGCAAATGGCCGCCGAGGGCGCCGGGTTGACCGAGCTGCTCGAGGGCCGCTCCTGGGTCGGCAGGGCCGGCTGGCAGACGGCGCAGGAACTCGTCGACGGGTTCCTGGAGTTCTGGAAGAAGAACGACGCGATCCTCCGCGTCGTCGACCTCGGCGCGGCCGAGGGCGACAAGCGCTTCTACAAACTCCGCATGAAGATCCTCAACTCGGTGAACAACTCCCTGTCGGACGCCGTCGCCGAGTTGCAGTCCAAGGGCCGGGTCGACAAGGACGTGAACCCGGCCGCGGTCGCCGGTTCGCTCGTCGCGATGCTCGCGGCCGTCGCCTCGCACCAGAAGGGCTTTCAGTCGTGGGGCGTCAAGCAGGCTGAACTCAAGCCGAATCTGGCGCTGTTGGTGCATCTGGGCATCACCGGCAAGAAGCCGACGAAGTAGCCCGCGCGCACCTTTTCTCCACGGTCAAGTCCTGTCTGGCAGGCGGTGGTTCACTCATGTGAGCCACCGCCTGCCGCGCTATGCGGGCAGCGGCCGATCCTTCACCACGTGCTTCATCACCAGCGTCGAGGTCAGCCGCTGCACCCCCGGGAGGGTGGCGAGGCGCTCGTCGTACAGCCGCTGGAAGGCTGCGAGGTCGGCGGTGGCCACCCGCAGCAGATAGTCCGGCTCCCCGAAGAGCCGCTGGGCGTCCAGTACGTGTTCCACCTCGCCCACCGCCCGCTCGAACTCGGCGACCGTGTCCCGGTCCTCCTGCCGCATCGAGACGAAGACCAGCGCCTCGAAGGTCAGCCCGACGGCCGTGGGCTCCACCACCGCCCGGTAGCCGCTGATCGCCCCGGACCGCTCCAGCTCCCGCAGCCGCCGATGACAGGGCGAGACGCTCAGCCGCACCCGCGCGGCCAGCTCGGTCACGGTCAGCCGCCCGTCCTGCTGCAGCTCGGCAAGAATCTTCCGGTCCACGTCGTCCATGAGGAAAATCCTCCCCCATAACCCCGCGTTTCAGGAAAAGAACGGGAACACTTTCGGGCACATCGCGCCTAATGTCCCCTTCATGGACTCCGGAACGCTGATTTCTTTCCTCGCCGTGGACCTGCTGCTGGTCTGCGTACCGGGCGCCGACTGGGCGTACGTGATCTCCGCCGGGCTGCGCGGCCGCTCGGTGGGCACCGCGGTGGGCGGGCTGGTGAGCGGGTACGCGCTGCACACCGCGCTGGCGGTGGCCGGCCTGGCGGTCCTGGTCGCGGGCTCACCCGCCCTGCTCACCGGGCTGACGGTGGCGGGGGCGGCGTATCTGGTGTGGCTGGGGTGGGGGGTGCTGCGCCGGCCCGGGATGCCGGTGGAGGGGGAGCCGGCGGTCGACGGCCGGGTCTTCCTGCGTGGCGCCACGATCAGCGGCCTGAACCCCAAGGGGCTGCTGCTGTACCTCTCCGTCCTGCCGCAGTTCCTCACCACCGGCGACGGCCGGCTGCCGGTCGCCGCCCAGACGGCCACCCTCGGACTGCTGCACATGGCCTGCTGCGCCGCCGTCTATCTGGCCGTCGGCGTCCTGGCCCGCAGACTGCTGAGCGCCCGCCCGGCGGCGGCCCGTGCGGTGACCCGCACCTCGGGCGCGGCGATGCTGGGCATCGGGACGTTCCTGCTGCTCCAGCACGCCATCTGAGGCCCGCTGACACGTCGAGATACGGCGAGCCCTCGGGGCTCACCGGGGCACGAGCCGGAACACCCTGATCTCCCGCTCCACCCGCGCCTGGTACGTCGCGTACGGCGGCCAGAACGCCAGCAGCTCCTGCCAGACCGCCGCCCGCTCCTCCCCCGCCAGCAGCAGGGCCGTGACGGCGACGTCCGTGCCCTTCCAGCTGATCTCGGCGTCGGGATGGGCGAGGAGGTTGGCGGTCCAGGCCGGGTGGCCGGTGCGGCCGAAGTTGGAGCCGACGAGGATCCAGCCGCGTCCCCCCGACTCCGGCATGCAGGCGAGGGGCGTGCGGCGCGGCTGCCCGCTGCGCGCACCGGTCGAGGTGAGGATCACCCCCGGCAGCATCTGGGCGCTGAGCAGCACCTTTCCCCGGGTGAGCCGGTGGACGGCCCGGTCGAGGGCGGGGATGACATGCGGGGCGACCTTGGCGAAGCCCCGTGTCGAGGACACCTTCTGCACCACCCGGACACCGATCACACCGTCACCTCCGTCCGCTCGAACAGCCCGGCCCCGTCGGCCGCGTGCGCGCGCAGCCGGTGCACGGGCCCGAACAGCAGTTCGTCACCGGCGGCCCGCTTGAAGTACAGGTGCGCCTCGTGCTCCCAGGTGAATCCGATGCCGCCATGCAGCTGGACACCCTCGGCGGCGGCAAGGCGCAACGCCTCCAGCGCCTGGGCGAGCGCGAGCCCGCCGACGCCTTCCCCCTGTCCGGCCGGGAGCGCGCGCCCGGCGACACCTTCCCCCCGTCCGGCCGGGAGCGCGAGCCCGCCTGCGGCTTCACCCCGTCCGGCCGGGAGCGAGGCCCCGCCGGCCCGCTCCGCCCGGCGGCCCGTGGCCTCCGTGGAGCCGGCCGTCTGCGCCCGGCCCGTGGCCCAGGCGGCGTAGTACGCGGCGGACCGGGCGGCCTGGACCTGTACGTACACGTCGGCCAGCCGGTGCTGCACCGCCTGGAAGGACCCGATCGCCCGCCCGAACTGCTCCCGCTGCCTCAGGTACTCGACCGTCCGCTCCAGCGCCCGGTCGGCGGCCCCGACGGCCTCGCAGGCGAGGAAGGCGGCGGCGAAGTCCCCGGCGCGGGCGAGGGCCGGCCGGATGTCCGCCTCCTCGCCGCCCAGCAACTCGGCTTCCACGTCCCGCAGTTGGACACGAGCCTGCGGCCGGGTGGCGTCGAGCGCGGTCTGCCGTGTCCGTACGACCCCGGCGGCGTCCCCCGCCACCAGGAACAGCAGGGTCCGGGACCGTACGAAGCCGCCGGTGTGCGCGGCGACGACCAGCAGCCCGGCGCTGTGCCCGTCGAGCACCTGCGCGGCCTCCCCGTACAGCCGCCAGCCGCCGTCGGCCCGCCGGGCCTGCACCCCTCCCGCGCGCCCCCCGCCGGACCAGTCGCCGCCGCCCGGCCCGGTCAGGGCGAGGGCGGTGCCGAGGGCGGGCGCGGGGACGGCGAGGGCGGCGGTCAGGGTGCCGTCGGTGATCCGGGGGAGCAGCCCGGCGCACTGGGCGTCGGTGCCGAGGGCCAGGATCAGGGGCGCGGCGAGGACGGAGGTGGCGAGCAGCGGGGTGGGGGCGAGGGCCCGGCCGGTCTCCTCGGCGGCGAGGGCGAGGTCGGTGGGCGGGCAGCCGACCCCGCCGAAGGCCTCCGGGAGGGCGAGGCCGGGCAGGCCGAGCTGTTCGGCGAGGGCGGCCCACAGGGCGGGGTCGTGTCCGGCGGGGGTGGCGAGGGCGGCCCGGAGTTCCTCGGGGCCGCAGCGTTTGTGGAGCAGTTCCCGCAGCGTGCGGCGGATCTCGTCCTGTTCGGCGGTGAAGCTGGGGTCCATGGCACTTCCCTCCGGATCTGACGGTCCGTCATATTAGGAGTCCGGGAACGAGATGCACAGAGGAACGGACACACAGAGGGCCGGGACACACACAGAGGGAGGTGGCCCCTCATGGCCGCGGGAAGCCGGAAGGTGGCGGTGGTGGGCGCAGCGCTCTCCGACTGCGGACGGGTGGACGAGGCGACCCCGTACGCCCTGCACGCCCAGGCGGCCCGCCGGGCGCTCGCGGACGCGGGGCTCGACCGGTCGCGGGTGGACGGTTTCGCGTCCGCGGGGCTCGGCACCCTCGCCCCCGTCGAGGTCGCCGACTATCTGGGCCTGCGCCCCACCTGGGTCGACTCCACCTCCGTCGGCGGCTCGACCTGGGAGGTCATGGCGGCGCACGCGGCCGACGCGATCGCCGCAGGGCACGCGAACGCCGTCCTCCTGGTCTACGGCTCCACGGCCCGCGCCGACATCCGGGCGGGCCGCCGCACCGGCACCTTCGCCTTCGGCGCGCACGGCCCGCTCCAGTTCGAGGTGCCCTACGGCCACACCCTGATCGCCAAGTACGCGATGGCCGCCCGCCGCCACATGCTCGAATACGGCACGACGATCGAGCAGTTGGCGGAGGTCGCGGTGCAGGCGCGGGCGAACGCGGCGCTCAATCCCGACGCCATGTTCCGCGATCCGGTGACCGTGGACGACGTCCTGTCCGGCCCGATGATCGCCGACCCGTTCACCAAGCTGCACTGCTGCATCCGCTCCGACGGGGGCGCGGCGGTCCTGCTGGCGGCCGAGGAGTACGTACGGGACTGCCGTACGGCACCGGTGTGGATCCTCGGCACCGGGGAGCACGTGTCCCACGCGAGCCTGTCGGAGTGGGAGGACTTCACGGTCTCCCCGGCGGCGGTCAGCGGGCGGCTGGCCTTCGAGCGGGCGGGGGTGCGGCCGCGGGAGATGGACTTCGCCGAGATCTACGACGCCTTCACCTACATGACGCTGGTGACCCTGGAGGACCTGGGCTTCTGCGCGAAGGGCGAGGGCGGGGCCTTCGTGGAGAAGGGGCGACTGCTGGTCGGCGGGGAGCTGCCGGTGAACACCGACGGGGGCGGGCTGTCCGCCCAACACCCCGGCATGCGCGGTCTGTTCCTGCTGGTGGAAGCGGTACGGCAGCTGCGGGGCGAGGCCGGGGACCGTCAAGTGCGGGCATCCGACGGCGAGTTGCCCCGCCTGGGGGTGGCCTCCGGCACCGGCGGATGGTTCTGTTCTTCCGGAACGGTAGTGCTGGGACGGAACTGAACTCTGCCGTACTCTCGTCGTGCCTCAGTGAGGTCTGGGAGAGGGCCGGGACAGCGCGGATTGCCGGGGGGCAAAAGCGTGGACAGAGGGTTCTTACGGGGCTTATTGCCCCTCACGGTGAGCGGATTACTGCTGGTCGGCGCGTGTTCCGGCGGAGGTGGGTCCGGCGGCGGGGAGGCCACCGGGACACCGAGTGCGACGGGCACGGTGAAGCCGGAGCGGACCGCCGACGCGGACGGCGCCGCCTCGGACGCGCCCAGCCCCGCGCCCACCGCGCTCGACTTCACCCCCGACCCGGCCCGCGCCCCGAAGAACCGCGCGGACGCGGTGAGCCTGGCCAAGAAGGTCGCCGCGGGTCCGGAGCTGTGGGGAGCCGGTTACGTCCTGTCCGCCCCGGACAGCGATCCCGGCACCTGGCCGGTCCTCGACGGCGACTGCGTCTGGCAGCGTGAGCCCGTCCCCGACGACGTGCTCGCCAGCGTCACCCGCTACAGCGAACTCCCCGCCGCCGACGGCAACGGCCCGGTCCGAGTCGCGGTGACCGTCACCGTCCACAAGGACACGGACAGCGCCGACTGGGAGCAGGCGTCGACGCTGGAAGAGGCACTGCGCTGCCCGGACCAGGTGCTGCGCGCCGGAGAACGCATCACCGGTCTCAAGTCCCTCGGCGCACCGTTCGGCACGAACGGCAACCAGTACGCCGAGGACTCGCTCTTCGAGTCCGGCCAGTACCAGAGCGACACCCTGGGCGGCCCGTACACCTACACCTGGACCCAGGGCCGTATCGGCCAGGTCACCGTCGCCACCACCTGCCGGGGCTCCAAGGGGCACGACTACGTGGAACTGACCCAGGCGGTGGCCGAGACCCAGAGCAACATGCTGCTGCGCCTGGAGAACGCTCTGGAGGTGGCCGGATGAACGGCCCGCTGCTGCCCTCCGACCCCTCCTCCCTCGCCGGGTACCGGCTGCTCGGCCGGCTCGGCGCCGGCGGCATGGGCGTGGTCTACCTCGGCCGTACGGACGAGGGCGCGCTGGCCGCGATCAAGGTGATCCAGGCGGAGTACGCCGAGGACCCCCAGTTCCGGGCCCGCTTCCGGCGCGAGGTCGAGGCCGCGCGCCGGGTCAGCAGCCCCTGGGCGGTGCCCGTCACCGGCGCCGACCCGGACGCCGCCGCACCCTGGCTGGCCACCGCCTTCGTCCCCGGGCCCTCGCTCGCCGAGGCCGTCGCCGAGTGCGGGCCGCTGCCCGCCCGCAGTGTGCGGGTGCTGGCCGCGATGCTCGCCGGGGCACTGGCCGAGGTGCACGCGGCCGGACTGGTCCACCGGGACGTCAAGCCCGGCAATGTGCTGCTCGCCGTGGACGGCCCCCGGCTCATCGACTTCGGGATCGCGCGGGCCGCCGACGACACGGCGATCACCTCCGCCGACATGGTCGTCGGCACCCCCGGGTTCCTCTCGCCCGAGCAGGCCGAGGCCCGCGCCGACGCACTCGGCCCGCCCAGCGACGTCTTCTCGCTGGGCTGTCTGCTGGCGTACGCGGCGACCGGCCGCCCGCCCTTCGGCACCGGCGCGGTCGACGCCCTGCTCTACCGCACGGTGCACGACGAGCCCGACCTGGAGGGCCTCGACGAGCGACTGCTGACGCTGCTGCGGCCGTGCCTGGCCAAGGACCCGGCCGAGCGTCCCACGGCCGCCGCGCTGCGCGAGCTGATCGTCGAGGACACCCCGGGAGATCCGGCGGGATGGCTGCCGGAGGACGTCGTACGGGTCATCGCGGAGCGTTCGGCGACGATGCTCGCGCTGCCGGACATCGAGCCGACGGTGGTGGCGGGATCGGCGACGGACACGGGAACGGCGGGGTCGGAGCCGCCCGCACCCAGCCGGCGGCGGTTCCTCCTCGCGGCGGGCGCAGGTGCCGTACTCGCGGCGGGCGGTGGCCTCGCGGCCTGGGCCGCACTGCGCGGGGACGACGACCACGAGACGTCCGGCCCCGCCGAGGCCCGGGACTGGATCATCGGCGTCCAGGCGGATCTCAGCGGACCGGGCAAGGCCCTCGGGCGGGCGCAGGAGCGGGGGGCGCGGCTCGCGGTCGAGCAGTTCAACGCCCGTAAGGACAAGCCGTTCACGCTCACCCTGAAGACGGCCGACGACGGGGGCGACGCGACCCGGGCGGGCGCCGTCGCCCGCGCCTTCGTCGCCGACAAGAACGTCCTCGCCGTCCTCGGACCGACGTCCGACGGACCCGCCCGCGCCGTCCTCAGCGTCTACGACGGGGCGCTGCTCCCGTTGATCTCCGTGTCCGCCGGATCCACCATCCTGACCGCCGGCGAGAACCGTTCCTTCCTGCACGCCCGCCCCGCCGACGTGGAGGCCACCGGATCCATCGCCGTGTTCCTGACGGCCGGCGGCGAGGCGGTGAGCGAGGAATACGCCTCCGGGTTCGCCGCCACCGGCCCCTCCCGGCGGCCCGGCCTGCTCATGGACCGCGGCGGCGGCGACTACGCCTGGGAGACCGTCGGCTCCGTCAACCTGCTGCTGCGGGGGCAGGGCCGGGTGCCCTATCCGCGGGTCGTCCCGGCCGGAACCACGGCCTTCCGGCCCGTCGTGGCCGACATGCTGGCGGCGGGCGCCGACGCCTTCGTCTACGGCGGACCCGCGGCGGGCGCGGCGGCCTTCGCACGCGAGCTGGCCGCGGCCGGCTTCGACGGACCCAGGTACACCCCGGGAGCCGTCCTGACCCAGGACTTCCTCGACGCGGCGGGCGAGGCCGCCGAGGGCTGGCTGATCACCAGCACCTGTGTGGACCCGGTGGCCCTGCCCGAGGCCGCCGACTTCACCGCCGCCCACCGCAAACGGTTCGGCTCCGCGCCCGGCTTCTTCGCGGTGGAGGCGTACGACGCGGTCAACCTGATCGCCGACGTCCTGCGCAAGGCGGCGAAGCGGCCGACGCGCGCCCAGCTGACCAACTCGCTGCGCCGGGCCGGCTATCAGGGATTGGCGAAGAAGTACGCGTTCGATCCCGAGACCGGGGCCTTCAGCCCCTCGAACGGGCCGATCTTCGGATACCTGGTCGACGGCGGCAGGTTCCGCTTCCTCGGTACGGCACCCGTACCGAACTGGTCGGACGCGTAGGACCGCCCCGCCGTGCCCGTCACCGCCCTGCGTCCCGGGGACCCACAGGCCGTCGGCGGCCACCGGCTGCTGGGCCGGCTGGGCGCGGGCGGCATGGGCGTGGTCTATCTGGCCCGTACGCCGGGCGGGGCGCTGGTCGCGCTCAAGGTGATCCGCGCCGAGTACGCCGCCGACCCGGCCTTCCGGGTGCGGTTCCGGCGCGAGGCGGAAGCGGTGGGCCGGCTGGGCGAGCGGGTCGCCGCGCGGCCGGGCGGACGCTGGCTGGTGCCGGTGACCGCCGCCGACCCGGAGGCCCGCGAGCCCTGGCTGGCCACGGCGTACGTCCCCGGGCCCTCGCTCGCCGACGCGGTCGCGCGGTACGGACCGCTCCCGCCGGAGAGCGTACGGGTGCTCGGCGCCCGGCTGGCCGAGGCGCTGGCGGAGGTGCACACGGCCGGACTGGTGCACCGGGACGTCAAGCCCGGCAACGTCCTCCTCGCCCTGGACGGACCGCGGCTCATCGACTTCGGCATCGCGCGCTCGGCGGACGCGACCGCGCTCACCGCGAGCGACGTGGTGATCGGCTCCCCGGGCTATCTCTCCCCCGAACAGGCCCAGGCGGGCCGGGCGGAACGGGTCGGCCCGCCGAGCGACGTCTTCTCCCTGGCCTGCGTCCTCGCCTTCGCCTCGACCGCCCGCCGCCCCTTCGGCACCGGCACCCCGGCCGCCGTCATCTACCGCACAGTGCGCGAGACCCCCGACCTCACCGGCGTACCGGCCCCACTGCTGCCCCTGCTGACGGCCTGCCTCACCAAGGCCCCCGGGGCCCGGCCGACTGCGGAGGAGGTACGGGTCGCTCTGGACTCCGGTTGGGCTGCGGGGAGCGCGGCACGTGCGGCGGGCGAGGGCGGGCGGCCGGGTACGGCAGCCGAAGGCGAGCCGGGTTCGTCAACCGGTGGAGGGGTCGGTGCGGGGAGCGGCGGTGGGCCGGGGTCGTCGAGCGGTGGTGGTTGGCTGCCCGCTCCCCTGCCGGGGCTGATCGCCGAACGGGCCGCGCGGGTGCTGGAGTTGTCGGTGCCGGTGCTCGAGACGGCGGAACTCGACGAGACCCGGGTGGAGGCCCGGCCGTCGCGGCGTCGCTTCATGGCGCTCGGGGCGGTCGTGGGGGTGCTCGGCGCCGGGGGCGGCGTGGCGGCCTGGGTGGCGCGCTCGGGCGGGGGACCCGGCGGAGGGACGGGCGGCGGGACGGGTCCGCTGCCCCGGTACACGATCGGGCTGCACGCCGATCTCAGCGGCGGCACGAAGAGCCTCGGGCGGGCGCAGGAGCGGGCGGCGCGGCTCGCCGTGGAGCAGCACAACGCCCGTGCGGACCGGGAGTTCGACCTGGTGCTCAAGGTCAGGGACGACGGCGGGAAGCCCGCGCAGGCCGTCAAGACCGCCGACGCCTTCGCCGCGGACGACTCGGTGTACGCGGTGATCGGTCCCACGACGAACGAGACGGCCGTCGCCGCCCAGGCGACCTACCAGAAGGCACTGCTGCCCGCGCTGATCGTCTCCGCCGGGGACGAGCGACTGTCCAACACCTCGAAAACGGCGGTCTTCCAGCTCAGGCCCAACGACGTCTACCTGACGACACCGGTCGGCTGGTACCTCACCCAGGTCGAACCCGCCCGCAGGACCGCCGCAGTCGACGACCAGGCGGCGGGACAGACCAGTTGGAAGAGCGCCAGGTCGATGAACGAGTACCCGCCCTCCAGGGGCACCACCACCCTCCACACCGTCGCCGCCGGCAGTGAGGACTTCCGCCCGGCCGTGGAGGCGGCGATCGCCGCCAAGGCCCAGGCCCTCGTCTACACCGGAACGTCCGCCCACCGGGCCGCGCTGTGCGCCCGCGCCGCACGCGAGGCGGGGTTCACCGGCTCGTGCGCGGCCATGGAGCCGGTGCTGGGTCCGGCGTTCCTGGAGGAGGCAGGGGAGGCCGCCGAGGGCTGGGTGTTCGGCACCACCTACGTGGACCCTTCGGCTTCCCCGGCGCCGAAGGCGGCGAAGGCCTTCGCGGCGGCGTACCGCAAGCGCTACGGCGTCGACGAGGTCCCTCCGTACGCCGCCGAGGCCTACGACGCGCTCGGCCTGGCCACGGAGGGGCTGCGCCTGATCGGCCCGGACGGGGTGGAGCGGGGCGGGGTGACGCAGCGCCTGCGTACGCTCACCTACCAAGGTGTCTGCAAGGAACTGTCGTTCAACAGCACGACCCTCCAGATGGCCGCCACCCCCGGGCTCTTCCTGTACCGGGTGGAGGACGGCCGGGCCCGGTTCCTGGGCCAGTACGAGACGGTGAAGTGAGCGGCCCGGCAGCCTTTCCGGATCCGGCGGCAACCTTTCCGGGATACGGCGGCGACTGACGAGTCGGAAGTTTTTCCGGACGTGCTCACCCGAACCGCGTAAGGATTCACCCGTGGCATCCTCTTCGCACCGCCGACCGCGCCCCGAGCGCCGCCCGGCCCGCGTGCCCCTGGTCGCCCTGTCGGCCGTGGCGGCCGTCGCGCTCGTCGTGACCCTGGTCGTCGCCTTCCGCCCCGGCGGCGGGTCCGACGACGGGAAGGACGCGGTCAGCCCGGTGGCGGGCGCCGAGGTGAGCGCGTCGCCGCCGGCGGCACCGACCTCCGCCTCTCCGCAGCCCTCCACGGCGTCCCCGAGCACCACGGCCAGTGCGACGGCCGGCGCGAAGAAGACCCCGTCGGCCTCGGCACGCGCCTCGGCCACCCGCACATCCACGTCCACGTCCGGAAAATCATCCGCGACCGGCTCCCTGGCGGGCCGGATCCGCCCCGGCACCACCTACACCGGAGTCGCCACCTCCTACGACGTCGGCAACGGCGACGGCGCCTGCTCCTACGGCCCCACCTCCGACGTGATGACAGCGGCGATGAACACCGCCGACTACGAGACGTCCAAGGCGTGCGGCGCGTACGTGGCCGTCCACGCGGGCGGCAAGTCCATCACCGTCCGGATCACCAACGAGTGCCCGGCGCCCTGCCAGGCCGGCCAACTCGACCTCAGCCAGCAGGCCTTCGCGAAGCTCGCCCCGCTCTCCGCCGGCCGGATCCAGATCACCTGGAACCTCCTGAGCCCCGCCACCTCCGACACGATCTCCATCCGCTACAAGACCGGCTCCAGCCAGTACTGGTGCGGCATCCAGGCCATCGGCCACCGCAACCCCCTGGCCCGCCTGGAGGTCCGTGCGGGCGGCTCCTGGGTCCAGCTGGCGCGCACCGAGTACAACTACTTCCTCTCCGAGCAGGGCAGCGGCTGCGGCGGCGCGATCCGGCTCACCGACATCTATGGCGAGCAGCTGACGGTCGACGGGATCTCGGTGAAGCCCGACGCCGTACAGCCGACGAAGGTCCAGTTCACCCGCCACTGACGACCGGGCCCGGATACTCGGGGCATGGCTACGGATCTTCATGAACTGCTGAGGTCGCTGCGGGTGTGGGACCCGACGGTGACCGAACTGCCGGCCTTCGACACGGAGAAGGCCCCCAGCGACCCCGTTCCCCTCTTCACGTCCTGGTTTGCCGAGGCGGTCGCGGCGGGTGAGCGCGAGCCGCACACCATGACCCTGGCCACCGCCGACGAGGAGGGCCTCCCGGACGCCCGGATCGTGATGCTGCACGGTGCCGACGCGACCGGCTGGTCCTTCGCGACCCACGCCACCAGCCGCAAGGGCCGCCACCTCACCGCCCGCCCGTACGCGGCGCTCACCTTCTACTGGCCCGTGCTGGGCCGCCAGGTCCGCGTCCGGGGCCCGGTCACCTCCGCCCCCTCCGAGGAGGCGCAGGCGGACCTGCACGCCCGCTCGACGGGCGCCCTGGCCGCCGCGTTGACGGGCCGCCAGAGCGAGGTCCTGACCTCGGCGGTGGAACTGGCGAGAACCTCGCAGGCGGCCTGGGAGGAGGCCCAACGGAACCCGACCGCGCCGTCCCCGACCTGGACGCTGTACCGGCTCACGCCGGAGGAGGTGGAGTTCTTCCAGGGCGACGAGAGGCGACGGCATGTACGTCTCGCGTACCGGAGGAGCGGGGAAGGGGACGGCTGGTCACGGCACCTGCTGTGGCCGTGAAACCCGGTGATCAGGCCGCGCGTTCCTCGAACACCAGGGTGTTGGGCCCGTCGGAGACGACGTGGAGGTCCACGGTGACCTGGAGCGCGGCCGCCAGCCGGACGAGCAGATCCGCAGTGAGGGGAAGCATCCCGCCGACCTCCACCGTCTCCACCTGGTCCTCGGTCATCCCCAGCCGCCGCCCGAGAGCGTCCTGGGTCATCCCGAGCTCCGTCCGACGGTCGTACACCAGCTGTCCCAACGCGTACGCCAGCCGAATCTGCTCCCGCTCCGCGATGACCGCGGGCGGTTCGGAACCGCCCCCGGCGGCACTCCGCTCCCGGGTCGGCTTCCAACGGGTGTGGCTCACAGGTCCTCCCGGAACTCACGCGTGAATTCGTCATGTGCTGGGCCATGCTCGGCCTCGCACCGCTCTTTGGCCAACCTGGCGCGCTTGACCTCGATGTCCTCCCGCATCCGGGTCTTCCGGAACAGGGTGAGCAGCACGATCCTCCTACGGGGTGCCAGCCAGTAGGTCACCCGCGTAGCGCATCCGCCCAGGACGAACCGCAGCTCCCGCACTCCTTCTCCCAGGTTACGAGAGTGTGGCTCGCCGAGGGTCGTGGGAGCCTGAGCGAGAAGCTCGGCTTTCTCCTCCACCTGACGGTAATGCTGCGCGGACAGCTGCCCCAGCCAGTCCCGCACTTCCGGCTCCAGCTCGATCACGTAGGGCTCGGTCACGCCGTGAACCCACGGGGATCGCAGAGAGACCGGTTCCGGTTTCCGGCGCTGTCACTCATATGTGCGCTCGTTCCTGAGATATCCGGCCGCCCCCGCCCGCGGCAGCACCGCCCACATCCGGGTGCCCCCGCCCGGTTCCCGGTCCCCGCCGATGCCCCAGTCGCCGTGGCAGGCTCGCACGACCTCGTCCAGGACGCGCAAGGACACCCGGCGGGACAGGACGCAGATGGCGCCGAGGCGGGCGTGGGTGTGGCGGGGGTGGCCGTCGTAGACCGTGACGCGCAGGGCGTCGTTGCGGTGGCGCAGCGAGACGTACACCTCGTTGGTGGCGGACAGGCGGCAGGCGCAGGCGGTCAGTTCGCTGACCACCTGGACGACCGCGTCGGTCACCTCGGGCAGACCGTGCGCCTTGAGGATCGCGCGGGTCGCGGCACGGGCGACACCGGGACTTCGGGGCGCCGCCGGGAGCGTGAAGCTGTAGAGGAGGTTCTCCGGGAGGGCCGGGGTGAAGGGGGCGTCGGCGGGTGCGACGGTCGGCGAAGGGCAGGACGTGGTGACGGCGTGCACGGCAACTCCCTTGTCTGATGGGGGGGTTCCACCCGGTGGCCTGTCTCCCTGGACACGAGCGCACCCCTCCCAGGGAGGAGAAGGCGGGCGGCACGTGTGATGCGCTTCCGGATGGCTCCGATACGACCTTGTGGTCGCTCGGTTACAAACCGTAGAGGATGAGAGTGGCACGTTGCCACCAGATCGACAGAATTACCACTTCCGTGGTGGACCGGGCGCAGCCCGACGCGGCAGACTGGCGCCGCGACCATTGGAGGAAGTGACAGATGCCGCCCAGGGCAACCCCCAGCGAGCGCCAGAAGCGTCTGGGCGCCGAACTGCGGAAGATGCGCCTCGCAGCACAGGTGAGCACGGACTACGCGGCAGGACTGCTGGGCATCGACCGGACGAAGATCTCCAACATCGAGTCGGGCGTCCGGGTCATCTCACCGGAACGGCTGCGGACCCTCGCCTGCAACTACGACTGCCAGGACCAGGCGTACGTCGACGCACTGGCCGACATGGCGGCCGACAACAAGCGCGGCTGGTGGGACGCGTACCGGGGGCAGCTCCCCGCCGGCCTCATGGACATCGCGGAGCTGGAATGGCACGCCAGAAGAGTGCGGGCCGGCCTGGCCATGCATGTGCCCGGCTTGCTCCAGACCGACGGCTACGCCCGCACCCTCTTCTCGGCCGCGCTCCCTCCCCTGTCCCGTGACGAGGTGGAACTGCGTGTGGCCCTCCGGTTGCAGCGCCAGCAGGTGCTGCACCGCGAGAACCCCATCGGGTACGACGGCTACGTCCACGAGGCCGCGCTGCGCGTCGAGTTCGGCGGGGCCAAGGTCATGCGTGCCCAGCTCGACCAGCTCTGCGAACTGTCCGAGCAGGACAACATCGACGTACGCGTCATCCCCTTCCGGGCCGGGGCCTTCCCCGGAGCCGGACAGGCCGTGATCTACGCCGAGGGTCCCGTGCCCCAACTCGACACCGTGGAGCTCGACTCGGCACACGGACCGGAGTTCCTGCACGGCCAGTCCCAGCTCGACAAGTACCGCGCCCACCTCGACTGGATGGAAGCCGCGTCACTGTCGCCCGCCGACTCCCGTGACTTCATGCACCGCATCGCCGGCGACTTCTGAGGAGTTACACGATGAACGAGATCACTTGGGAAGCCCCCTACTGCGCCGAGGGCGCCAACTGCTTCCGCATAGGCACCGACCCCACCGGCAACGCCTACATCGCCGTCGCCGGCCAGGAGGACACCCCCCTCACCGACACCCGCGAAGCCCTCCGCGCGCTGATCCTCGAGATCAAGGCAGGGAAGGCCGACCACCTGCTCTAGCCGTCATGGCGCGGCTGCGCCGTTCGGCCCTGTCCGATTGCCGTCCGGCTGATGACCCTCTGTGATGATTCATGACTTTCCGTTGGCTTTCCCAGCCTTCGGACGAATCGTGCGGAGGTATCAGTGACATTCCGTCGTTGGAGTGCGGCCCTGGTCGCGACGGCCGGGCTCGCGGGCTCCGTGCTGCTCGGCGCACCCTCGCCCGCCACGGCCGCCGACCGGTCGGTGGCGCAGGAGCCCAGGACGGCGCCGCTGCCCATCGGACGGGCGGACGGCAAGGACAAACCACGGCAGGAGTACGGAGCCCCGGCGCCGGAGGGCAGACAGGCGTCCTGCCTGGGGCTGGTGCCGTCGCCCTACCCGTACGCGCACACGCCGTACTACTGCAACGACTGGCGCTTCGGCCCGGCCCAGTTGCCCGAGTCCGGCCTCATCGGTCGCACTCTCGAGGGCTACAACCGGTTCGGCACGCTGACGCCCGTGGAGTTCCTCAACAAGTGGTGGGACCCGATCGCGGATCACGGGCAGGGCGACTGGAAGTACTCGTCGATCCCGGACGACGGCTTCGCCCACAACACCCAGGGCGTGCCCATCGCGACCGAGGTGGTGCTCCCGGTCGGCCAGCTGCTCGACCGCTTCGGCAACGAGTTCGGCAAGTTCCTCGCGCCGGCCGGCGCCAAGTACGCGGAGCGGTCCATTCCGCCGTCCGGCCTCGACACCCAGGACCCGCGCTTCCCGTACAACTACCACCTGTACCGGGTGAAGAAGCCGACGCTGGTCTGCGCCGGCCCGACCGCACCCGCCTTCGAGCAGCCGGGCCAGGGGGTGCAGTACGTCACCTCGGTGGCGCCGAAGGCGACGTACTGCACGCATGTGAAGACCGGCGCCACCGTCAGCTCCCTGCTCACCAGCGGCAATCTGGAGCGCGCCAACTGACATGAGACGGAGGAGGGGCCGGGGCATGGATCGGCAGGAACTGTGCGAGGCGCTGCGCGCGGCCGGCGTCCCCGCAGGGCTGTACGAGATCGCCGACTGCCCCGCTCCACCTGGCACACCCCGGCCGGAGGACCGCCTCTATCTGGAGAAGGACGCGGGTGACTGGGTCGTGGGCGTACGGCAGCGCGGCGTACGCACCGTCCTGGAGCGGTTCCCCGACGAGGACCGGGCATGCCGCGGTCTCTACGCCAGGCTGACCGATCCGGGGCCGCCGTCCGTACCGCTCACCCCTGAGGAGAGGGAGCGGCTGCTGCCCCCATGAGGTCAGTCCTCGAACTCGTACACCGCGAAGTCGGCCACCGGCCGGTAGCCGATGCGTTGGTAGAGGCCGTTGCTGGTCGGGTTCGCCAGGTCGGTGAAGAGGAGGATCTCGCGGGTGCCGGAGGCGAGGACGGCGCGGCTGACCTCGGCGGTCACCGCTCCGGCGTAGCCCCGGCCGCGCAGCTCCGCCGGGGTGTAGACGGTGGTGACCCGCACCTGGCCGGCCACCTCCGGGGTGACGGCGGCCAGGGAGACGGGGGTGCCGTCGGGGGTCTCCCAGAAGGTGGCCCCGCCGCGGGCGATGCGGGCGTCGGCGAGGGCGCCGCTGTCCTGGAGGTTGCGCTCGCCGATGCTCTCGGCGAACTCCTCGCACCACTTCATGAGGTGGGCGCGGTCGGTGGCGCCGGCGATCCGCGGGGCGCCGTCGGGCACGGGCTCGGGGACCGTCAACTCCTCCAGGCGATAGAGGCGTTGCGCCTTCCAGAGGCCGGCCTCGGCGCCGGTGCGACGCTTCCAGGCGGCCACGAAGGCGTCGGCCGTGCCGCGCTCGGCGGAGACACCGGGGAGACGGTGTCCGGCGGACGCCAGCCGGGCGGCGAGGGCGTCGGCCTGTACCTCGGTGAGGGGGGTGAGAGAGATCCAGTACGGCGGCGTACGGAGGAACACCGCGGCG
The DNA here is from genome assembly GCF_044763345.1 of Streptomyces sp. NPDC096132. Lineage (NCBI taxonomy): Bacteria > Bacillati > Actinomycetota > Actinomycetes > Kitasatosporales > Streptomycetaceae > Streptomyces > Streptomyces sp. NPDC096132. The sequence continues at coordinate 165,773 of NZ_JBIWGA010000006.1, forward strand.
ACCTCGCCGTCCGCACCGTCGGGCTCCAGCGTGCCGAAGACGGGGGCCTCCTCACCGTAGGTGTGCACCCCCCTGCTCCGGAGGTTCTCCGTCACCGTGAGCAGCACGGTGTGCATCGCCGGCCGGGAGGCGAGGAAGTCTCCGGCGCGGTCGAGGAACGCGTCGAGGTCGTGGGTGAGGTGCCAGTCGTCTGGATGCATGCCCCGCATGGTCGCGCAGCCGCCGCCTGCACCGCCCTCGATTTACGGCGCCTTCGGCTCCGGGTCGGTCGCCAGGCGGCCGTGGCGGTGGACGTCCCGGAAGGCGTCCCGGCGCTCCGCCTCCCACATCGCGCCGCGCAGGGTCCCCTCGTAGAGGAACCCGCATCGCTCGGCGACCCGGCAGGAGACCTCGTGGCCGAGGGCGTGGCCCAGTTCGAGGCGGTGCAGTCCGACCTCGTCGAACGCCCAGCGGGCGGCGAGCAGCAGACAGCGGGTGGCGACCTGCCGGCCGCGCGCCTCGGGCAGCACCCAGTAGCCGACGATGCCGTTGCTCAGGATCCGGTCGATCGCGTTGACGGAGACCTGTCCGAGGACCGTCCCGTCGTCGGCGTCGGTGACACAGAACGTCATGGCGCGCCCGGCGTCCACGTCCGCGGCCTTGGCCTGGATCGAGGCCCGGGCGGTGGCGGTGTCGGTGATCGTCCTGATCGGTGTGTTCCAGCGCCGGAACTCGGGATCGAGGTGCCCGCGCAGCCAGGCGTCCACATCGGTGGCGGAGGCGGGGTCCCAGGGCCGCAGGGCGAGGCCGTAGCCGTCGAGAACATCGGTCATCCGGCCATTGAACACCTGAACGCCTCCGGTCCGGTCCGCACTCCGCCCCCTCGGAGCACGGACCGGGAAAGACCGTCAGTGTCGTGCGAACCGCTCGAACACGTGGCTGAAGTACCAGGTGTCCTGGGCGACGCCGGAGCAGGAGTCGGAGCCCCCGGTGCCCACGCAGCCGCCGTTGTCGCGCTGGAGCGCCCAGAAGGAGAGCGTGTTGACCCCCTTGGCCTCGGCCCACTTCTCCACCGTGACGGCGTTCTGCGTGGTGAAGGTCTCCTCGGGGCCGTAGTCGTCGATGCCGGGCATCTCGATGACGCCGATCATGTTCCACAGCTTCTTGGGGCTCTTCTTCGGGTAGAGCGCGGCCAGTTGGCCGTACAGCCCCTCGGCGGCCGTCTCGGTGTCGGCGGCCATGTCGTGGGTGGCGCCGTCGTAATAGTCGAACGTCATGAGGTTCACGACGTCCACGCGCGCGCCGTTGTCGCGGGCGTTCTGCAGCACGGCCAGGCCGTTGGCCTCGAGCCCCTTCGTGGAGGTCGGCAGGGTGTAGGAGAACTGCACGCTGCGGCCGGTGCGTTCGGCCCAGCGCTGCACCTTGGCGATGGCCTTGTTGCGGCGGTCGATGCCGGCCGCGTTGTCGATGGAGTCGCCCTCGACGTCGAGGTCGATGCGGGTGATGCCGTAGGTGGTGACGAGGCTCTTGTACACGTCGGCGATCGCGTCGACGCTGGTGCAGCTGTCTGCCAGTTCGGTGCCGGTGGTGTCCGCGGTCCAGCCGCCGAAGGACGGGATGACGTTGCCGCCGCGGGCCTGGATCGTGGCGATGTCCTCGCCGAAGGTCTTCCGGGAGATCGGCTGGTCGGTCTCGCCGTTCCAGTACGTGTCGCACGAGCCGGCCGTGGCCGTCTGCAGGAAGGCCAGCGTGAGGTACTTGTTGCCCGAGGCGGCGGCGAGCGCGGCCGGGCTCTCGCCGGTCCATGCCTCGAAGTACGGCGCCGCCACATGAGCCGGCAGGGGCTTCGCGAAGCCGGAGGCGGGGAGCGCGTGCGGTGCGGCGAGCGCGCTCCCTCCCCCGAGCCCGACGAGCCCGGCGGACAGCGCGGTCACGCTCAGACAGGACAACAGCGCACGAAAGGAACCAGGTCGTCTCACTGACGCTCCCAGGGTGGAAGGGCTGGCGGGGAGAACAGCGACCATGTTTGGACTAGACCATTTAACTGTCAAGGTTCTTTACAGTTACCTGACCGAGCGAGACGGCCACGGACTCTTCGCCTTCGGGCTCACGGACTCTTCGCCTTCGGGCTACCGTCACGCGCATGGTCGACTCCGATTCCCTGCGAGCCACCCGCGAGGCCTACGACGCCATCGCCCCCGCCTACGCGGAGCAGTTCCGCGACACCCTGCGCGGCAGACCGCTGGAGCGCGGGATGCTGGGCGCGTTCGCCGAGCTCGTCCGGGCGGGCGGCGGCGGGCCGGTCGCCGATCTGGGGTGCGGGCCCGGTCATATCACCGCGCATCTCAGCGAGTTGGGGCTGAAGGCCTTCGGTGTCGACGCCTCCCCCGCGATGATCGCGCTGGCCCACGAGGCGTATCCGGCCCTGCGGTTCGAGGTGGGCTCGATGGGCGCACTGGACCTCGCCGACGGCGAGCTGGCCGGCGTACTCGCCCGCGCCTCCGTCATCCACACCCCGCCGCACGAACTCCCCGCCGTCGTGGCGGAGTTCCACCGGATCCTGGCACCCGGCGGCCATCTGCTGGTCGGCTTCCCGGCCGGCGAGGATCCTTCCCTCCCCGCCCAGCCCTACGACCACAAGGTGGCGACGGCCTACCGGTGGTCGCCGGACCACTTCTCCGGGATCCTCCGCGCGTCGGGGCTGGTCGAGGTGGCCCGCCTGGTCCGCGAGCCCGAGCCCACCGACCTCCGGCAGTTCCGCGAGGTGCAGTTGCTCGCCCGCAGAGCCTGAGCCCCCTCACGCCCTCCGGAACACCGGCACGCCTTCCCGGAAGTCCACCTGGAGCGCCATCCCGGCCGACAACCGGTCGAGCGCCCCCGCCTCCACGTCCACCACTTCCGTCGACATCCGCGGCCCCTCCGCGAGGTCGACGACCGCGGCGACGTACGGGGTCCGCGAGCCGAAGGGCGGCAGGTCGTTCCTGTGCACGACGGACCAGGTGTACAGGGTCGCCCGGCCGCTCGCGTCCTCCCAGGTCACGTCCTCGCTCCAGCAGTTTGGGCAGAACTCGCGCGGGTAGTGGTGGGCTCGCCCACAAGCCCCGCAGCGCCGGACGAGCAGCCGGCCCTCGGCGGCGGCGTCCCAGTAGGTGCGGGTGAAGGTGTCGACCTCGGGGAGGTCGTACCGCGCGCTCACAGGAACAGCCCCAGCGCGCTGTCCACCGACCAGGTCTGCCACGCCATCCCGCCCAGCCCGACCACCGAGATCAGCGCCATCATGCCGTTCTGTCCCTGCTCGGCCCAGTCGTGGATCATGAGGACCAGGTAGATCAGGTTGAGGAGCAGACCTCCGGCCAGCGCGACCGGGGTCAGGAAGCCCGCGATCAGCCCCAGGCCCAGGGCCAGTTCCGCGTAGACGACGACGTACGCCATCACGCGCGGCCGCGGTTTCACGACGACGTCGAAGCCGGAGCGTACGGCGTTCCAGCGGTGCTTGGCCGCCACGTCCGCCGCCCAGGCGATGCCGGAGCCCTCGAACCAGCTCTTCTTCTCCTTGTGCCGCCAGCTCTCCAGCCACCACAGCCCGAGCCCGATCCGCAGCACCGCCAGCCACTGGGCACCGTCGAGCCAGATCGCATCCATAGATCTGACGGTACGTCAGATCCCGGGATCCGGGAACCCCGTGTATTTCCGATGAGAGAAACCTGTACGCCTCCCATGAAGCTGTGGGTCCTCCATGAATAGCCCCGGATTGTTGGCAATCTTGTCCGCACTCTCGGTACGTTCACATCCGCAAGCACAGAACTCGAGGGAGTCGAAGCGTGAAGCACAGGGCAATCAAGCGCAGGTCGGTCGTCATGGGCATCGGTGCCACCGCCGGCGTGGCCGCGGTGGGCGGCATCGCCCTGACCGCGAACGCGTCGGACTCGGCGTCGTCCTCGTCCTCCCCGTCCTCGGACTCCCTGGCCTTCGACCCCGACGCCTACACCGAACTGACGACGACCGTCACGGACACCGACGGCGACGAGCACACCGTGAAGTACCACTTCTGGAAGGCGATCACCTACGTCGCCAACCCGGTGGACGCCACCTACCAGTCCCTCGTCGTCAGCGCCCCGGTCGAGATCGACGGTACGGCGGTCGACGCGAGCGACGCGCCGATCCTGCTCGCGAACTCCATCGGCGGGTACATGCCGGCCTCGGTGGCGGATGCCACCGGTGTCGGCGCCGGCGGGTCCGGCGGCGGTATGCCCGGCGGGGCCGCACCCTCCGGCGCTGCCGACGCCGGCGCCTCGGCCGCCCCCAACGCCAACGAGAACACCAACGCCAACGGCGGTGCCACCTCCTCCAACCAGCTCCTGGCCCTGGCCGCCGGTTACGTCGTCATCGAGCCCGGCGCCCGCGGCCGTACGCTCAAGAACTCCGACGGCGAGTACTACGGAGTCGCCCCCGCGGCGATCGTCGACCTCAAGGCGGCCGTGCGGTACATCAGGTCCAACAAGGGCCGCATCCCCGGCAACACCGACCGGATCGTCTCCGCCGGCACCAGCGCCGGCGGCGCCCTGTCCGCCCTGCTCGGCGCGTCCGGCGACAGCCCCCTCTACGACAAGCTCCTCGAGGAACTCGGCGCGGCCGACGCCTCCGACGCGATCTTCGCGACCGGCGCCTGGTGCCCGATCACCGACCTCGACCACGCGGACGGCGCCTACGAGTGGAACTGGGGCTCCAACGCCACCAGCTCCGGCTCGAAGGTCGACCAGAGCGTGTCGAAGGAGTTGCAGTCGCAGTTCGCCGAGTACCAGGCCGGTCTGAAGCTCAAGGGTCTCGACGGCACCAGGCTGACCGCCCGCAACTACGACGAGTACCTGGTCGAGCAGTACCTGCAGCCTTCGGCCACCAAGTACCTGACCGATCTCTCGGACTCCGACCGCGAGACCTACCTCGCCTCGAACACCTTCATCACCTGGAAGAACGGCAAGGCGACCTTCTCCTGGTCCGACTTCCTCACCCACGTCGGCGCCCGTAAGAAGACCGCCCCGGCCTTCGACGCCTTCGACCTGTCGGCGGGCGAGAACAACCTCTTCGGCAAGGGCACCACCGAGACCCGCCACTTCACGGCGTACAGCCTGAAGAACGACACCACCGGGGTCACCTCCAAGCGCCTCGACAGCGACCTCCCCGAGGTCCTGCGGCTGATGAACCCGATGTACTTCCTCGCCGAGAAGCCCAACCGGGCCCGCACCAAGCACTGGTGGATCCGCCTGGGGACCAACGACTCCGACACCGCGCACACGGTCTCCGCCAACATCGCCGCCGCCGCGCACACCCTCGGCGACGACGTGAACCACCTCTACTACTGGGACGAGGGCCACGGCGCCAACACCGACCCGGGCGACTTCATCAAGTGGATCGCGAAGGTGACCGGCTACAAGAACAATAGGAAGTGACACGTCCCCCCGGCCGGACGCGCCGGGGGACCCCTGATCGCGGCGGCGTCCGTTTCCCGTCATAGCTACAGACGCCGTCCGCCCGCGACGCCTGGCCCAAGCGCACCTGGACCAGGCGTCGCACCTTTTTCACCATCGGAGTGGTCTACGTCACCGGTCCTACCCACAACTCCCCCAAGCGTGATCGATCCGCAACCAATTCCGGTCTTGACCGAGACCCATCAATCGCCTGCGTGATTACGCTCGCGCCCATGGAAGACTCCGCACCGACCGCCCCCACCCCCGCGACCTCGGCGATCACCACCGCGAACCCCGCCGACCGCCCCGTCTACGTCATCGGCGGCGGCCCCGGCGGACTCGCCACCGCGTACGCCCTGCGCGCCCAGGGGATACGTGCCGTCGTCGTGGAGAAGGCCGACGGGGTCGGTGCGTCCTGGCGGCGCCACTACGACCGGCTGCATCTGCACACCACCCGCCGCCTCTCCGCCCTGCCGGGACTGAAGATCCCCCGCCGCTTCGGCCGCTGGGTGGCCCGCGACAACGTGGTGCGGTACCTGGAGAAGTACGCCGAGGTCCACGAACTGGAGATCGTCACCGGAGTCGAGGTCTCCCGGATCGAGCGCACCCCCGACGGCACCGGCTGGCTGCTGCACGCCACCGGCGGCCGCGAGATGACCGGCTCTGCCGTCGTCGTCGCCACCGGCTACAACCACACCCCGCACCTGCCGGACTGGCCCGGCCGCGACACGTTCACGGGCGACCTCGCGCACGCCTCCCGCTACCGCAGCGGCAAGCCGTACGCCGGCCGTGACGTCCTCGTCGTCGGCGTCGGCAACACCGGCGCCGAGATCGCCGTCGACCTGGTGGAGAGCGGTGCGTCCCGGGTCCGGCTGTCCGTGCGCACGGCCCCGCACATCGTCCGCCGCTCCACCGCCGGCTGGGCCGCCCAGTACACCGCGATCCTCGTACGACGGCTGCCCGTCGGGCTCGTCGACCGGCTGGCGCGCCCGATGGCGAGGCTCAGCGTGCCGGACCTGTCGGCGCACGGGCTGCCGCGCCCCACCACCGGTCTCTACACCCGGGTGAAGGAGGGGGCGATCCCGGTGCAGGACGTCGGGCTGATCGACGCGGTCCGCAAGGGCCGGGTGGAGGTCGTGGCCGCCGTCGAGGGCTTCGAGGACGGCGGCAAGGTCGTCCTCGCCGACGGCACCCGGATCTCCCCGGAGGCCGTGGTCGCCGCCACCGGCTATGTCCGCGCCCTGGAGGGCCTGGTCGGCCACCTCGACGTCCTCGACGAACGCGGCCGCCCCCTCGCCCACGGCCCGCGCAGCCCGAAGAACGCCCCCGGCCTCTACTTCACCGGGTTCACCACCCCGATCAGCGGCACCCTCCGCGAACTGTCGATCGACGCGGAACACATCGCGAAGGCCGTACGCCGCCGGCTCCGTTGATCGCGACCGCCGCGGTCACTGCCGACTGCTTCGGCTACTCCCGGTAACTTCCTTCATTCCGCTGCCAGTTACACATGTGCCAGATGTGGCGAGAGCGTTGTCGCGCGCCCTCGCGCGGAGCCAGAATGTGAGCCCTGTTCACCTTTCCGGCTCCGCCCCCTCTCTACGGAGGACGCACGTGGCAAGTGAAAGACACCTCCCCCGCCGCTCCGGCGACGGCCTCTCCCGCCGTTCCCTGCTCGGCCGCACGGCCGCCGTGGCCGCCGGCGCGACCGCCCTCACCGCGACCGCCGCCGGCCCGGCGTCCGCCGCGGCCACCCGGGAGGTGGACGTCGCGATCGTCGGCGCCGGCCTCGCCGGTCTCACCGCGGCCCGCGACCTGGTGGCGGCGGGCAGGACGGTCGCCGTCCTGGAGGCCCGCAACCGCGTCGGCGGCCGGGTCCTCAACCTGCCCCTCGCCAATGGCGGGGTGACCGAGGGCGGCGGCGAGTTCATCGGCCCCACCCAGGACCGCATCAAGGCCCTCGCCGACTCCCTCGGCGTGGCGACCTTCGCCACCTACAACACCGGCAAGAACCTCCTCTACAAGGACGGCAAGAAGACCCCGTACGCCACCGACGGCCTCCTCGGCTCGGTCCCGCCGGTCGACGCCGCCGGACTCGCCAACGCCGCGATCGTGCAGGCCGCGCTGGACGACATGGCCAAGACGATCCCGGTCGACGCGCCCTGGACCGCCGCGAAGGCGGAGGAATGGGACCGGCAGACCTTCGAGACGTATCTGCGCGCCAACGCCGTCATCCCGTCGGCCAAGTTCCTCCTGGACGTGGCCTGCACCTCGATCTTCTCGGCCGAACCCCGTGAGCTCTCCCTGCTGTTCGTCCTCTTCTACATCGCCGCCGCCGGCAACGAGTCCACCGTCGGCACCCTGGAGCGCCTCACCGAGACCGCGAACGGCGCCCAGGAACTGCGCTTCGTCGGCGGCTCCCAGCAGGTGCCGATCAAGCTCGCCACCACCCTCGGCGACCGGGTCGTGCTGAGCGCCCCGGTGCGCACGATCACCCAGTCCGGCAGCAAGTACGTCGTCACGGCCGACGGCATCACCGTCACCGCCAAGAAGGTCGTCGTCGCCGCGCCCCCACCGCTGGCCTCGCGCATCGTGTACGACCCGCTGCTCCCGGCCGGCCGCGACCAGCTCACCCAGCGCCTGCCGATGGCCTCGGTCGCCAAGGCGATCGCGATCTACGACACCCCCTTCTGGCGCGCCGACGGCCTCAACGGCCAGGTGGTCAGCGACACCGGTGTGGTCAGCTCCACCTTCGACAACTCCCCGCCCGACGCCTCGTACGGCGCGCTGATGGGCTTCATCGAGGCCGACGAGGCCCGGGCCTACGACGCGGCGAGCGAGGCGGAGGTCAGGGCGGCCGTCCTGAAGGACTACGTGACGTACTTCGGCGAGAAAGCGGCCTCCCCCACCTCCTTCGTCCTGCAACGCTGGAACAACGAGGCCTACACGCGCGGCGGCCCCGTCTCCATCGCCGCGCCCGGTGTCCTGACCCAGTACGGCCCGGCCCTGCGCAAGCCCGTGGGCGGCATCCACTGGGCCGGGACCGAGACCTCGACCTACTGGATGGGCTTCATGGACGGTGCCGTCCGCTCGGGCGAGCGGGTGGCGAAGGAGGTACTGGCCGCGCTGTAGCCGCCGTGAGCGCCGTGGGAGCGGTACCGGCCGTGGCCGCCGTTCGGTGCCGGGCCGCCGAAAGGTCCGCTCCTTTCTCTCTGCACGCCCATTCCTGACATCCCGTCAGGTATGTAATCTGACTGTGCGTCAGTTACTTGGCAGTCACACAGGAGCGGGCGGACCGATGCTTGGATCAACCCACGGCACCCTCACCACCGACTCCCGCCGGGCCCGGGTCATCGCCTGCGGCGAGCAGCCCGGACCCGCCGTCCACGGCCGGCCGGCCGACGTCGACGACCTGGACGTCAGCGGCCGGCCGTTGTATTCGGCCGTCCCCGATCTGGACCGGTTCTTCCGGCCCGAGTCGGTGGCGGTCGTCGGCGCCTCGGACGCCGAGGGACGCCCGAACACCGGTGTCACCCGGCAACTGGTGGACTGGGCCGAGCGGGTGGGGGCACGGCTGCACCCCGTGCACCCCACCCGCGAGTCCGTCTTCGGCATCCCCTGCGCCGCGTCGGTCGCCGACCTGCCGGAGCAGGTCGACCTGGCCGTGCTCCTGGTCGCCGATCCGCTGCCCGTCATCGAGCAGCTGGCCGAGGCGAAGGTGAGGTTCGCGGTCGTCTTCGCCTCCGGTTTCGCGGAGACGGGCGAGGAGGGCGCCGCGGCACAGGCCCGACTCGCGGCGGCCGTGGAACGCTCGGGCCTACGTCTGCTCGGCCCCAACACCAACCTCAACGCCTTCGAGCGGTTCCGCGAGGATCTCACCGGCCCGTCGATCGCGCTGATCACCCAGTCCGGTCACCAGGGCCGCCCGGTCTTCGCCCTCCAGGAGCTGGGCATCCGGCTCTCCCACTGGGCGCCGACCGGCAACGAGGCCGACCTGGAGACCGCCGACTTCCTGTCCTACTTCGCCGAGCGCCCCGAGGTCGGCGCCATCGCCTGTTACCTGGAGGGCCTGAAGGACGGCCGCGCCTTCCTCCTGGCCGCCGACCGGGCGGCCCGGCGCGGGGTCCCGGTGGTCGCCGTGAAGGTGGGCCGCACCGAGACCGGCGCCCGCACCGCAGCCTCCCACACCGGCAAGCTGACCGGCGCGGACGAGGTGGTGGACGCCGCGATGCGGCAGTACGGCGTGATCCGCGTCGACGGCCTGGACGAGCTCCAGGACACGGCGTCCCTGCTGGCCCGCGCCCGCCCCCCGCGGGCCGACGGGGTCGTCATCTACTCGATCTCGGGCGGCACCGGCGCCCACGCGGCCGACCTGGCGACGACGGCGGGCCTGCGCCTGCCCGCCCTGTCGGCCGCCAAGCAGGCCGAGCTGCACCAGTGGATCCCCGAGTACCTGAGCGTGGCCAACCCGGTCGACAACGGCGGCCATCCGGTGGGCGACTGGCGCGGCCGGAAGATCGTCGACGCGATCCTCGACGACCCCGAGGTGGGCGTGCTGATCTGCCCGATCACGGGTCCCTTCCCGCCGCTGAGCGACCGTCTAGTGCGGGACCTGGTGGACGCGGCGGAGCAGACGGACAAGCTGGTGTGCGTGGTGTGGGGCTCGCCGGTGGGCACGGAACCGGCCTATCGCGAGGTGCTGCTGGGCTCCTCCCGGGTGGCGACCTTCCGCACCCTCGGCAACTGCATCACGGCGGTGCGCGCCCATCTCGACCACCACCGCTTCGTGAGCGACTACCGCTCGCCCTTCGACCAGGCGCCGCGCACCCCGTCCCCGTCCTTCCGCAAGGCGCAGATGCTGATGCGCCCCGGCCAGCAGCTGAGCGAGCACGCGGCGAAGCAGCTGCTGCGGGCGTACGGCATCCGGGTCCCGCGCGAGCAGCTGGTGACGAGCGCGGCGGCGGCCGTCCGGGCGGCGGGCCTGGTCGGCTACCCGGTCGTCATGAAGGCGTCCGGCGCGCAGATCGCCCACAAGACCGAGCTGGGCCTGGTGAAGATCGGCCTGACCTCGGCGAGCCAGGTCCGCGACGCCTACCGCGAACTGACCGACATCGCCCGCTACGAGGGCGTCTCGCTGGACGGCGTCCTGGTGTGCCAGATGGTCGAGCGGGGCGTGGAGATGGTGGTCGGGATGACCCACGACGACCTCTTCGGCCCGACGGTCACGGTCGGACTCGGCGGGGTCCTGGTGGAGGTCCTGCGCGACGCCGCCGTACGCGTCCCGCCCTTCGGCGAGGACCAGGCCCGCGACATGCTCGCCGAACTCCGCGGACGGCCCCTGTTGGACGGCGTCCGGGGCCGCCCCCCGGCCGACATCGACGCCCTCGTCGAGGTGGTCCTACGGGTCCAGCGCATGTCCCTGGAACTCGGCGCCGACCTGGCCGAACTCGACATCAACCCCCTGGTGGTACTGCCGTGGGGGCAGGGGGCGGTGGCGCTGGACGCGTTGGCGGTGTGCCGGTGAGGGGTGCGCGGGAATCGCCGTACCGGCGAAGATCACGCCATGGACGCGACGAACGGGACGGGCCCGGGAGCCCGCAGAAGCCCACGCATCGGCAAGGGTTGGCGCGACGAGCCGATCGAGGAGTGGAGGGCCCGGCAGCCGACGGCCAAGGCGCTCTACGCGGCGGTGCGGCAGAACCACGTCGGCGCGCTCCGCGCCCTCATCGAGGCGGGAGCCGACCCGGACCAGCTCATCGGCGAGTACGACGACTGGACGCCGCTGACCCTGGCGGCGGTCTACGGCCACCTGGCCGTCGTTGATCTACTGCTCGACGCCGGCGTGCACCCCGACTCGCAGAACCGGTTCGGGCTCCTGCCCTCGGTCCTGGCGGCTTCGGGCGACACGGGTCCGCACCCGGAGGTCGTCGACCTGCTGCTGCGGCGCGGGGCCAACCCCGACGCCGAGATGAAGGGAACACCCGCTCGCCACTGGCTGGACCCTGTCAGAACGGAGCATGACCGTGCCCTGGACCAGGAAGACGACTGACCGCCACGTCACCCACCTCACCCTCGACCGTCCCGAGACCCTCAACGCCCTCACCCCCGACGAGCGCGACCACCTGATCGACCTCTTCGCCGAGGCGTCGGCCGACCCGGACGTCAGGGCGGTCGTCCTCACCGGCACCGGCCGGGGCTTCTGCGCGGGCGCGGATCTGCGGGGCGGGGCGCCGACCGGCGAACGCGTCGCCGGTGACGTGGCCCGCACCCTCCGCCTCGGCGCCCAGCGTCTGATGGCGGCCGTCCTGGACTGCGAGAAGCCGGTGATCGCGGCGGTGAACGGCACGGCGGCCGGCCTCGGCGCGCACCTCGCCTTCGCCTGCGACCTGGTCCTGGCCGCCGAATCCGCCCGCTTCATCGAGGTGTTCGTCCGCCGCGGTCTGGTCCCCGACGGCGGCGGCGCCTATCTCCTCCCCCGGCTGATCGGCCCCCAGCGGGCCAAGGAGCTGATGTTCTTCGGGGACGCGCTCACCGCGCCGGACGCCGAACGCCTGGGCCTGGTCAACCGGGTGGTCCCGGACACCGACCTGGACAAGACGGCCCGCGAGTGGTCGACCCGCCTCGCCGCCGGTCCCACCCGCGCCCTGGCCCTCACCAAGCAGCTCGTCAACGCGTCCCTCGACACCGACCGGAGCACGGCCTTCGCCGCCGAGGCCGCCGCTCAGGAGATCAACATGACGACGGCGGACGCGAGGGAGGGAGTGACGAGCTTCGCGGAGCGACGGGCGGCCGAGTTCAGGGGCCGGTGACGGTCAGACGCGTACGCGCGCGTGCGGCAAGGCCGTCCGGCAGCGTCCGGGAACTCCCACCCCTTCCTATCTGACACTCCGTCAGCTTCAATGAGGACATGATGGGACACGCGGGGATGGCGGCCGCCGCCGTCCGTTACCTGAGGGCAGGACCGGTCGAGCCACTGCCCCGCCCCGAACTGCGCTGCGTCCGCGAGGACGAACGGGCGCCGGTGGACCAGGGCGAGTTCCGGCGGGTACTGGGGAACTTCGCGTCCGGCGTGACCGTTGTCACGGCACCCGGCACCAGCCCCGACGACTCCCCCGCCGGCTTCGCCTGCCAGTCCTTCTCCTCCCTCTCCCTCGACCCGCCCCTGGTCGCCTTCATGGTCGGCCGCGCCTCCACCACCTGGCCCCGCATCGCCCGCGCGGGCGTCTTCTGCGTCAACGTCCTGAGCGCACGCCAGGCCGCCCTGTGCCGCGCCTTCGCACAGAGCGGCACCGACAAGTTCGCGGGCGTCGACCACACCCCGTCCCCCGTCTCCGCCTCCCCCCGCCTCGCCGGCACACTCGCCTGGATCGACTGCACGATCCACGCGGTCCACACGGGCGGCGACCACCTCGTCGTCGTGGGCCGGGTGAACGCCCTGGGAGCGACGGACGGAGACGAACCGCCCCTGCTGTTCCACCGGGGCCGGTTCCTCTGACCGCTCCACCGGGAGACGGCGGTCACGGTGAGGCCGCGATCACGGGAGACGGCGGTCACGGTGAGGCCGCGGCTCCCGCCACCCGGGTGTCTCAGGCCGCCACCGCCACCGCGCTCACCGGCCTGCGCCGGATCACCAGCGCCATCAGCGCCGCCGCCGCGCACAGCGCCCCCGACGCGTACCAGACCACGTCGTACGAGCCGAAGGTGTCCCGGGCGACGCCGCCGAGGAAGGCGACGAGGGCCGCGCCGACCTGGTGGGAGGCCAGGACCCAGCCGAAGACGATCGCGCTGTCGTCGCCGTAGTGCTCGCGGCACAGGGCGAGGGTGGGCGGGACGGTGGCGACCCAGTCGAGGCCGTAGAAGACGATGAAGAAGATCATCGGGGGGTGGACGGCGGGAGCCAGCAGCATCGGGAGGAAGAGGAGCGAGACGCCCCGGAGCGCGTAGTAGACCGCCAGCAGCCGGCGCGCCGAGAAGCGGTCGGTGAACCAGCCGGAGGCGATCGTGCCGACCACGTCGAACACGCCTATGACCGCCAGCAGCGAGGCCGCCGCCGTGATCGGCATGCCGTGGTCGTGGGCCGCCGGCACGAAGTGCGTCTGGACCAGGCCGTTCGTGGAGGCACCGCAGATCGCGAAGGTGCCGGCGAGCAGCCAGAACGGCCCCGTGCGCATCGCCGAGAACAGGACGGTGACCGCCCTGCGCGCGGCCCCCCTCGCGGGTGGCGGCTTCTCCACGAACTCCCGTGCGCCGTACGGCTTGAGCCCCACGTCGGCCGGGTGGTCCCGCAGCAGCAGCCACACGAAGGGGACCACGGCGAGGGCGGCGAGCGCGACCGTCACCGCGGCCGGGCGCCAGTCGTAGCGGGTGACCATCCAGGACAGCAGCGGCAGGAAGATCAGCTGGCCGGAGGCGGAGGCCGCGGTGAGGATGCCGCTGACCAGGCCACGGCGCTCGGTGAACCAGCGGTTGGTGACCGTCGCCGCGAAGGCCAGCGCCATCGAGCCGGAGCCCAGACCGACCAGCAGGCCCCAGCACAGCAGGAGCTGCCAGGCCGCCGTCATCCACACCGTCAGTCCCGAGCCGAGCGAGATCACCGTCAGGGCGACGGCCACCACCCGGCGGATGCCGAAGCGGTCCATCAGGGCCGCCGCGAAGGGCGCGGTGAGCCCGTACAGGGCCAGGTTGACCGACACCGCCGCGCCGATCGTGCCGCGCGACCAGCCGAAGTCCTCGTTCAGCGGGTCGATGAGCAGGCCGGGGAGGGAGCGGAACGCGGCCGCGCCGATGATCGTGACGAAGGTGACGGCGGCGACGAACCACGCGCGGTGGACGCGGGGCGCACGGAGTCGGGAAGGGGGCTTCTGGTCCTCTATGGCTGCGGGAGCCTCGCTTGTCTGGGTCACGTCAGTAAGGGTGCGATGTCCGACTCTTCGCGACCACTGGCCCGGTGGCCAGCATTCGATAGGATCGGGCCATGAGCCAAGGCCGCGACTTCCGCCCGCACCGCGTCGTCGTCCTCGCCCTCGACGGCCTGCTCCCCTTCGAGCTGGGCATCCCGCACCGCATCTTCGGCCGCCCCAAGGACGCCGAGCGACGGCATCTGTACGAGGTCGTGACCTGCTCCATCCGGCCGCCCGGGCCGGTACGGACGGACGCCGACTTCGCGATCATGGTCGAGCACGGCCCGGAGGCCCTCGCCACCGCCGACACCGTCATCGTCCCGGCGTCGTACGAACTCGGCCCGGTCTTCGAGGAGGGCGTGCTCACCGACGAGCTCGCCGCCGCGCTCGCGCACATCCGCCCCGGCACCCGTCTCGCCTCCATCTGCACCGGCGTCTACGTCCTCGCCGCCGCCGGCCTGCTCGACGGCCGCCCCGCGACCACCCACTGGGCCGACGCCGACCACTTGCAGCGGCTCTTCCCGAAGATCGACGTCGACCCGGACGTCCTCTTCATCGACGACGGCGACGTCCTCACCTCCGCCGGCGTCGCCGCCGGCCTCGACCTGTGCCTGCACATGGTCCGCCGCGACCACGGCACCGCCGTCGCCAACGAGGTCGCCCGCCGTACGGTCGTACCGCCGCACCGCGACGGCGGTCAGGCGCAGTACATCGAGCGGCCCGTGCCCGATCCGCAGCAGACCGGCACGACCACCGCGCGCGCGTGGGCGCTCGGCCGCCTGCACGAGCCGATCCAGCTGCGGGACATGGCCGCGCAGGAGGCCATGTCCGTACGGACGTTCACCCGCCGCTTCCGCGAGGAGACCGGCGTCAGCCCGGGCCAGTGGCTCACCCAGCAGCGCGTCGAACGGGCCCGGCACCTGCTGGAGTCCACCGGTCTGTCCGTCGACCAGGTCGCGAGGGACGCCGGATTCGGCACCGCCCAGTCGATGCGGCAGCACCTACAGGCGGCCCTCGGAGTCACCCCGACCGCCTATCGCCGAACCTTCCGCACCGGCACCGGCACCGGCACCGGCGGTGGCGGTGGCGGTGGCGGTGGCGTCTTCGAGAGCTACGGCGATGTCGGCGCCCTGAGCTGAACGGGCCGTGCGCCGCACCTCGCCCCACCAGCCCACCCCCGTGAGCGCCAGGGTCAGCCCGACCCCGGCCAGGACGGCCGTGGACGGCGCCACCACCTGGAGCAGAGCACCGGCGAGGGACCCGGTGGCCGCGTAACCCGCGCCCGCGGCCGCGTACATGACGGAGTCGGAGCCGAGCGCGCACCATGGGCTTTCCGGCCCGGTGGGCGGGGCGAGGGCGGCCACGGGGCCGCCACCCCGACGGGCGGGGCCGAGGGCGCCCTTGGGTATCCCGGCCCGGCGGGCGGCGACGCCGTCAACTGACGTGCTGTCCGGTGGACATGCCAAGATGCTGCTGCCCCGGGTCCCTCACGGGGATGGGGAGCGGGAACAGAGCCATGCCTGAGACAGAGACGATCCGCGACTGGTCGCTCCCGGCGCTGCTGGCGGCTGCCCAGCTCGCCTGGTTGTGGGCCTACGGCCCTTGGCGGGACGGTGACCTGCCCGGAGCGGTCGCGACCGTGGCCGTCGGATGCGCCCTCGCGGTGGAGACCGCGGCCCTGGGGTGGCGACGGCGGACGCCCGTGCGCTCCCTGGCGGGGTCGGTCGGTGCCCTGGCCGTGGGGCTGGTCGCCTGGGAGGACGGCTACTTCGCGCTGGGCTCCCTGGTGTCCCTGTACTCGGTCGCGGTCCGGTGCCCCCTTCCCGTGACCCTGCGGGCCGTCGCCGCCGTCATCGGCGCCGAATGGCTCCTGGCCTTCGCCATGGCGGGCTTGCGCACCGCACCTCTCGCGGAGTGGGCGGTCGCGGCCTTGGTGTACGTGCTCTGCGCGGGTCTGGGCGAGGCGCGGCGCCAGTGGCGCGCGAGGCGTCTGACCGCGGCCCGTCGGCTGGCGGGCGCCGAGGAGAGCAGACGGCGCGCCGGGGAGAACGAACGGCACCGCCTCGCCCGTGAGTTGCACGACGTGAGCGCGCACCACCTGACGTCGGTCGTGGTCACCGTGGACGCGGCGGGCAGGCTCGGCGGCACGCGGCCGGAGCCGGCGGCCGAGGCCCTGGAGTTCGCGGAGCGGACCGGCCTCGAGACACAGGCGTCGCTGCGGCGGCTGGTGGGGCTCATGCGGGAGCCGGAACCGCGCGAGGCCGAGTCGATGACCGGGCGCATCCAGGAACTGGTCGCGGGATTCGGCCGGTTGGGCCGTCCGATCGCCACGGAGCTTCCGCCGGACCTGACCGGCCCGGTGGGAGAAGCCGTCCACGGGATCGTGCGCGAGGCGCTCACCAACGCGATCCGGTACGCCCCCGGGGCGGCCGTGCGGGTCGCTGTCGTGCGCGACGAGGGGCGGCTGCTGCTGACGGTGACCAACGGCCCGTCGGGGACGCGGGCACCGCACGCGGCCGGCGGCCTGGGGTCGGGTCATGGCATCGCGGGGATGCGGCAGCGCGCGGCCGCCGTCGGCGGCGAGCTCAGCACCGGTGCGACGGCCGACGGCGGCTGGCGGGTCGAGGCGGCGCTGCCCGACACCCTCACCCCTCGGGCACCGGAGGGATGGCGGCGGGACGTCCTGCAGGAGCAGTTGCTGGTCGACCCCGCCCTCGCGTTCACCGCGGCGGTCCTGCCCGTCTTCTTCCTCCTGATCGGGGCCGAGGACTGGAGCCGGCAGACCCGGCATGCCGCGATTCCCGGACTCGTCCTCGTGTCCGCCCTGTTCGCCCTGCACGCGCTGCCCCTGGTGTGGCGGCGGCGGGCGCCCCGGGCCGCCCTCGCCGGCGTCCTGGCAAGCTCCTCGCTCTGGCCGGCGGCCATTGCACTGGCACCGGTCTCGCCGAGACTGTCCCCCTACTTCGCCGTGGGCCTGATCGCCGAATGCCTCGCCGTGTACGCGCTGGGCGCCTACGGCCACAGCGCCGCCCGCACCTGGCCCTGGGTGCTCGCGGCGGGGACGGTGAGCACGTGCGCGCTCGTCGCCACGGCGGCCGCCGACGGAGAACTGACGGGCGGGGGACCTTTCTGGGTCATGGTCGCGGTGCTGGTCGTGCCGTTGAGCATCCTGTCGTGCGCGGGGTTCGTCCTTCTCTGGGGCGTCGGCCTGATGGTCCGCAGGCACCGGCTGCGCGTGCTCGCGCGGGACGACTTCGCGCTCGCCGGCTCGGCCTGGCAGGCCGTCCAGTCCGCCGGGGCCGAACGGCACCTGCTGGCCACGCGGCTGAGCGACGCCGTCCTGCGCCATACGGCGCACCTCGTGGAACTCGCCCGTGCGGGGCGGCTGGACGACGTCGCGGCCGAGGCCCGCGCCGCTCTGGCCGCCATGCGCGAACTGCTGCACAGCCTGGACGAGCCGGCGGAGCCGGGCGTCGCACCACCGCCGACGGCCACCGACCTGGAGGCACTCTGCGAGTCGCTGCGGTCGGCGGGCCGGCAGGTCGTCCTCAGGGGGCTGCCGAAGACCGCGGCGGGCATGGGCCCGGCCGTCACCCGGTCCGTGTACGGCATCGTCGAGACCGCCCTCGGCGCCGGCGACCGGGACCGCGCCCGGATCCGCCTGCACCGGCGCCGCGACACCCTGCATCTGACGATCTCCGGCGTCCGCCTCGCCGTCGTCGGCCCGGTCGCCGAACGCCTGAAGGCGCAGGTGACCGCGGACGAGGGCCGGCTCGCGCTGGAACCGGCGGGCACCGTACGGGTGTCCCTGCCCCTCGCCTCCGCCCCGTCGCCTCTACCCAGAGGTGCAGACGGGGTTCGTTCCCCGAGCGGATGGGAGGGCGTGCGTCCGCCGGAACACTGATGCGTATGAATCTCACCCTGTTCATAGCGCTCTGCGTCCTCGTGTCCCTCGCGGGCGCCCTGGTCTCCGTCTTCAACGAACCGCCGATGTGGGTCGTGGTCACCGGGGGGATCGTCGCGTTCGCCGTGAGCACCGCGCTGCTCCGGCTCCCCGCGCTCTCCGAGGTCGGCGATTCCTCCGTCGCCTACTGGAGCCTGCTCTGCGCCGTCTTCTCCGTGGTGGAGGCGCTGCTGAGTCTCGTCGTGGCGGATCGCCTCCGGCCGGACCGGAGCTGACGCAAGGATCCCCGCCGCCTAGAACGTGAGCACCCCCCGGGCCACCCGCCCCGCCTCCGCGTCCGCCGCCGCCTTCTCGAAGTCCTCGACCGGATAGGTCTGGGTGATGAGTTCGTCGAGGAGCAGCCGGCCCTCGCGGTACAGGTCGGCGTACAGGGCGATGTCCCGCTGGGGACGGGAGGCGCCGTAGCGGCAGCCCAGGATGGACTTGTCCAGGAAGAGGGAGGAGACCAGGAAGGACGCCTCCGCGCTCGCCGGCGGCACCCCCAGCAGCACCGCCTGACCGTGCCGGTCCAGCAGATCGACGGCCGCCCGGATCAGCTCCACCCTCCCCACGCACTCGAAGACATGGTCGGCCCCCGTCGGCAGGACGTCCCGCACACCCTCCGTCGACGGCAGGAAGTCGGTGGCCCCGAACCGCCGCGCCACCGCCTCCTTCGCCGGGTTCGCGTCGACCGCGACGATCCGCAGCGCGCCCGCGATCCGCGCGCCCTGGAGGACGTTGAGCCCGATGCCGCCGGTCCCGATGACGACGACGCTCTCGCCGTACCCCACGCGCGCGCGGTTGAGCACCGCGCCCACCCCGGTCAGCACCCCGCAGCCGATCAGCGCGGCCGACGGCAGCGGAATGTCCTTGGGTATCCGCACCGCCTGGACGGCCTTCACCACCGTCCGCTCGGCGAACGCGGAGTTCGACGCGAACTGGTACACCGCCCGCCCCGCGCGCGTGAACGGCTTCTGCGGCCGCCCGATCGCCTGCCGGCACATCGTGGGCCGCCCCCGGTCGCACTCGGCGCAGGTCCCGCAGCTGGCGAGCGTGGACAGCGCGACATGGTCCCCCGGTACGACATGGGAGACCCCGGCCCCGACGGCCTCCACCACCCCCGCCCCCTCGTGCCCCAGCACCACCGGCGCCGGGAAGGGGATCGTCCCGTCCACCACCGACAGATCGCTGTGGCACAGCCCGGCCGCCGAGATCGCCACGAGCACCTCGCCGGGCCCCGGATCGCGTACGTCGAGATCGTCGACGACCTCCGCCCGCTTCCCGTCGAACAGCACGCCTCGCATCACGCCACCACTCCCCTGTCACCTGGGCTGTCTGGGCAGGCCGAGCACGCGCTCGGCGATGATCGTGCGCTGGATCTGGTCCGAGCCGCCGTAGATCGTGTCGGCCCGGGAGAACAGGAACAGGTGCTGCGCGTCGTCCAGTTCGTACGGCGTCGCGGGCGTCCAGTCCGACGGACCCGCGCTCGCCGCCGCACCCCGCACCTGCACCGCGAGCTCCCCGAGCCGCTGATGCCAGCCCGCCCACAGCAGCTTGGCCACACTGGGCGCCCCCGGCCCGCCCGAGCCGCCCAGCGTCCGCAGGGCGTTCCACCGCATGGCCCGCAGCTCGGCCCACAGCCGCACCAGCCGGTCGCGTACGACGGGGTCGTCGGCCGCGCCCGTCTCCACGGCCGTACGGACCACGCGCCCCAGTTCCTCGGCGAACCCGATCTGCTGGGCGAGCGTCGACACCCCGCGTTCGAAGCCGAGGAGGCTCATCGCGACCCGCCAGCCGTCTCCCACGGCACCGACGACGTGCTCCGCACGCGCATGTGCCCCGTCGAAGAAGACCTCGTTGAAGTCGCTGGTGCCGGTCAGCTGACGGATGGGCCGCACCTCGATCCGGCCCGGCTGGTCCATGGGGACGAGAAGGAAGGTCAGCCCGTGGTGCCGCGCCGACTCCGGATCCGTCCGCGCGAGGACGAAACACCAGTCGGCCTCATGGGCGAGGGAGGTCCAGATCTTCTGGCCGGTGACGCGATACGCCCCTCCGCCACCGTCGAGTTCGGCCCTGGTACGGACTCCGGCGAGGTCGGACCCGGCACCCGGTTCGCTGTAGCCCTG
This sequence comes from Streptomyces sp. NPDC096132, assembly GCF_044763345.1. Classification (NCBI taxonomy): domain Bacteria; kingdom Bacillati; phylum Actinomycetota; class Actinomycetes; order Kitasatosporales; family Streptomycetaceae; genus Streptomyces; species Streptomyces sp. NPDC096132. The sequence goes on from NZ_JBIWGA010000006.1 coordinate 186,183, forward strand.
GCACCAGAGTTCCTCCCCGGCGGCGACGGGCGGCAGGAAGCGGGCCTTCTGCTCGGCCGTCCCGTGCGCGAGCAGGGTGGGCGCGAACAGGTTCTCCCCGATGTGCCCGGAGCGGGGCGGTGCCCCCGAGCGCGCGTACTCCTCGGCCCAGGCGACCTGCTGGGTGAGACCGACGGTCCGATTCCCGTACCCGCCCTCGGACCAGCCGATACCGATCCAGCCGGCGGCACCGAGCGTGCGCTCCCAGGACCGGCGATCCCGCTCCACGCCGACATGCGCATCGAGCCAGGCACGCGCTTCGGCACGGAACGCGTCATCTTCTGCGGTGAACCCGAAATCCACGTTCAGCTCCTCAAGACGCGGCAACAGCACCCACCCCCAGGGGCGCGGGGCTCTGTCGATATGCGGCTCCGCCGCGTGGGCGCGACCAGCCACACCCAACCCGCACCCGCCGACAAATCCGCAACTCACCCGTTGGGCCGCGCCCCCTCCCCCGCGGCTCGCCGCATCTCCTCCAACCGCTCCAACATCGGCATCGGATCCACCCCCACCGACCCCGGCAGAACCTCCGCAATCCGCGACGGAGTCCACGCACCCCCCTCCGCGTAAGCCGAACGCAGTTCCCGCGGCTGCGCCCACACCGCGATCTTCGCACCGGCGACCGTGTAGACCTGCCCGGTTATCCCCAACCCCCGCGCCCGGTCGGACAAAAGGAAAATCACCATGGCGGCGACATCCTCCGGCTCCCCGATCTCCGTCAGCTCCATCGGCACCCCCGCCGACATCCGCGTCCGCGCGACCGGCGCGACCGCGTTCGCGGTCACCCCGTACTTGTGCAGCCCCAGCGCCGCGCTGCGCACCAGCGAGATGATCCCGCCCTTCGCCGCGCTGTAGTTGGCCTGCGACACCGACCCCTGGTGGTTGCCGCTGGTGAAGCCGATGAGCGTGCCGGACCGCTGCTTCCGCATCACCGCCGAGGCCGCCCGGAAGACCGTGAAGGTGCCCTTGAGGTGGGTGGCGACGACCGGGTCCCACTCCTCCTCGGACATGTTGAACAGCATCCGCTCGCGCAGGATCCCGGCCACGCAGACGACCCCGTCGAGCCGTCCGTACGCCTCCAGGGCGATGTCCACGACCCGCTGCCCGCCCGCCATGGTGGAGATGTCGTCGGCGACCGCGACGGCCTCTCCGCCGGCTGCCTCGATCTCCTTGACGACGGCTTCGGCGACCTCGCTCGTGGGCGCCGCGCCGTCCACGCCCACCCCGTAGTCGTTGACGACGACCCGTGCGCCCTCGGCCGCCGCCGCCAGCGCGACCGCACGTCCGATGCCCCGTCCCGCCCCCGTGACGGCGACGACCTTGCCGGTCAAGAAGTTCCCCACGCCCGGCCCCTTCCCGCGGTTTCTGACGGACCGTTAGATTTTATGACCCGTCAGATAGTTGGAGACAAGCCCCGGGGAGTACCGATGTCACTGCCTCAGGCGTTCCACGACATCGCCAAGCACGTCAACAACTGGGGACGCTGGGGCCCCGGCGACGAGATCGGCACGCTCAACCTGATCACCGACGAGGTCGTGCGCGGAGCGGCCGCCGAGGTCCGCACGGGCCGCCGGATCCCCCTGGCGCTGCCGTTGCGGGAGGACGGCGTGCAGACCGGGATGATCCCTGGACGGGTCAACCCGATCCACACCATGGTGCAGATCAACCAGGAGATCTTCGGGCCGGGCACGGTGGCGTGCAGCGACGACGCCGTGACGATGGGCCTGCAGGCGGCCACGCACTGGGACGCCCTGACGCACGTCTCGCACTCGGGGAAGCTCTACAACGGCCGCCCGGCCGCCACCGTCACCGCCCACGGCGGCGCCGAGTTCAGCGGGATCGACAAGGCGCGGCACGTCGTCTCGCGGGGCGTGCTGCTGGACGTGGCACGCGCGCGTGGCGTCGACCGACTGGCGGGCGGCCACGCGGTCACGCCGGAGGACCTGGAGGCGGCGGAGGAGCTGGCCGGTACGCGGGTGCGTGCCGGTGACGTCGTGCTCGTACGGACCGGGCAGCTCCAGCTCTACCTGGCCGGCGACAAGCACGGGTACGCCTTCCCCTCGCCGGGGTTGTCGGTGCGCACCCCGGAGTGGTTCCACGCGCGCGATGTGGCGGCCGTCGCCAACGACACCATGACGTTCGAGATCTTCCCGCCGGAGATCGAGGACCTGTGGCTGCCGGTGCACGCGCTGGACCTCGTGGAGATGGGGATGCTGCAGGGCCAGAACTGGAATCTCGAGGAGTTGTCCACAGCCTGTGGAGAAGCAGGCCGTTACGCCTTCCTGCTGTCGGCGATGCCCGAGCCGTTCGTCGGCGGCACGGGAACTCCGGTGGCCCCCGTGGCCGTTCTCTGACTCCCCGGACATGTTGGATGGCGGCGCGCCGCTGTCCGCCCCGAGCACGGCACCGCGCGCCGCCATCCGACTCCGGCGTTGTCTCCCCCACTCTCGATTCCGCTCGAGCGAGGGGACCCCCGTCGGCCCCCCTCCGGCCCTGAGGGATCCGACGCCGAATCACGACCCACACTCGGCGAGGGCGCCCGTCACCGATGCCCTCGTCGTCCCCTCGCGGCGAATCGCTGACCACAAGCGTGATCAAACGGACACGCCGCGTCAACACCCGAACGGGGATTTATTACTTACGCCCTATTTGCAACGGGCGCGCACGGAAGCACATCCGGGCGCACCGAGGCCGCGTCGGCACAGCGCGACAGCGCTTTCTGCACCCGCGCCCCGAGCACGCCGCCCACTGCGCCACACGCCGCCGGACATGTCGCATCCCGCGCACGCGCCAACCGGCCGCACCTCACACGACCTCGAACGCGAACCCCTCGTACGCCGGCTCCGGACACACGGGCCGCTTCGAGCACACCGGGGGCTTCGCGTACACGGGCTCCGGGACCTCGCTCCCGCGCCCCGCCGCACTCCCGCGATCCGTCCCGCTCCCGCGGTCCACCGCGCCCTCGGCGGGCCGCTCACAGCGGTCCAGTTCGCACCAGATGCGCTTGCCGCCGCCCTCCACGCTCCAGCCCCAGCGGTCCGCGAGACAGTCGACGAGCGCCAGGCCCCGGCCGCCCGTGGCGTCGTCGCCCACACATCGGGGCACGGGGGCGCGGTCACTGGTGTCCGCCACCTCCAGCCGGACGGTGGCCACCCCGTCCGCGGCGCCCGGTCCGCCGCCCGGCAGGGACAGCCGCACCACGGCCGGACAGCCGGTGTGCACCACGGCGTTGGTGACGAGTTCGGAGACGAGCAGGATCAACGTCTCGGCGAGCGGTTCGTCGTCCCCTATGCCGGACCCGGCAAGGCGCGAACGGGCCCACCTCCGGGCGCGCCCCACCTCTGCGGGGTCGGGCCGGATCTCCAGCTGCACTTGAAGCACCTGCACCGCTCACACCATCCGAACCGGCGGACACATGGCCGTGCGCCACGCGAGCCACGCGAGCCGCGTGGGCACCATGACGACGGGGGCCACGATCGTAGCCATTTTCTGCATGGCCAGAACAACAGCCAGAGGCAGCGTGACGGAACGTGAATCCCTTACGAGACAGCTTGGTTGACGTACAGTCACCTCAACAAGCGCTTCGGGCATATTCCAGCGCGAAGGAGTACTCGTGCGGCATACTGTGCGACGCCCGCGCCGGGGAGTCGAACAGGCGGGGACCCGAGGCCCGTCCGCCCTGCGAGCAGCGGCGTGCACCGCCGGTTTCGGCGCCGCCCCAGGGGCACCACCGGCATGGCTCATGCTCGGAACCACTCGCATCCCACAGAAGGTACCGGAGGGCCCTGCCGACTCCAGGCCGTGACGGGTCACGCATCGGACACAACCCGATATCAACGCTCCGTGATTCCGGTATGCCACAATCCGCGACACGCGTACGGCAGTCCACCGCGAGCCCCGAGCGTCCCCGCAGGCAGAGCCGCTATCGGCCGGCTCCGGCCAGCAGTCCCTCCGCGAGCAGCTCCTCACTCTCCGTGCCGCCTCCCGCACGCCGGGTGCGCACCCAGGCCCGCTTCAGCAGCAGGTGGACGTCCGCCTCCCAGGTGAACCCCATGCCGCCGTACACCTGGAGACAGTCGCGCGCGCCGCGTACGGCCGCCTCGTCGGCGAGCAGCCGGGCGGCCGCGATGTCGGCCGGGTCGGCGGTGACGGCGGCCGCGTAGACCGCCGCACGGGCCACCTCGACCCGCACCAGCAGCTCCGCGCACAGATGCTTGACGGCCTGGAAGGCGCCGATCGGCTGCCCGAACTGCTCCCGAGTCCGGGCGTGTTGCACGGCCAGCTCGCACGCGCGCGTGGCCGTACCGAGCTGCTCGGCGGCGGTGAGGAGGACGGCGACGGGGTCGGTGGACCCCTGGGTCCGGGTCCGGTGCAGGGGTGTCAACGGGTCCACCGATCGCAGCGGTACGGCGGCCGACACGTCTCCGAGGACCACGTCCGCCTCCGCCGACCACTCCACCAGACCGCCACCGTCGACGGCCGCCACGACCGTCTCCCCCTCGGCCGCGCCGGGTACCCGGCCCGCCGCGAGGTGGGTGGCGACCAGCGGCCCCGGCAGCAGCGCCCGGCCGGCCTCCTCGAAGGCCAACACCGCCTCGGGCGGTCCGAGTCCGACCCCGCCGTCCACCTCCGGCAGCCGCAGCGCGAAGAACCCGGCCGCGCCCAGCTCCCGCCACAGCGCCCGGTCGAGCCCGGGCCGCTCCACGGCCGCCCGCAGCGCGTCCCGGTCGAAGCGCCGGGCGAGCAGCCCTCGCACGCCCGCCTTCAACGCCTTCTGGTCCTCGGTCAATTGGAAACGCACGGGAAGTCCACCGCCCCTTTCACCGGCCCGGCACCTCGGTCACCGCCCTTTCGGCAGCCCGAGGATCCGTTCCGCCACGATGTTCCGCTGGATCTGCGAGGTGCCGGCCGCGATGGTGTACGAGAGCGAAGAGAGCCGGTCGAGCACCCAGGGCCGGTCGAGATCGAGGGCCGCGTCGCCGAGGACGTCGGCGGCGGTGTCGTACAGCTCCTGACGGACGTGCGAATACCTCAGTTTGAAAACCGAACCCCCGACGCCGGGTACCCCGCCGTCCGAGGCCTCGCTCACGTTCCACTGCGTCAGCCGCCACAGCGCCCGGAACTCGGCCTCCAGGAGGCCGAGCCGCCGCCGTAGCGCCGGATCGTCCCAGCGGCCGTTCCTTCGGGCCTCCCGGGCCAGTTCGCCGAGCACGCGCCGGCAGGCGACGACCTCGCCCACGAACGCCGTGCCGCGCTCGAAGGAGAGCGTCACCATCGTCACCCGCCAGCCGTCGTTCTCGTCCCCGACCCGGTGGGCGACCGGCACCCGCACCTCGTCGAGGTACACCTCGGCGAACTCGGCGGACCCGGCGAGCGTCCGCAGCGGCCGTACGGTGATCCCCGGGGCGTCCATGGGCATCGCCAGCCAGGTGATGCCCCGGTGTTTCGCGGCCGTGGGATCGGTCCGCACCAACAGCTCGCACCAGTCGGCGACTTCGGCGTGGGAGGTCCAGATCTTGGACCCGCTGACCACGTAGTGGTCTCCGTCGCGCCACGCGCGCGTGCGCAGCGACGCGAGGTCGGAGCCGGCGTCCGGTTCGCTGAAGCCCTGGCACCAGACCTCCTCGCCGCGCAGGATCGGCTCCAGCCAGCGCTCCCGCTGGGCGTCCGTGCCCTCGGCGGCGATGGTCGGTCCGGCGTGCAGCAGTCCGACGAAGTTGGCGCCCACGTAGGGGGCGCCGGCCTTCTCCGTCTCCTCCAGGAAGATGAGCCGTACGGTCGGGGAGGCGTCCCAGTGCACGTGCGCGTATCCGGCGTCGTACAGCATCCGCTGCCAGCCGAGGTCGTAGGCGCGGCGGCCCGGCCAGTCGGCCGGGGACGGCTTCGGCGGGAGCGTGGGCAGCGCCTTGCCGAGCCAGTCCCGCAGCCGGGCGCGGAACTCCTCCTCCTCGGGCGTGTACGACAGGTCCATTACTTGTCGAAGTCCAGGTCCAGCATGCGGATCGCGTTGCCCCGCATCAGTTTGTAGACCGTCTCGTCGTCGAGGCCCTTGACGTGGTCGAGGGCGACCTCCTTGGTGTGCGGGAAGGTCGAGTCGACGTGCGGGTAGTCGGTCTCGAAGGTGGCGTTGTCCCGGCCGACCACGTCCAGGGACGCCACCCCGTGCTTGTCGCGGAAGAAGCAGCAGTAGATCTGCCGGTAGTAGTACGTCGACGGCGGCTCCGGGATCAGGTCGCGGACCCCGCCCCAGGCCCGGTGCTCCTCCCAGACGTCGTCGGCGCGCTCCAGGGCGTACGGGATCCAGCCCATCTGGCCCTCGGAGTAGGCGAGTTTGAGGGCCGGGAACTTCACCAGGACCCCGCTGAAGAGGTAGTCCATCATCGAGGCCATCGCGTTGTTGAAGCTGAGGCTGGCCTGGACGGCGGGGGGCGCGTCGGGCGAGGCGGCCGGCATCTGCGACGACGAACCGATGTGCATGTTGACGACCGTCCCCGTCTCCTCGCACACCGCGAAGAACGGGTCCCAGTAGCCGGAGTGGATGGACGGCAGCCCCAGGTGGGTGGGGATCTCGGAGAAGGTGACCGCGCGCACCCCGCGGGCCGCGTTGCGCCGGATCTCCGCGACGGCGAGGTCGATGTCCCACAGGGGGATCAGGCAGAGCGGGATCAGCCGCCCGCCGCTGTCGCCGCACCACTCCTCGACCATCCAGTCGTTGTAGGCACGCACGCACGCGTGCGCGACCTCCTTGTCGTGCGCCTCGGCGAAGGTCTGCCCGCAGAAGCGGGGGAAGGACGGGAAGCAGAGGGAGGCCTCGACATGGTTGAGGTCCATGTCCGCGAGCCGGGCCTCGGGATCCCAGCAGCCGCGCCGCATCTCCTCCCGGGTGATGCCCTCCAGGGTCATCTCGTCCCGGTCGAAGCCGACGGCGGCGATGTTGCGCTTGTACGGGAACTTCAGGTCCTCGTAGATCCACCAGTCGGTGGGCGGGCCGTCGGGATCCATCGTGATCTGGTACTTCCCGCCGACGTAGGCGAGCTCGCCGATCCCCGCGGTGAGCGGCTGCGGGCCGCGGTCGCGGTACTTCCGCGGCAGCCAGGTCGAGAAGAGGTGCGCGGGTTCGATCACGTGGTCGTCGACGCTGATGATGCGGGGCAGTTCGGTCATGGGGACCCCCACTCGTAAATCTGATGGACCGTCAGATTCGACGTACCAAGAAGGCTAGTGCGGCACCCCTGGACCAGCAAGGCGGCGAGCCCTACGCTCTGCGCAGATCTGACAGTCCGTCAGCTACAGGGGGCCGCCGTGACCGCCTTGAACGACACCGCCCACGCGCTGAGCGCGTCCCGCACCCTCTGGGAGCTGGTGGCCCGCCGGGCCGCCCTCACCCCCGACCGGCCCGTCCTCCTCCAGGAGGACCGCACGCTGACCTTCGGCGAGCTGCACGCGCGCGCGGAGCGGACGGCGGCCGGGCTGTACGGCATGGGCGTGCGCCCCGGCACGGTCGTCGCCTGGCAGCTGCCCACCCGGATCGAGACGGCCGTGCTGTCCTTCGCGCTGGCCCGTCTGGGTGCCGTGCAGAGCCCCGTGATCCCGTTCTACCGGGACCGCGAGGTCGGCTTCGCGCTGCGGGAGTCCAGGGCGGAGTTCTTCGCCGTACCGGGCGTGTGGCGCGGCTTCGACCACGGAGAGATGGCGGTGCGGCTCGGCGCGAAGGGCGTCTTCGAGGCGTACGACGACCTGCCCGAGGGCGATCCGGGCGTACTGCCCCCGCCGCCCTCCGACGGCACCTCGGTCCGCTGGATCTACTGGACCTCGGGCACGACCTCCGACCCCAAGGGCGTCCTGCACACCGACCGCTCCCTCATCGCGGGCGGCTCCTGTCTCGCCCACGCGCTCCACCTCACCGGCGACGACGTCGGCTCGATGGCCTTCCCGTACGCCCACATCGCCGGCCCCGACTACACGGTGATGCTGCTGCTGTACGGCTTCCCGGCGGTGATGTTCGAACAGTTCGCCATGCCGGACGCGCTGGAGGGGTACCGCCGGCACGGGGTGACGGTGGCGGGCGGGTCGACGGCGTTCTACTCGATGTTCCTCGCCGAACAGCGCAAGCAGCCGGGCGTCCCGGTGGTCCCCACCCTGCGGCTGCTCGCCGGCGGCGGGGCGCCGAAGCCGCCCGAGGTGTACCACGCCGTCGTCCGCGAGATGGGCGTGCAGCTCACGCACGGGTACGGCATGACCGAGGTGCCGATGATCACCATGGGGTCGCCGGACGACACCGCCGAGAACCTCGCGACGACGGAGGGGCGGCCGCCGGAGGGGATGGAGATACGGATCGCCGAGGGCGGGGAGGTGCGGCTGCGCGGGGAGGCGGTCTGCCGGGGCTATCTGGATCCGGCGCAGACGGCGGAGGCCTTCGACGAGGACGGGTTCCTGCGCACCGGCGACCTGGGCCGGGTGACCGGCTCCGGGCACCTGGTCCTCACCGGCCGGCTCAAGGACGTGATCATCCGCAAGGGCGAGAACGTGTCCGCGAAGGAGATCGAGGACCTGCTCGCCGCGCATCCGGACGTCGGGGACGTGGCGGTGGTCGGGCTGCCGGACGCGGAGCGCGGGGAGCGGGTGTGCGCGGTGGTGGAGCAGCCGCCGGGGGCGCGGGCGCTGACCCTGGAGGCGGTGACGTCGTATCTGCGCGGGGAAGGGCTGTCGGTGCACAAGCTGCCGGAGCAGCTGGAGCTGGTGGACGCCCTTCCGCGCAACGAGACGCTCCGGAAGGTGCTCAAGTACAAGCTGCGGGAGCGGTTCTCCCGGTGACCGCCCCTCGGGGCGACCGCTACTCCGGGACGGTGAAGTAGCGGGCGAACGCGGGCACGATGTCCGCCTCGCCGATCCTGCCGTCCGCGTCGGTGTCGAGGGCGCCGGCGAGGGTGCGGGCGAGGTCCTCCCGGACGCCCAGGACCCTCAGCACGCGCGCGGTGTCCTCGACCGTGGCCAGGCCGTCGCCGTCGGCGTCCACGATGTCCAGGGCGGCGTGCAGGAAGGGGCGGGCGATCTCGCCGAAGCGGTCGGGGTTGTCGTGCAGGCGCTTGACCGCGCCGCCGACGAACTCGTCCCGGGTGATGCGCTGGTCGCCGTCCCGGTCCGCGATGCCCGCCATGCCCTGCCAGAACGCCTCCGCGCCGGCGTACAGCGCCTGGCCCTTGTCGGACCGGGCCGCCGTGCCGAACTCGGCGAGCAGGGCCTTGGCGGCCGCGCCGAAGTCCTCGCGGTCGATGTAACCGTTGCCGTCCTGGTCGAAGGTGGCGAACCGGTCGGCGATCCTGCGTTCGTACTCGCTGCTGACCATGTCTTCTCGGGCCGCCTTACGTCCTCGTGTGGGGATGCTTCCGGACAGGGAGCGTACGACGCCGCGGGCGCTTCGGCAGCGGATGGGTGAGGTCTGTGCCAGGACCGGGGGAATTTCGGGACAGCGTTGTGGCAGAGCGATGATGTGATCAACTGTCCGGCGTGGAGGCAGTGGCGGCAAGTGTCATAGCGGTGCTGGGGACTCTGCTGGGCGCCGGGGTGACCCACCGGTTCCAGTTGCGGGCGGTGGAGCGCACCGAGCGGTTCACCCGTGACGAGAAGCTGCGCCAGGAGCGCATGGACGCCTACGGCTCGTACGCCGGGGCGCTCGTGAACTACCGGCGCGCTCTGGTGCACCGCTGGTTCCGCGAGCGCGAGGGCGGCTCCCCCGAGGAGGTCACGGAGAACCGCATGGCGGGCTACGAGCTGCGGTCCGTGGCCCAGGAGGCGCTGTTCCGGGTGCAGATGCTGTCGCCGGACGAGTCGCTCGTGCAGCGGGCGTGGGAGGTCCTCCTGGAGATCGACCAGGTGCACAAGGCAGCGGACCGCGAAGCCTTCGACGCCCTCCGGGACACCACCCGGGAGCTGATCAAGACCTTCGTGACCGACGCCAAGAACACACTCGGCCTGCCCTAGGCCGACAGCGGCTCCGGGCCGTCCTCGGCCACGGCCTCCGCGAGGTCGCCGTAGACGTCGAACAGGCGCCGGACGCCGAGCGCGCCCAGGACGCGGTTGACATGGGAGTCTCCCCCACGCTCGGCTTCGCTCGCGCGGGAGGTGCCCCCATCCGCCCCGCGCGCGGGCAGGATCAGGCGCAGGCGGCCCCGGCAGGAACGGATGAGGCGACGGGCGGCGATGAGCACGCCGACGCCGCTGGAGTCGCAGAAGTACACCTCGGAGAGGTCCAGGACGAGGCTGTGGCGGCCCTCGGCCACCTCGTCGTGCACCCGCTGACGCAGCACCGGCGACGTCACCAGGTCCAGCTCGCCCGACACATGGAGCACGGCCCAACCCCCGCGCTCGCCGCCGGTCACTTTGAAGGCCACCACCACGCCTTTCGCTCGCTGTAAACGGAAGCTGTCCCTTCGCTTCCTTGCAGCGCGGCTGCCCAGCGGCGGTGCCCCGAAACACCGGGGCAAAAACAGAAACCCAGAGGAAGAGGCTTGTTTCTGTCGGATCCAGTCCTGTTCGATCCACATCAGTCAGAGATGTGTCTAACTTGATCCGGCTTGGTCGGAAGAAGTCTGGGTAGGCGCGCCGCCATACCACCGCCCGGCCGATCAGGGGCGCACATTGAAACAAAGGGGCGTGCGTTGTCGTACGTGCCGACTACATTCGAGGTGACGGTGGACGCAGGCTGGGCACAGGCACGGGCACAGGTGAGGGGGCCGCATGGCGAAGAAGGACGCACCGCCCCGCTGGGACCGCAAGATGCAGCAACGACTCGCGCGCGGTGAGGCGGCCGCCCTCGGTGAGCTCTACGACCGGTTCGCTTCACTCGTGCACGGCCTCGCCCACCGCGTGCTCGGAGACGAACACGCGGCCGACCGCATCACCCGTGACGTCTTCGCCCACGTCTGGCAGCACCCCGACGCCTACGACCCCCGGCAGGGCCCCCTGCGCACCTGGGTCGCCGCTCTGACCCACCACCTCGCCGTGCAGCGGCTGCGCGCCACCGAGACCGCCGCCCTGGCCGAGGGCGGCCCCGGCTCCACCGAGGAACTGGAACTGAAGGTGCGCCACGCCTCGGTCGCCGCCCGCGCCGACTACATCGTCCAGGCCATGCCCGCCCCGCTGCGCGCCGCCCTGGAGCTGGCCTACTTCCAGCGCCGCGACTACCGCCAGACCGCCGTCGACCTCGGCGTCACCGAGGACGAGGCCCGCCGCCGGCTCCGCCTCGGCCTGCAACTGCTGGCCACGGCCCACGACGCCCCGTCGCCAGGGGCACCGCCCGAATACGGGGGTGCGGCGTGAGCGACGGCGACCCGTTCGAGGAGCACGACAGCGGGGGTGAAGCGGGCAAGGAGGGCAAGGAGAGCGAGGACAAGGAGACCCGGGACACGGACGGCAACGGCACGCTCCCGCCCCGCATACCGCTCCCCCGCGCCTCCGTCGAGGACACCGGGCTGCCACTGCCCGCCCTGGAGGCGCTCGCCCCGGCGGAACCGCTCCGGCTGGAGCACCCTGTGCTGAAGGCGCTGCTGGGCGCGTGGGCGCTGGCCGCCTGCTCCGCCGAGGAGACGGCGGCCGTCGAGGACCACCTCGGCAGCTGCGGACCCTGCGCCGACGAGGCACGGCGACTGCGCGAGGCGGTCGGCCTGCTCCAGCGCCCCGAGAGCCTCGACCTCGACCCGGGCCTGCGCACCCGCGTCCTGGAGGCCTGCCTGGACCGCCGCCCGCCACGCATCCCGGTACCGGCGTGGGCGGCCTCGTACGACGCCGAGACCGCGCGGCTGGACGCCCTGCTGCAGGACTTCGGGGACGCCGAGTGGCACGCGCCCGTACGGCTGCGCTGGTTCCGCGGCGAGGGGGAGGCGACCCGCCGGACCACCGTCGCCGGGGTCATCGCCCACCTCCTCGCGGTGGACGGCCTGGTCGCGGTGGCCCTCGGCCTGGAGGACCCGCTGGGCAAGGACGAGGACGACAAGTCCGGGGCGGACCACATCCGCACGCCCGCCGAGCGCACCGAGGCGTTCTGGGAGGCCTCGCACTTCCCGCCCACCCGCTCCGTCCGCGGCCCCTGGCGCGAACAGACCCACGCCCTGGTCCGCACGGTCTCCTTCACCGGCACAGGCCCCGGCACCCAGCCGGTCTCGTACGGCGACTTCGAGCTGCCCCTGCGGGACGCGATGCTGGACCGGGCCTTCGAGTGCTGGGTGCACGCGGAGGACATCGCGGAGGCGGTCGACTATCCGTACGCGCCGCCCGCGCCCCGCCATCTCCACGGGATGATCGACCTGGCCGCGCGGATGCTGCCGCAGGCACTCGCCGCGCGCCGGCGCGCGGGGCTGGCCGCCCCGGCACACAGCCGCCACCTGGTGACCGCCGGCCGCCCCGGCCGCAGCCTGCGGCTGGAGATCGAGGGCGACGGCGGCGGCCAGTGGCTGATCCCCCTGGACTCCCCCGGAGCGGTGGGCTCCGCCGACCACGAGGTGGCCCATGTCGCCCTGGACGACGTGGAGTTCTGCAGGCTGGCGGCGGGGCATGTGCCGCCGGAGGAGGCGGCTGCGGGGCAGCAGGGGGATCGCGGGGCGATCAGGGATGTGCTGTTCGCTGCGGCGAGCTTCAGCCGGATGTAGGCGGAGGCAGGGGCCGGTTGCGGTTCGTGGGCGACTGCGGGCCGTCAGTGGCTGGTCGGCCCACGACCACCCGCACCCGCCCTCGAAAGCGAACCCCCCGCCTCTCTAGGCGAAGACCACCGTCCGGCGGCCGTTGAGCAGGATGCGCCGCTCCGCATGCCACTTCACGGCCCGCGCCAGCGCCTGGCACTCCACGTCGCGTCCGACCGCGACCAGCTGGTCCGGCGTGGCGTCGTGTCCCACCCGCTCGACCTCCTGCTCGATGATCGGCCCCTCGTCGAGGTCGGCGGTGACGTAGTGCGCCGTCGCGCCGATCAGCTTCACGCCCCGCGTATGCGCCTGGTGGTACGGCTTCGCGCCCTTGAAGCTCGGCAGGAAGGAGTGGTGGATGTTGATGATCCGCCCGCTGAGCTGCTTGCACAGGTCGTCGGAGAGCACCTGCATGTACCGGGCGAGGACGACCAGTTCGACGTCCTGCTCGCGCACGATCTCGAGGAACTTCGCCTCGGCCTCCGCCTTCGTCTCCTTCGTCACCGGGATGTGGTGGAAGGGGATGTCGTACGAGCCCACCAGCTCGGTGAAGTCGGTGTGGTTGGACACCACCGCCGCGATCTCCACCGGCAGCGCGCCGATGCGGGCGCGGAACAGCAGGTCGTTCAGGCAGTGGCCGAACTTGCTGACCATCAGGACGATGCGCATCTTCTCGTCGGCCCGGTTGATCTGCCAGTCCATGTGGAAGGAGTCACCGATCGCCGCGAAGCTCGCGCGCAGCTTGTCCACGGTCTGCGGCGACTCGGCCGAGAAGTGGACGCGCATGAAGAACAGTCCCGTGTCGTGGTCGCCGAACTGCTGGCTGTCCTCGATGTTGCAGCCGGTCATGAACAGGTAGCTGGACACGGCGTGCACGATGCCCTGCTTGTCCGGGCAGGAGAGGGTGAGGACGTACTGGTCGGCGGGGGTCGCCGCGGCTCGGGCGGACTGCTCACTCATGCACCACAGGGTCTCACGTCCCCCGGCCACGGCGGCATGCCGTCCGCTACGCGGACCTCGTCATGATCCGCAGCACTTCGAGCGTGCGCGGCGGCGCGTCCGGGTCCTCGCCGTCGGCGGCCGCCATGCGCACATGCGCGTCCCGTGCCGCGTGGACGGCCTCGGGCCAGCCGGGGTGACTCATGTAGGCGGAGACGGGCGCGTCCGGGCCGACCTGGTGCATGATCCGCAGGACACGCAGTACGGCGGTGTCGACGAGGGCCGCCTCCTGCGAGTCGCGGAAGATCGTGCCGACGTACTTCTCGGCGGACCAGCTGTCCAGCCAGGTGTCCTCGACCAGGCGGTAGACGGCGTCGGTGACGTCGCCGTAGCCGTCGAGGCCGGCCAGCCAGACGTTCTGCTGGAACACCGGGTCGGAGAGCATGTGCAGCGCGGAGCGCACATTGCTGCGCCAGCGCCACCACGGCATGTCGTTGAGTGGCATGCCGCCCATGGTGAACGAGCGACGGCCGCGACGGGAAGAGTTCTCCGAACCTTGCACGGTCATCGATCGTACGTTTTCCCGTCCCGGGGGCCTCACGGACCCCCGTAATTCACTCTCACGTCACCACACGTTGACCGTGGGTCACTCCTGGGTTCGCGATGTGGGGGAATCGTGCGTGTGCATGACCGGCAGTCGACGCACGTCCACGCGAAGTACCTCCCTCCCCAGGTTCCTCCGCAAATCGGGCTCCGTCAGAGCGCACGCCCTCGCGGCGGGCGCCCTGGCCGCCTGTGCGTCACTGACCGCCGGATGCGGGGTCGTCCCCGGTATCACGGGGGGTTCCGGGGACGACTCGATCGTCGTGATGACGTGGGCGCCCGCGGGCACCGCCGCGACGAACAAGCCCGGCATGCCCGCCTTCGCCCGCGCCTACGCCCGCTGGATCAACGCCAAGGGCGGCATCAACGGCCACAAGCTCACCGTCCTGACCTGCAACGACCACAACGACACGGTATCCGCGGCGGCCTGCGCCCGGCGCGCGGCCAAGGAGAACGCGGTCGCCGTCGTCGGCTCCTACAGCCAGCACTCCGAGTCCTTCTTCCCCTATCTGGAAGGCGCCGGCATCCCCTACATAGGCGGCTACGGCGTCACCAACTCCGAGTTCACCAGCCCCCTGTCCTACCCCGTCAACGGCGGCCAGCCCGCGCTCCTCGCCGGCCTCGGCAAGGCGCTGGCCGACACCTGCGCGGGCCCCGTCGCGCTCGTCCGTCCCGACACCATCGCGGGCGACGCCCTGCCCCCGATGCTCGACGCCGGGCTGAAGGCGGGCCGGCACGACAAGGCCGAGGACCAGCGGGCGGCGGAGGACGCGACCGAGTACTCGGCGCAGGCCGAACAGGCCCTGAAGGCGGCCACGGGCGGCGGCGGGAAGGGCTGTGTGGTGCCCGCGCTGGGCGACCGCAACAGCACCTTCATGGACTCCTTCCGCCGCAGCCGCGAGGACTACCCCGCCGTGCGCACCGGCACCGTGGTGGGCAGCGTCGACCAGACCCTCATCGACGCCAGCGGTGGCGCGTCCGGGCCGTACGAGGGGGCGTACGTCACCGGCTGGTACCCGGTGGCGAGCGACAAGCGGTGGGACGGCATGAAGAAGGTGATCAGCGAGTCGGCCTTCACCGACACCAGCATCGACCCCTCGGACACCGGTGTGCAGACCACCTGGATCGCCTACAGCGTCTTCCAGCAGGTCGTGGAGTCGCTGGGCGACGGCGAGGTGACCGCCGACACGGTACGCGGAGCCCTCAACAGCGGCCGGAAGTTCACCACCGACGGGCTCACCCCCACCCTGCGCTGGAAGTACACCAGCCGGCTCGCCACCATCGGCCTGCCCCGGCTGTCCAACGCCGACGTGACCGTTCAGCAGGTGCAGCAGGGCCGTCTGGTGGCCGCCCGCAAGGACTTCGTCGACGTGACGGACACCATGGTGAACGCGGACGTGGACTGAGGGCCCTCGGGGGGGAGGGCCCCCAAGGCTCACAGCTGGGTGGGCTGGCGCTGCGTCAGGCCGTACGTCTGGGCGATCGCGTTCCACAGCCTGGCCGCCTGGGTCTTCTGGGCGCTGGCGGTGCCGCTCTCGCGGTTGCCCTGCTGGGTCGAGGCCGTGGTGCGGGCCGTGCCCTTCTTGCAGGCCTTCTTCTTGCTGCCGGCGACCTCGTCGGCCCAGGCCGCGTAGTGGTTGTCGGCGGCCGCCGAGGCCTGCCACGCCTTGGTGAGGGCGGTGGTCAGCGCGGCGTGGTTCGGGAGCTTGTCGACGGCGAGCCCGGACAGCTTGGTCACCAGTTCGGTGCGCTGCCCGGCCGCCGCCCGCAGGTCGGAGGCGGCCTGGGAAAGGTTGTTGCAGGCCTTCACGTTCGCCACCGCGGCGATCACGCTGGCGCGGCTGCTGCCGCTGTCCGCGAGCAGCTTGTCCAGGCCGACCGCCTGCTGCTCGGCCGCGTCGGAGGAGGCCGACCCCTCGGTGGCGGGCGCGGACGCGGCGACGGTCTTGTTGCCGTCCTCCTGGTCGTCGCCGCCGCCTCCGCCGCCGAGCAGCGCGCCCGCGCCGATGCCGACGACGGCGAGCGCGACCCCGATCGCCGCGAACAGCGGGACCCGCGAGCCGGTACGGCCGCCCCGGCCACCCCGGTCGGCGCCGTCGTCCTCCCTAGGGGGCGGCAGGTAGGTGGGCTGGGGGGCGCGTGCGGCGGGCCCCGCGCCGTAGCCCTGCGGGCCGCCGCCGTAGCCGGGGGGCTCCGGCTCGGAGAAGCGCGGCAGCTGCTGCGTGGCCCCGGCCGGGCCCTCGCCGCCCGGCCCGCTGCGGAAGAGGTTCTCGAACCCGGCCGGCGGCTGCGGGTCCCCGCCGGCCCCCGGGTACCCCTGCGCGGGCACGGGCGGGATGTACTGGGTGGCCTCGGCGTCGGGGTGCGCGGCGCCGCCCGGGTGGTGCGGTGCGCCGGTGCCCAGGAAGTGCGTCGACTCGGCCGGCGCCTCGGGCGGCAGCGCGCCCGGTCCGACCGGCGGGATGAACTGCGTCGCCCCCTCGTCGACACCGCCCGGGGCGAGGCCGGAGGCGGTGACCGGCGGCAGGTACTGGGTGCGGCCGTCGTCGACCGGGGCCGCCTGGACCGGCGGTATGTACTGGGTGGCCCCGTCGTCGACGGCCGGCGGCAGCGGCACACCGGCCGCGCCCTGACCGTACGACGGCGGCGAGGCGGGGGCCGGGGCGCTCTGACCGTACGGCGACGGCGACGCCGGGAGCTCCTGGCCGTACGGCGACGCAGGGGCCGGGGTGTCCTGGCCGTACGCCGGGGCCTGCGCGTTCTGGCCGTACGTCTGTGCCGGGGCGCCCTCGGGCGGGAGCGGGCCCGCGCCCCACGCGTCCGGCTGCGGGGTACCCCACTGCTGCTGCGGCTGCTGGTCCGCGGGCAGCGGCCAGCTCTGCTCCGGCTGCGCGGCCGGCGGCTGCTCGGGCCCCCACGGCTGCCCCCAGGTCTGCCCGCCGGCCGGCGGCTGCGGCACGGGCTGCTGCTGCCCGTACGGCTGAGCCCCGTACGGACCGGGCTGCCCGCCCTGGTGCGGGCCCGGCTGCGGTCCGCTGGTGGCCGTCAGCCCCGGAATGAGGGGCTCACCACCGTCGGAGGGCAGCACGATGCCTTCGCGCGCGGGCCGCGCCGAGGGCTCCTCGCCCTGTCCACTCTGCGTCACCGGGACTCCTACGAATGGGGGACTTTCGGAATCGTCGGCTCACGCTACCGGGTCCCCTGAACCCCGTGCCACGCAGCTCAGGACGTGATCTCCCTCCCAGTGACGTCGGTAACAGATCCGGAGCGCCGTGCGCTGTGTCCGTCGCGTCCCGTACGGGGCCTGTCCGTTTCCCGTACGTTCACGCAGCGGCGCCCCGTCCGTTCACGCGGCGGTCTGCAGCTCCAGCCGCGCCCCGAACTCCCGTACCACCGGCTCCTCCCGGAACGGCTCCAGCCGCTGCTGGAGATCCTCCAGGTACTCCGCGCCCCGGTTCGAGCGCAGCGTCTCGAGGAGTTCCACCGCCTTGAGACCGGTGTGGCAGGCCTGTTCGACCTCGCGCCGCTGCACCTGCGCGGTGGCGAGGAGGACGTACCCGATGGCCCTGCGCCGCGCCCGGCCCTCCGGATGCCCGGCCAGGGACTGCTCGGCACACCGCGCCGCCGCCTCGGCCTGGCCCAGGTCGCGGTGGCAGTGTGCCAACTCGTCGGCCAGATAGGCCTCGTCGAAGTGCGCGATCCACGCCGGGTCGTCCCCGGAGGACGGATCGGCCGCCTCCAGCGCCGACGCCGCCCGCCCGGACGCCAGTTGCGTCGCCCGGATGTCGCCCATCAGGGCATGGCCCCGCGCCTCCGCCGCGAAGAACATCGCCTCCGCGCGCGGGGTCACCCGCCCTCGTGCGCCCTCCTGCGCCGCGCGCGCCAACTGGGCGATCTCGCGCGGGTTTCCGAGCTGGGCGGCGAGATGGCTCATGGACGCGGCGAGGACGTAACCGCCGTAGCCGCGGTCGCCCGCGGCCTGGGCGAGACGCAGCGCCTGGATGTAGTAGCGCTGGGCCAGGCCCGGCTGGCCGGTGTCGACGGCCATGTACCCGGCGAGCTCCGTCAACCGGGCCACCGCGGCGAAGAGTTCACGGCCCACCGCCTCCCGGTAGGAGCCGGCCAGCAGCCCCGAGACGACGCTGTTGAGGTAGTGCACGACGACCGGGCGGACGTGCCCGCTGCCGAACTGGTGGTCCAGGTCGACCAGCGCCTGGGTCATCGCCTTCACGGCCGCCACGTCGGACAGGCCCACCCGCGGTCCCGCCGAGCGCGCCACCTGGGCGTCGGGCGACGAGATCAGCCAGTCGCGGCTGGGTTCGACCAGCGCCGAGGCGGCCACGGACGATCCGGAGAGGAAGTCGCGGCGGCCCACGTCGCTGCGCCACAGCTCACAGACCTGCTCGATGGCCCCCAGCACCGTCGGCGAGAACTGGAGACCCACGCCGGAGGCGAGGTTCTTGCCGTTGGCCATGCCGATCTCGTCGATCGTGACCGTACGGCCGAGCTTGCGGCCCAGGGCTTCGGCGATGATCGCCGGGGCGCGTCCGCGCGGCTGCTGTCCGCGCAGCCAGCGGGCCACGGACGTCTTGTCGTAGCGCAGGTCGAGACCGTGCTCGGCGCCGCACATGTTGACACGGCGGGCGAGCCCGGCGTTCGAGCACCCCGCCTCCTGGATGAGCGCCTGCAGCCGTTCGTTCGGCTGCCGCGCGACTAGAGGCCTTGCGGCCATTGGCACTACCCCCTGTGGAGTTCCGCACCGAAAAGTTCCGGCCGAGAAGATCAATGCCCCATGGGCACAACGAAAATGCGAGGCATGTGCGGATTGCCGAGAATTGCCGGGTTACCGGCGGAAGCCCGCCCCCCTCCGTGACTACCCGCTCCCGCGCCCGTTCCTGCCGCGCGCCCCCATGCGTGCACCCATGCGCCCCGGACGCGGAGTCGGTGCTCCTCCCCCGCGCACTGTGGCGGGCGTAACCCCTGGTGACCGCTAGAGTTGTGTTCATCGTGGAAGAGACCATCGCGGGCGCCGAAGCCGTTCACATCCCGAAGCAGCGCGGGGAATCGCTGCTGGAGACCGCTGTTCGCTACGCCGAGGAACGTCACTGGGACGTCTTCCCCGGCACCTGGCTGGAAGCCGTCGAGGGAAGCCAGCGCTGCTCCTGCGGCGACACCGCGTGTGCGACGCCGGGGGCGCATCCCTCGCGGCCGGACTGGGCGACCCAGGCCACGGGCAGCGCGACCGTCGCGCGTCGGATGTGGCAGAAGCAGCCGACCGCGTCGATCCTGCTGCCCACCGGGCGTACGTTCGACGCGATTTCCGTTCCGGAGACGGCCGGGTTCCTCGCGCTGGCGAGGATGGAGCGGATGGAGCTGACGCTCGGGCCGGTGACGTTGACGCCGGAGCGGCGGATGCAGTTCTTCGTGCTGCCGGGTGCGTCGGCCAAGGTGCCGGAGCTGGTGCGGAAACTGGGCTGGTCCCTTGGGTCGTTGGACCTGGTGACGCTGGGCGAGGGCACGTATGTGGCGGCGCCGCCTACGCGGTTCGGGTCCCGTGGGGCTGTGCAGTGGGCCTGCCGGCCGACTGCCGCGAATCGGTGGTTGCCGGATGCGGAGGAGTTGATCTCGCCGTTGGCTTATGCGTGCGGGCGGGATCGGTAGAAGTTCTTCGCCGTTGTCGGGTGCGGGTCCGTCGTGGCTTGTCGCGCCCCCGCGGCGAAGCCGCATATTGGGCACAGCCCCGCGCCCCTAAAAAGCGACTCGGCCGAACGTAGGCTTCGAGCATGACGTCTGCCGTGCGCGTTCGCGATCTCTGGAAGCGGTTCGGGCAGCAAGTCGCCGTGGCCGGGGTCGATCTCGATCTGCCCGCCGGGAAGTTCATCGGGCTCGTGGGGCCGAACGGGGCCGGGAAGACCACCACCCTCTCCATGGTGACCGGGTTGCTGCGGCCCGATCAGGGGTTCGTCGAGGTGGTCGGGCACGACGTGTGGCGGGATCCCGTCGAGGTGAAGGCACGGATCGGGGTGCTGCCGGAGGGGCTGCGGCTGTTCGAGCGGCTGTCGGGGCGTGAACTGCTCGGGTACAGCGGGCGGTTGCGCGGGCTCCCCGGTGCCGAGGTCGACAGGCGGGCCACGCAGCTGCTCGACGTTCTCGATCTCGCGGGGGCCCAGCACAAGCTGGTCGTCGACTACTCGACCGGCATGCGGAAGAAGATCGGGCTCGCGGCCGCGCTCCTCCACAATCCCGAGATCCTCTTCCTCGACGAGCCGTTCGAGGGTGTCGACCCCGTCTCCGCGCAGACCATCCGCGGGGTGCTGGAGCGGTACACCGCCTCCGGCGCCACCGTCGTCTTCTCCTCCCATGTGATGGAACTCGTCGAGTCGCTGTGCGACTGGGTGGCCGTGATGGCGGCCGGGCGCATCCGGGCCCACGGGACGCTGGAGGAGGTGCGCGGCGCGGCTCCCTCGCTGCAGCGGGCCTTCCTGGAACTCGTCGGCGCGCAGGGGCGGGACGCCGGGTCGGATCTGGACTGGCTGGGCGGCGGGACCGCCAGGTGACCCCGCTGACCTCCACCGTCGTACGGCTGAAGCTGTCGCTGCTGAGGAACGGGCTCCGGCAGTCCGGGGGGCGGCGGGCCGCGTACATCGCCTCCGCCGTGTTCACGCTGCTGTTCGCGGCGTTGCAGCTGCTCGGGCTGATCGCGCTGCGGGGGCATGCGCACGCCGACGCGCTCGTGGTGTTGCTGGTGGCGGTGCTGGGGCTGGGGTGGGCGGTGATGCCGCTGTTCTTTCCCGGTGGGGACGAGACGCTGGATCCGACCCGGCTGGTGATGCTGCCGCTGCGACCCCGGCCGCTGGTGGGCGCGT
The DNA here is from genome assembly GCF_044763345.1 of Streptomyces sp. NPDC096132. NCBI lineage: Bacteria > Bacillati > Actinomycetota > Actinomycetes > Kitasatosporales > Streptomycetaceae > Streptomyces > Streptomyces sp. NPDC096132. Next base: position 207,304 of record NZ_JBIWGA010000006.1, read on the forward strand.
TGCTGGCGGCCTCGCTGGTGGGGATCGGACCGCTGTTCACCGTGCTGATGCTGGTGGGGGCGGTGGTCGCCGTGGCCCACGGGGTGGCGGCGTACGTCGTCGCGGTCGTCGCCGTCGCCCTGGGGCTGCTGGTGTGCGTGGCGCTCGCACGGGCCGTCGCCGCCGCCAACGTACGGCTGCTGACCAGTCGCCGGGGGCGCGATCTGGCGGTGCTGAGCGGGCTGGTCATCGCGATCGGGGCGCAGGTCGTCAACTTCGGGGCGCAGCGGCTGGGCACGACCGGGCTCGGGCAGCTCGATCCGGTGGCGGACGTGCTGCGGTGGCTGCCGCCGGCCTCGGCGGTGGGCGCGGTGGACTCGGTGAGCGAGGGGGCGTACGGGGCCGCGGCCGGGCAGCTGGTGCTCTGCGCGGGCGCGTCGGCGGCGCTGGTGGGGGTGTGGGCGCGGACTCTGACGCGGCTGATGACCTCGCCGGACGGTTCGACGCTGCGGTCCGCCGGGGACGGCACGCGGGACCGGCGGAGCGCGGCGGGATGGGCGCGGCTGCTGCCGGACGGGCGCACCGGCACCGTCATGGAACGCGGCCTGCGCTATGTCTGGCGCGACCCGAAGACCAAGGCGGCCTGGGTGACGTCGCTCGCGATCGGACTGATCGTGCCCGTGTTCAACGCGCTGCAGGGCACCGGCTCGATCTACTTCGCCTGCTTCGCCGCCGGCATGCTCGGCATCCAGATGTACAACCAGTTCGGGCAGGACACCTCGGCGTTCTGGATGGTCGCGATGACGATCTCCTCGCCCCGGGACGCCTACGTCGAACTACGCGCGCGTGCGCTCGCGCTGCTGGTGATCACCCTGCCGTACGCGACGCTGGTGACCGTGGTGACGACCGCGCTGCTCGGGGACTGGCCGAAACTGCCGGAGGTGCTGGGGCTGTCGCTGGCGCTGCTCGGCGCGATGCTGACGACCGGCGCGTGGACGTCGGCCCGCTTCCCCTACTCGATACCGCAGGAGGGCTACAAGAACGTCGCTCCCGGCCAGACCGGGCTCGCCTGGATCTCGATCTTCGGCGGGATGGTCTCGGCGGCGCTGCTGTGCGCGCCCGTCATCGCGGCGACGATCTGGCTGAACGTCAGCGCGGACGGCGAGGCGTGGACCTGGGTGCTGCTGCCGGTGGGCGCGGGGTACGGCACGGCGATCACCCTGCTGGGACTGCGACTGGCGGCGCCGCGCGTGGCGGAGCGCCTGCCTGAGATCCTGGCGGCGGTGAGCAAGGGGTGAGTAAGAGGTGCTCCCCCTGGAGGGGCGGCCCTTACGGTGTGCTGAGTACGGCGTCCAGGAACGGCTCGATCGCCGCGCGCCATCCCTCCGGCTGGTCGTAGTGGACGAGGTGGCCGGCGTCGGCGACCTCCGCGTACTCGCCGCGGGGCAGTACACGGACCATCTCCTGGGCCTCGGCCCGCCCCAGCTCCCCGTCGAGGCCGCGGACGACCAGGGCGGGGCACCGGACCTGGGTCAGCTCCTCCCAGTGGGCGTCGTAGACCCAGGTCTCGCGGGACTTCAGCATCTGCTCGGGTTCGAAGACGGGGCGCCAGCCGTCGGGCGACTCCTGCATCACCTCGGCGTAGAACTCGCCGCGGGAGGGGTTCGGGCGCTCCACCCAGGGGTCGTCCTCGCCGAACCACTTGCGGACGTCGGCGAGGGTGGCGAAGGGAAGGGGCCAGGACTTGAACCAGTCGGCCCACTCGCGCTGCGAGGCCGAGCCGAGCGCGGAGGCCCGCATGTCACAGATGATCACCCCGCGCACCAGGTCGGGGCGTTTCGCGGCGAGCTGCCAGGCGGTGAGGGCTCCCATGGCGTGTCCGATGAGGACGGCCGGGGTGAGACCGAGCTGCTCGAGGGCGGCCTCCGCGTCCTCGACGTAGGCCTCGCGGGTGAAGGCCGCCTCGGGGGGCTTCTCGCTCTGGCCGTGGCCGCGCTGGTCGAGGGCGACCGCGCGATGCCGCTCGGAGAGCCAGCGGGCCGTGGACGCCCAGTGCGAGGCGCGTCCCATCAGCCCGTGCAGTAACAGGACGCCGGAGGTCCGCTCGGGCTCGGACCCGGGCGCGGCGAGCCCGTCCCGCTCGCCGGTGGACTGGGCCGGGATCATGGCGTCCGTCCCGTGCCTGGGCGGGTCGCCCTTGGGAGGGTCGCCGAACTCCCAGGCCGCCAGGCGTACACCGCCCGCCCCGGTCACGTCGATGCGTCGCGCCATGGATCCTGGCACCCCCCTAGCCGTCGTACCGCTGTGCTGCCGATGCCTTGGTGCTGCGTTCAATCACCCGTGGGTGCTGCCTTCAATCACCCGCAGGCTATCGAATGCTCTTTCGAGAAATGCACTCTCCGCGACCAACACCCCTCGTTCGAGTGACCCCCCTCAAGGAATGATTGCCGTCGTCGAGGGGAGATCTTCAGCGGGAGGCGGACCGCTCGGGGAAACCGGTCCGAGGGGAACGACCCTGAGAGCTCGGGGCTCCGGGTCGGAACAGGGGAGGACAGGCCCCGGTGCCATACGGCACCGGGGCCCTCCACTGCTCTGCGGCACATCATCCCCGCCCCCTCAGGTCATATGCCTCACGCGACAGCGTGGCACGGGAAGCGCCGACGCGCTGCCGTTCGACACAGGGAATCTGCGATTCGACGACATCCGCGGAGCATCACAACTACCCCATGCGCCCCAGGAGTTGAACAATGCTCAGCGTTTCAACAGGCCCGGCCGCCGGGCCGTGAGGAGCCGCCCAGCGCTCGGCGCCGCTCAGCGCTTGGCGACGAACACGTGCGACGCGACGTCCGACTCCAGCTCCGCCGCCTCACCACCGCTGCCGACCAGCACACCACCCGCCGACTCCGTCACGCTCACCACCGAACCGGGCTGCACACCCGCCCGGCGCAGCGTGTACATCAGCTGCGCGTCCGTCTGGATCGGCTCGCCGATACGGCGCACGACGACCGTCTTGCCCTCCAGGCCCGGGTCGAGATCGGCGAGCGAGACCATGCCCTCGTCCAGGAACGGGTCGGCGCCGTCCTTCTCGCCGAGCTCCTCCAGACCGGGGATCGGGTTGCCGTACGGCGACTCGGTGGGGTGACGCAGCAGCTCCAGGACGCGGCGCTCCACCGCCTCGCTCATCACGTGCTCCCAGCGGCACGCCTCGGCGTGGACCTGCTCCCACTCCAGGCCGATCACATCGACGAGGAGACACTCGGCGAGGCGGTGCTTGCGCATCACGCGCGTGGCCAGCCGGCGGCCCTCGTCCGTCAGCTCCAGGTGCCGGTCGCTGGCCACGGAGACCAGACCGTCGCGCTCCATGCGCGCCACCGTCTGGCTCACCGTCGGCCCGCTCTGGTCGAGCCGCTCTGCGATCCGGGCACGCATGGGGACCACACCTTCCTCCTCCAGCTCGAGGATGGTGCGGAGATACATCTCCGTGGTGTCGATCAGTCCGGACATTCGTGTGCCCCTCGATGAGATCTGCCGAAGGCTCGACGGCTCTCCGGCGCGTGCGCTGGCCCTGGCTTCAATTCTGCCGGATACCACTGACAACCGTGCCGCGCCGTTGAAACGAGGCGGTTACGCCGGGGCACTCGCACGGCGCGCGGCCCGCGCCACGGCCCCACCGGCCGTATTGACAGCGCACTGGTCCAGACCACACAGTGATCCGCGACACAGGGCGCCGACACGGACGGTGACCCGCCACCCGACACGGCAAAGGGGCCCCTCGGATGAGCGACCACGAGCTCGCCGCCCAGTTCTTCGACGCCGCGATCGGCCTGCTGCGACGGGTCCGCGACGAGGAGGCCGAGACCGTCCGGGCCGCCGGCACGCTCCTCGCCGACACCGTCGCCGCGGGAGGCCGCCTCTTCGCCTTCGGCGCCGGCCACTCCTCCCTCCCCGCCCAGGACCTCGTGTACCGCGCGGGGGGCCTCGCCCTGATGAACCTCCTCCCCGCACCCGGCCTCGTCGGCGTCGACGTCCGGCCCGCCACCCTCGGCTCCGCCCTGGAGCGCGTCGACGGCCTCGCGAGCGTCCTCCTGGACACGTCCCCGCTCCGCGCCGGCGACGCCCTCGTGATCATCTCGCTGTCCGGCCGCAACACCCTGCCCGTGGAGATGGCCCTCCACGCGCGCGCCCTCGGCGTGAAGGTCATCGGCGTGACCTCGGTGGCGTACGCCGCGCAGACGAAGCCCCGCAACCCCTCGGGGACGTTCCTCAAGGACCACTGCGACGTCGTACTGGACTCCAAGATCGCCGTCGGCGACGCCGAGCTCACCCTGGACGGCGTCCCGGCCCCCTTCGCCCCCGCCTCCACCGTCGTCACCTCGGCCCTCCTCCAGGCCGTCATGGCCACCGCGGCCGGCTCCCTCGCCGACCGCGGCATCGAACCCCCGCTGCTGCGCTCCGGCAACGTCGACGGCGGCCACGACTGGAACCGACGCGTGTTCGAGGAGTACGGCGACCGGATCTTCCACCAGCACTAGGGCCTGTCCGGCAGCGGGTACGCGGCGCCGGCGATCAGAAGTCGTCGCCCCGCCCCACCAGGTCCGCCAGATCCAGCGCCGACGCCATGCGTACGGCGACATCCTCGGCGTACGTCGCGTCGGAACGCTCGAAGGAACTCCGGCCGGCACCGCGCAGAAACGTCACCACACCCAGCGTCCGGCCCCGGCTGCGCAACACCGCGCACAACGCGTGCACCGTGTCCTCGGGCCACTGGCGCGCCCGCGCCCACTCCCGCGCCTCCTCCGCCGCCACGCTCCCCGCACCCGCCCGCACGGAACCGGCCCGGGCCACGCACTGCAACGCCGGATGCCCCTCGCCGTAGCGGACGGGCAGCCCGGCATGCCCGGTGAGCGCACTGGGGCCCGGACCGCCGGACGGCGTGGCCGCCACCCGGACCAGCCTGAGCGGCGCCGTCACCGCCTCCCCGTCGGCCGCCGCGCCACCCGCGACACGGTCGATCAGAGCGTGATCGGCGAACCCGGCCAGCGCGAAATCGAGATGGACGGTCGCCGCCTCGGCGGGATCCTCGCACTCCGCCGCCGCACGGGCCGCCCGGTGCAACTGATTCGTACGGAACCGCAGCAGCGCCGCCTCCTGCTCGCCCTGCTTCGCCTCCGTCACGTCCTGGAACAGCCATCCGACCCCGAGCGGCACCGGCTCCTCCGCCAACGGCGAGGCCAACCGCAGGAACCCACTGCGCCAGCACCGCCGCCGCTCGCCCTCCGGGGTGCGCACCCCCACCCACATCTCCGCGGGAGCGGGCGGGGCACCCTCGGCCAGGACATGCGTCAGCGCGTTCTCCAGCTCCTCCACGCCCCGGGTCAGCAGCTCACCCAGCGGACGGCCCAGCACCGCCGTACGCCCCGTCCCCAGCGCGCGGGCGGCATGCGCGTTGACCACGGCGGGACGCAGATCGGCGTCGACCAGGACGACCCCCCACGACGCGTCGTCGAAGAGCGCCTCACTGAGGGCGATGGAACGCTCCAGGTCGATCTGCGCGTGCACCTCGCTGAACGCGCAGTACAGCCCCGCCGGCTTGCCGTCGGGCCCGCGCACGGCCGCGGACTGGGTCCGTACGAGCACCCGCCCGCCGTCCTTCGTCAGCAGCGCGAACTCGTGCACCTGACGACCCGGCGCGTGCATCGCCGCCATCAGGCGGCCCTCGACCTCCACGGCGTCCGCCTCACGCACCGCCCAGCCGGCGAAGCCCTGCCGGCCCACGGCCTCCGCCGCGCTCCAGCCGAGGATGCGCTCCGCCTCGCGGTTCCAGTGGGTGACGACACCCTCGGCGTCGAAGGCACACAGGGCCGCGTCCATGCCGTCGAGCAGCGCGGCCAGCAGATCCGCGCCGTCAGGGCCGCCGGGACCGTCCGGCTGCTCGGGCTCGGGCTCGTCCGGCCCCAGCTCGTCGGTGGTCCCACTACGCCGGGAAGCACTCACCTGGACCCCCTGCAGGTTCGCTCACTTGCCCTCATTCAACTCGAACGTGACGCAGCCCACATATGGTTCCCGCAAGATTGCAGAGGAATCGTTGTACCGCCGCCGTCAGGCCGCAACGACCGGAACGGGCATCAGCCGCAGGTCGACCCATTCCACCGTCTCCCCGTCCAGCACATACCGCTCGACCTCGGCGAACCCCCGCGCGCGGGCGAACCGCAGCCCGTCCTCGTTGGCGGCCAGCACACACGTCTCGACCGCCCGGGCGCCCAGCACACGCGCGTGCGCGAGGACATGATCGTAGAGCGCCGATCCGTACCCCCGCCGCCGGAACCCGGGCAGCACGCGCGCGATGACCGTCACCACCGCGTCCTCCCCCTGCGGCGGCCGCACAGTGGAACAACCGACGAGGACGTCACCGACGTACGCGTTCTCCAACCGATAGCGCCCCGCCCGCTCCCGCACCTCGCCGAGGGACAGCGCGGCCGGCGGCACGACCACGTTGTGGACGTGCCGCCACTCCTCCAGCGCGGCGTCACCCGCGACCCGCTCGACACGAAGATCAGTCACGACAGCAGCGAACCGTGCCCCCACGCGCGCGTCAACGCTTTTCCGCCCGCCCCGAGCCACGCCGCGCGTCGACCTCGATCTCGATCCTCATCCGGGGATCCGCGAGCCCCACCACGAGCATCGTCGCGGCCGGTCGCGCCTCCCCGAACGCCCGCCGCAACACCGGCCAGCACGGCTCGAAGTCCTCCCGCGCCGGCAGCAGGTACCGCACCCGCACCACGTCCCCGAACCCGCACCCCGCCTCCGCCAGCGCCGCCCCGATGTTCCGCACACACTGCTCGGCCTGCTCGACGACGTCCACCGGGATGGTCATGGTCGCGTAGTCGAACCCGGTCGTCCCGGACACGTACACCCGGTCCCCGTCGACCACGGCCCGGGCATATCCGATCCGCTCTTCGAAGGTGGACCCACTGAGGATGGCGCGGCGCTCTGTCATGTCCCGGAACGGTAGGAGGAGCTGGGGACATACGTCCAATAGCCGAATCCCACCCACCTGATATCTCTGAAGATATGAAGCCCTCGGAGCTCGGCAAACTGCCACCCCTCGCCCAGCTGCACGCCTTCGTGACCCTCGCCGAGGAACTGCACTTCGGCCGGGCCGCCGCACGTCTCGGCATCGCCCAGCCGCCCCTGAGCCAGCAGATCCGCCGCCTGGAGGACCGCGTCGGACACACCCTCTTCAACCGCTCCGCGGCCGGCGTCACCCTCACCCCCGCCGGACGGGAGCTCCTGCCCGCCGCCCGGCGCACCCTCACCGGCCTGGCCGACGGCCTCACCGCCGCCCGGGCCGCCGGAGACGGCCGCACCGGCCGCCTGCGCGTCGGCTTCGCCGCGTCCCTCGCCCTCACGGTCCTGCCGGACCTCCTGCGCACCCACCGCGACCGCCTCCCCGGCGTCGAACTCCAACACCGCGGCGACCAGATCCGCACCTGCATGCACCAACGCGCCGGATACCGGAACCGGCGACGCTCAGCAAACCTCCGCTACCGCGCCCGGCGCTCCCACAACCGCACCACCCGGCCAGGATGGCTGCCACCGTCCCTCCGCCACCGCGTCGACACCACCTTCTCCCTGGCCAACCGCCTCTGCCGCTAGGCGCCCGTCACCGAGATCCATGTCGAGCAGGTCGCCTTCGACACGCATTCCATGAGCGCGGGCAGGCCTCTCAGAGGAGCCGAGTACCAGCAAGGCCACCGGGCGCGGCTCCTACGCCAGGACCACCCCTGACCGGTATGGATTCCCTCGCCTGTTGCGTTCCCGCGCCAAGCGGCACTTCGGATACGCCACAGGAGACCTCGTACGTGCCGTCATGCCCTCCGGCAAGTGGGCCGGAACCTGGACCGGCCGTATCTCCGTCCGCGCCCGGGGACAGCACAGCCTCACCACGCGGATGGGCCGGTTCAACGTCTCCCACTGGAATCTCAGGCTCTTGCAGCGGGGGGACGGATACGGCTACAGCATCCGATCCGAGGCGTCGCCGTCAACATCTCAGAAAAACACTTGAGTGTCCGGAGATGGCTTTTTAGGGTGGGGGGACCGAGGGAAGGGAGGTGATCCGGAGCATGTATGCACACCGGACGTCGGAGGTGGCTGCAGGCTAGCGGCCTGTCACCACACACTGTGCGGCGCCGGACCAGCGTGCGTGAGATGCACGCAGTCGGCCAATCCAACGCAGTCACCCGACCCGCGAGTCGCCGGTACGTCCGGCCGGCCCCCTCTTTGAGGAGGACCAGACTCGCGGGTCGTCTGCGTTTTTCGGGGGTTCCCGGGGGTTACTGGGGAGTTTTTCGGGAGCGGTACTCTGGGGGACATGCTTTCGCTCGTTCGACGCCGCCATGTGGACTTCGTCCGCGTCACGAGCATGGGCTGTCGGCGCTCCGCCTGACCCAGCCACCTTCTTCTTTTCTTCCTTCCCCCTTTCGGCAGCTGGGCCCGCCCTACCCTCGGCGGTCGCCCGTGCCCCGTACACCCCGCGGACGCATTCCATGACGCACAACGCGACCACCTCGTCGTACGACCAACTCCCGATCATCGATCTGTCGGCGGCCGATCGTGGCCCTCAGGCCCGGGCGCTGTTGCATGCGCAGTTGCACAGCGCCGCCCATGACGTGGGTTTCTTCCAGCTTGTGGGGCATGGGGTGGGTCGGGAGGAGATCGATCGGCTCGTCGGGGCCATGCATGCCTTCTTCCGGCTGCCGGAGGCCGAGCGGCTCGCCATCGACAATGTGAACTCACCGCACTTCCGGGGGTACACGCGGACCGGTGACGAGCGGACCGGGGGGCGGCAGGACTGGCGGGATCAGCTGGACATCGGGGCGGAGCGGGCGGCGCGGGTGCCGGGGCCCGGTGAGCCGGCGTACTGGTGGCTGGAGGGGCCCAATCAGTGGCCTGCCGCGCTGCCCGAGCTGCGGGTGGCGGCGCTCGCGTGGATCGAGCGGTTGAGCGGGGTCGCCGAGCGGTTGCTGCATGAGCTGCTGGTGGCCATCGGGGCCGCGCCGGACTTCTACGACTCCGTCTTCGGGGAGCGGGCGCATCCGCATCTGAAGCTGGTGCGGTATCCGGGCAGTGCGGGGGACGGGGCCGATCAGGGGGTGGGGGCGCACAAGGACTACGGGTTCCTGACCCTGCTGCTCCAGGACCGGGTGGGTGGGCTGCAGGTGCAGCGGGAGGACGGGCGGTTCCATGAGGTGCCGCCGTTGGACGGGGCCTTCGTGGTGAATCTGGGGGAGTTGCTGGAGGTGGCGACGAACGGGTATCTCGTCGCCACCAATCACCGGGTCGTGTCCCCGCCCGGCGCCACCGAGCGGTTCTCCGTGCCGTTCTTCTACAACCCTCGGCTGGACGCGCGGGTGGAGCCGCTGGTGTTCCCGCATGCGGCTACGGCGCCTGGTGTGACCGACGATCCGGGCAATCCGCTGTTCGCGGAGTATGGCTTCAACGAGCTGAAGGGGAAGCTGCGCGCCCATCCGCTGGTGGCGGAGCGGCATCACGCGGAGTTGCTGACTTCCGCGTGATGCCGTGATGCCCCGCCCTGTGCGCTCGGTTCAGTGGGCGAAGTCCTCGTAGCCCTCGATCTCCTGGAGGCCACGGGCGCTCGGGCCGATGTAGCGGGCGGAGGGGCGGACGAGGCGGCCGGTGCGCTTCTGTTCGAGGATGTGGGCGGACCAGCCGGCGGTGCGGGCGCAGGTGAACATCGAGGTGAACATGTGGGCGGGGACCTCGGCGAAGTCGAGGACGATGGCCGCCCAGAACTCGACGTTCGTGGCGAGGACGCGGTCGGGGCGGCGGGCGTGGAGTTCGGCGAGGGCGGCCTTCTCCAGGGCTTCGGCGATCTCGAAGCGGGGTGCGCCGAGTTCGCGGGCGGTGCGGCGCAGGACGCGGGCGCGGGGGTCTTCGGCGCGGTAGACGCGGTGGCCGAAGCCCATGAGGCGTTCGCCCTTGTCGAGGGCCTGCTTGACGTAGGCCTCGGCGTCGCCGGTGCGTTCGATCTCCTCGATCATGCCGAGGACGCGGGAGGGGGCGCCGCCGTGGAGGGGGCCGGACATGGCTCCCACGGCGCCGGAGAGGGCGGCGGCGACGTCGGCTCCGGTGGAGGCGATGACGCGGGCGGTGAAGGTGGAGGCGTTCATGCCGTGTTCGGCGGCGCTGGTCCAGTAGGCGTCGACGGCGGCGACGTGCTTGGGGTCGGGTTCGCCGCGCCAGCGGATCATGAAGCGTTCGACGACGGACTGGGCCTTGTCGATCTCGCGCTGGGGGACCATGGGCCGGCCTTGGCCGCGGGCGGACTGGGCGACGTAGGAGAGGGCCATGACGGCGGCGCGGGCGAGGTCCTCGCGGGCCTGTTCGGCATCGATGTCGAGGAGGGGTTTGAGTCCCCAGACGGGGGCGAGCATGGCGAGTGCGGACTGGACGTCGACGCGGATGTCGCCGGAGTGGACGGGGATGGGGAAGGGCTCGGCGGGCGGCAGGCCGGGGTTGAAGGCGCCGTCGACGAGCAGGCCCCAGACGTTGCCGAAGGAGACGTGGCCGACCAGGTCCTCGATGTCGACGCCCCGGTATCGCAGGGCGCCGCCTTCCTTGTCCGGTTCGGCGATCTCCGTCTCGAACGCGACGACTCCTTCGAGTCCGGGTACGAAGTCGGACATCGGGCGGCTCCTCGTGATGTGTGCGACGCATGGCGCCGGTGGATCCGCGGTCCCCCGAGGACTCGCGGTCGTGGGCGGTCACCCCTGTGATGCCCCGTGCGGTCGGTCGTCATCCAACCGGGAGGGCACTGGCGTGGCATCTGCACCATATCCCCGAGTGTCACCTTTGGGGAGTGTTGCGGCACTGAGTGCCACCTGTCACGTGGGGGTGTTCCATGCGGCAGGATGACCACGTGACCGACGCAGACGCCGTCTACTCCGGCCCCGTGCCCGATCCCGCAGCCATGCGCAAGCAGTACCGGGCGGAGGGCCTCGACGAGGCCGATCTGGCCGCCACGCCCGTGGAGCAGTTCGCGCGCTGGTTCAAGGACGCGGCCATCGAGGCGCACTTGTTCGAGCCGAACGCCATGGTCGTCTCCACTGCGGACGCGGAGGGCCGGCCGAGTTCCCGTACGGTGCTGTTGAAGCAGTTCGACGAGCTGGGTTTCGTCTTCTACACGAACTACGAGTCGCGCAAGGCCCGGGATCTCGCCGAGAACCCGTATGTCTCCCTGCTGTTCCCGTGGCATCCGATGGCCCGCCAGGTCATCGTGCGGGGTGTGGCCCGGCGTACGGGGCGGGACGAGACGGCGGCGTACTTCCGTACCCGGCCGCACGGCTCGCAGCTCGGGGCCTGGGCCAGTGCCCAGTCGTCGGTGGTCGCCGGGCGTGCCGAGCTCGACGCCTCGTACGCGGAGCTGGTGGCCCGTTATCCGGAGGGTGAGCGGGTGCCGGTGCCGCCGCACTGGGGTGGTTTCCGGGTGACGCCGGAGTCGGTGGAGTTCTGGCAGGGCCGGGAGAACCGGTTGCACGACCGGCTGCGGTACGTGTCCCAGGCCGACGGCTCCTGGAGGGTGGAGCGGCTCAACCCTTGAGGGGTCTCAGAGCTTGCCCCAGAGGTAGGCCGTGCGGTGGCCGTCGAGGAGGTCGGTCAGGCGGGCCTGGAAGTCCTCTCCGAGGTCGGGCCAGTTCCAGAACTTCAGGCCGAGGTGGCCGAAGGCGAAGGGGGCGTTGTCCCAGGTCCAGTCGGGCAGGGGCGTGGTGGCGGCGCAGGTGGGGCAGGTGAGGTCGGCGGTGCCGGTCTCGCTCCAGGTGCCGATCGCGGTGCTGACGCGGGCCCAGCCTTCGGTGTCCAGTCGGCCGGGGGCGCCGCAGCGCGGGCACACGGCGTGCTCGGGGGCGTCCGTGCCGCTGTGGAAGGCGCCGCGTCCGGTGTGCACGGCGAGTCCGTCCGAGGGTTCCCGGTCCCAGTCGTCGGCGACGGCGTGGTGCCAGGTCGGGCCCGGCGGATGTGCGCCCAGCGTGGGCCCGGTCCGGTCGGCCAGGACGACGCCGTCGGCCACGAGCCGCTCGACCAGCCGCTTCGCGAGCCGGGGTGCCTCGTCCTCGCTCACGTCCAGGTCGACGATCACCTGGAAGTGGTCCCCCATCAGCGCTCCCCCGCTTCCAGCAGCCCGTCCAGCAGTCCCGCCCACTGTGCCACGACGCGCTCGCGGCGGCCGCCGTCGTCGGTGAGGAGGTTGGCGAGGCCGAGGCCGCGGGCCATGTCGAGGAGGCCCTGGACGGTTTCGCGGACGCCGGGGACGGACTCGTCGGCGCCGAGGAGTTCCACGGCTATGCGGTGGGTCTCGCGGCCGACGCGGGCTTCCAGTTCGGTGACGCGGGGTCGGAGTTGTTCTTCGTTGGAGGCGGCGACCCACAGGTGGAGGGCGGCGCGGAACAGGGGGCCGGTGTAGAGGTCGACGAGGGCGGAGACGACCGCGTGGCGTGCGGCGGCGCCTTCGGGGAAGAGGGCGCGCAGGGCGGTGGAGCGTTCTTCGGCGACGTATTCGACGGCCGCGGTGAAGAGGTCCTCGCGGGTGGGGAAGTGGTGCTGGGCGGCTCCTCGGGAGACGCCCGCGCGTTCGGCGACGACGGAGACCGTGGAGCCCGCCCAGCCGTGTTCGGCGAGGCAGGCCACGGCGGCTTCGAGGAGTCGCTGCCGGGTGGCCCGGCTGCGGTCCTGTTTGGGGGCGCGGTCGCCGGGGACACGGTCGGCCGTGGTCACAGCACCCATGCGGGATCCCGTCGTTCGAGGAAGGCGGTCATGCCCTCGCGGGCCGGCGCGGAGGTGAACAGCCGGGCCGAGAGCGCGGTGAGGTCGGCCGCGTCCCGGTCGAATGTCTCCAGCACCCTAGCCGTGAGCAGCCGTTTCGTCTCGGCGAGGCCTTGTGGGGCGGATCTGCGCAGTCCGTCCAGGACGGGTGCGAGTACGGCGTCGATGTCGTCGCCCGTGGCGGTCAGCAGGCCGATGCGGGCGGCCTCGGGGGCGTCGAAGCGTTCGCCGGTGAGGTAGTAGCGGGTCAGGGCGCGGGGGTCGGTGCGCGGGAGGAGGGGGAGGGAGATCACGGCGGGGGCCACGCCGATGCGTACTTCGGTGAAGGCGAAGGTCGACGGGGTGGAGGCGGCGGTGATGTCGCAGGCGGCGAGCAGGCCGAGGCCGCCGGCGCGGACGTGGCCGGTGACGCGGGCGAGGACGGGTTTGGGCAGTTCGACGATCTGCCGGAGCAGGGCCACGAAGGCGTCGGGGAGGTGGGGGTCCCCCCGCTCGAGCGAAGCCGAGAGTGGGGGAGGGTCGCGCAGGTCGGCGCCCGCGCAGAAGGTGCCGCCGGTGTGGGTGAGGAGGACGGCGCGGACGTCGGTGTCCTTGGCGCTGTCGGTGAGGGCGTCGGCGAGTTCGCGGACGAGGGCCGCCGACAGGGCGTTGCGGGTGTCGACGGCGTCGAGGCTGAGGGTCTCGACGCCTCGGGCGCGGGTACGGCCGATCAGGGGTGCGTGGGTCATGGGGTCTCCCTGAGTTGCCGGCGCAGGATCTTCCCGGAGGCCGCCCTCGGTACGGCGTCGATGAAGGTGACGTGGCGGACGCGTTTGTAGGGGGCGACGCGTTCGGCGACGTACATGGCGATCTCTCCTTCGGAGAGGTCGGGGGCGGTGGGCTGGCGGACGACGAAGGCGTGCGGGACTTCGTTGCCGTCGTCGTTGTAGACGCCGATGACGGCCGCGTCGGCGACGGCGGGGTGGGTGAGGAGGAGGGCTTCGAGTTCGGCGGGGGCCACCTGGAAGCCCTTGTACTTGATGAGTTCCTTGACGCGGTCGACGACGAACAGCCAGCCGTTCTCGTCGACGCGGCCGATGTCGCCGGTGTGCAGCCAGCCGTCGGTGTCGATCATGTCGGCGGTGGCGTCGGGGCGGCCCAGGTAGCCCTTCATGACCTGGGGTCCGCGGATGAGGATCTCGCCGTCCTCGCCGGGGGCGAGGTCCTTGCCCGGGTCGTCCAGGGAGACGATCCGCATCTCGGTGCCGGCGATGAGTTTGCCGACGGTGCCGGCGGGGGCGTCGCGCATGGCGTCGAGGGGGACGACGTGGGTGCCGGGGGACAGTTCCGTCATGCCGTAGGCCTGGCCGAGGGGCGGCAGGTTCAGGCGGTCGGCGCAGGCGGCGGCGAGGTCGGCGTCGAGGGGTGCGGCCGCGCTGATGACGTACTTCAGGGACGACAGGTCGTACTGGGCGACCGCCGGGTGCTTGGCGAGGGCGAGGACGATCGGCGGGGCCACGTACAGGCCGGTGATGCGGTGGGTCTGGATGGCGGCGAGGAAGGTGTCCAGGTCGAAGCGGGGCAGGACGACGACGGTGGCGCCGTGGCGCAGGGGCGCGTTCATCAGGGCTGTGAGGCCGTAGATGTGGAAGAAGGGCAGGACGGCGAGGATGCGGTCGCCGGGGCCGGCCGAGATCGCGGGTTCGAGCTGGGCGAGGTTGGTGGCGATCTGCCGGTGGGTGAGCATGACGCCCTTGGGTACGCCGGTGGTGCCGGAGGAGTACGGCAGGGCGGCCACGTCCTCGGCCGGGTCGATGTCCACCTGGGGTTCGGGGGCGGCGGAGGCGAGCATGTCGATCAGTGAGCGGTGCCCGGGCGCGCTGTCGCAGACGAAGATCTCCTGGATGCCGCCCGCGAGTTCGGCGGCGCGGCGGGCGGTTTGCAGGAACGGTGAGGCGGTGACGATCCAGCGGGCCGCGCAGTCGCCGAGTTGCTTGGCGAACTCGTCGGCCGTGGCGAGCGGGTGCACGGTGGTGACGGAGGCGCCCGCGCGGGTGGCGGCGTAGAAGGCGAGGGGGAAGGCGACGGTGTTGGGGCTGTGCAGGGCCAGTACGTCGCCCTTGCGGACCCCGGCCTCGGCGAGGGCGGCGGCGACGCGCCGGTGGAAGCGGCGAACCTGCTCGTAGGTGAGGGTGGTGCCGTCCGTGCCGTCGATCAGCGCGGGCTGGTCGCCGAACGCGGCGGCGTGGCCCAGGACGGCGTCGTGGATGGGGAGTTCTACGGGCGGGACGTCTGCGTACTCGCTGCGGAACATGGTTCCTCCAAGGCGGCGGCCTAGTACGACTTGGGCAGGCCCAGGGTCTGGTGGGAGACGTAGTTGAGAATCATCTCCCGGCTCACCGGGGCGATACGAGCCACGCGTGAGGCCGTGATGAGCCGGGCGATGCCGAACTCGCTCGTGAGGCCGTTGCCGCCGAGGGTCTGCACCGCCTGGTCGACGGCCTTCACGCAGGCCTCCCCCGCCGCGTACTTGGCCATGTTGGCGGCTTCGCCCGCGGCCGTGTCGTCGCCCGCGTCGTAGAGGTGGGCGGCCTTCTGCATCATCAGTCGGGCCAGTTCGAGCTCGATGTGGGCCTGGGCGAGGGGGTGGGCGATGGCCTGGTGGGCGCCGATGGGGGTGTTCCAGACGGTGCGGTCGCGGGCGTACTCGACGGCTTTCGCGAGGGCGTACCGGCCCATGCCGATCGCGAACGCGGCGGTCATGATCCGCTCGGGGTTGAGCCCGGCGAACAGCTGCAGCAGGCCGGCGTCCTCGTCTCCGACGAGGGCTTCGGCGGGCAGTCGTACGTCGTCCAGGACCAGCTCGAACTGCTTCTCCGCGCTGTGCAGTTCCATGTCGATGCGGCGGTGGGTGAAGCCGGGGGTGTCGCGCGGGACGATGAAGAGGCAGGGCTTGAGGCTGCCGGTGCGGCCCTCTTTGGCGGACACTGTCGCCGTGCGGCCGACGATCAGGGTGGCGTCCGCGATGTCCACGCCGGAGACGAAGACCTTGCGGCCGGTGAGGAGCCAGTCCGTGCCGTCGCGGCGGGCCGTGGTGGTGATGCGGTGGCTGTTGGAGCCGGCGTCCGGCTCGGTGATCCCGAAGGCCATCAGGCGGGAGCCGTCCGCCAGTGCGGGGAGCCATTCCTGTTTCTGGGCTTCCGTGCCGTAGCGGGCGATGACCGTGCCGCAGATCGCCGGGGAGACGATCATCATGAGGAGGGGGTTGCCGGCGGCACCCAGCTCTTCGAGGACGAGGGAGAGTTCGGTGATGCCTCCGCCGCCTCCTCCGTGGGTTTCGGGGAGGTTGACGCCGATGTAGCCGAGTTTGGCGGCTTCCTGCCAGAGGCTCTTGGTGTCGTGCGGGTGGGTTTTGGCGAAGGAGGAGACCGCTTCGCGGAGTGCCCTGTGTTCTTCGGATTCGATGAGGGTGGTCATGGTGCTCCTTCGCCTGCGGGTCGTGTGTGGCTGGTCGCGCTCACGCGGTGGAGCCGCATATCGATGCAGCCCCGCGCCCCTTAAGGTCGGCTGCTCTCCACCACTGCCAAGAGCGCGCCCATCTGCACTTGCTGTCCTTCGGTCACCGGCACCGCCGTCACCGTCCCCGTCGCCGGGGCGGAAATGACGTGTTGCATCTTCATCGCTTCGAGCCACACCAGCGGTTCGCCCCTTTCCACACTCGATCCGGTGATGAGACTCGGCGCCAGCTTGACGACCGTTCCCGGCATCGGGGCCAGGAGGGAGCCGGGGGCGTGCTGGGTCTCGGGGGCGGGGAAGCGGGGCAGTTCCGTGAGGGTCGTGGTGCCCACGTGGACGCGGTCGCCGTAGCGGGCCACCTCGAAGCGGCGTCGTACGCCGTCGATCTCCAGGACGACCAGCGCCGGGTCGGCGTGCACGACCTGGACGCCCTGGGCCGTGAGGCCGGTGCGCCCGTGTGTGTACTCGACCTCGATCTCCTCGCCGCCCACCGCGTACCGCTTGCGCTGTGGCTGGGAGGGCAGGTTGCGCCAGCCGCCGAAACGGGAGCGGGTCCGTGCCTCGGCCAGCGCCGCCGCCAGTGGGGCGTGGGGATCCGCCGTCGAGGTGGTCAGCTCGGCGAGGTGGCGGTCGTAGAAGCCGGTGTCCATGCGGGCGGACGTGAACTCCTCGTGGCGCAGGGAGCGGACGAGGAGGTCGCGGTTGGTGGCCGGGCCGTGGACGGTGGTCCGTTCCAGGGCGCCCGCGAGCCTGCGGATCGCCTCCGCGCGGGTGGGGGCGTGGGCGACGATCTTCGCGAGCATGGGGTCGTAGTGGACGCCGATCTCGTCGCCGTCGTCGTAGCCGGTGTCCAGGCGGACGCCGGGCGGGACGGTCAGGCGGTGCAGGGTGCCGGTCTGCGGGGTCCAGTCGGTGGCGGGGTCCTCGGCGTAGAGGCGGGCCTCGACGGCGTGGCCACGCGCGTGTGGCGGCTCGGGGGCGAGGGCGGCGCCCTCGGCGACCCGGATCTGCTCGGCGACCAGGTCGAGGCCGAAGACGGCTTCCGTGACGGGGTGTTCGACCTGGAGGCGGGTGTTCATCTCCAGGAAGTGGGCGTGGCCGTCGGCGACGAGGAACTCGACGGTGCCGGCGCCGACGTAGGCGACCGAGCGTGCCGCGCGTACGGCGAGCGCCCGCAGTGCGTCGTCCAGTGACTCGGGGAGTCCGGGCGCCGGGGCCTCCTCGATCACCTTCTGGTGGCGGCGCTGGAGGGAGCAGTCGCGGGTGCCGAGCGGCCATACCGTGCCGTGGGTGTCGGCGAGGATCTGGACCTCCACGTGGCGGCCGTTCTCGACGTAGGGCTCGACGAACACCTCGCCGTCGCCGAAGGCGCTGGCGGCCTCGGCGCGCGCGCTGTCCAGGGCGGTGTCCAGCTCCTCCAGGCGGCGCACGACGCGCATGCCGCGCCCGCCGCCGCCCGCGGCCGCCTTCACCAGAACCGGCAGGTCCGCTTCCGCCACCTCACCCAGCGGTGCGAGTCCCATCAGCTCCTTCGCGCGCGTCTTGGAGGCCATCGCCTCGATGGCCTCGGGCGGCGGCCCGATCCAGGTCAGGCCGGCGTCCAGGACGGCGCGGGCGAAGTCGGCGTTCTCGGAGAGGAAGCCGTAGCCGGGGTGCACGGCGTCCGCGCCCGCGCTGACGGCGGCCTTCACCACCAGGTCGGCGCGCAGATACGTGTCGGCGGGCGCCGCGCCCGGCAGCCGTACCGCCGTGTCGGCCACGCGCGTGTGCAGGGCGTGCTCGTCGGCGTCCGAGTGCACGGCGACCGTGCGGATGCCCAGCTCACGGCAGGTGCGGAAGATCCGGCAGGCGATCTCGCCCCGGTTGGCCACGAGGACAGAAGCGATCACTGGTTTCCTCACATCCGGAAGACGCCGAAGCCGCCGCGCGCACCCTCGTACGGCGCCGTGTGGATGGCTGACAGGCACAGTCCGAGGACCGTGCGGGTGTCGCGCGGGTCGATGACGCCGTCGTCGTAGAGCCGCCCGGACAGGAACATCGGCAGGGACTCGGACTCGATCTGCTGCTCCACCATGGCGCGCAGGGCGGCGTCGGCGTCCTCGTCGTACGGCTGTCCCTTCGCGAGCGCCGACTGCCGGGCGACGATCGACAGCACGCCGGCCAGCTGCTGGGGCCCCATCACGGCCGACTTGGCGCTGGGCCAGGCGAACAGGAAGCGGGGGTCGTAGGCGCGTCCGCACATGCCGTAGTGCCCGGCCCCGTAGGAGGCGCCCATCAGCACCGACAGATGCGGCACGCGGCTGTTGCTCACCGCGTTGATCATCATCGCGCCGTGCTTGATGATGCCGCCCTGCTCGTACTCCTTGCCGACCATGTACCCGGTGGTGTTGTGCAGGAAGAGCAGCGGGATGTCGCGCTGGTTGGCGAGCTGGATGAACTGGGCGGCCTTCTGGGACTCCGCGCTGAACAACACCCCCTGGGCGTTGGCGAGGATGCCCACCGGGTAGCCGTGCAGGGAGGCCCAGCCGGTGGCCAGGCTGGTTCCGTACAGGGGTTTGAACTCGTCGAAGTCGGAGCCGTCGACGATCCGGGCGATCACCTCGCGCGGGTCGAAGGGGGTCCTGAGGTCGCCGGGGACGATGCCGAGCAGTTCCTCGGCGGAGTACTTGGGGGGCGCGGCCGGCCCGGGATCGCCGTACGCCTTGCGGTGGTTGAGGCGGGCCACCACGCGCCGTGCCTGGCGCAGGGCGTCCGCCTCGTCGACGGCGAAGTAGTCGGCGAGTCCCGACACGCGTGCGTGCATCTCCGCACCGCCGAGGGACTCGTCGTCGCTCTCCTCGCCGGTGGCCATCTTCACCAGGGGCGGACCGCCGAGGAAGACCTTCGCCCGCTCCTTGACCATGATCACGTGGTCGGACATGCCGGGGATGTAGGCGCCCCCGGCCGTGGAGTTGCCGAAGACGACGGCGACGGTCGGGATGCCGGCCGCCGACAGCCGGGTCAGGTCCCGGAAGACGGCACCCCCGGGGATGAAGATCTCCTTCTGCGACGGCAGGTCGGCGCCGCCCGACTCGACCAGGCTGATGCAGGGCAGCCGGTTGGCGAGGGCGATGTCGTTCGCCCGCAGGGCCTTCTTCAGCGACCAGGGGTTGCTGGCGCCCCCGCGCACGGTCGGATCGTTGGCGGTGATCAGGCACTCCACGCCCTCCACCACCCCGATCCCGGTGACGAGCGAGGCGCCGACCGCGTAGTCGCTGCCCCAGGCGGCCAGCGGCGACAGTTCCAGGAAGGGTGTGTCGGGGTCGAGGAGCAGTTCGATGCGCTCGCGCGCGAGGAGTTTGCCGCGCCCCCGGTGCCGCTCGACGTACTTCGGGCCGCCGCCGGCGAGGGCCTTCGCGTGCTCGGCGTCGAGTTCGGCGAGCTTGGCGAGCATGGTCTCGCGGTGGGCGCGGTAGTCCGGTCCCCGGGTGTCCAGGGCGGAGGTGATGACCGTCAAAGCAGGGCCTCCGGGATGTCCAGGTGACGGGAGCGCAGCCATTCGCCGAGCGCCTTGGCCTGCGGATCGAAGCGGTGCTGCGCGGCGACACCGGCGCCGAGGATGCCCTCGACGACGAAGTTCAGGGCGCGCAGACGGGGCAGCACATGGCGGGTCACGGTCAGCTCGCGGATCTCCGGGAGGAGTTCACGCAGGCGCTCGACGGTCAGCGTGTGGGCGAGCCACCGCCATGCCTCGTCCGTACGGACCCACAGCCCGACGTTGGCGTCCCCGCCCTTGTCCCCGCTGCGGGCGCCGGCGACCAGGCCCAGGGGGGCCCGGCGCGTGGGCCCCGCCGGCAGGGGGGCGGGCAGGGGCGGCTGCGGCACCTCGTCGAGTACGAGGGTGTCGGCGGCCGGGGCCACGGGGATCCGGTGTCCGTCGTCGAGGACGGCCAGCTGGGCGACCTCGTCCTGGGGGACGTGAGAGGCCTCGAAGACGCCGTACGGGGATCCCTTCCCGGGCGGGGCGAGCACATGGAAGCCGGGGTAGCTGGCGAGGGCCAGTTCCACGGCCGCGCCGCTCAGCGCCCGCCCCACGACGCCCTGTTCAAAGTCCCGTACGACGAGCCGCAGCAGGGCGCTGGCCTCCTCCTCGCTGTCGGCGTCGGGCCGGTCGGTCCGGGCGAGTTCCCACCGCACCTCGGACGGCCGGGACTTGGCGAACGCGTCCGCCATCTGCTCCCGCACGAGTTCCGCCTTGGCCTCGATGTCGAGGCCGGTGAGCACGAAGACGACCTCGTTGCGGAAGCCGCCGAGCCGGCTCCGGCCGACCTTGAGCGTGGGCGGCGGGGCCTCGCCGCGCACCCCGGTGATCCGCACCCGGTCGGGCCCGTCCTGGGTGAGCCGTACGGTGTCCAGCCGGGCGGTGACGTCGGGACCCGGGTACCGGGCGCCGCCCGTCTCGTAGAGCAGCTGCGCGGTGACCGTGCCGACGTCGACGAGGCCGCCCGTCCCGGGGTGCTTCGTGATCACGCAGCTGCCGTCCTCGTGGAGTTCGGCGAGCGGGAAGCCGGGCCGGCCGAGGTCCCTGCCGCCCTCGGCGAAGAAGGCGTAGTTGCCGCCCGTGGCCTGTGCCCCGCACTCCAGGACGTGCCCGGCGACGACGGCGCCCGCGAGCCGGTCGTACTCCCCGGGCCCCCAGCCGAAGTGGGCGACGGCGGGCCCGGTGACCAGGGCCGCGTCCGTCACGCGCCCGGTGACGACGACGTCGGCGCCCTCGCGCAGACAGGCGGCGATGCCGAAGCCGCCGAGGTAGGCGTGGGCGGTGAGGCTGCCGGGGTACCGGTCGGTGAGGTCGTCGCCCTCGACGTGCGCGACGCGTACGGGGACGCCGATCCGGTCGGCCAGCTTGCGCACGGCGTCGGCGAGTGCGGCGGGGTTGAGGCCGCCGGCGTTGGTGACGATCCGTACGCCCCGCTCCCGGGCGAGCCCCAGGGACTCCTCCAGCTGCCGCAGGAACGTGCGGGCGTACCCGGCGGACGGGTCCTTCAGACGGTCGCGGCCGAGGATCAGCATGGTGAGTTCGGCGAGGTAGTCGCCGGTGAGGACGTCGAGTTCGCCGCCGGTGAGCATCTCGCGCATCGCGTCGAAGCGGTCGCCGTAGAAGCCGGAGGCGTTGCCGATGCGGAGCGCGGTCACCCGGCGGCTCCCTTCGGGGAGCGGCCTTCGCCGGGCGGGCCCGCGAAGGCCTGGGCGATGTCCAGCCAGCGGTCGGCGTCCGGACCCTCGGCGTCCAGGGCGAGGTCGGCGCGGTGGGCGCGCTGGGTGACCAGAAGGCAGAAGTCGAGGGCGGGGCCGCTGACGCGGTCCGTGGCGTCCTCGGGGCCGTAGGTCCACACCTCGCCGGAGGGGGCGGTGAGTTCCACGCGGAACTCCTCGAAGGGCGCGGGCAGTCCGTGCACGCCGAAGGCGAAGTCCCGGGTGCGGACGCCGAGGCGGGCGATGTGCCGGAGCCGGTCGGTGGGTGCGGGCGTGACGCCCAGCGCGTCCGCCACGTCGAGGCCGTGGGCCCAGGTCTCCATGAGGCGGGCGGTGGCCATGGAGGCGGCGGCCATGGGCGGCCCGTACCAGGGGAAACGTGCCCCCGGGGGTGCCGCGCGCAGGGCGTCCTGGAGGGCCTCGCGCCCGGCCCGCCAGTGGGCGAGCAGCTCCGCGGGCGGCTTCGCGGCGCCTTCCTCCGCGCCGTTGTCCACGAAGTCGCCGGGCGCGGCGAGCGCCTTCTCGACCTCACGGGCGAAGGCGTCGTGATCGGTCACGGCCAGCACGGAGGAGTGGTCGGTCCAGGCGAGGTGCGCGATCTGGTGGGCGACGGTCCAGCCGGGGGCAGGGGTCGGGAGCCTCCACTGCTCGGGCTCCAACTCGGCCATGAGCAGGTCGAGTTCGTCGCTTTCGGCGCGCAGGTCGTCGAACACGGGCGTCGGGTCGGCCATGGGGTGGAGCATGGCAGGGGGCCCAGAAACAATCAAGCATGCTTGCATTAATTCCCGGGCGACGCCCAGGCGCTCCTACGCCTTCGCCTTCCCCCGCCCCACCTGGGTCCGCACCGCCCCCATGCTCGCCGCGACGACGAGGCCGATCGCCGCCACCTCCATGACGGAGAGGGCCTGCCCGAGGACGAGGAATCCCGCGGTGGCGGCGAGGGCCGGTTCGAGGCTCATCAGGACGGCGAACGTGGACGCGGGCAGCCGCCGGAGAGCCAGGAGCTCGAGGGTGTACGGGAGGACGGAGGACAGCATCGCCACCGCGGCGCCGAGGCCCAGCGTCACGGGATCGGCCAGCTTCGCGCCCGACTCGGCGATCCCCAGCGGCAGGAACAGCAGCGCACCGACCCCCATCGCCAGCGCGAGGCCGTCGGCCTGCGGGAAGCGGCGGCCCGTGCGGGCGCTGAAGACGATGTACGCCGCCCACATCGCACCCGCGCCCAGGGCGAACGCGACCCCCAGCGGGTCGAGGTCGCCGAAGCCGCCGCCGAGCAGGAAGACGCCGGCCAGGGCGAGGCCTGCCCAGATCAGGTTCAGCGCGCGGCGCGAGGCGACGACCGACAGGGCCAGCGGGCCGAGCACCTCCAGCGTCACCGCCGGACCCAGCGGGATACGGGCGACGGCCTGGTAGAACAGGCCGTTCATCGCGGCCATGGTGACACCGAAGACGATCACCGTCCCCCAGTCCGCCCGGGAGTGCCCCCGCAGCCGGGGCCGGCAGACGACGAGCAGGACGACCGCCGCCACGAACAACCGCAGCGCCACGACGCCCAGCGCCCCGGCCCTCGGCATCAGCATCACGGCCAGCGCGCCCCCGAACTGCACCGAGACACCCCCGGCGAGCACGAGGCCGACGGGGCCGAGGGAGCCGAAGCGGTTCGGGGCGCCCTGCGGAACGGGGGCGGCGACAGGGGCGGTGGTGGCGGCTTCGGGGGTGGTCACGGGCGGTCCAAGGGTTCGTACGTCCATCACGATGAACTGTCGAGTCCACAGTAGTGGACTGCGTCAGGCGTGTGAACCCGTTATGCCACTGTCTCGGGCGTGAGACGTCAGCTGCCGGACGCCCAGTACTGCTCGTACTGAGTTCCGTGGGTCTCGTGGGTCTCGTGGGTCTCGTGGGTCTTGTAGGTCTCGTAGGTCCCGTAGGTCCCGTACGCCTCGTACGCCGGCGGAGTCCAGGCCTGCGGGTCGTACCCGTGGGCGTAGGAGTCGCCGTACGCGGTCGGGTACGCCGCCGCCACCGGCACTGCCACCGGCACTGCCACCGGCTGTTCCACGAACAGCGGCAGCCGCAGCTCGCCCGTGTCCATGACCGCGTTGTTCTGGGAGCGGTGCAGACGGGCGTACGCGCCGCCCCTCGCCAGCAGTTCCTCGTGGCGGCCCGTCTCCACGATCCGTCCCGCGTCGACGACCAGGATGCGGTCGGCGTCGGGAGCGAGGTTGAGATCGTGGGTGATCATGATGGTCGTACGGCCGGTCATCAGGCGCCGCAGCGGCTTGACGATCCGCCGGGCGGCCATCGAGTCCAGTCCCGTCGTCGGCTCGTCCAGGACCAGGACCGGCGCGTCCCGCAGGATCGCGCGGGCGATCGCGAGGCGCTGGAGCTGGCCGCCGGACAGCCGGGCCGTCCCCGGGTCGATCCGCGTGTCGTAGCCCTCGGGCAGGTCGACGACGAAGCCGTGGGCGTCGGCCGCGCGCGCCGCCTCCTCGATCGCCTGGTCGCTCGCGCCGGGGCGCCCGCAGGCGATGTTCGCGCGGACGGTGTCGTGCAGGACGAGCGTCTCCTGGGGCAGCAGGGTCACGTACTCCCGCAGCCGCGCCAGCGGGAAGTCCCGCAGGGGCACGCCGTCCAGCAGCACCTCGCCGACGTCGGGGTCGTAGAACCGCAGCAGCAGCTTCGAGACCGTGGACTTCCCGGCGCCGCTCGGCCCGGTGATGATCACCAGTTCGCCCGGGCTCACCGAGAAGTTCAGCCCGTCCAGGGCCGTGCGGTCCGCGCCGGGGTAGCGGAAGGAGACGTCCCTGACCTCGACCGTGCCGTCCGGGCGGCCGGGGGCCTCGACCACGCGCCGGGGGTCCGCCACCGACGGCCGTACGTCCAGGATCTCGATCAGCCGCTCCGCCCCCGCCGTGGCCGCCGTGACCGTGAGCCCCAGCTGGGCGAGGCCCCGCACCGGCGGATAGAGGTAACCGAGGAAGGCCGCGAAGGCGAGCAGTTGGCCGAGGGTCATCCGCCCGGTGGAGATCTCCCAGGCGCCGATGCCGATCACCGCGAGCACACACACCGTCTCGATGACCTGCACGAGCTGCTCGTAGGCCTCGTTCAGCCGCGTCGAGCGGACGGAGGCGCGGAACCAGGCGTTCGCCTCCTCGTTCAGCCGCCGGCGTTCCGCGTCCCGCCGGTCATACGCCTGGGTCAGCACGATGTTGCCGAGGGACTCCTCGACCACCGACGTGATCGCGCCGTCGGCGACCCGGCCCTCCCGGGACACGTCCTTGATCGAGCCGGAGAAGCGGCGGGCGGCCAGCCAGAAGAGGGGGGCGAGGACGAAGGTGGCGGCGGCCAGGTCCCAGCGCAGCCAGAACGCGGCGGCCGCGTAGAACAGCGCGCTGAAGGCCGCCGACGCGGCGCCCACCAGGCCGGACACCACCAGCGTCTCGATGGCCTCGACGTCACTGGTCAGCCGGGACAGCAGGTCGCCCTGCCGGTGGCGCTGGAAGAAGTGCGGCGGCAGCTGCTGTACGTGGTCGAAGACGTGCTCGCGCAGCCGCATCACGAAGCGTTCGGTCGCCCAGGCGGCCAGGGAGTTGCCGGCGTAGGCCACGATCGCACCGGCCACGGCGACGCCGAGCCACTTCACGGCCGGCGCCCAGAACGCGCCGAGCGAGCCCTCGCGGAGGGCGTTGTCGGTGAGGTCGCCGAAGAGCAGGATGGCCTCGGTCTCGGCGAGCGCGGCGAGGATCGTGCACACCCAGACGATGAGCAGCCATTTTCTCAGGCCCTTGGTCAGCGGCCAGAAACGGCGGAACGCTGCGCGCGCGGGAATGGTGGGGGTGTCGTACTCATATTCTTCGTCCTCTTCGTCCACCGAGAATTCCCCTCCTTGAAAAAATCCCCCTGATTTCCAAAAGGAAAGGGGCCGACGGTGCACCGTCGGCCCCTTTTCAGCATGTCAGCGTGGGCTCAGCTGTCCTGGCCCGGCACCGGCGGAACCGGCTTGAGCTTCTTCTTGGGCTTCGGCTTCGGCGGGGGCGGGAGCTGCTTCGACTTGGGCTTGGGGGGCAGCGGGGCAAGCTTCTTGAAGCTCATTCCAACTCCTTGCGGGGATTGCGCTGTGCTTTCGTCGTTTTCGGGCTTTCCGCGTCCGGCTCCCGACATCGAGAAACGTACACGCTTCTCATCTCTGTAAACGGCAAAAAGAGCAAAGGTGCGCTGTGAATACCCTGGGAGAAGCTGGCAGTTGCTTGAGCAACCCGTGGAACCTTAATCAGTGCGGATTCCGTCCAGCGCGTCCGCCAGGACCTCCGCCAGGTGCCGGGCCCGGACCCCCGCCAGCTGCTCCAGCTGGGTCCGGCAGGAGTACCCGTCCGCGAGGACGACCGTGCCGTCGGGGGCGGTCCGCACCGCCGGCAGCAGCTGCTCCTCCGCGCAGGCCACCGACACCTCGAAGTGGCCTTTCTCGAAGCCGAAGTTGCCCGCCAGGCCGCAGCAGCCGCCGCTCAGTTCACCGGTGAGTCCGGCGGCCTCGCGCAGTCGCCGGTCGGGGGCGTCTCCGAGCACCGCGTGCTGGTGGCAGTGGGTCTGGCCGACGACCGGACGGTCCAGCCTCGGCGGCACCCAGCCCGGCGCGAACCGCTCCAGCGCCTCCGCGAAGGTCATCACGCGCGCCGCGAGGCGCGCCGCGCGCGGGTCGTCGGGCAGCAGCTCCGGGAGGTCCGTGCGCAGGGCGGCGGCACAGCTGGGCTCCAGGACGACGAAGGGCGGCTCTTCGAGGGCGTCGTACGGGTCCTCCTCACTCTCCTCCTCAGCCGCCGCCTCCCCGACGTCGACGGCGGCCGGCGTGAGGCCCCTCAGCAGCTCCTCCTCCGGCACCAGGAACGGTTCCAGCAGATCCAGGGTCCGCCGCATGACCTCCCGCGCACGGTCGAGCTGCCCCGTCGACACATACGTCAGTCCGCAGCACACCCGGCCACGCCTGGCCGTGAGCGGGTTGAAGACGTACGACACCCCGTCGCCGACGGCCGCCTTCGTCCACCGGTGCGCGGGCGGGGTGAGCACGTCCAGGCCCGCCACCTCCAGGACCCGTACGGCCGCCTGGCCGACGGACGGGGAGAGGTGCTCGGTGAAGGTGTCCGGCCAGAGGAAGACCGCCTGCCGGGGCCCGCCCGGCCGCCGTTGCCCACCCGCCTCCGCCGCCGCCCGCGCCCGCGCCACCAGCCGCCGTCCGAACCACCGGCTGAACGTCTCCCGGGCCAGCGGCGGGATGTCCCGCTCGGGCGTGATCCCGCCGGCCCGTTTCGCAGCCCACGCCAGCGGCCGCACGCGCGCGAGGGCGTTCACGAGCGCCGCCGCGCGAAGGCGGGACGCCCAGCGCAGCCACTGCGGCAGCCGGCCCATCGTGCGGTGGGCAGCCGGGCGGCGCCGGCCCGCGTAGTGGTGGTGCAGGAACTCCGCCTTGTACGTGGCCATGTCGACGCCGACCGGGCAGTCGGAGCGGCAGCCCTTGCAGGACAGGCACAGGTCCAGCGCGTCCCGCACCTCCTCCGAGCGCCAGCCGTCGGTCACCACCTCACCGGCGAGCATCTCGTGCAGCAGGCGGGCACGCCCGCGCGTGGAGTGCGCCTCCTCGCCCGTCGCGCGGAACGACGGGCACATCACGGCGGGCCCGGTCGCCGTCGTCGTACGGCACTTCGCGACCCCGACGCAGCGGCGGACGGCCGCCGAGAAGTCGCCGCCGTCGGACGGGTAGCCGAAGACCACCGGCACGGGCTCGCGCGGCAGGACCGAGAAGCGCAGACCGGCGTCCAGGGGCGCGGGGCGCACCAGCATGCCGGGGTTGAGCAGGTCGTCGGGGTCCCACACGCCCTTCGCGCGCTCGAACAGGGCGACCGTCTCCGCGCCGTACATGCGGGGCAGCAGTTCGGCCCGCGCCTGCCCGTCGCCGTGCTCCCCGGACAGTGAGCCCCCATGGGCGACGACCAGGTCGGCGAGGTCCTGCGAGAAGCGGCGGAAGCGGCCGACGCCCGGCTCCGTCAGCAGGTCGAAGTCGATGCGGACGTGGATGCAGCCGTCCCCGAAATGGCCGTACGGCGTCCCGCGCAGACCGTGCGAGGCGAGCAGCGCCCGGAAGTCCCGCAGGTAGGGGCCGAGCCGGGCCGGCGGTACCGCGCAGTCCTCCCAGCCGGGCCACGCCTCGGAGCCGTCGGGCATCCGGGTCGCCGTACCGCTGGCGTCCTCGCGGACGCGCCACAGGGCCCGCTGCCCGGCCGGGTCCGTCACGATCAGGGAGTCCACGGTGTCCGGGGCGCCCCGCACGATCGTCTCCGCACGCGCGCGTGCCTCGCGTTCCGACTCCCCGCCCGTCTCCACGAACAGCCAGGCCCCGCCCCTGGGCAGCACGGCCGCCGCCCGCGCCGGCACCAGGTCCGCGGCCATCCCCTCCACCGTCAGGGGCCGGTACGGCAGCAGTCCGGCCGCCGCTTCGGCCGCGGCGCCCTCGTCGCCGTAGCCGAGGACGGCGAGCGCACGCGCGCGTGGGGTCTCGACGAGCCGGACGACCGCCTCCGTCAGGATGCCCAGCGTGCCCTCCGAACCGCAGAAGGAGCGGGCCACGTCGGCGCCCTTCTCGGGCAGCAGCGCGTCCAGCGCGTACCCGGAGATCCGGCGGGGCAGCTCGGGGAAGCCGGTGCGCAGCCGTGCCAGATGGCCGTCCACCAGCTCCCGCAGCCCGTCCGGGGCTCCGGCCCAGCCCTGTCCGAGCCGCAGCCGCCGCCCGCGCGCGGTGACGACCTCCAGCTCGCTCACGTTGTCCGCGGTCGTCCCCCACGCCACCGAGTGCGCGCCGCACGAGTTGTTGCCGATCATCCCGCCGAGCGTGCAGCGGCTGTGCGTGGCCGGGTCGGGGCCGAAACGCAGCCCGTGCGGGGCGGCGGCCTCCTGGAGCCGGTCGAGGACGAGCCCGGGCTGCACGACGGCCGTGCGCGCCGTCGGATCCAGGGTGACCAGCCGGTTCATGTGCCGGGTGAAGTCCAGCACCACGCCCGTGCCCGTCGCCTGCCCCGCGATCGACGTGCCCCCGCCCCGTGCGACGACCGGCACCCCGTGGGCCCGGCACACCTCCAGGGCGGCGGTCACGTCGTCGGCGTCCCGGGGGGCGACGACACCCAGGGGGACACGGCGGTAGTTCGACGCGTCCATGGTGACGAGCGCCCGGGAGGTGACGTCGAAGCCGACGTCCCCTTTCACGGCCTTGCGCAGCTCGGCCTCAAGCTGTGTCATGACATCCACCCAATCAGCCCACCTGTCGAACACACCGTCTCACCCGACGGACGAGGTTTCGCCGAGGTTTCCTCCACCCGATAACCTCCCCCCGTGGCTGAGATCCAGATTCCCGCTGACATCAAGCCCGCCGACGGTCGATTCGGCGCGGGCCCCTCCAAGGTGCGGACGGAAGCGCTGGACGCGCTGGCCGCGACCGGTACCTCCCTGCTCGGCACCTCCCACCGCCAGGCTCCCGTCAAGAACCTGGTCGGCAAGGTGCGCGAGGGCATCTCCGAGCTGTTCTCCCTGCCCGAGGGCTACGAGGTCATCCTCGGCAACGGCGGTTCCACCGCGTTCTGGGACGTCGCGACCCACGGCCTGATCGAGAACAAGTCGCAGCACCTCACGTTCGGTGAGTTCTCGTCGAAGTTCGCGAAGGCCGCCAAGCTCGCCCCCTGGCTGGCCGAGCCCACCGTCGTCTCCTCCGACCCGGGCACGCACCCCGAGGCGCGGGCCGAGGCGGGCGTCGACGTCTACGCCTTCACCCACAACGAGACCTCCACCGGTGTCGCCGCCCCGCTGAAGCGGGTCGCGGGCGCCGACGAGGGCGCGCTGGTCCTGGTGGACGCCACCTCCGGCGCCGGCGGCCTCCCGGTCGACATCGCCGAGACGGACGTCTACTACTTCGCCCCGCAGAAGTCCTTCGCCTCCGACGGCGGCCTGTGGATCGGTGTGTTCTCCCCGGCCGCGATCGAGCGCGCCGAGCGGATCCACGCCTCCGGCCGCCACATCCCGGAGTTCTTCTCGCTCCCCACGGCGATCGACAACTCCCGCAAGAACCAGACGTACAACACCCCGGCCCTCGCCACCCTCTTCCTGCTGAACCAGCAGCTGGAGTGGATCAACGGCCAGGGCGGTCTGGCGTGGTCCACGGCCCGTACGAAGGACTCCTCGGCGCGCCTGTACGGCTGGGCGGAGGAGTCGAAGCACGCCACCCCGTTCGTCACCGACCCGGCCAAGCGCTCGCAGGTCATCGGCACGATCGACTTCAGCGACGACATCGACGCCGCCGCGATCGCCAAGGTCCTGCGCGCCAACGGCATCGTCGACACCGAGCCCTACCGCAAGCTCGGCCGCAACCAGCTCCGGGTCGCGATGTTCCCGGCGATCGACCCGGCGGACGTCGAGGCGCTGACGAAGTGCATCGACTACGTGATCGAGAAGCTCTGACCGCTTCCGCTACGACGTGAAGGGCGCCCGGCGAACACCGGGCGCCCTTCTCGTTTCAGCTCGGCCGCGAAAGCCGAGACAGCTCAGCCGCGAAAGCCGGGTCGGCTCAGCCGCGGAAGCCGAGCAGCCCGTGCAGGGTGTCGCCGCCCGCCGCGGTGGCCGGCTGCTGCGTGCTCAGCGCGGACTGCGACGTGCTCGGCGGCACGGGGTCGGCGGTCTTCTTGCAGACGGCGTCGGCCACGCCGCTGCCGCGCGGCACCGTGCCGTCGGTGAGGTACTTCGCCAGGTACTTGTCCAGGCAGGCGTTGCCGCTCAGCGTGATGCCGTGGTTGCCGCCGCCCTGCTCGACGACCAGGCTGGAGCGCTTGAGCAGGCGGTGGACGGCGACGCCGCCCTGGTAGGGGGTGGCCGCGTCGTTCGTCGCCTGGAACAGCAGCACCGGCGGCAGCTTGCTGTTGGCGACGTTCACCGGCTTCATCGACTTCGTGGGCCAGAAGGCGCACGGCGCGTTGTACCAGGCGTTGTTCCAGGCCATGAAGGGGGCCTTCGCGTACACGGACCAGTTGTCCTTGCGCCACTGGTTCCAGTCGCGCGGCCAGGAGGCGTCACGGCACTGCACAGCGGTGTAGATGCTGTAGCCGTTGTCGCCGGAGGCGTCGATCGCCGCGAAGTTCTCGTACGCCTCGACCAACGGCTCGGCGTTCTTGTCGTTCACGTAGGCCGCGAACGCCTCGGCGAGATAGGGCCAGTAGCCGTTGTAGTACCCGCCGGGTATGAAGGTGTCCTCCAGCTCGGAGGCGCCCACCTTGCCGCCGGCCGGGGTCTTGGCGAGCTCCGCCCGCATCGCGTACCACTCGGCCTCGATCTTGGCCGGGTCGGTGCCGAGCTTGTACGTGCTGTCGTACTTGGCGATCCACTTCATCAACGCCTTGTGACGGGCGTCGAAGGCGTAGTCCTGGGAGATGTTGGCGTCGTACCAGACCCCGCCCGGGTCGACGATCGAGTCCAGCACCAGGCGGCGCACCCGGGTCGGGAAGAGCTTGGCGTAGACCTGGCCCAGGTAGGTGCCGTACGAGTAACCGAAGTAGTTGATCTTCTTGGCGCCGAGCGCCTTGCGGATCTGGTCCATGTCCTTCACGGCGTTGACCGTGTTGATGTACGGCAGGACGTCCGCGTACTTCGTACCGCAGGCCTTGGCGAAGGACTTGGCGCGCGAGAGGTTGGCCTTCTCGATCGCGGGCGTGCCGGGCACGGAGTCCGGGCGGACCGGGTTGAAGTAGCCCGGCTTGCAGTCCAGGGCGGGCTTGCTCTTGCCCACGCCGCGCGGGTCGAAGCCGATGACGTCGTACTGGGCCGCGACCGTCTTGGGCAGCGAGGAGGCGACGAACCCGGCGAGGGTCAGGCCGCTGCCGCCGGGGCCGCCGGGGTTGACCAGCAGCGGGCCCTGGTACTTGCGCGCGGTGTGCGGGACGCGGGACAGGGCCAGGGTTATCTTCCGGCCGTTCGGCTTGGCGTAGTTCAGCGGCACCTTCACCGACGCGCACTGGAGGGTCGGGTAGTCGTCCGTGGCGCACTTCTTCCAGGTGACCTTCGCCGCCTGGACGGCCTGCGCGGACTGCGACGTGGTGGCCTCGGCCGGGACGGCCGTGAGTGACCCGGCCAGGACGACGGTCGCGCCGCACAGCACGGCTGTGCTTCTTCTCATGAAGTTCCCTCAAGGCATGGGGGGTTGGGTAAGGACCGCAAGGTTCACGACCCTGGCGGGATCCTTTCGAAGAAGCACGTCTGAAAGTAGCGTTTCGACCGAAGATTTAAATTTCCTTTGAACCGAGGGGCGCCTGACGGGTCACCAGCCGGGCGCCCCTCGGAGTCTCACTCGCCGGCGATGAGCTTTTCGTACGCCTTGGCGTCCAGCAGGCCGTTGGACGAGGCCCCGGCCTTGACCTTGATCTTGACGAACCAGGTCTCGTACGGCTCGCTGTTGATCTCCTCGGGCTCCGAGGAGATGTCCTGGTTGACCTCGACGACCTCACCTTCGAGCGGACTGAAGATCTCGGACACCGCCTTGACCGACTCGACGGTGCCGAAGGCGTCGCCCACGGCGAGCTTCCTGCCGACCTCGGGCAGTTCGACGAAGACGATGTCGCCGAGGTTCTTCTGGGCGTGGTCGGTGATGCCGACGGCCGCGACGCCGTTGGCCTCGGTGCGGACCCACTCGTGGTCCTGGGTGTAGCGGAGATCGGCGGGCACGTAGGACATGGCAGCTCCATGGGCCGTGGTGATGCGGTCGGCAACAGCCTGGGGCACCGGCCCGCGAAGGCGTGTATTTCGGGCATGCCGGTCCACCATGCGGGTGACGATCACTCCATTCACCGGGCGGCCGAGGCGGGCAGCCCTCACGCCGCCGTACAGCTCACGCTCGGCACTCCCCCGCCCCCGGGCGCGCCTCCGAAGCCGAAGGACGCCGAGGCACCCACGGCGACGGTGCCGTTGTGCGAGGCGTTGACCGCCGTCACGGTCGCCCCGGCCTGGGTGTACGAGGCGTTCCACATGGTCGTCACCTGCTGGGCGCCGCTCCAGGTCCAGGTGACCTTCCACGAACCGATCGCGGTCGTCCCGGTGTTGGTCACCTTCACCTCGGCGTTGAAGCCGCCGCCCCAGTCGCTGGTGACGGTGTAGGCGGCGGAGCAGGCGGCCGTGCTACCGCCGCCGCCTCCGCCACCTCCGCCGCCGGTGCTCGGGAAGCCCGGCGCCTTGACACTCGCCAGGTACCCGTCCTTCACCGTGTCCACGGTCTGCCAGTCGTCCTTCAGGATCCCGCCGGTGTCACCGGAGTTGGGGTTCCAGGACCAGAAGGTCCAGTGGAAGGAGTCGGAGCCGTACGTCGACGTCGGCCGCAGGTAGCTCACCAGCGCGGCCAGCCACTGCTGGTCGACGGTCGACTGCAGCGTCGTGCCGAACTCGCCCACCCACACGGGCGCGATGTTCTGCTTGAAGATGTAGCCCCAGTACTTGTCCCAGATCCCCGGCATGTTGGCGGGGAACGCCGGGTCGCTGAACCAGCTCTGCTGGGCCACGCTCGTGGCGTAGTCGTGGGCCGAGTACACCACCCGGTTGGCCACGTTCAGCTGCACCGGGTACTGCGCGACCCCCATCAGGTTGCCGCCCCACCAGCCGGAGACGCCGTTGAAGGTCTGCACGCCCTCGACGAGGACCAGCAGATCGGGGTTGACCGACAGGACCGCGTTGCCGGCCCGCTGCGCGGCCAGCCGCCAGTCCGTCGCCGTGTCCCCGCAGCCCCAGCAGGCGGGGTCGTGGGGCTCGTTGTGCAGATCGATCCCTACGACGGTGTTCTGGCCCAGGTAACGCGCCGCGAGCGCCTTGAGGTTGGCGATCCACGTCGACTCGGGGACGGCCGAGGTGTACCAGAGCGCCGACTGCCCGCCCGCGTCCGGGCGGTGCCGGTCGAGGATGACCTTGAGGCCGTCCTGACCGGCGTACGAGACGATCTTGTCCAGGACGCCCAGTGAGCTGAGACCTTGCAGGTCGGCGTTCTTGCCGCCGCTGAAATCGATGCTGTTGGGGACGGTCGAGCTTTTGAAGATGTCGTCGCTGTACGGGATGCGGATCGTGTTGTAGCCCAGCGACTTCATCTGGTCGATCATGCTCTTGTAGTCGCGGGACCAGAGGCCGTGGACGACGTAGTTGCCGGTCTCGAAGCCGAACCAGTTGATTCCGGCGATCCGGACCGGCTGTCCGGCGGCGTCCAGGATCTGCCGGCCGCTGGTGTGCCAGTAGCCGGCGCCGGCGTCGGCCGCGCCGGCCTCGGCCGCGTGGGCGGACTGCGCGCCTGCCGCCAGGGGGAGCAGCAGGGCCGCGACGGCGGCGCACAGCACTCTGCGGAGGTTGCGGAACATGGCGTTGCTTCCTCTCGGGGGCGGCGCGGGCCCGGAACATGGGAGCGCTCCCACACGCCGCGCTCCCTCCAGAGAACCGACAGTGCATGAACGCGTCAAGGCACGCGGCAGCGGCGGCACCGGGAAAGGGTGCCGCCGCCGGGGCCGGGGCCGGGAACGCTCACCGGCCGAGCTTCTGGAACCTCCGTACCGCCAGCGGCAGGAAGATCGCCGTCAGGAGCGCCGGCCACACCCCCGCCATCAGCAGCGCGTGCTGCTCGACCCAGGAGTCACCGCCGCCGACCGGCGTCCCGAACAGGTCCCGGGCGGCCGCGGCCGTGGACGAGATGGGGTTCCAGGCGGCCACGAAACCCAGCCAGTCGGGCATCAGCTGGGGCGCGACGAAGATGCTGGAGATCATCGTGAGCGGGAAGGCCACCGCGAACAGACCGCCCGCCGCCTCCGGGTTGGGCACGATCAGACCGAGCCAGACGCCGACCCAGATCAGCGCGAACCGCAGCCAGAGCAGCAGCCCGAACGCGGCGAGGAAGCCCCAGCCGCCGTCCGGCCGCCAGCCCATGGCCAGTGCGGTGAGCATCATGATGCCCAGCTCGGCGCAGGCGACGAGGAGATCGGTGAGGCCCCGGCCGGCGACCACCGCCGAGGACGCCATCGGCATGGACCGGAACCGGTCGATGACCCCTCTGGTGGAGTCGTACACCACCACGGTCGCCGTGTTGATGAAGCCGAAGGCCATCGTCATCACGAACATCCCGGGCATCAGGAAGTCCTTGTAGTCCCCGCCTCCGGGCACGGTCATCGCGCTGCCGAAGACATAGCCGTACAGCAGCACGGAGAGGATCGGGAAGCCCAGCTGCCAGGCGACGTTGACGGGCTGGCGCTGATAGTGGGTCAGACCGCGGCGGACGATGTTCCAGCTGTCGGAGAGCAGCCAGTGGACCCGTCCCCGGGTGCCGTCGACGAGGGTGCTCGTGCTCATGCCGCCGCCTCCTTCTCCGCGCGGTGTCCGGTCAGGCGCAGGAACACGTCGTCGAGGCTCGGCCTGCGCAGTCCGAGGTCCTCGGCGCGGACACCCTCGTCGCGCAGGGCGCGGGCGACCTCAGTGAGCGCGGCCACCCGGTCGGTGACCGGGGCGTGCACCCGCAACTCCCCCTCGTCGGCCTCGGGTTCGCCGTCCGTGACGCGGGCGACGACCTTCACCACGGCGGGGATCTCGGACCGCTCGGCGACGACGACCTCGATCCGGTCGCCGCCGACGGTGTCCTTGAGGCCGTCCGGGGTGTCGTCGGCGATGGCACGGCCGCGGTCGATGACGGTGATGCGGGAGGCGAGCCGGTCGGCCTCCTCCAGGTACTGGGTGGTGAGCAGCACGGTGGTGCCGCCCGCGACCAGCGCCCGTACGGACTCCCAGACCTCGCCCCGGCTGCGGGGGTCGAGACCCGTGGTCGGCTCGTCGAGGAAGAGGACGGCCGGGGCGAGGATCATCGAGGCGGCGAGGTCGAGGCGGCGGCGCATGCCGCCGCTGTAGCCGCCGACGCCCTTGTCGGCGGCGTCGGTGAGGTCGAAGCGTTCGAGGAGTTCGGCGGCGCGCGCCTTGGCCCGTTTCCCGCCGAGGTGGAACAGGCGCCCGAACATCTCCAGGTTCTGCCGACCGGTGAGCACCTCGTCCACGGCCGCGTACTGGCCGGTGAGCCCGATCCGGGCGCGCACCTCGTGCGGCTGCCGGGCCACGTCGAGCCCGGCCACCTCCGCGCGACCCCCGTCCAGCCGGACGAGCGTGGACAGGATGCGTACGGCGGTGGTCTTTCCGGCGCCGTTCGGTCCGAGCAGGCCGTGCACGGTGCCCTCGCGGACGGTCAGGTCGAAGCCGTCGAGGGCGTGTTTGTCGCCGTAGCGCTTCTCCAGTCCCTCGGCGCGCACGGCGTGTCCGTCGGCCATCGGTCCCCCTTCTGGTCGTCTGTGCGGCGGTGTCGTAACTGGGTACACCGTACCCGATTGCGCGTACACCGTACCCAGTATTTTTTCCCGGAACTAAGCTGCACCCATGACGAGCGGTACGGAGACCAGCGGCAGCGGGGACATCACGCGCACCCTCGAGCTGCTGTGGGACACCGGGCGGCGGCCCGGGCGCGGGCCCAAGCCGGGGCTGACGCTGGAGCGGATCGTGGAGACGGCGGTCGAGGTCGCCGACCGGGACGGGATCGCCGGGGTCTCCATGCGCCGGATCGCCACGGAGCTGGGGACGGGCGCGATGTCCCTCTACCGGTACGTCCCCGGCAAGGCCGAGCTGCTCGACCTGATGCTGGACCGGGTCCAGCGGCCCTCCGACAACCCCGCCGACCTGGGCGACGGCGGCTGGCGGTCCGCCCTGGAGGCGATGGCCCGCGCCACGCTCGCGCTCTACCGGCGCCACCCCTGGCTGCTGGACGTCAACCAGTCCCGCCCGCTGCTCGGCCCGAGCGCGCTGGACGGCATGGAGAAGGTGCTCGACCGCATCCGCCCGATGGGCCTCGCCGACCCCGAGCTGGTGTCGGCGGTCCTCATGGTCGACGGGTACGTCGTCGGGGCGGCGCGCACACAGGTCTACCAG
Source organism: Streptomyces sp. NPDC096132 (assembly GCF_044763345.1). Classification (NCBI taxonomy): domain Bacteria; kingdom Bacillati; phylum Actinomycetota; class Actinomycetes; order Kitasatosporales; family Streptomycetaceae; genus Streptomyces; species Streptomyces sp. NPDC096132. Next base: position 243,853 of record NZ_JBIWGA010000006.1, read on the forward strand.
GAGGCCGCCGAGCGCACCTCGGGCATGACGACCGCCGACTTCTACGCGGCCCAGGCCCCGTTCCTGGAGGAGGTCATGGCCACCGGCCGCTACCCGGTGCTCGCCTCCCTCGCCGAGGACACCTGGAGCCCCGCCTTCGACCACTTCGAGTTCGGGCTCCAGCGGATCCTGGACGGGCTGGAGGTCCTCGTCGCCCGGCGGCGGGCGTGACGGGGGATCAGTTACGGCGCCGCAGTCGGCGGAAGCCGAAGAGGGCGGCGAGGACGGCGGCCACGGCCAGGGCGCCGAGCTTGACGTTGCCGGTCGTCGCCGAGGATCCGGAGGACCCGGAGGCGGAGTCCGCACCGCCCTTGCCCGACGGTGACGCGGAGGCGGCGCCCTCGGGAGCGTCCTCCGCCACCACCGAACTGCCCGTCCCCTCACTGCCGTACATCAGCTTGCTGCCGTCGGCGGAGTAGCTGATGGACTCCCCCTGCCGCTGCAGGGGCACGTCGAGCCGGCCCTCGCGCTTGATGTCGCCGCCGTTCCAGTCGTAGAGGATGCCGCCGAAGTAGCCGCGTACGGCGAGCTGGGTGCCGTTCGGGGAAAAAGCGGCGTCGGTGGCCCACAGGTCGACGGTGGCGACGGGCTTGAAGACGTTCGTCCCCGACGCGGACAGCTTGGCGGGCCCTTCGTAGAGATGCCCGCCGTCCTCCTGCTTGTCGATGATGTAGACGCGCCCGGTCTCGGGGTGGACGACCATCGACTCGGCGTCACGGGACCCGTCCGAGTACTTCACGACGTACTGCGTGGCGCGGATGGTCTGGTCTTTGAGGTCCTTGGGCTCGGGCAGCTGATAGATCCACACATAGGGCCAGGTCACGCCGTCGTTGTCGCCGATGTCACCGACGTAGATCTGGTTGTCGGGCCCGATGGCGACGGCCTCGACGTCCCGCTGTTGGCCCACTCCGCTCAGGGTGATCCGCGCGACGGTCTCGCCGGTGCCGCTGTCGACGGCGTAGAGGTAGCTGCCGCTGTCCTGGTCGTTGTGCGTCCAGTAGATGCCGGGGTGCTGCCGTGAGGCGGCCAGGCCGCTGGACTCGGTGATGCGCTGGTCCTCGATGGTGAACCCCTGGTCGCCCTTGCCGTCGGCGGCGGAAGCGGTGGCGGGCACGGCGAAGGCACCCACGAGGAAGGTCGCGGCGAGGAGGACTCCGGCGCGGCGGGCGAAGGGTCGGCGCATGCACTCAAGCCTGCCATCCCGCTCGGGCGTTCAGTGACCGTGGCCGGTCTCACACGCCAGGAGCCACCTTGATCCCCCATGATGAGCGGATGCTCAGGTTCATGCCCGTAGGCGACTCGATGACGATCGGCAGCGCGGGCGAACACACCTGGCGTTACCGCATGTGGCAGCACCTGTGCGCGACGTACGGCGGCCCGTTCACCCTGGTCGGCCCGCGCGAGACGCTCCACGACAAGACGACGGACGCCCCCACGTCGTACGCGTACGCCGACCCCGGCTTCCCCCGCGCCCACCTGGCCGGCTGGGGCGAGGGCTGGCTGCACATGGCCCCGCTGATCGGCGAGGCGGTCCGCACGTCACGGGCGGACGTCCTGCTCGTGTCCCTGGGCCTGATCGACCTCGGCTTCTACACCAACGCGGAACAAACGGCCGAGAACACCCGCGCGTTCGTGGCCGCGGCCCGCTCGGCCAACCCCCGGATACGCATGGTCTGGCTCCCGGTGATCCCGAACATCCGCGCCGCGAACGACGAGCCCTTCGCCACCCAGGTCGCCCTCTTCAACGAACTCCTCGCGAAGACCGCGGCGGACCTGGACGAGCCGGCCTCCCCGATCCTCCTGGCCTCGATCCCGGAGGCCTGGGACATCCACACCGACACCTACGACGGCACCCACCCCAACGGCAACGGCGAACACCGACTCGCGGCGGCCTTCGCCGAGGCGATGCATCAGGGCTGGGGGCTGGGCGAGGAGTACGGCGACTGAACGGCCCGCGCCAGATACTCGGCGCAGGGTCCGACCCGGTCCCGCAGATCGTCCCACCCCTCCTCGGCCTCCCCCAGATAGATCGCCCGCGCCCGCGCCAGCACCGGCCGATGCTCCTCCGGCAGCCGGGCCAGCACCCAGTCGGCGGCGGCGTCCTTGGACCGTACGGCGCCGGTCGCGAGGGTCGTCCGGATCCGGGCCAGGGTGAGCAGCACGTTGCGGGTGTCGTGGGCCAGGTCCGCCATCAGCTCCGGCACCCCCGCGGTGATGGCGCGCACCAGGTCGTCGTACGGGACGGGGTCGAGGACCTCGGCGGGCGGGGGCCCGTACAGGGGCGTGTCGCCGAGCAGGGTCATGGTCAGGAGTGGCGCGAGGTCGGGCATGGGCTCCGGCTCGGGGACGGTCCCGCGCTCGTAGTCGCCGCGCAGCCAGTCGCCGTAGAGGAAGTCGCAGACGGGCGGGTACCGCCAGGGCCGTACCTCCGACCGCACGACGACGGTCAGCTCGACGTACCGCCGCCCGTCGCGGCCGGAGAGGACGAGCAACTCGTCGAGCAGCCGCCGCCTCTGGCGGGTCGTCAGCGACTTCCGCGCGACGACCAGCACGTCGACGTCACTGTGCGGCCGGAGTCCGCCGAGGACGGCTGAGCCGTGGAGGTAGACGCCGAGGAGCAGGTCGTCGCCGAGGGTGGTGCGGACGAGGTCGAGGAGTTGGTCGGTGGTGGGGCCTTCTGGCATATGCGTCTCCCGCCGTGTCCTGGTCACCGTGCGTATCGTTGTACTGCGCGGCGGCACCCGTCCGTGGGGGCAGCCGGGGAGGAGCGCCAGATGACCGTCCTGGAAGACAGGATCGAGATCGACATGGCCGATGAGAACACCGAGCGCTTGGACGACTGGTTCGAGCGACTCGAGCGGATGCCCGTCCCCGAGGGATTCAAGGTCGAGATCGTCGGGGGCTGCGTCTACATGACTCCACAGCGGGACATCCACTGGGAAACCATCCGCGAGATCCTCTGGGCCCTCGAGGACCACTTCGGGAGGCGGCAAGCACGGGTTTTCTCTGATGTCCGGGTCGACTTCCCCGGTAATCAGAACGGCTTCTGCCCTGACGTGGCCAAGTTCCGCGACGGTGCGACGAAGAACGAAGAGGGTCGCTGGCGATACGAGGACATCGAGTTCGTCGGAGAGGTCATCTCCAAGGGGACGGCACCCAACGACTACGGCCCGAAGAAGACGGCCTACGCGGTCGCCGAGATCCCGGTGTACCTCATTGCCGACCCCTACAAGCGCAGGTGCACCGTTTACACCGAGCCCAAGGACGGGGAGTACAAGTGTGAGCTACGCGTCGACTACGGAACCGACGTCGACATGACCACCACCCCCCTCGGCCTCACCCTCAAGACCGACGACTTCCCCCGCGACTGACCGGTTCCCCTTGCATGGAGCGCACTCCAAGACGTTGGCTTGGGCTCCATGAAGTACACGCAGCTCGGACGTACCGGACTCAAGGTCAGCCGACTCGTCCTCGGCACCATGAACTTCGGCCCGCAGACCGACGAAGCCGACTCCCACGCGATCATGGACTCGGCGCTGGACGCGGGCATCAACTTCTTCGACACCGCGAACGTGTACGGCTGGGGTGAGAACAAGGGCCGTACGGAGACGATCATCGGGAACTGGTTCGCGAAGGGCGGCGACCGGCGCGACAAGGTCGTCCTCGCCACCAAGGTGTACGCCAACATGGCCGCCGACGACAACGCCTGGCCCAACCACGACAAGCTCTCCGCGCTCAACATCCGGCGGGCCGTCGACGCCTCGCTGAAGCGGCTGCAGACCGACCACATCGACCTCTACCAGTTCCACCACGTCGACCGCAGCACTCCCTTCGAGGAGATCTGGCAGGCCATCGACGTGCTGGTGCAGCAGGGGAAGATCCTCTACGCCGGGTCGTCCAACTTCCCCGGCTACAAGATCGCCCAGGCCAACGAGATCGCCGCCCGGCGCGGCGGCACGATCGGCCTCGTCAGCGAGCAGTGCCTCTACAACCTCGCCGAGCGCCGCGCCGAGATGGAGGTCATCCCGGCCGCGCAGGAGTACGGGCTCGGGGTCATCCCCTGGTCGCCGCTGCACGGCGGGCTGCTGGGCGGGGTGATCAAGAAGGAGGTCGAGGGCGGACGCCGAGCGTCCGGACGAGCCGCCGACACCCTGGCCAACCCCACCGAGCGTGCGCGGATCCAGGCCTACGAGGACCTCCTCGAGAAGCACGGCGTCGAACCCGGTGAGGCCGCCCTGGCCTGGCTGCTCACCCGCCCCGGAGTGACCGGCCCGATCGTCGGCCCGCGCACGGCCGAGCAGCTGGACTCCGCGATCCGGGCGGCCGAGCTGGAGCTGAGCCAGGAACTGCTGGAGGGCCTGGAAGAGATCTTCCCGGGCCCGGGCCCGTCACCGGAGGCCTTCGCCTGGTAAGGCGGGTGCTGTTCGGTCTTGAGGGGCGCGGGGCCGCATCAATGTGCGGCTCCGCCGCGGGGCGCGACCAGCCACAAACGGCCCGCACCCGGCGTGCGACGCGCAGTCCCCCGACGCTCCCGCCTGCTCAACCGCTACTTACCGAGCGCCGCAGCCAACGCGACGACAACGAACATCAGAACAAGCGCACCGGCCATGATCCGGTTCCGGGTCTTCGGGTCCACACCCCGAGCCTAACCGGCCCCGCCGAGCGCCCACCGACCGACCGGCTCGTAACGGGGCTGCTCCCCCGGCACCCCGGACCGCGGCAGGTTGCTGCGGACCAGCACCAGCTCCCCCACGGTCCAGGTACGCCCCTGGAACGCGTGCAGTGCCTCGACGTACGGCCGCACGTCCACCGCGTTCCGGCTGCGGGCCACCGTGAGGTGGGCCTTGTAGCGGCGGTGCTCCCCCATGTCCAGGCCCGCCTTCCGCGCCGCGGCCTCCGCCCGGTCGGCGAGGAGCCCCAGCGCCGGCAGGTCCCCGCCCGCCCCCGCCCACAGGGCCCGCCCGTGCCCGAACTGTCCCCCGCTCCGCACGGACAGCTCGAAGGGGGCGCTCCGGTGCGCGGCCCGCTCCAGCCGGGCCGACAGGTCCGGTACGACGTCGTCGTCGACCTCGCCGTAGAAGGCGAGGGTGAAGTGCCAGCCGGGGCGGCCGGTCCAGTGCAGCCCGTCCGCACCGGGCAGCGTGTGCAACAGCGCGACCTCGGAGGCGAGTTCGTCGATGACATCCTGCGGCGGGAGCACGGCGGCGAAGAGTCTCATACGGACCACCCTGCCACCATGGGGGCATGGAGATCACCATCAGGAACGGCGGTCCGGACGACGTCCCCGCGATACTCGGCATGCTCGACAGCTGCGTGGAGTGGCTGGTCGGACAGGGGCGCACGGGACAGTGGGGGATCGAGCCGCTGTCCGGGAAGCCGAAGACCGTGGAGTCGGTCGCCCGGTACGCGCGGGAGGGCGAGGTCTACATCGCCGAGATCGACGCCGTGCCGGTCGGCGCGCTCACCCTCACCGACGGGCCCGGCCCCTACCTCGCCCACCTGCGGCCGCCCGGCGAGCCCGAGCGGTACATCCACTGGCTCGCCTCCGACCGCCGTTTCAAGGGCCACGGCGTGGGCAGCGCCCTGCTCGCGCACGCCGCCGACGAGACCCGGTCGGCCGGGGTCGCCCTGCTGCGGGTGGACTGCTACGCCGGTGACGACCGCAAGCTCGTCGCGTTCTACGAGGCCAACGGCTTCGTCCCGACGGAGGCGTACACGGCGCAGGGCGACTGGCCGGGGCAGGTGCTGGCGCGCCGGGTGTAGGCACGTACGGGAGGGGGCGGTCAGGCCACGGACGCCAGCTCCTCGCCGTCCTTCAGGCTCTCCTTCGGCACGAACCGTACCCGCGGATGCCCGTCGTTCCAGCCCACCGACAGCCGTAGGTTGCCGACGCGGGCCAGGATCAGGCCGATGGTGACCGCGGCCCCCGCGGCGATCGCGCCGCCCACCGCGAGGCCGGCGCGGACGCCGTACGCGTCGGTGATCCAGCCCGCGATCGGCGCGCCCACCGGGGAGCCGCCGAGGAAGACCATCATGTAGAGGGCCATGACGCGGCCACGCATGGCCGGGTCGGTGCCCATCTGGATGCTGGTGTTGGCGGTGACGTTGATCGTCATGCCGAACATGCCGATCGGCGCCATGAGCAGGGCGAAGAGCCAGAGGGAAGGGGCCGTCGCGGCGAGCAGCTCGACCGCGCCGAACAGCACCGCCGCGGCGATCATCACCCGCATCCGGGCCGTGCCGCGCCGGGCGGCGAGGAGGGCGCCGGCCAGGGAGCCGACCGCCATCAGCGTGTTGAAGAGGCTGTAGGAGCCGGCGCCGGCGTGGAAGACGTCGTCGGCGAAGGCGGAGAGGTAGACGGGGAAGTTGAAGCCGAAGGTGCCGACGAACCCGACGAGGACGATCGTCCAGATCAGGTCGGGGCGGCCGGCGACGTAGTGCAGTCCCTCCCGCAGCTGGCCCTTGCCGCGCGGTGCGCGCTCGACGACGTGCAGGTCGCGGGCCCGCATCAGCAGCAGGCCCGCTATGGGGGCGACGAAGGACAGGCCGTTGAAGAGGAACGCCCAGCCGGTGCCCACGCCGGTGATCATGAGGCCGGCGACGGCGGGGCCGACGAGACGGGCGGACTGGAAGTTCGCGGAGTTCAGACTGACCGCGTTCTGCAGCTGGTCCGGGCCGACCATCTCGGAGACGAAGGACTGACGGGCCGGGTTGTCGACGACCGTGGCGAGGCCGACGGCGAAGGCGGCCAGGTAGACGTGCCAGACCTGGACGTGGCCGGAGAGCGTGAGCGCGGCCAGCGCGATGCCGGTGACGGCCATCGCGGACTGGGTGACGAGCAGCGTGGGGCGCTTGGGCAGGCGGTCGACGAGGACGCCGCCGTAGAGCCCGAAGAGCAGCATGGGCAGGAACTGCAGGGCCGTCGTGACGCCGACGGCCGTGGCGGAGCCGGTGAGGCTGAGGACCAGCCAGTCCTGCGCTATGCGCTGCATCCAGGTGCCGATGTTGGAGACGACCTGGCCGGCGAAGAACAGGCGGTAGTTCCTGACCTTCAGGGAGCCGAACATCGAGGACTTGCGGGTGGTTCTGGGGGTGGGCGGGGTGTCGTGGGTGGTCGGTGCGGGTGCGGAGTCTGCTCCGGGTCCCGTACTCAAAAAGGTTCGCCTCCTCGGGTACTGCGGCTTACAGGTGTGCGAGCTTCTCCAGCACGGGGGCGGCGGCGCGCAGTTTCGCCCACTCGTCCTCGTCCAGGCCGTCCACCAGGGTGGCCAGGAAGGCGTTCCGCTTGCGGCGGCTCTCCTCGAGCATGGCCTCGGCCTGCTCGGTCTTGGTGACGACCTTCTGGCGCCGGTCCTCGGGATGCGGCTCCAGCCGGACCAGGCCCTTGGCCTCCAGCAGCGCCACGATGCGGGTCATCGAGGGGGGCTGGACGTGCTCCTTGCGGGCGAGCTCGCCGGGTGTGGCGCTGCCGCAGAGGGAGAGGGTGCCGAGCACCGACATCTCGGTGGGGCTCAGCGACTCGTCGACCCGCTGGTGCTTGAGCCGACGGGACAGCCGCATCACGGCGGACCGTAGCGAGTTCACGGCGGCTGCGTCGTCGCCATGGGTGAGGTCAGGCATCTCTTTAGCGTAACTCATTACTCTGGCTAAACAAGCTGGGGCGCGCCAGGATTCCCGTGAGCCTGGCCACGGAAACCCCATCGTCACTCGAACGAGTGAGGAGGACGCGGAAAGTCACTGACGTGTGCCACCGGCCCGCGACCCTCGTCTCATGGGGACCACTGTGCTCAGTCTGCGGATAGACCATGAACTGCTCGAACGGCTCCGACAGCACGCCGCCAAACGCGGAATGAGCGTCCAGGACTATGTCGTCCGGACGCTCATTCGCGATGACTTCGACCAGCGGTTCCAGACCGCCGTCGAGGAGACGGAGAAGTTCTACGGGCACACCTGACCGGCCTCACGGCCGTCAGGTGAGACCGAGGGCCGGCATCAGGTAGTAGAACGCGAAGACCGCGGAGACCACGTACATCGGGACCGGGATCTCGCGGGCCCGGCCCACCGCCAGACGCAGCAGGACGAACGTGATGAAGCCCATGCCGATGCCGTTGGTGATCGAGTAGGTGAACGGCATCATCACCATCGTGATGAAGGCGGGCATGGCGATCGTGTAGTCGGCCCAGTCGATCTCCTTGACCGAGTTGGCCAGGATCAGGAAGCCCACCGCGAGCAGCGCGGGAGTGGCGGCCTGTGACGGGACCATGGTGGCGACCGGCGTGAGGAACAGCGCGACGGTGAAGAGGCCGCCCGTGACGAGGTTCGCGAAGCCGGTGCGGGCGCCCTCACCGACACCGGCCGTGGACTCCACGAACGCGGTGGTGGCGGAGGAGGAGCTGGCGCCACCGGCGGCGACGGCGAGACCGTCGACGAAGAGGACCTTGTTGATGCCGGGCATCTCACCGTGGGCGTTGGTCAGCTTCGCCTCGTCGGAGACGCCCATGATCGTGCCCATCGCGTCGAAGAAGCACGACAGCAGCACCGTGAAGACAAACAGGACACCGGTCAGCACGCCGACCTTGCCGAAGCCGCCGAACAGGCTGAACTCGCCGATGAGCCCGAAGTCGGGGGTGGCGACCGGGTTGCCGGGCCACTCGGGCGTGGTCAGACCCCAGGAGGGGATGGTCGCGACCGCGTTGAGGACCAGCCCGAGCACGGTCATCGCGACGATCGAGATGAGGATCGCGCCGGGCACCTTGCGGACGATCAGGGCCAGCGTGAGCAGGGCGCCCAGGATGAAGACCAGGACCGGCCAGCCGGTGAGGTGACCGTCGGCGCCGAGCTGGAGCGGGACGGTGGTGTGGGCGGCGTCCGGGATGCGGGTGACGAAGCCGGAGTCGACCAGACCGATCAGCATGATGAACAGGCCGATACCGATCGAGATCGCCTTGCGCAGACCGTACGGGACGGCGTTCATGACGCGCTCCCGCAGGCCGGTCGCGACCAGGAGCATGACGACGAAACCGGCCAGGACGACCATGCCCATGGCGTCCGCCCAGGACATCCGCGGGGCGAGCTGGAGGGCGACGACCGAGTTCACGCCGAGCCCCGCCGCGAGCGCGATCGGCACATTGCCGATGACGCCCATGAGGAGCGTGGTGAAGGCCGCGGTGACACAGGTGGCCGTGACCAGCTGACCGTTGTCGAGCTGGTGACCGTACATGTCCTTCGCGCTGCCGAGGATGATCGGGTTCAGCACGATGATGTAGGCCATCGCGAAGAAGGTGGCGAAACCGCCGCGGATCTCGCGGGACAGCGTGCTGCCGCGCTCGGAGATCTTGAAGTAGCGGTCGAGTGCGCCGTAGGCGGGCCTGGCTCCCGGCGTTTCAGGGGCGGGGACCTTGGCGGGGGCCGAGGTGGGCATGTATTTGGTGTTTCCTACGAAGAGAAGTGGTCAGACGCAAACGGTTTCAGTATGAACATATAACGTTGGGATCGGCCATCTGCGCGCGTAGATGTGACCACCTCGTAAGCTGGGCCCATGGCGAAGTGGACCCCCAAGCACGAGGCGCCGGAGCCCCTGGAGGGCCCTGTGGTCGCGACCATCACCGGCGGCACGATCCTCTGGTTCGTCCTCTTCCTCGTCCAGCTCCCCTTCTACGGCTGGTTCGACGACCACGGCCATCTGTGGTGGCTGTGGACCTGCCTGGCCGGGGGCGGGCTGGGGCTGATCGGCGTCTACTACGTCCGCAGGCGCGACGCGGCGATCAAGCGGGCGGAGGCAGCGGCCGAGCCGACCGAGCAGGCCGCCGCCAAGCAGACGGCCGCCGAGTAGCCGTACGACCGGCGTACTACGCCCGTCCTACCCCGGCGCCGCCCCCGTCCTCCCCAGGTCGGATCTTCGGCACCTTCGGGGGGTGAACCCCCAAATCCGCACGTACCGTCGATTCCATGACCCATATCGACGCACCCGCCACCGCGCCGCCGGCCACCGGACTCACCGCGGCCGAGGTCGCGGAGCGCGTCGCACGCGGTCAGGTCAACGACGTACCCGTGCGCAGCAGCCGGTCCGTGGGGGAGATCGTCCGCGCGAACGTCTTCACCCGGTTCAACGCGATCATCGGCGTCCTGTGGCTGATCGTGCTCGTCGTCGCCCCCTTCCAGGACGGCCTGTTCGGGTTCGTCATCCTCGCCAACACCGGGATCGGGATCATCCAGGAGTGGCGGGCCAAACAGACCCTGGACTCCCTCGCCGTCATCGGGGAGGTCCGGCCGACCGTGCGGCGGGACGGGGAGGCGGTCCAGGTCGCCACCTCCGACCTCGTCCTCGACGACCTGGTCGAGATCGGTCCCGGCGACAAGGTCGTCGTCGACGGGGTGTGCGCCGAGGCGGACGGGCTGGAGATCGACGAGTCGCTGCTGACGGGTGAGGCGGACCCGGTGGTGAAGCGGCCGGGCGACCAGGTGATGTCGGGCAGTTTCGTGGTCGCGGGCAGCGGCGCCTTCCAGGCCACCAGAGTCGGCCGCGAGGCCTACGCCGCCCAGCTCGCCGAGGAGGCCTCCCGCTTCACCCTCGTCCACTCCGAGCTGCGCTCCGGCATCTCCACGATCCTCAAGTACGTGACGTGGATGATGATCCCGGCCGCGATCGGGCTGATCGTCACCCAGCTGTTCGTGAAGGACAACGACCTCAAGGGGTCCATCGCCCGGACCGTCGGCGGGATCGTCCCGATGGTCCCGGAGGGCCTGGTCCTGCTCACCTCCGTGGCCTTCGCGATCGGCGTGATCCGGCTCGGCCGCAAACAGTGCCTGGTGCAGGAGCTCCCCGCCATCGAGGGCCTCGCCCGCGTCGACACCGTCTGCCTGGACAAGACCGGCACCCTCACCGAGGGCGGCATGGACGTCACCGGGCTGCGCACCCTCGACGGCGCCGACGAGACGTACGTACGGAAGGTGCTCGGCGCGCTCGGGGAGTCCGACCCGCGGCCGAACGCCTCCCTGCGGGCGATCATCGACGCCTATCCGGACGCCGAGGAATGGCGCTGCACCGAGTCCCTCCCCTTCTCCTCCGCCCGCAAGTACAGCGGCGCCACCTTCAGCGAGGGCAACGGGGAGACCAGCACCTGGCTGCTGGGGGCGCCCGACGTGCTGCTGGACGACGGCGACCCGGCGCTCGCCGAGACCGGGCGGCTCAACGAGCAGGGCCTGCGCGTGCTGCTGCTCACGCGCGCCGTACGGGACCTGGACGATCCCGACGTCGCCAAGGGGGCCGGGCCGGCCGCCCTCGTCGTCCTGGAACAGCGGCTGCGGCCCGACGCGGCCGACACCCTGCGCTACTTCGCCGAGCAGAACGTCCACGCCAAGGTCATCTCCGGGGACAACGCGGTGTCGGTGGGGGCGGTGGCCGCCAAGCTGGGGCTCAGCGGCCGTACGGTCGACGCGCGGCGGCTGCCCGCCGAGCGGGAGGCGATGGGCTCGGCCCTCGACGAGGGCACGGTGTTCGGGCGGGTCACCCCGCAGCAGAAGCGGGACATGGTCGGAGCCCTGCAGTCCCGGGGGCACACGGTCGCGATGACCGGCGACGGCGTCAACGACGTGCTCGCCCTCAAGGACGCGGACATCGGAGTGGCGATGGGCTCGGGCTCCGAGGCCACCCGCGCCGTCGCCCAGATCGTGCTGCTGAACAACAGCTTCGCCACCCTGCCGTCGGTGGTGGCGGAGGGCCGGCGGGTGATCGGCAACATCACCCGGGTGGCGACCCTGTTCCTGGTGAAGACGGTCTACTCGGTGCTGCTGGCGCTGCTGGTGGTGTGCTGGCAGGTCGAGTATCCGTTCCTGCCCCGGCACGTGACCCTGCTGTCCACCCTCACCATCGGCGTCCCGGCCTTCTTCCTCGCCCTCGCCCCCAACACGGAACGGGCCCGGCCGCACTTCGTACGGCGCGTGATGCGGTACTCGATCCCGGGCGGGGTGGTGGCGGGCGTCGCCACCTTCGTGACGTACCTGACCGCCCGTCACTACTACACCGGCGAGGGTGCCCTGGACGCGGAGACCAGCGTCGCGACCCTCACGCTGTTCCTCATCTCGATGTGGGTGCTGGCGATCGTCGCCCGGCCCTACACCTGGTGGCGGGTGCTGCTCGTGGCCTCGATGGGCGCGGGGTTCCTGCTGGTGCTGGCGGTGCCGTGGCTGCAGGACTTCTTCGCGCTGAAGCTGGTGGGGATGACGATGCCGTGGATCGCGGTGGGGATCGCGGGGGTGGCGGCGGCCGCCCTGGAGTTGGTGTGGAAGTGGGTCGACCGCCGTTTCCCCGCCTGAGGAGGCGTACCGCTTACTGCACGTCGACGAAGTCGCCCGCCGAGTTCACCGGCGAGGTGGTCGTGGTGCCCGCGAAGCTGTAGCGGAAGTAGCCGTCCGCCGACGCCGTGACCGTGGTCTTCAGGGTGCCGGTGGAGCTGGTCTTGATGGTCTTCAGGGTGGTGTAGGTGGTCGTGCCCGCCTTCCTGAACTGCAGCTTCACGTACTGGTACGCATACCCGGCGTACTTGTTGGTGTCCCAGTTGGCGCGGGCCAGCTTGCCGGTGACCGTGATGGTCCTGCCCTTCTTCACCGGCTCCGGGGTGGCGTCGGTGGTGAGGGTCGCCTTGCGCTGGATGTGGGTGGTGCCGAAGCCGGCCTGCCAGGTGAGCCCGCCGCTGTCGCCCGCGGCGAGGGCGCCGATCTTCCAGGTGCCCGCCGCGCTGTTGGTCAGGTCGTCGTCCGCGGAGGTCGCCGGACGGAACTGGATCTTGGCGGTGCAGTTCAGGACCGTCGAGGAGGCGGCCGTGCAGGTACCGGGGTCGTCACCGAGGACGATCTCGGCGTTCTCGTCGAGCGTCGTGCCGCGGTAGAGGACCGGGCCGCTTTCGAAGGAGCTCGCGCTGAGGGTGGCGGGCTTGGTGACGGTGTACGACGCGGAGACCGTGACCGTCGTCGTGGGACCGACCACGATGGCCTTGCCGCTGTTGACCTTCACGGCGGAGAAGGTGACGGCGGGACCCGCGGGAGCGGCCTGCGCGGCCGGTACGGCGAGAGCGGAGAGGGCCACGGCGCCGGAGGCGGCGAGGACGATGGCGCGTATGCGCATGTGCGTTCCCCATGAGGAGAGAAGTGATCTCGGGAGTCTGTTGACTCACTCAGTAGATCCGTGACGCATGGGGCGAGTTGTGCGAAGAGAGGTAAGGAGAGGGTAGGGGGACGGAAAGAGGACGGCCGTCCCCCGGTGGCTCCGGGGAACGGCCGTTCGCTGCCTGGGTTCTGCGTCCTACCGCACGTCGATGAAGTCGGCCGCGGAGTTGACCGCCGAGGTGGTCGTGGTGCCCGCGAAGACATAGCGGAAGTAGCCGTCGGCGGACGCCTTGACCGTGGTCTTCAGCGTGCCGGTGGAGCTGGTCCTGATGGTCTTCACGGTGGTGTAGGTGGAGCTGCCCTTCTTCTTGAACTGCAGCTTCACCGACTGGCTCGCGTAACCGGCGTACTTGTTGGTGTCCCAGTTGGCGCGGGCCAGCTTGCCCGTGACCGTGATGGTCTTGCCCTTCTTCACCGGCTCCGGGGTGGCATTGGTGGTGAGGGTCGCCTTGCGCTGGACCTTGGCGGTGCCGAGGTTGCTCTTGATGACCGGGTTGTCGTCGCTGAGCGAGGCGGCGACGGCGCCGATCTTCCAGCTGCCCGCCTGGGCGTTGGTCAGGTCGGCGAACTCCTCGTCGGTGGACTTCGGGCGGAGCTGGATCTTCGCCGTGCACTTGAGGACCTTGGCGGAGGCCGACGTGCAGGTGCCGGGCTCGTCGCCGACCAGGACGTCCTTGTCGGGGGTGTTCTCGCTGAGGGTGGTACCCCGGTAGAGGACCGGGATGGTGAGGGTGGTGTCCGGGTCCAGGTCGACCGAGCCGGTGACGGTGTACGAGGCACTGACCGTGACCTTGGCCGTGGAGCCGACCACGATGGGCTTGCCGCTGTTGACCTTCACGCTGGAGAACGTGTAGGTGGTCGCCGCCGGAGCGGCCTGCGCGGCCGGCACGGCGAACGCGGAGAGGGCGACGGCGCCGGTGGCGGCGACGACGAGGGCGCGTATGCGCATGTGCGTTTTCCTCAGTGTTCGAAAGACGTGGGTCTCGAGGGACGTGGGACTTACTTGACGTCGACGAAGTCACCCGCGGTGGTGACCGCCGGGGTGGTCGAGGTGCCCGCGAAGCTGTAGCGGAAGTAGCCGTCCTGCGCCGCCTTGACCGTGGTCTTCAGGTTCCCGGTCGAGTTGGTCTTGATGGTCTTCACGGTGGTGTAGGTGGAGCTGCCCTTCTTGCGGAACTGCAGCTTCACCGGCTGGCCCGTGTAGCCGTGGTACTTGTTGTCGTCCCAGTTGGCGCGGGACAGCTTGCCCGTGACGGTGATGGTCTTGCCCTTCTTCACCGGCTCGGGGGAGGCGTTGACGGTCAGCTTGGAGTAGCGCTGGAGCTTGGTGGTGGCGAGGTTGTCCTGCTCGGCGTAGCCGACCTTGGACCAGTCGATGTCCTCGAACTCCCGGCCGAGCTGGTCGTTGAAGTCGTAGACGTAGCCGCCGGCCTTCCAGGTGGTGGCGTCGACGTTGTTCAGCTCCTGGGACGGAAGGACGTCGATGGTCCCCTTGCAGGTGGCGGTGGTGGTCGAGGTCACCGTGCAGGTCGGCCAGTCGTCGCCCCAGAGGCGGTTCGCGGCGTTGACGTAGTCGGCGCCGCGGTAGATGTCCACATCCAGGAAGACGTCCGGGGCGGTGATGTCGAGGTCCGCGGAGTGCGTGACCTTGTACGTCACCGGGACGGTCACCTTGTTGGTGGTGCCCGCGACGATCGGCTTGCCGTTGTTGATCTTCACGCTGGAGAACGTGAGGTCCAGCGGGTACGGCTCGGCGGCGTCGGCGGTCGTGCCGGTGTACGCCGTCTTCCCGGAGGCGGCCCACGCCGCCTTCTGGATGTCTTCCTTGCCGTAGGAGGAGCCGCCGGCGGCCTGCGCGGCCGGCACGGCGAGAGCGGAGAGAGCCAGGGCGCCGGTGACGGCGGCCACGGTGGCACGGATGCGCATGCTTTCCCCCGGTGGATAAGAGGACCCTGGCGGTGGGCGTTCCCAACGGCTCGTCGTCGCACAGGACCCAAGTGAGTGTGGAGCCTGTTGGCTCGTCGAGTCAGATCCGCGGCGGGTGTGAATGGTTGTACGAAGTGATGAAGATTTTCTGACGGACCATCCGCTGCCGGCCCTCCTGCGCGAGAGGGCCCGTCCCGGGGTCGCCCGGGACGGGCCCTCGTCCGCCGATGCCCGGGGTGCTAGACCTTCGGCCACATCGACTTGCCGGCCGCGAGTGCGCCCTTGCCGTCACCCACGTACAGGCGCAGGTCGCCCGCGGTGGTCACAGCGGCGAGATCGCCCTTGCCGTCGCCGTCGAAGTCGCCGCCTGGAGCCCGAGGCGGACTGATCGCCCCCATGGCGTGGCCGAAGGGCCGCCCCACCGGAGCCTCTCCGGTGGGGCGGCCCTTCTCGTGTGCCGGGCTCAGTCGAACCAGCGGTCCCGCGCCAGCTCCCCCGTCCGGGACGGATCCTCCAGCAGCGCCGCCACCTCGAAGCGCCGCGGCCACTGGCCCGCCGCCCAGGCGAGGCCCGCGGCGACGCCCTCCAGGGTCGCGGCGTGCAGGACGCCGTCGTTGGTCAGGCGCCAGTCGATCTCGACGCCGTCGACGACGAGTTCCTCGTGCTCGACGTAGGTGGCCGGGGTGCGCGCGCCGAGGAGGACCCGTACCGACTCCGGTACGGCGTGTTCGGTGCCCTCGGAGTCGACCGAGCCGGTGACGGACTCGCTCAGACGGCGGACCTGGAAGAGTTCGGCCAGCTCGGCGGCGCGGGACGGCCGTACGGGCAGGAGGGGGACGCCCTCCGTGAAGGGGAGCAGGTCGGGCGAGTCGACGACCACCGCGTCGGCGGCGTCCACCACCTCCACCCGGCCGTCGACGACCGCCCGCAGGTCGTCGGGGAGGGTCACCTGCTCGGGGTCCAGCTCGGCCAACGCGCCGTACAGCCCGTGCAGTTGGGCGGCGCCGACGGGCCGGTCGGGGTCGGCGAGCCGCTCCAGCAGCTCGGCCGCGCCGCCCGGCTCGTCCAGCAACGCCGCCACCGAGGTCCGTACGCCCAGCGCCCGCAGGACCTGCTCGTCGTCGAAGCCGGTGGCGTCGGCCTCGTCGTACAGGCCGTGCAGGAGGGGGTCGCCGCCGGCCGCCAGCAGACCGGCGGGGCGGCGGCCGTCGAGGACCGGGTGGCCGCGCAGCCACCAGGCTGTGTACGGGCGTACGACCTCGTGGGTGCCGTCGGGGAGGAGGATGCGGACGGGCTGGGTGAGGGCGTCGCGCAGGGGCGGCTGGGCGAGCAGGGCGAGGGCCTGCGGCCAGCGGTCGTCGTCGACGAGGTCGAGGTCGCGGACGGCGACGAGTTCGGTGGCGACCGGCGGGACCGGCGAGTCGGGGAAGCGGTCGAGGATGTCCTCGGACCAGACGTCCACCGCGTCCAGCAGGCCCGCGTCGTCCGGCTCGGCGAAGTCGCCCTCGCGCGGCTCCAGTTCGTCGGGGTCGAGGACCACGTCCGTGGCGCGGACCAGCGCGAAGTTGGCCAGGACACCGCACGCGGCGAGCGGGCCCTCCCCCCACTTCTCCGCCAGCTCGGCATCGACGAAGGCCAGTTCGTCCTCGCGGATGACGGAGGCGAACGGGCTTCCGGGGAAGACGAGTTCGCCCGCCGGGACGAGTTCCCCGTCCTCGTCGGGCAGGGCCAGCGCGCCCAGCCACGGCTCGTCGCCGGACTCCAGGCCCGCGTCGCGGACGAGGGTGAGGACGGTGTCGGCGAGCTCCTCGGCGTCCGGGGTGTCCTGCTCGTCCCAGGCGCCGCCGTCGTCGTCCAGGGAGGCGGCGACCGCGGCCCGCACCTGCGGGGTGGTCAGCACCGCGCGGGGCGTGGCGGGCAGGGCGCCGAGCTTCTCCAGGAGGGGGTGCGCGGCGTCGGGGTGGGCGACCTTGAGGCCGAGGCGGGCGAGGACGTCCGGGTCGGCGCTCGCCGCGTCCGGGGTCGGCAGGAGCACCTGGCGGGGGCCAATGGTCGTCCGGCCGTCGGCCAGGGGAACCGGCAGCCCGGAGAGCCGGTCGGGGTCGACGCCGGCGAGGCTGTCGTAGAGCCGGTACCACCAGTCCGGGTCCTTCTCCAGGCCGGCGAGGCGGTCGATGGCGTCGGAGAGCGGGATGCGGGCGACGCCCAGGGTGCGCAGCTCGACGCGCCGCTCGAGACCGGCGGGCAGGAGGGTCGGCAGCACCTCGGCGAGGACCCGTACGGTGTCGGCGCCCGCGCCCTCGACCACCTCGGCGTCCCGGGGGCGCAGGGCCTCGGGGAGGTCGTCCTCGTCCTTGACGGGCGTGACGGCCGGCGGCAGGAAGGCGGTCCGGGGCAGACGGTCCAGGACGGCCCGGCGCAGGGCCCCGTCCAGCTCGCCCTTGCCGAGCGGACCGGGCACGAGGTCGATGACGCCGGGGGTCACCGGCCGCCATTCGGCGAGGAGTTCGGCGTAGGCGTCGGCCGCGCGCTGCACGAGGTGCTCGGTCAGCGGGCCGGGCGCGGCGTGCCGGCGGGTGGTGTCGAGCGGGAAGGACGCGATGAGCAGGGCGGGCACGCCGAGGGGCTCGTCGCTGGGGGTGGGGGCGTGCACGACGGGGCTGGTGCGGGGGCGGGCGGGGGCGCCCTGCTCGTCGACGGGCACGGCCCAGGTGACCGACCAGTGCGGCCGCAGCCGCTCCTCGACGGGGCGGTCGGCGAGCAGGTCGGGGGTGAGGGGGCCGTGCGCGGCGGTCGTACGCCAGCGGGTGGTGCCGTCCCGGGAGTCGTCGACGACGGTCAGGGCGCCGTCGATGGAGCGGCTCAGGGTGCGGGGGGCGCCGCCGTCGATCTCGATCACGACCTCTTCCAGGCCCGGCAGGGCGAGCACGAGGGCGTCGTCGACGGCGGTGAGGAGACGCTCGGCGAGGTCGGCGGCGGCCGTGTCGCGCAGCGGGAGGATGACCGCGGTGTCGTACGGGTCCGGGGCGGTGCCCTGGGCGGCGAACGGGAGACGCAGCAGCGGGACGTGTCCGTCGCGGCGGCGGATCTCGTCGCCGAGGCCGGGGCTGTGGCGGGCGGTGTCCTGGGCCAGTTCGCGGGCCTCCGGCAGGGACCAGCGGACACCGCCGTGCCGGCCGACGACGGCGGGCTCGTCGGTGACGGCGAGGACGGCGGCGAAGCCGACGCCGAAGCGGCCCACGGCCGACTGATGGGTGTCGCGCTTGGCGGAGGCGCGCAGGGTAGCGAGGGACTCGACACCGGCCGCGTCCAGCGGGGCGCCGGTGTTGGCGGCGACGAGGACGCCGTCCTGGAGGGTGAGACGCAGCCCCCCGGGGACGCCCGCCCTCGCCGCCGCGTCGGCCGCGTTCTGGGCGAGCTCCACGACGAGACGGTCACGGTAGCCGCCGAGGACGAGATCCTCCTCGGCGTTGGCGTCCTCGCGGAAACGAGCGGGACTGGTGGCCCAGGCGTCAAGTACACCGCGGCGCAGACGGGCCGTCCCGAAAGGATCGGCGCCTTCGGGGGCGGGCCGCACGAACTTGCTCACTGTCACTCTCCTCATCGGGCGTGACCACGAAGGTACCGCGAGCACGCACACGGCCCGTCCGGCGTTCGATGACGAGACTCCTCAGGGCGACGGGGGCCGGGGGCGAAGCCCTGGAGGGCCGGGGTCTGGGGGCGAAGCCCCGGGGCCGGGCCAGGGCCCGGGCGCAAAGCCCCGGCCGGGCCGGGGTCTGGGGGCAAAGCCCCCGGAGGACCGGGGGCTGCGGGCGAAGCCCCGGAAGGCCGGGGGCCAGGCGCGAAGCCCCGGAGGCCGGGGGCTGGGGGCAAAGCCCCGGCCGGGCCAGGGCCCGGGCGCAAAGCCCCGGCCGGGCCGGGGTCTGGGGGCAAAGCCCCGGCCGGGCCGGGGTCTGGGGGCAAAGCCCCCGGAGGACCGGGGGCTGCGGGCGAAGCCCCGGAAGGCCGGGGGCCAGGCGCGAAGCCCCGGAGGCCGGGGGCTGGGGGCAAAGCCCCGGCGGGACCGGGGGCTGGGCGCAAAGCCCCGGCGGGACCGGGGGCTGGGCGCAAAGCGGCGGGACCGGGGGCTGGGCGCAAAGCCCCGGCGGGACCGGGGGCTGGGCGCAAAGCCCCGGCGGGACCGGGGGCTGGGCGCAAAGCCCCGGCGGGACCGGGGGCTGGGCGCAAAGCCCCGGCGGGACCGGGGGCTGGGCGCAAAGCGGCGGGACCGGGGGCTGGGCGCAAAGCCCCGGCGGGACTGGGGGCTGGGCGCAAAGCCCCCGGAGGACCGGGGGCTGCGGGCGAAGCCCCGGCGGGACTGGGGGCTGGGCGCAAAGCCCCCGGAGGACCGGGGGCTGCGGGCGAAGCCCCGGCGGGACTGGGGGCTGGGCGCAAAGCCCCCGGAGGACCGGGGGCTGCGGGCGAAGCCCCGGAGGCCAGGGTCCAGGCGCGAACCCCCGGAAGGCCAGGGTCCAGGCGCGAACCCCCGGACGGCCGGGGCCGGGAGCAAAGTCCGGGGGCCGGGGGCGCAGCCCTCAGGGACGCGCGCCCCGTGCAGCCGTGGCCGAGAACCGCCTACGAGTGTCCCAGTTCCGCCGCCGCCTCGTCGGAGACGGGCGGTACCGAGCCCGAGTCCGCCGCCGGGCGCAGCGGGAAGGGGTCCACCCTCGTCTCGTCGATCACCGGCGGAGCCGGCTGCGGGGTCTTCGGCATGACCGCCGCCTCCGAGTGGCCGCCGCAGCCGTACGCCAGCGACACCACCCGGCCGTCCGCCGGGGAGAACTCGTTGGCGCAGACGCCGAAGGCCTGGCCGAGGGAGCCGCCGATGTGCTGGAGGAAGCCGCAGCTGACGCAGGTCGCGGGTGCCGCCTGGGCCATGGGGGTCTTGGCCCCGTAGGACTCCTCCCAGCGGTCGGCGGCGGTGTGCAGGCCGTACCGGGAGAGGACCCGGGCGCGGCGCAGGCCCAGCTCCTCCGCGAGCGCCGAGATCGAGCCGCGCGTCGGAGCCGTGGGCAGGGCGGCCGGCGGGGCCGCCGTCACCTCCGCGTCCTCCGCCTCCACCAGTTCCGCCATCTCGTGCGAGACGGGGGAGTTCGGCGGCGGCTCCTCCTCGCCCGACCAGCCGGGCTCCAGGCGCAGGTCCTCGGCGTCGGTGGGGAGCAGGTCGCCCGGGCCCATGTCGCCGGGGCGCAGCCGCTCGCTCCAGGGGACCCACTCGGGGGCCAGGACCGCGTCCGGGCCGGGCAGGAGCACCACCTCGTCCAGGGTCACGATCTTCGCGCGGGAGGCCCGCGCCACCGTGGCCGCCCAGCGCCAGCCCCGGTAGCCCAGTTCCTTGCACTCGAAGAAGTGCGTGACGACCCGGTCACCCTCGGAGAGCAGGCCTACGTGCTCGCCGACCACGCCGGGCGCGGCGGCCTCCTCGGCTGCGGCGCGGGCGAGGTCGACGGCCTCGGCGCACAGGCGGTCGGGGGTGCGGCTTCGCGTGGTCGCTGCGCTCACAGGTATCGCTTCTCTCCTACGCCGTCTCTCGGGTGCGCCGGCCTGAAGGCTGCGGGTGCGGACGGAGCGGACCAGGGGACCGCGTCGACGTCCGCGCCCGATCGCGCTCGGGCGCACCTGCTGTCATCCATTCTGCGGGATGTCCGGGAGGCGCGCGGCCGAGAACAATCGCCACGGCGCGCTACGCACGCTACCTGTTCCCGGACGCTCGGCCTACACCGACGGGATGTTTCTCCCCGCCGGTCCGCCTCCATCCGGTCACCGGATCCCCTCCATCCGCGCGGTAACCGCACTACGCACGCCTTTCTCGGGGCACTATGACGGAGTGGCAGCCGCGAAAGCACCCCAAGGTGCCACCGGGACCGGTGGGACGAAGGGGTTCAAGGGGAGGAGCCGGATCAGCGGTTCGGGCCGGGGCGGGTCCGTCCGCGCGGTCGGCCGTGCCCTGCACCTCCCGTTCACCGGCACCGCCCGCGGCATCAGGAAGGCCACGCACGCGCACGGCGCCGGGGAGTCCGGCCTCGGCAAGCTGATCGAGCTGCACGCCGTGAACGGCGCCGGGGACGTGATGATCACGGTCGCCCTCGCCTCCACCGTCTTCTTCTCCGTGCCCACCGACGAGGCCCGCGGCCGCGTCGCGCTCTACCTCGCCATCACCATGGCGCCCTTCACCGTCCTCGCCCCCGTGATCGGCCCCCTCCTCGACAAGCTCCCGCACGGCCGCCGGGCCGCCATGGCCGGCGCGATGCTGGCCCGCGCCCTGCTCGCGCTGATCATCGCCGGGGCGGTCGCCACCGGCGGCATCCAGCTGTACCCGGCCGCGCTGGGCGTGCTGGTCGCGTCGAAGGCGTACGGCGTCGTACGGAGCGCCGTGGTCCCGCGCCTGCTCCCGCCCCGCTTCTCGCTGGTGAAGGCCAACTCGCGCGTCACCCTCGGCGGGCTCCTCGCCACGGGGGTGGCGGCTCCGGTGGCGGCCGGGCTGCAGGCGATCGGGGAGCGCTGGCCGCTCTACGGCGCCTTCGTGATCTTCATGGCGGGTATGTTCCTGTCCTTCTCGCTCCCGCCGAAGGTGGACTCGGCGAAGGGCGAGGACGTGGCGCTGCTCGCGGCGGACGAGCAGCATCTGCACGGCCCGCACCGGCAGCCGGTCAAGCGCCCCGGCCTGCGGACCGTCGGCATCGCCGTCACCCACGCCCTCGGCGCCAACGCGGCCCTGCGCTGGCTGTCCGGCTTCCTGACCTTCTTCCTCGCCTTCCTGCTGCGCGAGCATCCGCTGACCGGGTCCAGCGCGGCCGTGTCGCTGGGCATGGTGGTCGTCGCGGCGGGCGCGGGCAACGCGCTCGGTACGGCGGTGGGGGCCTGGCTGCGGTCCCGGGCGCCGGAGATCATCATCGTGACGGTGCTGGCGTTCGTGCTGGGCGCGGCGATCACGGCCGCGGTCTTCTTCGGCGCGTTCCTGGTGGCGTGTCTGGCCGCGTGCGCCGGGTTCTCGCAGGCGCTGGCCAAGCTGTCGCTGGACGCGCTGATCCAGCGGGACGTGCCCGAGCTGGTGCGCACCTCGGCGTTCGCGCGCTCGGAGACCATGCTGCAGATGGCCTGGGTGCTGGGCGGCGCGATCGGCATCGTGATGCCGCTCAACGGCACGGCGGGCCTGTGCGTGGCCGCCGGGGTCCTCGCGCTCGGCTGGGTCACCACGGCCCGCGGCCTGCTGAGCTCGGCCCGCCACGGCGGCCACACCAAAGCCCGCGTGGCGTAACACACAGCCACGCCGCCCCCCACGTAGAGAGACCGCCGGACGTGCCCGATAGCCTTCGCCCCATGACCTCGATGCCCCGCGGCATTGCCGCTGATGCGCACAGCGCTGTGCGACGCCGCCGCGCCGTCGCCGCCGCCGGCGCCGTTTCCGCCGGACTGCTCGTCCTGTCGGCCTGCGACAAGCCGACGCCGATCTCCACGCTCACCGTCGGCCGCACCTCGGTCAGCTCCGAGGCCACCTGCGGCGGCGAGGGCGAGACCCTCAACGCCGCCGCGCTGACGAAGTGCCTCGCCGACAAGGACATCAAGTCCATCAAGGTCGACCCGGACGAGACCGTCCGCTTCGGTGTCGACCCCGACATCGCGGACAAGCGCTGGACGATCCTGATGAACGGTCAGCCGCTCACCGAGGACAGCGACAAGACGTACCGCACGATCCCGGGCAGCGTGTTCTTCAACGCCCAGTACGGCGCCCAGGGCGACTCGACCCTGGTCACCATCAAGGCCGGCGACGGCAAGAAGGACAGCCAGACCGCGACCGGTCTGTGGTCGTTCAAGCTGGAGAAGGACGACTAGTCACGTCCTCCGCCCGCATCCTCGTGGCCACCGCGGTCCCCGCCGAGCGGGACGCGGTGGCACGGGCGTTCCCGCAGCCCGGCCGGCCGGTGTTCGGGCCCGGTGTGGAACTGCATCGCGTCGACGACACCTTCGACCTGCTCGCCGCGGGCGTCGGCCCGGCGCTCGCCGCCGCGTCCGTCGCGGCCGCGCTGACCGCCGCCAGGCTCCAGGACACGCCGTACCACCTGGTCGTCTCGGCCGGCATCGGGGGCGGGTTCCTGCCCGAGGCCCCCGTCGGCTCCCTGGTCGTCGCCGACCGGATCACCGTCGCCGACCTGGGCGCGGAGAGCCCGGACAGTCCCGGCGGCTTCCTGCCGGTCACCGAGCTGGGCTTCGGCAGGGTCACCCATTTTCCGCCCAGGTCCCTCACCCGGGGCGCGGCGGCCGCCACCGGGGCCGGCCTCGGCACGATCCTGACCGTCTCCACCGTCACCGGCACCGCCGCCCGGGCCACGACCCTGCGCGAGCGCCACCCCCGGGCCCTGGCGGAGGCCATGGAGGGCTTCGCGGTCGCCGAGGCGGCCGACGCGCACAGCGCGGCCGTCCTGGAGATCCGCGCGGTCTCCAACCCGGTGGGTCCCCGTGACCGTGCCGCCTGGCGCATCGGCGACGCCCTGGCGGCCCTGACGGAGGCCTTCGGGAAGCTCGCACCCTTCCTGGAGAGTTGGAACCGACATGACCACCAGTGAGCAGCCGCTGCGGATCGCGTACTCCCCCTGCCCCAACGACACCTTCGTCTTCGACGCCCTCGCCCACGGCCGCGTCCCGGGCGCACCGGTCCTGGACGTGACGTTCGCGGACATCGACATCACCAACGGCATGGCCGAGCGCGGCGAGTTCGACGTACTGAAGGTGTCGTACGCCGTGCTGCCGTACGTCCTCGGCGAGTACGCGCTGCTGCCGTGCGGGGGCGCGCTGGGCCGGGGCTGCGGCCCGCTGGTGCTGACGAAGGAAGCGGGGCTGGACCTCACCGGCCGGACGGTCGCGGTCCCGTCCGAGAGGTCGACGGCGTACCTGCTGTTCCGGCTCTGGGCGGCGGACACCGTGCCCGGCGGGGTCGGCGAGATCGTCGTCATGCCGTTCCACGAGATCATGCCGGCCGTGCGGGACGGCAAGGTCGACGCGGGGCTCGTCATCCACGAGGCCCGCTTCACCTACCAGAACTACGGCCTGCACAAGCTCGCCGACATGGGCGAACACTGGGAATCCACGACCGGCCTGCCGATCCCCCTGGGCGCGATCATCGCCAAGCGCTCGCTGGGGTCCGAGACCCTCACCCGGCTCGCCGACTCGATCCGCACCTCCGTACGCGCCGCCTGGGACGCCCCCGAGGTCTCCCGCCCCTACGTCATGGAACACGCCCAGGAGATGGACCCGTCCGTCGCCGACCAGCACATCGGCCTGTACGTCAACGAGTTCACAGCGGACCTGGGCGAGGACGGCTACGCCGCCGTACGGGGGTTGCTGACACGCACGGCGGCCGAAGGGCTGGTGCCCGCCCTCGGACCCGAAGCACTCGCCTTCCCCTGACCCACCGGGCCACGCCAGCCGCCGACGGAGTCGGCACAGCCGCCCGCAGCCCGCGAAGCGGCGCAAGGACGGCAGAAAAAGATGCCGCCGCCGTACGGGGGTTGCTGACACACACGGCGGCCGAAGGGCTGATGCCCGCCCCTCGGACCGGATGCGCTGGAGTTCCCCTGAGCGGTCAGACGTCCAACTGGTCGGCGACCGCCCGCAGCAGGCCGGCGATCTTCTTGCCGGAGGCCTTCTCGGGGTAGCGGCCCTTCTCGAGCATCGGCGTGATGTTCTCGAGGAGGGTCGTCAGGTCCTGCACGATGGAGGCCAGTTCGTCGGGCTTCTTGCGCTGGGCCGCGGCGACCGACGGGGTCGGGTCGAGGAGGACGACGGAGAGTGCCTGGTCGCCGCGCTGGCCGGCGACGACACCGAACTCCACTCGCTGGCCCGGCTTCAGTGTCTCGACTCCGGCGGGGAGGACCGAGGAATGGACGAAGACGTCACCGCCGTCGTCGCGGGAGAGAAAGCCGAAGCCCTTCTCGCTGTTGAACCACTTGACCTTGCCGGTAGGCACGTCTGTCCTCGTCCTCGTACTCGTCGGAAACTTGCTTCTGGAAAAATCAGTTCTGGAACGGCTCTTGATAGCAGTCGGGCGGGTCGTCCATGACCCGCCGGTACCAAGGCTAATGGTCTTCGGGCGGGTGACAAGACGTCGCCGGGTTGTTCCTTCGCGCTGGGAACTACCCTGGTCCGGTGCGTGACAAAACCCAAACGAATTCCGCCGCTCCCGGTGACCGACTGATCCGTGCCGGCGCCATCGTGTTCTTCGTCGGCGCCGTGGCCACCCTCGTCACGGTCGCCCCGCTGTTCTTCGGTACGACGCCTTTTCCGACGTACATGTTCGGACTGAGCATGCTCATGGGCGTCGGGTTCCTGGTCGCGGGCGCGGGTGTGCTGCGGTCGGCCGCGGCGGGGCGGCGTCAGGCGCGGGCCGGAAGTCAGCCCTCGTAGTCCGCGAACCACTCCCCGAACTGGTTCAGATCGTCGAGTACGACGTCCGCCCCGGCCTCGGTCAGTTCCGCCGCGCTGCACGGCCCCGTGGCCACGGCGACGGACAACGCCTCCGCGAGGCGTGCGCCGCGTACGTCCCCGACATGGTCGCCGACGTAGACGGACGCACCGTGCTCGCGCAGGGCCTCCGCCTTCCGCTCGGCCCACAGGTTGCCGATCACCGCGTCGGGCGCCATGCCCAGGTGCCGCATGTGCAGCTTGGCGTTGGGCTCCCACTTGGCGGTGACGACTATGACGCGGCCGCCGGCCGCCTGTACGGCGGTGATCGCCTCCCGCGCGCCGGGCATCGCGAGCGTGCCGGTGACGGCGTACTCCGGGTAGATCTCGCGGTAGAGGTCGGCCATGGCCGGGATCTCCTCCGCCGCGAACCAGTACGCCATCTCCTCCTCCAGCGGTGGCCCCAGCCGTGTGACCACCAGGTCGGCGTCGACGTACGTCCCCGTCCGCGCGGACAGTTCCACCCAGCAGGCGCGGATGCCGGGCCGGGAGTCGATGAGGGTCATGTCGAGGTCGAAGCCGACGGTGAGGGCGGGAGCGGGAGCGGCGGTCATGGGGGCCATTCTGCCGGTCCGGTGTACCCGCCCTATTTCTGCCGCTGGGACCGCCAGACCAGGAACAGCGCCGACGCCACGGCCGCGCCCCGGACCACCCACGGCCAGGTCTCGGCGATCGCGTCGTTCATGTGGCCCTCGGCGATGGGCGCACCCCAGCGGCCCTCGCCGCGCCCCCACAGCCACACCACCCCGGCCGCGACGGACAGCCCCGGCAGCCATACGACCGCCAGCTTGGTCTCCCGCTCGGTCAGCCGGCGCGAGACGTACGCGACGGCCCACCCGGCCAGCAGCACAAGCAGGTTGCCGAGCACCGCGCCGACGACGAGGGCACCGGCGGCGAGCAGCAGCAGGGGGTTGCTCCAGCCGCCGCCGGAACGCAGGGAGGGCAGGAGCCGGCGCCGGCCGGCGGGGGCCGCCGCCGCGTCACCGGCCGGTTCCTCCGCCTCCGCGGCCGGCTCCTCCTCGGGCTCCTCCTCCTTCTCGCGCCGCGGCGGCTTCAGCATGTCCGGGATCTCGACCCCGCCGACGAACCCGGGCACTTCGTCCCCGCCGCCGAACGGATCCGACTCCCGCCACCACTCGGGCACGTCCACGTCGTCGCCGAGCGCACGCCCCCCGCTCCGGGGCGGCGGCAACGGCACGTCCGAGGACGGGAAGGGGGATTCGGACGGGGGCGAGGGGGCGGCGGGTGTGCCCGGGCGGGGCCGGGGCACCCGCCGCCGCAGGCCCTTCGGCCGCGGCGGGTCCTCGTCGGCCCGCTGTACGGGCACGGAGGGCGCCGGTGCCCGCGGCGCACCGCCCTCCCCGTCGGCCGCCGCGGTGACGACGTCGTCCGGGCTGCCGAGACGGTCGATGATCCGGCGGACGGCGGCGGGCGAGTCGACGGCGGCCTTGGCCCGGCGCCGGTCGATCTCGTTGCGCAACTCGGACACGAGCCGCATCCGCGTGGCCGACGACAACTGCCGTTGCTGGGCGACATCGCCGACGCGGCTCAGATACTCGTAGACGACCTGGTCGCTCTCGATCCCCACGGGGGAGACGCTATCGCGCAGGCACGACCATCCAGCCCAGGCCGGCACTTCAGGGCCGAAGAGGGGCCTGGGGGCACAGCCCCCAGGGACGGTCACCCCCACCACGTCGGCTCGACCGCCGGAGGCAACCCGCTAACGTGGGCAAGATGAGCACCGAGGACCACCCGGCCCCCCGGTCCCTCGCGGAAGCGCTCCGCGCCAGGGACGACGCCTCCCTGGCCACCCTCCTGCGCAGCCGCCCCGACCTCATCACCCCGGTCCCCACCGACCTCACCCAGCTCGCCACCCGCGCCGGCACCCGTGCCTCCGTGGTCCGCGCGCTGGAACGCCTCGACCGCTTCGCCCTGCAGACGGCGGAGGCCCTGGCGGTGGCGGCGGACCCGGCGTCGTACGACGAACTGCTCGGCCTGATGGCCGGGGACGCGCGCGACCCGGACGTGTCGGCCGCGCTGCCCGCCGCCCTGGCAACCCTGCGCGAGCAGGCCCTGGTCTGGGGCGCCGACGACCGTCTGCGGCTCGTCCGCACCGCCCGTGAGCTGCTCGCGCCGTCGCCGCAGCATCCGTCCCCGACGGGGCTGGGGCCGAGTGTGCGGGAGGCGACGGCGGGGATGTCGCCGGGGCGGATCCAGGAGATCGTGGCGACGGCGGGGCTGCCCTCCACGCACGACTCCGTCTCCGCCGTCGACGCGCTGACCGCGCTGTTCACACACCGGAGGCGGATGAGGAAGCTGCTCTCCGAGGCCCCGCCCGAGTCCCTGGAGGTCCTGGAGCGACTGGTGTGGGGCCCGCCGTACGGCCAGGTCACCCATGACCCGGCCCCCCGGCTGCGCCGACTGCTCGACCGCGGGCTGCTGCTGCCGACGACACCCGGCACGGTCGTCCTGCCCCGCGAGGTCGCCCTGCATCTGCGGGCGGGCCGCGCACACCGTGCGCCCGAGCCGCTGCCGCCCGCCGTGGAACCGGCCGCCACGCATCCTCCACAGGTTGTGGACACGACGGCGGCCGGACAGGCGTACACCGCGCTGGCGACGGTGGAGGAACTGCTGAAGGACTGGGACGAGGGCGGGCCGGCGGTGCTGCGGGCCGGCGGGCTGAGCGTGCGGGACCTGAAGCGGACCGCCGTCGCCCTCGACGTACCGGAGCCGGTCGCGGCCTTCTGGGTGGAACTGGCCTACGCGGCCGGGCTGATCGCGTCCGACGGCGAGGCCGACGAGCGGTACGCGGCGACCCCGGCCTACGACGAGTGGCTGGAGCGTCCGCCCGCCGAGCGGTGGGTGCGGCTCGCCGAGGCATGGCTGGCGGCGACGCGGACGTCCGGGGTGGTCGGCGGGCGGGACGCGAAGGAGCGGGCGTTGTCGGCGCTCGGCCCCGGGCTGGACCGGTCGGCCGCGCCGGAGGTACGGCACCGGGTGCTGGCGCTGCTGGCCGGTCTGCCGGAGGGCTCCGCGCCGGAGGCGGGGGCGGTGCTGGCCCGGCTGCGCTGGGAGCGACCGCTGCGCGGCCCGCAGAGCGGCCCGGCCCCTCAGGGCGAGGACGATCTGCGGTCCCGCCTCGCCCGCTGGACCCTGACCGAGGCCGAACTGCTGGGCGTGACCGGGCGCGGCGCGCTGTCGGCGCAGGGCCGCGCCCTGATCGGCGTGTCACCGGCCGCCCGAAGCAGACGCACGGAACCGCGGGGCCCCGGCGACAAACTGCCGGTCCACCACCACCGTACGGCCGCCCCGCTCGCCCCCCTCTCCCCGCCCGAGCGGGCCGTGGCCGCCGCGGCCGCCGCCCGTCTGCTGGCCCCGCTGCTGCCCGAGCCCCTGGACCACGTGCTGCTCCAGGCGGACCTGACGGCGGTGGCCCCCGGCCCGCTGCGGCGCCCGCTCGCCGAGGTCCTGGGTGTCCTCGCCGACGTGGAGTCCAAGGGCGGCGCGACCGTCTACCGCTTCACACCGGGCTCCGTACGCCGTGCCCTGGACGCCGGCCGCAGCGCCTCCGACCTGCACGCCTTCCTCGCCGCGCACTCGCGTACACCGGTGCCGCAGCCGCTCGCCTATCTGATCGACGACGTGGCGAGGAAGCACGGCCATCTGCGGGTCGGCGCGGCCTCGGCGTACGTCCGCTGCGACGACGACACCGTCCTGAACGAGATCCTCGCCGACAAGCGGGCCGCTGCCCTGCGGCTGCGCCGGCTCGCACCGACCGTGCTGGCCGCCCAGGCCGACCCGGGCACCCTCCTGGAGGGCCTGCGCGCGATGGGCTACGCGCCCGCCGCCGAGTCCGCCGAGGGCGATGTCCTGATCACCCGCGCCCACGCCCACCGCACCCCGCCCCGCACGGCCCCCGAGCCGGTGCCGGAGGGCCCGCCGGTCCCCGACGGCACGCTCCTGACGGCGGCGATCCGCGCGATCCGGGCGGGCGATCTGGCGTCGACGGCCCCCCGCAAGCCGACGAACACCACGGCCCCGCTCGCCCCCGGCGAGCTCCCCCGCACCAGTTCCGCCGAGACCCTCGCCACCATGCAGGCCGCCGTCCTCACCGGCGAGGCCCTGTGGATCGGCTACGTCAACGCCGAGGGCACCGCCAGCCAACGCGTCATCGCCCCCGTACGGGTCGAGGGCGGCTTCGTCACGGCGTACGACCACACGGCGGACGAGGTGAGGACGTATCCGCTGCACAGGATCACGGGGGTGGCGGAGTTGGCGAACGACTGACAACCCACTCAGCAATCCCCCACCGGCGCATCCGCGGCCAGCCCGAAGTGCACCCGGGCCGCCGTCTCCAGCCCGGCGGCACTCATCGCGTCGTCGAGCCGCGCCTCGGCGAACACGCTGAAGTGCTTCTCCTCCCAGTCCGCGTACCCGGCCCCGTCCGGCGGCTCCTCCTGGGCCACGACGCGATAACCCCCGCTCTCCCCCTCCCGCTCCAACCGCATCACCTGCGGATGGTGCGAGCCACCGCACTCCAGCAACGCGCCCTCGCGCACCCCGTACTCCACGCACAACGTGTCGACCCCCGCCCGCACCCGGCCGTCGTCCTCCCGCAGGTCCAGTGCCGACGCCTCGCAGAACCACTTCGCCCTCAAGGCGGGCTCGCTCTCGCCGTATCCGTCCCCCTGGGACTGTGCCAGCAGCCGCGCCTCGATCGCGGGCCGTACGTCCGCCCACAGCCCGGCGTCCACCCCGGCACCGGTCGTCGTCCCCCGCGCCCACGCCCCGGTCGCCACCAGCACCACCACGGCCCCTACACCGGGCCCCCAGACACGTACGGAAGTCACCACCCCGCTCCTCCCCCGGCCGCACGGCCGCCGAAGGACTAGACAGCGCTGGGCCGCTCATGGTTGCCCGGCTCTTCCTCCGGCCGCGCCAGGGCCCGCCCCATCTCCTCGGCGAACCGCCGCCCGGCCGGAAGGAGTTCACCACTGCCGAGGAGCGTGTCGACGGCGCCCCGGGTGTGCCCGTGCCAGGTGGCGTGCTCCCGCTCGGCCCGGAGATCGGGTGCGGCGGCGGTCCGTTCGGTGTGCCAGAAGTCGCAGACGCCCAGATGGGCGTACGTCCCCTGGAGGAGCGCGTCCAGCGGGCGGGGGTCGGGGCGCCAGGGGGCGTGGTAGCGGGCCGGTGACACCGGGCCGTGCAGCGGGACCAGGTCGAGCAGGGCGCCGAGCTGGACGTGCAGGAACTCATGGACCAGGGTCAGTGCGAACAGCACCGGATCGCCGGGCAGGGAGAGGGCGACGGCGCCGTAGGCCCGGCGGGCCGCCGAACTCACCGAGGTGCCGCCGGGGGCGGGTCGCAGCGGCACCAGGGTGGTCAGACAGGCGGCGACGGCCTTGGCGTGCCAGGGGTGGCGGCGGACCAGGATCCGCCAGGCGCCGTCCAGCGCCCGCTGCCAGCGGTGCACCTCGTCGGCGGTCTGCGCGGCGGCCGGCGGGTGACCGTGGCTGTCGCGGAAGGGGCCGCGGTCGGCCAGCCGTACGCGCAGCACGGCGCCGTCGCACTCGGTGCGCAGCAGATGCGGGCCGGACAGCGCGGCGGGTCCGCCGTGGACCAGTTCGCCGAACCAGGACAGGGCGGGGCGGCCGCCGTGGGCACACTCGGCGAGTGCGCGGGCCAGGCCCTCGTCCAGGTAGGGGTGGAGCATCGTCTCCTCCCAGCGGTCCGGGTCCTCGCGGTGCATCCGGGTGAGTCTGCGGTACGGCTCGTCGAAGCCGGCGGCCGCGGGCAGCGAACGGCGTACGGCCACCGTCAGGAGCATGCGTTTGCTGAGCTGGCCGCGCCGCAGCGCCGCCACGGCATCGGCGCCGCCCCGGGCGCGGGCGACGGCGTCGAACATCTCCGGGGCCAGGGCGTGCGCGGGGAGGCCGTCGGCGGCGGAGGGGCGGGGGCGGGAGTCGGAGGGCGGTACGGGCACTGCGGGCTTGCTCCTCGCGGGTGGGACGGGTGTGGCGCCGTCAGCTCGGAACCGGTTGTGCCGCCGTGCCGAGTGCCGTGACGTCCCTGCGGAGGCGGTCGGCGACATGGTCGACGAGGACGGCGAGGTCCGGGCAGTAGACGGACGGGGCGGCGAACGGGTTCGGCCCTGCGTCGGGGTGGTAGCGGTGCGCGTACAGCCCGCCGCCGCAGACCGCCGAGCGGGGGCAGGCCGCGCAGACGGGGGCGAGACCGGCCCGCCCGCGCTGGCGGGCCCGGAACGCCTCGTGCCGGGCGGCATCGGCGAAGGTGTGGTGGAAGACGTCCAGACCGGTGGCGGGGGCTCCCGGGTAGGTCACCTTCAGCGAGTCGGCCTGCTCCATGGTGCCGTCGGTCTCCACCACGACGAGGTCGACGGGGGCAAGGCCCACGGCCTCGCTGTTGGCGGTGCCGCCGAGCAGCAGGACCGCGATCTCCTCGAAGAGGCGGATGCCGGTCTCCCGGCGGGGCGCGTCGGCCCAGCGGTCGAACACCGCGCACAGCCACCGCGCGTAGGGCACCGGCCCGGCCGGGGCGGTGCCGGGTGCCGTGCGGGGCGGGACGGCTCGGGCGGTCAGGCCGGGCGGCGGGGTGTGCCAGGTGGCGTGCGGCAGGAGCAGGTCCAGCCGGGGCGGGGAGAACTCCAGCAGGGCCTCGTAGGTCTCCACCGGGTCGGCGGCCAGGTCGATGGTGCACAGCACGCCCGCGTACACCTCGCGGTAGGGGCCGGCGAGGAGCCGCAGCGCCCGTGCCACATCGGCGTGACTGCCGCGGCCGTCGGGGCGTCGGCGGTGGCGGTCGTGGGTGGCGGCGGTGCCGTCGATGCTGACGCCGACGCTCACCGCGTGGTCCCTCAGGACCGGCAGCAGGGCCGGGTCCTCGGCCAGCCGCAGGCCGTTGGTCTGGAGCTTGAACACCGGGCGCGCCACCCCCTCAAGGGCGGCGGTGAGCTCGTGCAGCATGGCGTCCAGCCGCGCGGCCCCCACCAGCAGCGGCTCGCCGCCGTGCAGCACGACATGGACCTCGGACAGGTCGTGGGCGCGGGCGTGCTCGGCGATGAGTGCGGCCGCGCGGCGCACGGTGCCGGGGTCCATGAACCGGGGCCGGTCGCGCCAGCTCTGGTCCGCGGACTCGTAGACGTAGCAGTAGTCGCACGCGAGGTTGCAGCGGCTGTGGATCTTCAGCAGGAACTGCCGGAAGGGAACCATGGGCCAGCCTCGCTCGATCGCGCCGGTGCCGGAGCCGCTCCCGCCGACGGCCGGGTCGACACGGGAACGGGGGGCTTGGCGGGTGGCGGCATCCTACAGCCCGTCAGCACCCGGGCACGCCGGGTCGCAGAACGGCCGGGCCCGCCGTCCGTCTCAGGTGGTCGGCGGCTCGATGTCGGAGTCGAGGCGGACTCCGTGGGTGATCGCCAGTGTCGTCGGGTGATCGGCGCCCAGGGTGCGCCTGGCGCGTTCCAGGGCGTCCCTGTGCAGTGCGTCCGCCTCCGCCGCACGGCCCAGGGCGCGCAGGCTGAGCGAGAGGTTGGAGGTGATGCCGATGACGTCGTAGTGGTCGGGCTCGAACGCGGCCAGCAGTCCCTGCCGGGCCCTGGTCTCCAGGTCGGCGGCCTCCCGGGTACGGCCGGCGGTCACCAGGTCGTTGGCGTGGTTGAGCATGCAGATGAGGGTGTGCGGATGCGACTCGCTGAGGACGGTGCGCAGTTGCTCCGTGGTGCGGCCCGAGAACGCGAGGGCCTCCTCGGTGCGACCGATCAGCCTCAGGTACACCGCCATGTTGCTGGCGCAGACCAGGGTGACCGGGTGTTCCTCGCCCAGGTAGTCCTTGTAGCGGCCGAGGGCCCGCTCGGCCAGCTCCAGGGCCTGTGCGGTGTCGCCGAGCGCGGCGAGGTCGCTGGCCAGGCTGCAGGCAGCGGCGAGGGTGTCGTAGTGGTCGGCGCCGTGGGCCACGAGGTACCGGTTGTAGATGTCCTGGTCGATGTCGAGGGCCTCGGCGTAGCGGCCGTCCCGGCGCAGCGCCACGGCCAGGTTCTTGCGGGCCCGCAGGGTGTCGCTGTGTCCGTCGCCGAGGACCTGCTGGTAGAGGCGGGTGGTCGTCTCCAGCAGGCGCAGCGCCTCGCCCAGTTCTCCGGTCTCGCGCAGGTCGCGGGCCAGGTTGTTGGCCAGGTTCAGGGTGCGCGGCTTCATGGTGCCCTGGTTCTGCCGCTGGCGTTCGTAGGCCGAGCGGTGCAGGCCCAGGGCGGCCGTGCGGTCGCCGGCCAGGTACTCGGACATGCCCAGGTTGTTGGTGTACATCAGGGTCCGCTGGTGGTCCTCGCCGAACTCACGGAGCGCCACCTGGTAGGTGTTGCGGTCCAGTTCGCGGGCCTCCTGGTAGCGGCCGAGGGCACGCAGGTCGGCGCCGACGTTGCCGGCCGCGGCGAGGGTGGCGGGGTACTCGTCCCCCTTGGTGGCGGTGAACCGCCGCAGTACGTCGGAGTCGAGCTCGTACGCCTCCACGAGCCGTCCCTGCGAGCGCAGCACGTTGCCGAGCTGGGTGCGCAGCAGCAGGGTGTGGACGTCGTCGGAGCCGCCGCCCGGGAAGTCCGGCCGCGCCCAGCGGTCCAAGGTGCGGGTGGCGAGGTCGTACGCGGTGCCGTAGAGGCTGCGTTTCCACAGGTAGCGCACCGAGTCGATGATCAGTTTGCGGACCTCGGGGTTGGGGTCGGCGGACGCGCGCGACGGCTCAAGGTGCGGGAGGAGTTCGTCGTACTCGTCCCAGTCGGCGGTGGCCTCCGGGTTGCCGGGGTTGGCGCCGGCGAGTGCGGCGTGCACCACCGCGCGCAGTTCCATCCAGCGCTGGGTGGAGACTCCGTCCCGGATGACCGCCTGGACCAGCCGGTGCACGGTGAGGGTCTCGCTGCCCTGGTCGCTGCGGGCCAGCCCGAACCGGTTGAGGGCGCGCAGCAGTTGGGCGACGGCCATCTCGTCGCGGGGTTCGTCGTCGTCCATGGTGAGGGCCCGGGTGACGGCCCAGCTGTAGAGCAGCCGCATGGGGATCGGGTCGGGGCCGAAGAAGGAGCAGATCTCCAGCATCTCGACGGCGGCGCGGTTGCGTTCGCGCAGTTCCTCCACCGCGATCTGCCAGGTGCGGGCGGCGGAGTTGGGGTACTCCCGGGGCGGCAGCGGGGTGTGGTCGAGGATGTCGACGGTGCGGTCGCGCAGCCGGGCGAGGTAGATGTCGACCGGCATGCTGCTCTGGCTCAGCCAGACCGCGGCCTGGCCCACGGCGAGCGGCAGGTCGCCGAGTTCGACGGCGATCTGGTCCGCGTCCTCGGGGGCGAGCAACGGGCTGAATCTGCGCAGCAGTTCGACGCTCTCCTCGCGGGTGAACACCTCCACCTCGGCCCGGCCCACGCTGTTGACCCAGGCCCGGTCGCGGGAGGTGATCAGCACATGCCCGCCGAGCGGCCCCTCGGGGAGGAGGCCGTCGAGTTCGGTGGGGTTGCCGGCGTTGTCGTAGACCAGGAGCCAGCGGTCGTACGGCCGTCCCTGTCCGAGGGCGCGCAGCACGGCCTCGGCGGTGGAGCCCACGTCCTCGCCCTCCTCCAGGTCGAGGTAGGGGGCGAGGTCGGCGAGGGCGGAGCGGATCAGGCCGGGCTGGGCGGCGTTCATCCACCACACCACGTCATAGGCGGATTTGTAGCGGTGTGCGTATTCCAGGGCGGTCTGGGTCTTTCCCATGCCGCCGAGGCCGTACAGCACCTGGCTGGGCACGGCGGCGCCCGGTCCGGCGGTGAAGTGGTCGCGCAGCCGCTCCAGGAGCGGGCCGCGGCCGGTGAAGGACAGGTTGCGCGACGGCAGGCGCTGGGCCGCCGGGATCGAGCCGGGGAAGTTGGGCAGGGTGGTGCCGAGGGGCGGGGTGGAGCCGTCCGGGAGACGGCGGCCGGGGGGTGCTCCGAGGACGGCGAGGAGCTGGTCGGCGGCCTCGGCCGGGGCGCAGCGGCCGAGGTCGGCGAGCGTGCTGTCGAGGTAGGGCTCCGCGGCGGCCGGGTCGAGGTCCTGGACCCGGACGGCGACCAGGCCGGGGCCGCCGGGCGTCTCGTGCCCGGTCAGCTGGAAGCGGATCGCGGCGGCCCGCGGCTGGGCGGCGTACTCCGGCGACAGCAGGGCCAGCACCCGGCCCTGACCGCCGAGGGTGCCGGTCACCTCGGGCAGGACGCCGCCGTCCGCGGCGACCGTGCTGTGCAGGGAGACCTGGTAGCCGGCGGCCTCCAGGGTCTCGGCCGCCCATTCCGCCCACATCCGGCCCAGCGGGGCGTAGCTGACGAAGATCTGGGTGGGCAGGGTGCGGGGCACGCGCAGGTAGGCGGCGCGCAGTTCGGCGCGCCGGTCCGCGGGCAGCGGGGCGAGCCGTCGTACCCGGCCGTCCGAGATCCACTCCGTGAGCCGCTCGAACGCGGTGAGCAGCGAGCGCTCCTGGCGGGGCCGGTCGGCGACGGTGGCGGGAATCTCCTCGTAGGCGTAGAACGCCTTGTACGGGATCTCGATCTCGCCCCAGTAGCGGCTGCGCTCCTCCTGCGGCAGCCAGGCGAGGAAGGGGTCGAACTCGGTGCGGGAGAAGTCCCGTCCGGCCTCCAGCCGTTCGGTCTCGGCCTCCTCGACCCGCATCGGGACCGGCAGCACCTTGATGGGCCGGGGCGCGGAGCGCTGAACGGCCGCCGCCGCGTCCACACCGCCGCGGATGCTCTGGACGCTCATGGTGAAGCAGTCGACCAGGATGTCGGGCAGCAGGATGGTGCAGATGCCGGAGGTGTCGCTGACGCCCGTACGGCTGTCGATCAGCACATAGTCGTAGGAGGAGATCATCTCCTCGCGCAGCGCCTGCAGGAAGTGCCCGCCGCCGTGCCGGTCGTAGAAGCTGTGCCAGTTGAAGCTGGTGACGGCGGCCGAGTAGGCGGCCGACTGGCGTCCGGCGGGCAGGAAGTCCAGCCGCCCGCCGGAGGGGAGTTCCAGCAACAGTCCGATGGTGTACGGCGTCGGGTCCGCGGCGGTCCGCAGCCAGTCGTCGGTCTCGGTGGCCGCCGCGGCGGATCGCGGCTCGGGGCCCGAGGCGGCGGTCGTCCGGACGGGGGGCGCCTGCGGGCTCAGCACGGTCCGGACGTAGGCCTGCACCATGTTGATCAGGCCGTTGGACGAGCGCAGTTCGGGATCGACCAGCAGCGGGTGCAGATAGCGGTGCAGGCCGGGGGCCTCCAGATCCCAGTCGACCAGCAGCACCCGGTGGCCGCCGCCGGCGAGGATCCAGCCCACGTTGGCCAGCGCCATGGTGCGTCCGGTACCGCCCTTGTACGAGTAGAACGTGACGATCTTGCCCGGTCCGGTGGGCCTACTGGTCATCGTCCGTGTCCTTAGTAGCGGGCGGTCCGCCGGGCGGCTCCCCCGGGCCGGCGGCCACCGGCCCGCCGAAGCCCAGGGGCGGCTCCTGCGGGGGCGGGGCGGCGTCCGGCCGGTGGACGGGGAAGGCGCCGGGGAACGGGGGCGGGGGAAGCGGGCCGCCGGGGTCGGGCGGGCCCGGGACGGTGAGGCCGCCCAGCGGAGGCGGGGGCGGGCCGCCGGGGAGCCGGAAGGGGGTGGTGCTCTCCATCTCCATCAGCCGGTTCTGGGCCACCGCCAGCATCACGGACAGCTGGGCGTCGAACTCGTCCGCAGCCACCCTCACCCGGAACAACTGGTCGTGCGGATCGTTCTGCCGGCGCCAGTTGCGCCAGAAGACGTGGCTCAGTTCCTGCCAGATCGCGTCGCCGCCGGATTCCTCGTCGGCCTCGTGGCAGGGCACCAGGACGCCGGTGGCCGGGCGGTTCTGACCGTCGTAGTCGGCGAGCGCGTCCCGGTAGGTCCCGGTGCGCACGGCCCACGGGTCGACCAGCAGGATGCTCGTCTGGTTGTTCACCATCGTCTCGTCGAGACGGCCGCTCAGCCCGGCGTCGACGACGTCGATGTTGCTGGTGTACCCCTCTTCCGCGATCACCTTCTGGGCCCGGAGGGCGACCGTGGGGTGCCTGGGCGGGTGGTACGGCGTCCACTCGCGCGGTGAGCGCCCGTAGTACTCCTGCCGGTGCCGCCCTTCCGGCAACGGGTCGGCGACCCCGGCGGCGAGGAACACCTGGACGTGCCCGGTGCCCGACGCGGCGGCCCGCTGCTGGTCGGCCACCGGGAACAGACCGCGTACGTCGGCGAGGTCGAGGCCGGGCGTGAACGGCAGCCGGAACCGGTCGGCGGCGATCCGCACCCGGGCGGCGACCTTCTCGACCACCCTGCGGTACACCGGGCCCGTGGGGTCGGTGCGCAGGATCTGCATCAGCCCTCGCGACGCGTACTCCTCGCCCATGCCCGCCTCGTGGTACTGAAAGCGGGCGATCTCCGCCGGAATGTCCCCCTCCATGGGGGTCCACAGGACCGGGACCAGCGCCGGTACGTCGATCTCCGTCTCCCGGCGGTACTCCTGCAGCCGGTCCCAGAACGCCGTCCACTCCTTGCCGCAGAACTCGCTGTTCAGATACGCGGGGGAGTACAGCGCGACGAAGGCGCGGCAGTGCCCCACCGCCGCGCCGAGCACCCGCGCCCAGTTCGAGCCCAGCCCCAGCCGCTCGACGTCACGGAACGGTGGTTGCGCGGCCGGGTCGGCACCGATCCGGCGCAGCTCCAGCACGAGGTCGTCGTAGAACCGCTTCACGAACTCGTCGCGGTCGTCCTTCCGCGCATAGCTGAGGAAGAAGTACGGCTCGTGAACCAAGGCGTCCCCCGATACCTCCCTGGCCGACCTGACTGCATGCCACTCGTATGCCGGAGCACGTACGGGTCATACCCAGAGCCGTGAGGCCTCAAGCTGTGAGGTTCGGACATCCGTCCGAGGTCCGTCCGGGTGCCCATGTGCGGGCCGGGACCTGCTCAGATGGAGGAGTCGAAGGCGGCGAACGTCTCGCCGGCGGGGTGGACCGCCTCGTCGACGACACGACGCAGCACCGCGCCCAGGGCGGTGTCGGGCAGTCCTTCGAGCAGCTTGTCCAGCGCGTCCATGCCCAGGCCCGTGACGTCCAGCAGGCATGAGTCGATCCGGGCGCTCGCGTCCATCGGCATCCTTCGCACACACGCGTGCTCGGGTCGGTCCTTGGCACGCGAAACCTACCGCACCCTATAGGGATCCGACGGCCCGATTCCAGGCACCACAGCCCACCGTTCCTGATCAGTGAGCAGGAGTGTGTCTTGGACCCAGACCTGGTCAACTGGCGCATCCCGAACGGTTGTGGATGCGCTGGTCGCCCGCATTCGCGCCGCGTCCGGCGACACGGATCGTGTCCGTGGTCCGGGGATGCGGGGGCGGGTTTCCTCACGCCCGCGGGTTCCGTGTCCGGCCTGGGCGGTCCGATGCCCCACACGATCGCTCTGGTCGTGTGAGGGCGGTGCCGTCCGGCGCCGGACGCGGTGTCCGAGAGCGCGTCGTCCGATCGCGACGCCAGCAGCGTCGTGGCGGGTGGTCTTGCGGTTCTTGCTGCTGAGGGGCTTCTGCCAGTGCTCGGCGCCCCAGCGGGAGGTGTAGGCGGGGTCGACGACGACGATGGTGATGCCGAGTTCGGCGGCCATGGACACCAGCCGTGCCCGCAGTTTGGCGACGGGCATGCCGGAGATCAGCTTGCGGAACCGCTTCCTGCGGCCGTGTTTCTCCCGGGTCTTCTCCGCGCTGAAGTCCAGGTCCTCGATCGCGATGGAGACGCCTGCGTGCCGTGCCCAGCGAAGGAGGCGGGTGAGGGCGTGCCTCACCTGGGCGTCCCGGCAGGTGGCCGGCCCATCGAGACCGTAGAAGAATCGGCGGGGCTCACCCATCGGGTTGCCGTGCTCATCCAGACGCCACGCTGCGAAGTGGTCGGCGTTGGTGTCCACGCCGATGAGCCCGTTCGTCCTGGCTACGGCCAGGGGAACGGTCTGGACCGGGGGGATCGTCCACGACGCGGCGAGGTACCAGCGGCCCCGGTCCACGTCCAGATGGATGCGGTAGGCGACAGCACGGTTCGCCGATACGCGGTCGGCCCACTCTTCGCCGCGGTGCCGGAAGTCGATCCGGCCGTCGAGCACGTACCGGCCGCGCGGGGCATTGGCCAGGTGCGCCAGCGGAGCGGGGAGCTTGATGTCGACCTCGCCGTCGGAGCTGACGCGGATGGTCTCGTTCCCCAAACGCTTCCCCGACTCCCCGTCTGCCTGGAGGAACCAGCGTTCGGCATCCCAGCGCCTGCGCCACTCGTACTCGGTGAGCTGGGCAACTTCCAGATTGTGCCGGCCTTGAGCCAGTCGCTTCCCGCCCCGCACCACGTGCACGACACCGGCGTCACGGTCGGACCGCTCACGCTCCAGCCGGTCTTGCAGCACATGCAGGCGCCGGGTCTTTTGGAACCACTCCTGCTTCGTGCGGTAGCCGCCCGGCGCCCGCTTCGTGCCCTTCTCCCCGACCGGCTGGGACAGGCGGTGCGCGATCGTGCGCGCCCCGGCCTCAAGGTTGTGGATGTGGGCGAGCTGGGTACGGCGCGAGAGGCCCCACTGGTCGTGGGTGGTCTTCGTGATGCTCCCGGCCCAGCGGGCGGACGACTCCTCGGTCAGGGCCCGCTTGCGCTCCGCCCACTGGTCGCTGTCGTGATCGGTACCCGCCCGGCAACGTGCCTTGAGGTCGGCGGAAGCCAGCGAACCCAGGTGTGCGCCCACCAGCGGCAGCACCTCACTGTCCCGCTGGGACATGCCCTTGATGCTGGTGCGGATCGCCACCCCGGACGGGCCCAGCGCAACGAACGGCGCCTCGATCGTGCGTAGTGTGGAGTCAGCCATGCTCGGCGGCCTCCAAAGCCTTGCGGGCCCGGTTCTTCGCCGACCGGCGACCGTACAGGCGGGCACAGAACGAGGTCAGCACCTCCACCATGTCGCGCACCAGGTCGTCTTCGACCTCGCCGTCATCAAGGACCACGAGGCGGCGCCCATGTGCGGACAGGGCAGCTTCGACAAGTTCGGTGTCCATCCGGCCCAGCCGGTCCTTGTGCTCGACCACCACCGTGGTCACGTCCGGATCGGCCAGCAGCCGCTTGGCTTTGGGGCGGGCACCGTTCATACCGGATGCGATCTCCGCCTCCACGCGTACCACCCGGTGACCGGCCTGCGCCGCCCACTGGGACAGCCGGGCGACCTGCCGCTCCAGGTCGGTCTTCTGGTCACGGGAGGAGACACGGGCATACAGGCCCAGCCCGCCGATCGCCTCGGGCACGGCGTTGACCCCAACATTCACGAGGATCGTGCGCGGGCCGACCCGCTGAGCCGGTACCGGCAGCATCCCCTCACGGAACCAGCGATACGCGGTCTGCGGATGCACACCCTGCGACTTCGCCCATTCCGTGAGATTCATGCTCTGACAACGACACTCACTCACACATGGTTACGCTCACTCACTCGACTTTGAAGAGCAGCGGTTGAAGACCCCGCGCGGCCCCCTCACCCAGGATCCGCGGCTCGTGGATCTATGGGGCACACTGGACGAATGTGTGCTCATCTACGCCCCCTCCACCGGTGTCACGGCAGCAGCCGGACCCGGTCATCACGCCGCACACCAGTGTCGCCCTGGGATGCGTCGAAGCCCTGGTTGAATTCCACGCCAAGGGCTGGGCTCACGGAGACGTACAGCCCGCCCACTTCATCCTCGGGCTCGAACGGACGCACCTCATCGACCTCGCCCTGGCCAAGGGTGGGCACGTGCCCCAGGGGTACGACTTCCCGTTCCGCGGCTGCCTCGCCCACTACGAAGCCCCGGAGATCGCCCGTAGCGTGCTCGCCATTGGTGAGGCCAAGCCGACACAGGAAGCCGACGTCTACGCGCTCGGCGCCTCCCTGCTCATCTCGGCCACCGGCTTCCGGGCGGTCGAGTACCCGGACGACGCTCCCCGCCCCGTACAGAGAGAGGCCGTGGCGAACGGACGCCGTCGCCCGTGAAGGCGCCTGGTGAGCTGGGCGAACTGATCGACGCGATGCTCAGTCACGCCCCCGAGGACCGACCGACGATCTACGAGGTGGGCAAAGTCCTGAGCTGATCCCGAAGCCCGTTCGCCGTGGGTTGCTCGTGCGGCGGCGGCCGACAACAAGAGACCGGACCACCCCTCAGCCTGGACAGCATCCCGGGTGGTCCGGTCGTGGAAGTCATGATCAGGCCCCCGGTGCCGATGGTACCGGGGTGATCGGCGTGCCCGAACAGGGGTGCGTCTACAACCTCGGCCTCCTACCCATGAGTTAGAGAGAGCTAGATGAAGTCACTCCGAGGAGAGCCCAGTTCTGACCAGAGCCACCGAAAGTCAGCCACGATGGCGGGTTGGCCAAACGCGCACCCGTCAGGTGTGCCTCCAGCAACCCCGTACGGGCCTCAGAAGCTGTGCCTGACGCAGACATGCAGGTGAAGCCTCGGGTCACTTCTACCCTTGACAATGAGCCATATCATCGGTCGGCCAGATCTTTGCGCGGGCTAGCCCCACGCTCGGCGAGCACGAGGTGCCCCCGCAGGCCGACAACATGGGAACACCGCCATGGGTAGATCCACGGGCTTTGGTAGCGATGCCAAAGACACCTTCATAGGCTTCGTGGTACTCGGCATCATCATCGTTGCCATCGTGCAGAACTGCGACGCCGACGAGCCGGAATCAGATCCCTCGCCGCGCCCCGCTGCAACGGTGAATGAAACCGCTTCTACACGTGACCTCCCAGAGACAGAGCAAGAGCCCGACGTACCGGAGAAAGATGAAGGCGACAACGGCGGAACAGGCGGCCAGGACTTCGATGGCCAGGTGGGCATCCAGTTCGGATATGCCTGCTCCCCGGTCGGCGCTCTAGGCATCGCCGAGGACGGACGTCCCGCCAAGTGCTTCATGGGCAAGGACGGCCGGGCGCGGTGGGGCTATGACTCGAACCGTGGTTAGTGCGGGCTGGAGACTCCCGTTGACGATGTTGGCTTCGTACGGTGCTCGTATGGGCAGCGACGGCCCCGGCTGCGGCTGATCGTGGTCACGGCCAACGATGCGGGGCCGCGCTTGTGCCGTGGATGCGGTGGCCCGCTGATGCCGTCAGCGAAGGCGACAGCAGTGTTCCGTTCGTCGGCCTGCCGTTCTCGGCACTGACGTCGGCTGCGGCGCACGAGGGCGAGGACCGAGGCGATCCAGGCCGGAGTGACGTCCAGCTGCCCGGAGTGCGGCGCGTCGTGGACGGTCGGGATCGAACATCCTGCCTCGGCAACGTACTGCTCTCCCACCTGCCCCAAATGGGCCTGGCACAGGCGGCGCGCGGCTGACACCGGGTTGTGAGACGGCGCATTCGGCGGCCGTCATGGTGCTTCACTGCGGGGCCGTGCTCCCCTGGCGCGTGGAGTCGGTTGGATGGTGCGAAGGTAGCTCGGGAGAAGTCGTCTCGTCCGTTTCACGCGATAGGCGAACATAGATACCGGCGCGCATCCCCGGCGCGTCGGCCGGTACGCCCTTCCAGCGCCGGGCACGGGGCATGGCCCGAGCCGTGGCAGGTGCACTGTCTGTCACGCTGACAATCCTATCCGTGGAGGTATGCGTGTCCTGCCTGATCGTCCAGTCGGACAAAACCCTGCTCCTCGAAGTCGACCACGAGCAGGCCGACGAGTGCCGTCGGGCCATCGCGCCGTTCGCCGAGCTGGAGCGGGCGCCCGAGCACATCCACACCTACCGGGTGACCCCGCTGGGCCTGTGGAACGCGCGGGCGGCCGGGCACGACGCCGAGCAGGTGGTGGACGCGCTGGTGCAGTACAGCCGCTACCCGGTGCCGCACGCGCTGCTCGTCGACATCGCGGAGACGATGGACCGCTACGGCCGGCTGACGCTCAGCAAACACCCGGCGCACGGGCTGGTGCTCACCACCACCGACCGGCCGGTCCTCGAGGAGATCCTGCGCTCGAAGCGGATCACCCCGCTGGTCGGGGCCCGGATCGACCCGGACACGGTCGCGGTGCACCCCTCGGAGCGCGGGCAGATCAAGCAGACCCTGCTGAAGCTGGGCTGGCCGGCCGAGGACCTCGCCGGGTACGTGGACGGCGAGGCGCATCCGATCGAGCTGGCCGAGGACGGGTGGGCGCTGCGGCCGTACCAGAAGCAGGCCGTGGAGA
Organism: Streptomyces sp. NPDC096132; assembly: GCF_044763345.1. Taxonomy (NCBI): domain Bacteria; kingdom Bacillati; phylum Actinomycetota; class Actinomycetes; order Kitasatosporales; family Streptomycetaceae; genus Streptomyces; species Streptomyces sp. NPDC096132. The sequence continues at coordinate 287,683 of NZ_JBIWGA010000006.1, forward strand.
ACTTCTGGCACGGCGGCAGCGGAGTCGTCGTCCTGCCCTGCGGGGCCGGGAAGACGCTGGTCGGCGCCGGGTCGATGGCCCAGGCGAAGTCCACGACGCTGATCCTCGTCACGAACACCGTCTCGGCGCGGCAGTGGAAGCACGAGCTGGTGAAGCGGACCTCGCTCACCGAGGAGGAGATCGGCGAGTACAGCGGGACGCGGAAGGAGATCCGCCCGGTCACCATCGCCACGTACCAGGTGCTGACGACGAAGCGGAAGGGCGTCTACCCGCACCTGGAGCTGTTCGACTCCCGGGACTGGGGCCTCATCGTCTACGACGAGGTGCATCTGCTGCCGGCGCCCGTCTTCAAGTTCACCGCCGACCTCCAGGCCCGTCGCCGGCTCGGTCTGACGGCGACCCTCGTCCGCGAGGACGGCCGTGAGTCGGACGTGTTCTCCCTCATCGGCCCCAAGCGGTTCGACGCGCCGTGGAAGGAGATCGAGGCGCAGGGGTACATCGCGCCGGCGGACTGTGTCGAGGTACGGGTGAACCTCACCGACTCCGAGCGGCTGGCGTACGCGACCGCCGAGACGGAGGAGAAGTACCGCTTCTGCGCGACGACCGCGACGAAGCGGAAGGTGACGGAGGCGATCGTGCGGCGCTTCGCGGGCCAGCAGATCCTCGTCATCGGCCAGTACATCGACCAGCTCGACGAACTGGGCGAGCACCTGAACGCGCCGGTCATCAAGGGCGAGACCTCGAACGCGCAGCGCGAGAAGCTCTTCGACGCCTTCCGGGAGGGCGAGATCAGCGTGCTGGTGGTGTCGAAGGTCGCGAACTTCTCGATCGACCTGCCCGAGGCGACGGTCGCCATCCAGGTGTCCGGCACCTTCGGCTCCCGCCAGGAGGAGGCCCAGCGGCTGGGCCGGGTGCTCCGTCCCAAGGCGGACGGTCACCAGGCCCACTTCTACTCGGTCGTCGCCCGCGACACCATCGACCAGGACTTCGCCGCCCATCGGCAGCGGTTCCTGGCGGAGCAGGGGTACGCCTACCGGATCATGGACGCGGACGAGCTGCTGGCGGAGGGCTGATCCGGCCGGTACCGGTCACCGCCTGCGGCGGACTCCGGCCTCCTCGCCGTACTCGCCGAGGATGATCACGTCGAAGGCGGCGCCCACGAAGACCCTGATCGCGTGCAGGGCGTCGCCGAAGGGGTGGCGGTGGGCGTCGGAGAGGGGGGTCGCTCCTGACGGGCGACCGGGGGCTGGGGTGAGGGTCGCTGTACTCATGTCTCCATGGTGCGTCGGCAGGCATAAAGGGGGCATCGGTCCCAGGTCCCCACTTGGCGTACTACCTGAGTACACCGGGGAACCGCGGTCTCCCCCAGGGGGACGAGGCCCCAGGGAGACCTGGGGGGAGGAAAACCATTCGCCTCCCCTCCCCCGTTCCCCTAAAATCTCCGCTCTTGCCCGCCTCCCTTCACGGAGTGCCGCCGCCCGGACGGAAACCGGACGGCATCGCCGTAGCCCATCCCCAGCAGGCCCGGAGGCACCGCCTTGTCCACGCCCGTCCACGACCCCCTCGGCCGCGAGCGCGCCCATCTCACCTCCTCCCGGGCCGCCCTGCGGGCCATGCGCGAGGACGTCGAGGCGCTCGACATCAGTGACGTCACCGCGAACTGGGTGAACGCCGAGGTCCTCTCCCGCCAGATCGGCGAGCGCATCAAGGCGCTCGCCGATCTGAGCGACACCCCGTTGTTCTTCGGTCGGCTCGACTACCTGCACGCCCCCGGTGCCGCGCAGGCGGAGGGCGCCGAGGGTGAACGCTTCTATATCGGGCGGCGGCATGTGCACGACGGCGACGGCGACCCGATGGTCATCGACTGGCGTGCGCCGGTCTCGCAGCCGTTCTACCGGGCGTCGAAGAAGGACCCGATGGACGTGGGGCTCAGGCGCCGCTTCGGGTACACCGGCGGCGACCTCACCGCGTACGAGGACGAGCACCTCTCCGACCCGGAGGAGGGCGCCCGCACCAGCAAGCTGCTCCAGCAGGAGATCGAGCGGCCGCGTGTCGGCCCGATGCGGGACATCGTCGCCACCATCCAGCCCGAGCAGGACGAGATCGTCCGGTCCGGGCTGGGCGGGACGGTCTGCGTGCAGGGAGGGCCGGGAACGGGGAAGACGGCCGTGGGCCTGCACCGGGTCGCGTACCTGCTGTACGCCCACCGCGAGCGGCTCGCCCGCACCGGCACCCTGGTCATCGGCCCGAACCGGTCCTTCCTGCACTACATCGAGCAGGTGCTTCCCGCGCTGGGCGAGTTGACGGTCCGCCAGGCCACCGTCGACGACCTGGTCGCGCATGTCGAGGTGCGCGGCACGGACGACGCGGCCGCCGCGCTCGTCAAGGGCGACGCGAGGATGGCGGAGGTGCTGAGGCGGGCCGTCTACGCCCACGTACGGATGCCCACCGAGCCGGTCGTCGTGGTGCGCGGCTCGCGCCGCTGGCGCGTCCCGGCGTACGAACTGGAGGACATCGTCCGCGAGTTGCTCGGCCGGGACATCCGCTACGGCGCCGCCCGCGACGCTCTGCCGCAGCGCATCGCGCACGCCGTGCTGGTGCAGATGGAGCGGTCCGGCGAGGCACCGGACGACCGGGTGCAGGACGCGGTGGCCCGCAACAGCGCGGTCAAGGCGGCGGTGAAGGAGAGCTGGCCGCCCGTCGACCCGGCGAAGCTCGTCCTGCGGCTGCTCACCGACGCTGACTTCCTCGCCGTGCACGCGGAGGGGATCCTCGACGAGGACGAGCAGAAGACGATCCTGTGGGCGAAGCCGGTCCGCAGTGTGAAGTCCGCCAAGTGGTCGGCGGCGGACGCGGTGCTGGTCGACGAGGTGACGGATCTCGTGGAGCGCACGCACTCACTGGGCCATGTGGTGCTGGACGAGGCGCAGGACCTCTCCCCCATGCAGTACCGGGCCGTCGGCCGCCGCTGCACCACCGGATCGGCCACCGTCCTGGGCGATCTGGCGCAGGGCACCACGCCCTGGGCGACGAGGAGCTGGGCCGAGGCCCTGTCCCACCTGGGCAAGACGGACGGCGTGGTCGAGGAGCTGACGGCCGGTTTCCGCGTCCCCACGGACGTCATCACCTACGCCTCCCGCCTTCTCCCGCACATCGCGCCGGGCCTCACCCCGGTCGCCTCGGTCCGTGAGAACCCCGGTTTCTTCGCCCTCCGCCCGATCACGGACACCGCCGAAGTCGTCGCCGCCTGCGAGGAGTTGCTCCGCAACGAGGGCTCGACCGGTCTCATCGCCGCCGACGCCCGCGTCCCCGCCCTCGCGGAGGCCCTGACGGCGGCGGGCATCCCGTATCTGAACCCGGGCGAGGAGACCACCGCCGAGACCCGCCTCACCCTGGTCCCGGCCTCCCTCGCCAAGGGTCTGGAGTACGACTACGTCGTCCTCGACGAGCCCCGCGCGGTGGTGGACGGCGAACCCGACGAACGCACGGGCCTGCGCCGCCTGTACGTGACCCTGACCCGAGCGGTGTCGGGTCTGATCGTCACCCACGCGAGCGACCTGCCGCCTCAGCTCGGCTAGGGCACAGCGTTCCTTTCGACCAGGACAGCGTTCCTTCAGGCTTCAACCAACATGCCCCAAAATGCCAGCAATTGGTATAATTGCCACGAGCAGGGACACGGGGTTGATGGCGATGGACGCGTTCATATCGTCGGCGGCCACAGCGTTGGTGGGGGTCATGACCACCGACGCATGGCAACAGGCACGGACCCTGCTCGTCACCTGGTGGCGCCGTGTCCGCCCGCGACAGGCGGGGCGGGTGGACACGGCGCTGGTGGAGTGCAGAAACCGCGCCCTGGCGGCCCGCCGGGAGGGGGACGAGAACGCGGAATCCCACCTGGTCGAAGCCTGGGAATCCCGTCTGACCGCACTGGTGCGGGACGAGCCCGCGCTCACGGACGAACTGCGGCGGCTGATCGACGAGGAGATCGCTCCGCTCCTCTCCCCTGAGGGCGACGTCCGCACCGGATCGCACGACTTCCGGGCCGAGGCATCCGGACACGGCCGGGTGTACCAGGCCGGACACGACCAGCACATCTACGGGCCGTGACTCCCGCCGACCGGCTGCCGACACCCGGACAGGACATCCGGCTGGAGGCCCACGCGTCGGACCGCGCCAGGATCTACCAGGCACACCGCGACCTCTACCTGTCGGAACGGGACCTGCACCTGCACTACGAGGACGGCGTGCGCTCGGCCCGACGTGTGCGCACCACCGAGATCTCCCAGGAGTGCCCGTATCCCGGCCTGGCCCCCTTCAGCGCCGAACAGGCCCAGTGGTTCTTCGGCAGGGACGCGCTGGTGGCCAAACTGCTGGTCCGGCTGGACGTCAGCCGCGCGGTGGGCGGAGCACTGGTCGTCGTCGCGCCCTCGGGGGCCGGGAAGTCCTCGCTGCTCAGAGCGGGACTCCTGGCCCAGGTCGCACGGGGCGCGCTGCCCGGCTCGTCGGGCTGGCCCCGTCTGTGGATGACCCCGACGGCGCATCCCTCGACAGCCCTGGACCGCGCACGCGTGGCAGCCGTCGGCAACGCCGCTCCGCGGCGACCCCTGCTCCTGATCGTCGACCAGTTGGAGGAACTCTTCACCCTCTGCACCGACGAGCGGGAACGGCGGACCTTCCTGGACACGGTCCTGGGCATGACGGTGGCGGGCCCGGGCGGTGAACCTCCGGCCGGCCTGGTCGTCTTCGGCCTGCGGTCCGACTTCTACACCCAGTGCGCGGCCCATCCCCGCCTCCTCGACGCCGTGGAACGCAACCAGGTGATCGTGGGGCCGCTGTCCCAGGCAGGAGTGCGGGAGGCGATCCTCCACCCCGCCCGCGCGGCCGGGCTGGAGGTCGAACCGGGCCTTGTGCAGGTCCTGTTGCGCGATCTCGGCGCACCTGAGCCGGGCGACGGGCCCGGAAGGACGGACGACGTCGACGCCTACGAGATCGGGCGGCTACCGCTCCTCGCGCACGCGTTGCGGGCCACCTGGCTGTGCCGGGCGGGTCACGTCCTCACCGTGGACGGCTACGAGTCGACCGGCGGCATCGCGCACAGCGTGAGAGTCGAGGCGGACCGCTGCTTCGACCGTCTCGACGCCCGGTCCCGGCGGACGGCGGAGCGTGTCTTCCTGCGGCTGGTCAAGTTCGGCGACGACACCCACGACACGCGTCGTCCGGTCCGGTACGCCGACCTCCTGGGCCACGGCTCACGCTCCGACGAGGCCGCCGAGATCATCGAGACGTTCACCCGGGGGCGGCTGCTGACCCGGGAGCAGGACACGGTCACCATCACCCATGAGGTGCTGCTGCGGGCCTGGCCGCGCCTTCGTGAGTGGATCGAGGCCCACCGCGCCCGGTACACGGCCCGCCAGCGACTGGACGACACGGCCGCCGCGTGGCAGGAGGCCGACCGCGACCCGGGGCTGCTGTACCGGGGCCACAGACTGGACGAGGCCCGGGCCCTGGCCGACGAGAAGGACACGGGCGAGTGCGGTCCGGTCGTGTCCGCGTTCCTGGCCGCGTCGGTGCGGCAGCGGCACCGTACGCGGCGGATCCGCCAGGGGGTCCTCGCGGGTCTGACCGTGCTGGCCGTACTCGCCGCGTTCTCCGCCGTCCTCGCGTTCCAGCAGCGCGACACGGCACAGCAGCAACGCAACACCGCGATCCTCGGCGAGATCAGGGCCCAGGCCGACCTGATGCGGGCGACCGACCCGTCCCTGGCGGCCCAGCTGGACCTGGTCGCGCACCGGATGTCACCGGCCGCGTCGACGGAGACCCGGCTGCTCAGCGCCCAGAACGTGCCGCTGGCCACCGTGCTGACCGGTCACACGGACCGGGTGAACGCCGTGGCCTTCAGCCCGGACGGACGCGTGCTGGCCAGCGCGGGCGGTGACGGGACGATCCGGCTGTGGAACACCGCCCGCGCGGGCGATCCGGTTCCGCTGGGCGATCCGCTGCGCGGCCCCCGGGGCGCCGTACGGGCGCTCGCCTTCAGCCCTCGGGGACAGCTCCTGGTCAGTACGGGCGACGACGGCGTCGTACGTCTGTGGGACCTCAGCAGTCCCGGCCGCCCGGAGGGTCTGGGCACCCTGGCCCGTGACGGTACCGGAGCCCTGAGGACTCTCGCCTTCAGCCCGGACGGACACGCCCTGGCAGTGGCGGGCGACGACGGCCGGGTCCACCTGTGGGACGTCACCGACCCCGGGCACCTTCTGCCCCTCGCCAAACCTCTGTCCGCCTCCGCGTACGAGGTCAACGGAGTGGCCTTCAGCCCGGACGGCAAGCTACTGGCGAGCGCCGGAAACGACGGGACGGTGCGGCTGTGGAAGATGACGGACCCGCGGCATCCGTCGGCCGTCGGCCGGACGGCCGACATCTCCTACGAGAACGGGCTCCCGGGCTCCGCCCAGGCGGTCGCCTTCGGCCCGAACGGTCGCACGCTGGCCGTGGCGGGGAGCGACGAGACCACCCACCTGTGGGACGTCAGGAACCCCGCCAAGCCGGTCCGGATCGACTCGGCCTCCAGCAACAACGTCGTCAACACCGTCGCCTTCTCCCCCACCGGCAACCTCATGGCCTACGGCGGGGACGACAACAGCATCTGGCTCGAGAACGTGACGAATCCGGGCGACGTCCGGAACCTCACCAATGCCCTGGACGGTCACACCGGGCCCGTGCTGGCCCTGGCCTTCGACCCGAAGGGCACCATGCTGGCCAGCACCGGCGCCGACCACTCCATCCGCCTGTGGACCATCCCGCGGACCATCCTGATCGGGCACTCCGGCTACGTCGACACCGTGGACGTGAGCCCGGACGGCCGACTGCTCGCCTCGGGCTCCCAGGACAACACCGTCCGTCTGTGGGACGTCAGGAACCCCGCCGATCCCCGCCCGGTCAGCGCGTCGATCCGCGGCCGCACACCGTACGTCAACTGGGTCGCCTTCAGCCCCGACGGGAAGACGCTCGCCGTAGCGGCCGGGCCGGACATCCGGATGTGGGACGTCACCGTACCGAGCAGACCCGAGCCGCTGAGCAGGCCGCTGCACAACCCGCAGGGCAACTTCCTGGCCGTCGAGTTCACACCGGACGGGCGCACCCTGGCAGGCGGCAACGGCGACGGCTCGGTCGCACTGTGGGACGTCTCCGATCCGTCTCGCCCCGTCGGCCTCGGACGGCCGCTGGAGACCGGCGCCGGCACCATCTGGCGGGTGGCCATCAGCCCGGACGGCCGCACACTCGCCGCCTCCGGCGACGACGGCACGCTCCGCCTGTGGGACATCACCAGGACCACGAAACCCGCAGCCCTGGGCGCACCCCTGCACGCCAGTGCCTACCCACTCAGGACAGTCGTCTTCAGCCCGAACGGCCGTACCCTCGCCGCCGCCGGCAACGACGGCACGATCCGCCTGTGGAACCTCACCGACCGCACACACCCCGCGTCCGTGGGCCCGCACCTCACCGGCCACTCGGACACCGTCTACGGCCTGGCCTTCAGCCCGGACGGGCGCACTCTGGTCAGCAGCAGTTACGACACCACACTCAGAGTGTGGGACATCGACGAGCGAGGCCACGCTCAAGCCCACGGCCTGCCGGTCACCGGCCCCTCCGACTACGCCAACGTCACGGTGTTCTCCCCCGACGGCCGCTTCCTCTTCACCGGCGTCGGTGAGGCGACGGTGCAGATCCTGCCGTTGTCCATCCAGACCGCCATCGACCACGTGTGCCGGGCGACCGGAAACCTGCTGACACCCGAACTCTGGCGGAAGTACATCCCTCAGCCGGACTACGACCCCCTGTGCAGCTGACCCCCCGAAGTCCGGCCGTCCACCACAGCCCGCCACTCCGCGACCGCGTCCGCCGACACCGGCTCGCTCCAGCCCCCCGGCCGGGCCGCGCCCCCGATGTGAAAGGCGCTCACGCCCGCCCCCCGCAGGGCCGGTACATGGTCGAGGCGGAGGCCTCCGCCGACGAGGAGGCGCTGCTCGTATCCGGGTTCACCGCCGCGCGCCGCCTCGGCGAGCAGTGTCGGAAGGCCCTTGTCGACGCCGGCGGCGGAGCCGGCGGTGAGGTAGGTGTCGAGGCCGGGCAGGTCGGCGAGTTGCTTGCGCAGGGCGTGCCGGTCGGTGGTGTGGTCGATGGCCCGGTGGAAGGTCCAGTGGCAGCCCTCCAGCTCCGCCAGGACGCGCTCCACCGCGGGCAGGTCGACCTGCCCGTCGGCGTCGAGGAACCCGAGCACGAACTCCTCGGCTCCGGCGGCCCGCATTTCCCGGGCGGCCCGCACCAACCGGTCCACCTCCCCCGCCGCGAACCCGTCCGCCAACCGCAGCATGACCCGCAGCGGGATGTCGACGGCGGCCCGGATCCGCGCGAAGGTCGCCACCGGCGGGGTCAGCCCGTCCGCCGCCATGTCGGTGACCAGTTCGAGGCGGTCCGCGCCTCCGGCCCGGGCCGCGATCGCGTCCTCGGCGTCGAGGGCGATCACCTCCAGCACTGCACGCTCGCTCATGGGACCCCATTCATCGACGGCTGCGGGTGAGGGACCAGAGACCGACCCAGGCCGCCCGACGACCTGGAGGTCCGGAGGCTTAGAGGTCTAGTCCAGTTGTCTAGTCCAATTCCACCATACGCTCGCCCCGAACCCTCGCCCCCGTCCCTCACCCGCGTCCCGCGCCCGCGCCCGCGCCCCGCGCGCGAGAATGGGCCCATGGCCGACCTCGACGCCCTGCGCACCCGCTTCGTCCACGCCCTGGAAGCAGCCCGGGCCCCCGGCGCCGGCGGCCCCGACCCCGCGCCCTACGCCGACGACCTCCTCGCCCGCTGGCAGGAACCCCAGCGCCGCTACCACACCCTCACCCACCTCACCGCGGTCCTCGACCGCGTCGACGCGCTGGAGGAGTACGCGGACGACCCGGCCGCCGTACGCCTCGCCACCTGGTTCCACGACGCCGTCTACCTCCCCGACCGCTCCGAGAACGAGGAGCGCTCCGCCCGGCTGGCCGAGCGTGCCCTGCCCGAGGCGGGGGTGCCGGACGCGAGGACCGCCGAGGTGGCCCGGCTGGTCCGGCTCACCGTCACCCACGACCCCGCCGAGGACGACCCCGACGGCCAGGTCCTGTGCGACGCGGACCTCGCGATCCTCGCCGCGCCGCCCTCCGCGTACGCCGCCTACACCGCCGCCGTCCGTCAGGAGTACCACTTCGTCCCCGACGACGCCTTCCGCACCGGCCGCGCCGCGATCCTGCGCCAACTCCTCGACCTGCCCAGGCTGTTCAGGACGCCGTACGGCGCCGCCGAGTGGGAGCCGACCGCGCGCTACAACCTGCGGTCCGAACTGGAGCTCCTGACCTCGTGACCCGCATACCCGGCCCCCGCCTCACCCTCGAGGGCGCCTCCCTCACCACCCTCGCCGACCTGTGGTCGGGCGGCGACGGCGGGTTCGACTGGCTCGGGGGCACACCGTTCGACGGCACCCGGAACGCCGCAGGAATGATGTTCCGGGCGCACCAAGCGGGCTTGCTGCGGCCCGAGTTCGGGCTCTACGTCCTCGTACGGCAGGAGGACGGCCGCGCGATCGGCAGCATGGGCTTCCACGCCGCCCCCGACGAGGACGGCCGCACGGAGATCGGCTACGACCTCGTCCCGCCCGCCCGCGGCCACGGCTACGCCACCGAGGCGCTGCGGGCACTGGCCGGCTGGGCGCTGGCCCGGGACGACGTACGACGCCTGTTCGCCATCGTCGAACACGGCAACGCCCCCTCCCGGGCCGTACTCGAACGGGCCGGGTTCGTCCGGGTCTGGGAGGGCGAGGGCGAGTACGCGTATGAGCTGCGCGGCTGACCTGGACCTGGCGTAGCCCGGGGCGATCTTCCGGCCTTCGGCTCCCCTCGCACCCCACGCGCTTCGGATAATTCCGGCACGGCCGCGCCGCGCACGGGCCGCGTACGCCGGGGGAAGCGGGGGAGCGTCATGAGTCAGCACGGCCCGTCCACGCCACCGCAGCCCCCCGGACCGCCGCTGCCGGACCCTCATGCCGGTCGGGGTGTGCGCTGGACGATCATCGGCGTGGTGATCAGTACGGTGATCGCCCTGGTGAGCCTCTATCTCCAGGCCCAGCAGTCCAAGGGGGACAGCCCGGACCCGCCCACGACCAGCAGCGGCACGCCCGTCGAGCCCGTCCGCTCACCGTCCGGCGAGAGCCCGAGCAGCGACCCGCCCTCCCCCGGCCCGGACGACTCCAGCCCCACCCCGCGATCCGGCAACGACGGCCTCACCGTCGCCGAACACGAGCTGCGCGACTCGCTCAACACCGACCAGTGGTCCCGCGAGAGCTGCTCCCACACCGTGTGGCAGGGCGCCACGGCCGCCCTGTACTGCACGGTGACCACGGTCGACCAGTACGGCGTCACCGGCACCGGCAAGGCCAGCGTCGCGATGTACGAGACGAAGACCGACCGGGACGCCGTCTTCCAGACCTACGCGGGCAGCCTGCCGGAGGGCGACTGCGAGTCCCAGATCAACGTGCGGGGCAGCTGGGCCGAGAACAACACCGGCCAGGCGGCCGGCGACGTGGTCTGCTTCCTGTCGAGCACCGGCCAGTACGTCTTCCTCTGCAGCTACTACGACCGCCCCGCCCTGGTCCAGATCACCGGCCCGGACCAGCTGAGCCTCACCACCTGGTGGCACACCATGGAGCCGGTCTTCACCGGCTGACCGCGCCGGCGTCCCCGTTCCCGGCCCCGGACCCGCCCTTGCGCCGGCGCAGCCCCGCCGCGTGCAGCAGCCGCACCACCTCACGGCTGCCGACCTCGACCGCGCCGGCGGCCACCACCTCGGCGTACCGGTGCGACGGGATGTCGTAGTGGTCGCGCTCGAAGGCACGCCGGGGCACGCCCAGTTCCTCGGCGAACTTGTGCAGTTCGTCGTACGAGACGTCGCTGACGAGGTGGGACCACATCCGGCCGTGGCCGGGCCAGTTCGGGGGGTCGATGTAGATCGTCACGAGTGCCTCACGAGGGCGGCGCCCCACCCGTCGCCGACCCCAGCGTCCCCACCGCCGCGACCTTCACGCCCGCCTTGTGGCACACCCAGTGCGGATCGGGACCCAGCTCGGGCTCCACGTCGAGCGCGTGCGGATCGCCGGAGCCGCAGACCGGGCACAGCGGCCAGCGGCCGTAGCGTTCGAGGAGCGCGTCCTGCACGTCCTGCGCGACCAGCCCGGCCAGGTACGCCACGCCGTCCGGCCACTGCTCCACCCACCAGCGGCGCTGCACGACGGAGTCCTCGACCATCGACACCACGTCCGCCGCGGCCACCTCGCCCGCGGCCAGATCGGAGAGCACGAGGGCGCGCGCGGCGTGCAACGCCTGTTCCAGGGAGCTGATGCGGGCGCCGGAGGGCGGATCGGAGGAGTCCATGTCCCTATTGTGCGCACGCTTGACCCGACCCCGAACCGAAAATATCTTTCAAGAGTGACCCAGGAAGCGAAGGAAACCTTCAATCCGGAAGCCTTCCGTCCGGCACCTGCCGCGCTGGCCAGCAAAGTCCGTACGCTCGCCCCCTCCCTGACCCGCTCCATGCAGCGCGTCGCCGAGGCGGTCGCGAGCGACCCCGCGGGCTGCGCCGCCCTCACCGTCACCGGCCTCGCCGAACGGACCGGCACCAGCGAGGCGACCGTCGTCCGCACCGCCCGCGTCCTCGGCTACCCGGGCTACCGCGATCTGCGCCTCGCCCTCGCCGGGCTCGCCGCCCAGCAGCAGTCGGGCCGCGCGCCCGCCCTCACCACCGACATCGCCGTCGACGACTCCCTGGCGGACGTCGTCGCCAAACTCGCCTACGACGAGCAGCAGACCCTCGCCGACACCGCCGCCGGTCTCGACACCACCCAGCTGGAGGCGGCGGTCGCCGCGGCGGCCGCCGCGCGGCGCATCGACGTGTACGGCGTCGGCGCGAGCGGGCTGGTCGCCCAGGACCTCACCCAGAAGCTGCTGCGGATCGGGCTGCTGGCGCAGGCCCACAGCGACACGCATCTCGCGGTGACGAACGCCGTGCAGCTCGCCTCCGGCGATGTCGCCGTCGCCGTCACGCACTCCGGGTCGACGGGGGATGTCATCGAGCCGTTGCGGGTGGCGTTCGAGCGGGGGGCGACCACGGTCGCCATCACCGGGCGGCCCGAGAGTGCGGTGACCCAGTACGCCGATCATGTGTTGACCACGTCCACCTCGCGGGAGAGCGAGTTGCGGCCTGCGGCGATGTCGTCCCGGACGGGGCAGTTGCTGGTGGTGGACTGTCTGTTCGTGGGGGTGGCTCAGCGGACGTATGAGGTGGCGGGGCCGGCGTTGGCCGCGTCGTACGAGGCGTTGGCGCACAGGCACCGGTAGACCGTAGGGGTCACTGTGTGTGGGTATGTGCGGCGCCGCCGTGGCTGGTCGCGCAGTTCCCCGCGCCCCTTAGGTAGGACATCGCACCGAAGTCGAAAAGAGCTGTCTGTCCATGACCTCCGCCTTCCCTTCCGACGATCTGCGCGCCCAGCTGAACTCCCTCACCACCGAAGCCTTCCGGCCCGAGCTCGCCAAGATCGACTGTCTTCCCACGCTCGACCTCGCCCGGCTGATGAACGGTGAGGACGCCGGGGTCGCGGCGGCCGTCGCCGCGCAGTTGCCGCGGATCGCCGCCGCCATCGACGCCGTCGCGGAGCGGATGGCGCGCGGCGGGCGGTTGGTCTATGCCGGTGCCGGGACGGCAGGGCGGCTCGGTGTGCTCGACGCGTCCGAGTGTCCGCCGACCTTCAACACCGCCCCCGGGCAGGTCGTCGGGGTGCTCGCCGGCGGGCCGGAGGCGATGGTCACGTCCGTCGAGGGCGCCGAGGACTCCCGGGACCTGGCCGTCGCCGACCTGGAGGCCCTCGGTCTCACCCCGGTGGACACGGTCGTCGGCGTCTCCGCCTCCGGCCGTACCCCGTACGCGATCGGCGCGGTGGAGTACGCCCGTGCCCGGGGTGCGCTGACCGTGGGGCTCGCCTGCAACGCGGGGAGTGCGCTGGCGGCGGCCGCCGAGCACGGGATCGAGGTCGTGGTCGGGCCGGAGCTGCTCACCGGGTCGACGCGGCTGAAGGCGGGCACGGCGCAGAAGCTGGTGCTCAACATGGTGTCGACGATCACGATGATCCGGCTGGGCAAGACGTACGGGAACCTGATGGTCGACGTCCGTGCCTCGAACGAGAAGCTGCGTGCCCGTTCGCGGCGGATCGTGGCGCTGGCGACCGGGGCCGCGGACCGGGAGATCGAGGCGGCTCTCGCGGCCACCGACGGCGAGGTGAAGGACGCGATCCTGGTGCTGCTGGCCGGGGTGGACGGGCCGACGGCCGCCCGCCTTCTGGAGGAGTCCGGCGGTCATCTGCGTGCCGCGCTGGCCGCGGCGGGGAGCTGAGCCGCACGCTCGACGGGTGCAGACCTCCCACGATCTCGCGGCCGCGATCCTCCCCCTGGTCGGCGGCCCCGCCAACGTCACCTCCGTCGCCCACTGCATGACCCGGCTGCGGCTGGGCCTGGCCGATCCGTCCCTGACCGACGAACCGGCGCTGCGGGCGCTGCCCGGTGTGCTGGGGGTGGTGGCCGCCGACGGGACGTACCAGGTGGTGCTCGGTCCGGGGGTCGTGACGCGGGTGACGGCCGAGTTCGAGAAGCTGGTGCCGACGACGGCCCCGGCGACGGGGACTCCCCCGGAGGCGCGCGCGGGGTCCTCCCTGCGCGGGGCCCTTCGCCGGATCGCCGCCGTCTTCGTCCCCCTCGTCCCCGCCCTGATCGGCTGCGGAGTCCTCGCCGGTCTGAACGGGCTGCTCGTGAACGCCGGGCTGCTGCCCGGCCTCACCCCCGCCCTCGCCTCCCTCGCCGCCGCCTTCATGTCGCTGATCGCCGTCTTCGTCGGGTACAACACGGCGAAGGAGTTCGGCGGCACCCCGATCCTGGGCGGCGCGGTCGCGGCGATCGTCGTGTATCCGGGGGTCGCGAAGGTGACCGCCTTCGGGGTGTCCCTCTCCCCCGGCCAGGGCGGGGTGCTGGGCGCGCTGGCGGCGGCGCTGCTGGCGACCAGGGTCGAACGGTGGTGCCGGGGCAGGGTGCCGGACGCCCTGGACGTCCTGCTCACCCCGACCGTCACGGTCCTCGTCGCGGGCCTGGGCACGCTGTACGGGATCATGTACGCGGCCGGCGCGGTGTCCTCGGCGATCGGTACGGCGGCGAACTGGCTGCTGGCGTCGACGGGTGCCGTCGCGGGACTGCTGCTGGGCGGCCTCTTCCTCCCGCTGGTGATGCTCGGCCTCCACCAGGCCCTCATCCCGATCCACACCACCCTCATCGAACAGCAGGGCTACACGGTCCTGCTCCCGGTCCTGGCGATGGCGGGCGCGGGTCAGGTGGGCGCGGCGGCGGCCGTCTACGTCCGTCTGCGCCACCACACCGCCCTGCGTACGACGATCAGATCGGCGCTCCCCGCGGGTCTTCTCGGCGTCGGCGAACCCCTCGTCTACGGCGTCTCCCTCCCGCTGGGCCGCCCCTTCCTCACCGCCTGCGTGGGCGGCGCGGCGGGCGGGGCGTTCGTCGGCTTCTTCGCGATGCTGGGCGACCAGGTGGGCGCGACGGCGATCGGCCCGTCGGGCTGGGCGCTCTTCCCCCTGCTGGCGGGCAACAGGGGGCTCGGCACCGAGGCTGCGATCTACGGCGGGGGCCTGCTGACGGGCTACGCGGTCGGCTTCGCGGCGACGTACCTCTTCGGCGTCACCGACCGCGTGGCCGCCGCCGCTACTTCCGCCGGTTCCTCCGGTACCCCGACACCTTCCCGATCCACGTGACGAAGTCGCCCGGGTCCAGGTCGGCACCGTGGCCGGCGTCCCAGTAGTACGACGTGTCGACGTCGTCCCCGAGGCTGCTCAGGCGGGTGGCGAGGTTGGCGACCACGGACAGGGAGGTGTCGGTGTCCTTGGTGCCCACGCGGATCCACCAGTGCCTGGCGCGGTGCGGGTTGACCCTGTCGACCAGGTGGTACATCGGGTTCATCAGGTGCAGCTTGGCGGGGATGTCGGCGTCCGGGCGGGCGCTGTCCCCGGCCGTGTGGCGGAGGCTGTAGAGGGTGAAGTGGCGGGCCCTGGTGGTGCCGGTGCCGTAGAGGTTGCACTCGGGCGTGGACAGGTCGAACGCGTCGAACGAGGGGGCGTTCTTCTTGCGCGCGCCGACGTGGGTGAGGAAGTCGGCCCAGGTGAAGCCGGCCTTGCCGGCGGACCAGGTGATGAAGGGGTTCGCGGCGAGGTAGGCGGCGCGGGCCGTGTCCGACAGGGCCGCCAGGTACTTGGTGGCGGACGGCTGGATGAAGGTCTCCAGGATGTACGTGTCCAGGTTGCGGGCGCTGAGGGCGCCGTAGCCCCGGGCGCGCAGTCCGAGGGACGCGAGGTAGTCCGTGTACTGGGCCTTGAGGTCGGCGGAGATCGTCGCGTCGACGCTCGCGCCCGAGGCGAGGGGGTTGGCGCCCCAGTTCCACTCGTAGGCGGCGTCGGCGTGCTCCAGGTCGGTGATCGGGCACCAGTCGCCGCTGGCGAAGATGGCGTCGCTCGCGTCGGCCGCGCCGATCTCCTCCAGGTAGGGGCGGTAGAGCGGGCTGTCGCCGGACGCGCCGAGGAGGGCGGAGAGGGCGCCGCCGGCGCTGACGCCGGAGGAGACGATCCGGTCCACGTTCCCGGGCACCCGGCCCCTGTTGAACTTCAGGTACCGCACGGCCGCCTTGAGGTCGACGATCGCGGCGGGCGCGGTGCCGTAGTAGGTGCCGTTCGCGTCGACGAGGGTCCGTCCCCGCGCGCCGGGCTCGACGACGACGTACCCGGCGGCGAGCGCGAGGGCCTGCCGGCTGGTGCCGCCGCCCATGCCGGACGCGCTGATCCCGGTGGCGTTCGCCACGGACGACGGCATGTAACCGCCGACGGCGTTGGCGAGCAGGATGGGCGCGTCGGAGGCGTCCACGGCGGCGCCGTCGACGGCGACCGGGACGCTGACGTTGAGGGACTGGTAGGCGGCGTTCACCGGGTTGGCCACATAGCTGGCGACCTTGAAGAAGCGGTAGGTCACGCTGTGGGCGGTGCCGGTCGTGTCGGTGATGGCGATGGTCTGCTCGGTGTACGCGGACGGGTCGAAGACCAGGGCGGAGTCGGCGGCCGCCTTCCGCACGGTCCCGCTCGCGGCCCGGGCACCGGTGGCGAACCCGACAGCGGGCGCCGCTGCAGCGCCGGTCAGACCCATGACCACAGTTCTGCGCTTCACTCGCTTCACTTCCGTCTCTTCTGTAGGCGGCTCTTACCGACGCCCCTTGCTATCACCGCCCACCCCGAATCGTCATCAAAATTGTCAACAATCATAGGCTGTGGCCGCAACTTGGCCGAGAGCCGCCGCCCCCGGCACCCGCCCCTACCCTTGGTGCCATGAACCACGCCCAGCTCACCGCTCTCGGTCGTGCCCTCCGGCTGCTCGGGGAGCACGGTGAGGCCCTGACCGCCGACACGCCCGACGCCCGGCTGCACGAGGTCAAGGCCGATCTGCGGCGGGCGCTGGAGCTGCTGGACGAGAGCGTGACCAGCGCATCACCCACCACCCGGTGCGCCGAGCATCCGCACGGGCCCGTCGACGAGGCCGCCCCGGACCTGTGCCTGCTGTGCGAGACCCGGCGCCGGGCGGCACGCCGCGCCGAGTTCAACGGTCCGGCCCCGCAGACCGCGCCCTCCTCCGCCCCCTCCCGCTACGGCACCCGCGGCGACCGGCCACAGCCCCAGCAGCGCTGGCTGCCGGAGCTGTGGAACGGCCAGGAGTGGCAGCTGTGCGGCACCCCGAGGCGGGACCGCCGCGAGGCCGAGCTGTATCTCGCCGCCCTGCGCCGCGGGTCCCGGCCGGCCATGGCCTACCGGCTGGTGCACGAGTTCACCGACTACGAGGTGCTGCGGATCTGGGGCACCCCGGTGAAGGTCGACATCGAACCGCTGGGCAATCTGTGACCGCCCGCGGGGCCGTGGCTACCAGCAGGGCTTGAACGAGCTGATGCGGTCGTTGTTGGCGTCCCCGACCCAGTCGGTCGCCTTCCCCGCGGGGACCCAGGTGAGCATCTCGCCGCCGTAGTCCGCGTTCTGGTAGAAGCAGATGTCGCGGTTCGTCCAGTTGACGATCGAACTGGTCCGGTCGTTCATGAGGTCACCGACGTTGGGGCGGTACGGATCGGTCTGGCCGATCCAGATGCCGGTGAAATTGACGTTCTGGAAAATGCACACCATGGCCGCCGGACAGTCGCCCGAAGAGGCGCTGGCCGTGGGTGCCACGGCCAGGGTGCTGCCCGCCACGGCGGCCACCGTCGCCACCGGTAACGCCACTCGCCGGAGAAGTCGCTTGTAGGTCACTGGTTCCATCCTTCCTGTGGGGAGGGAAGTCAAGCAGCGCCTTGTTGGCTGATCGTTGTCGGACGTCACTCACGCCTTCACCGGCGCACCCTGCCCCACCTCCTCGACGGCCGCGACCGGGTCCGCCTCCTTCCGCTTCGGGATGAAGCTCGCCAGGAAGAAGGCGCAGAGGGCGGCCCCGGCGCCGATCGCCATGACGACCTTGAAGCCGTTCTCCGAGGGCAGGGCGTAGCCGCCGAAGTCGGTGGTCATCTGGGCGAGGATGACGCCGGCGATGGCGCTGGCGAAGGACGTGCCCAGGGACCGCATCAGGGTGTTGAGGCTGTTCGCGGCACCCGTCTGGGAGGGTTCCACCGCGCCCATGATGAGGGCGGGCATGGCACCGTAGGTGAAGCCGACGCCGGCGCCGATGACGCAGGACACGAGGACGAGGTGCCAGACCTCGCTCATCAGGACGATGTTCAGGGCGTAGCCGGCGGCGACGATGAGCGCGCCGATCATCAGGGTGACCTTGGGGCCCTTGGCCTTGGTGATCTGGGCGGACACGGCGGACATCACCATCATCACCAGGCCCTGCGGGGCCAGCACCAGACCGACGGTCAGCATCGACTTGCCCAGGCCGTAGCCGGTCTGCTCGGGCAGTTGCAGCAGCTGGGGCAGGACCAGGGACATCGCGAACATCGAGAAGCCGAGGGCGACCGAGGCGAGGTTGGTGAACAGGACCTGGGTCCTGGCGGTGGTGCGCAGGTCGACCAGCGGCTGCTCGGCCTTCAGCTCCCACCGGCCCCAGGCCACCAGGATCACGACGGCGGCGGCGCCCAGGCCCAGCGTCGTGGCGGAGGTCCAGCCCCAGTCGGCGCCCTTGGACACGGCGAGCAGCAGCGCGACCAGACCGGCCGACAGGCCGAGCGAGCCGACGAGGTCGAAGCGGCCGCCGGTGCGGTTGTGCGACTCCGGGACGACCAGCAGGACGAGGAGGAGGGCGACGACGCCGAGAGCGGCGGAGGTCCAGAACAGGACGTGCCAGTCCCAGTTGTCCGCGATGAACGCGGCGGCGGGCAGACCGAGGGCACCGCCGACACCGAGGGAGGCGCTCATCACGGCCGTCGAGCCGGCGAGCTTCTCGGCGGGCACGGTGTCCCGCAGGATGCTGATGCCCAGTGGCACCACGGCCGCCGAGAGGCCCTGGAGGGCGCGGCCGACGATCATCGGGACGAGCGAGTCGGCGAGGGCGCAGACCAGCGAGCCGGAGATCAGCATCAGGATGCTCGCCACCAGCATCCGCCGCTTGCCGACCATGTCACCGAGCCGGCCGACGACCGGGGTGGCCACGGCGGCCGCGAGCAGGGTGGCGGTGACCGCCCAGGCGGTGTCGGACGCGGGCGCGTCCAGCAGCTTCGGCAGCTCGGGGACGATCGGGATGACCAGGGTCTGCATCAGCGAGACGACGATCCCGGCCAGGGCCAGTACCGCCACCACGGCGTTCGACCGCGGCAGGGCGGATGTCCCCGCCGCGGCGGGTCGGGCAAGGGCGTCGGACATGACAGAGCCTCCGTCGAATGCGCAAGAGTGAACTGCTTGACTCAAGCAAGCGTATATAGATTGATTGAGTTAAGCAAGAGAAATGGGATGCGCATGCCCTGACCTGCGGAGACAAGAACGGGCGACTCAGCCGTGCCGCGCGATGAGCTCCCGCGTCCGCTCCTCGTCCAGCTCGTAGACGGTCTCGTGGGCCCGCGGATCCCGCGCGTGGAAGGTGTGGAACAGCGGCCCGCCCGCCCCGCCCAGCTCCACCAGCGACGCGGAAGCGCCTCGCACCGCCCGCTCGGTCCCGGGGGCGGTGGTCAGGTCGACGCGGTTGACGACCCCGGGCGTCACCCACACCGGCACGGACGCCAGGAACCCGCAGAGCTGGAGGTGGTAGTGCCCGGTCAGCAGGACCCGTACGTCACTCCCCCGGATCGCCTCCGCCAGCTCGGCGGGGTCGCGCAGCCCGAAGACCGGCTGGGTGACGGAGAGGTCGAGGCTGATCGGCGGGTGATGGAAGGCGAGCACGGTCCCGTGCTCGGCCGGGGTGCTCAGCACACCGGCCAGCCACTCCAGTTGGGCCGCGCCCAGGCGGCCGTACACCTCCCCCGGCACCAGCGAGTCGAGCGTGACGAACCGCCACCCGCCCACGACGCTGACGGCGGCCCGCTCGTGGCCGGGGAACGTGAGGCCCGCGGCGGGATGCCCGCTGCCCAGCACCTTCGTGAAGGCGGACCGTTCGTCGTGGTTGCCGGTGGTGCAGAAGACGGGCGCGTCGAGCGAGCGCGCGAAGTCGCCGATCAACTCGCGCACGATCGTGTAAGCCTCCACCGCACCGTCGTCGGCGAGATCGCCGGTGACGACGATCGCGTCCACGCCACGCAGGTGCCGGAGCTCGGTGAGCATCAGCCGCAGGGATTCGGTCGGGTCGACACCCCGCCGGTCGGGGCCGGGGGTCCGCCGGACATGGGTGTCCGAGAGATGAAGAATCCTCATCTCCCGGACCATACACGCGCGTTGGCGGTCAGCTGAGGGTCCGCAGCGCGGCGGCGTCGTACGGCTTCAGCTCGTCGGTACGGCCCGCGAGGACCTTCACCGCCCACTCCGGGTCCTGCAGCAGGGCACGTCCCACGGCCACCAGGTCGAACTCGTCGCGCTCCAGACGGTCGAGGAGGTCGTCGATGCCCTTGAGGGGCGAGCCCTCGCCCGCGAAGCCCCGGATGAAGTCGCCGTCGAGGCCGACCGAGCCGACGGTGATGGCCTGCTTGCCGGTGAGCTTCTTCGTCCAGCCCGCGAGGTTGAGGTCGGAGTCCTCGAACTCCGGAAGCCAGTAGCGGCGGGTCGAGGCGTGGAAGGCGTCGACGCCGGCGGCGGCGAGCGGGGTGAGGATCGCCTCCAGCTCCTCCGGGGTCTCGGCGAGCCGGGCGTCGTACGCCTCCTGCTTCCACTGCGAGTACCGGAAGATGATCGGGAACTCCGGCGAGACGGTCTCACGGACGGCCGCGACGATCTCGGCGGCGAACTTCGTGCGCGCCACGGAGTCGCCGCCGTAGGCGTCGGTGCGGCGGTTGGTGCCCGCCCAGAGGAACTGGTCGATCAGATAGCCGTGGGCGCCGTGGATCTCGACACCGTCGAAGCCGATGCGCTCGGCGGCGGCCGCGGCCTCGGCGAACGCGCCGATGACGTCGTCCAGGTCGCGCTGGGTCATCGCCTTGCCGGTGCCCTCGGTGCCGTCGACGCGCAGGCCGGAGGGACCGACGGCCGGGGCGTCCGCGTACGGCGGCTCACCCTGCTTGCGCACCATCCCGATGTGCCACAGCTGCGGCACGATCGTCCCGCCCGCCGCGTGCACGCCCTCGGCGACCTTCGCCCACCCGGCCAGCTGCTCCTCGCCGTGGAACCGGGGGACGCGGTCGCTCTGCCCCGCCGAGTCGTGCCCGACGTACGTCCCCTCGGTGACGATCAGCCCGACGCCGGCGGCCGCGCGCCGCGCGTAGTACCCCACCACGTCCTCACCGGGGACGCCGCCCGGGGAGAACATACGGGTCATGGGCGCCATCGCGATCCGGTTCGGGACGGTCAGACCGTTGATGGTGACCGGCCGGGAGAGGATCTCGGCGGCGCGGGAGGGGCTGGACTCGGTGACGCTCACGTGGGGAGCTCCTCGTGAAGTGGTGACGTGCTGATGTGGGGACCGGTCGGTATGTGCACATGCATGAAGTCCCTCCCTTAGGAAACTCCCCCGACGGCCCCGCCATTCCGGCTCCGCCCCGGAATGCCCTGTGATCCCGGCCACGGAGGGGGCAGGAGCGTGGCCGGGGCGTTGTCAGTGCGGCCGGTTAGCGTTCGGAGCATGGCTGATGCGATGTGGGTGGCGGCATGGGAGACGGGCGGGGCACCGGAGGATCCGCGCCTGTTGCGGACGCTGACGGGTCATGAGGGCTGGGTGACCGCCGTCGCCACGACCGTCGTCGACGGCCGTGCGGTGGCCGTGACGGGCAGCAGGGACCACACCGTACGCACCTGGGACCTGGCCACCGGCCGACAGCTCCACACACCCCTGGTCTGCCGCGCGGACACCTGGACGTCGACCACCGCCGAGGTGGAGCACATCGCCACGGCCACGATGGACGGCCGCCCGGTCGCCCTCCTGCTGGAGCGGCTCGACCGCGAGAAGCGGGTCCTTCTGCTCGATCCGGCGACAGGGCTCCCGGCCGGTGAATGCGTCCGCGCGGTGGAGGTGTCGGAAGCGGACGGCCTCGGCACGGTACTGCTGACGGTCGAGGACGACCGGACCCTACGGCTGTGGAGCACGACCACGGGCGAGGAGATCGGCTCGGCACTCCCGGCCCGAATACTCACCGGCCCCGACGACGAGCCCCTCGCCGTGCGCGCGGAGATCGAGGGCGCGGTGGTGAGGACGTGGGATCTGGCAGGGAGTGTGCTCGACGAGGAGGGGCCGACGAGCAGCTCGGAGAGGTCGGCGGGCGGAGCGGCGGACGGGGCGGAGGGGAGGTCGGCGGGCGGAGCGGCGGACCGGTCGGCGGGCGGACCGGCGGACCAGGCGGCGGGCAGTTCGGCAGATGATTCGGCGGACGGCTCGCCGGTGACCTCGGCTGAGGGCTCGGCGGACGGCTCGAAGGAGGGGTCGGCGGACAGTTCGCCGAAGGGCTCGGCGGACGGGCCGGCGGAGGTTTCTGACGGCGGCTGGACGCAGGGGGCGGCTGTCGTGGTCGGTGGGCGGCTGGTTGCGTTTGCGTTCCGTGCTGTCGGGGTCGTCGGCTTTCTCGACGGTGAGACGGCGGTGGCCGTGGTGGGCGAGTTGGCCGCCGGCTGCGGGCGGCAGTCGGGTGAGGTGGTGCCCGTGTCGCAGGTCGTGGAGCTGGAGGGGCGGCCGGTCAGCCTGGTGCGGCGGCCGGGCGGGGAGCTGCGTCTGTGGGAGCGGGGCGAGGCTCGCCGGACCGACGGGGGCGGGTGGGCGGTGACGACCTCCGCCCTGCGCGGACAGCGACTCCGCCGTCCCCGGGACGTCGACGGTCAGCAGGACTGGACCCGGCGACTCGTCCACCCCGCACCCGCCACCGACGCGGCGCTGCGTGAGCGGCTCGCACAGCACACGGACCGGATCAGGGCGGCAGCGGCGGTGCCGGAGGACGGCGAACGGGGGACGGCCGTGACCACAGGCCTGGACCGGACCGTACGGGTGTGGGACATGACGACCGGCCGGCAGCTCGGCGAGCCCCTGCGCGGGCACACCGCACAGGTGTGGGACGTCGCGACGGCGCTCCTGGACGGGCGCCCGGCCGCCGTCACCGCCGGCACCGACCACACCGTGCGTGTCTGGGACATCGGAGAGACCGACGGCCCGCCCCTCCCCCTCTCCGGCGGTCATGAGGAAGCGGTCGTGGCCGCCGCCGCGACCGTCCTCCACGGCCGGCCCGTCGTCGTCACCGCCGGCGCCGACCGGACCGTACGCACCTGGGACGCGGCCACCGGGGCACCGGTCGGCGAGCCCGTCGCCACCGAGGCCGCCCTGATGGCGACGGCGGACGCCGACGGCTCCCCCGTCGTGGTGACCGCGGCCCCGGACGCCACACTGCACCGCTGGGACCTGGCCTCCGGCCGGGAGACCAGCGCACCCGTCGCCCTGCCCAGCGGCCGGATCCTGGCCCTGGCCACCACGCGGGTCGACGGACGGAGCGTCGCGGTGACCGGCGGCTCGGACGGCACCGCCCGGGTGTGGGACCTCGCGACGGGCGACCCCCTGACGGATCCCCTCACCGGCCACACCAGCCGCATCACCACCCTCGCCACCCTCCGCGCGGACGACCGTGCGACGGCCGTGACCGGCAGCTGGGACAAGACCGTACGGCTGTGGGACCTCACCACCGGCCGGCAGCTCGGCGCGCCCCTCACCGGCCACACCGACTGGGTGACGTCGGTGATCACCACCGTGGTGGACGGACATCCCGTCGCGGTCTCCGCCGGCCGGGACGCCACGGTCCGCGTCTGGAGCCTGCGCACGCACGAACAGCTCGGCGAGCCGCTGCCCGCACCCGCCGGAGCGATACGCGGCATGACGGCCACGGTGATCGACGGCCGCACCCACCTGATCACGACGAACGGCACCGAGACCCTCTCGATCCACGACCTGACGACCGGCGCGGCGACCGCCCCGCCCCTCACCTTCGCCGCCCCCGTCCACACCGTCCTGGCCACACCGGAGGGCCGACTGGTCGTCGGCCACGGCCGGGAAGTCTCCGTGCTCACCCCCGCCACGCCGGGCGTGAGCGCATGACCGAGCGCGCGCTGGTCTCCCTGACCGCACTGGAACGGTCCTCCGTGGTCGCCAACAACACGATGAACCGCGAACGCGGCCTCACCGGCGTCAACAGCTACGCCCGCGAACTGGGCCTCGACCCCCTGACCTGGCTGTCGGCCCGCCCCGGCGCCCCCTCCTGGCTGGACCTGTGCAGCGGGGAGGGCCGCGCCCTGCGGGAGGCGGCCCCTGCTCTGCCCGCCGACGCCGTCCTCACCGCCGTGGACCTGGTGGGCCCTCTCGTCCCCCTACCGGCCCCGCCGGCCCTGGAGGAGGTCGTCGCCTCCGTCTCGGTCTGGGAGCCGACCCGCCGCTACGACCTCATCACCTGCGTCCACGGCCTGCACTACGTGGGCGACCAGCTCGGCCTGCTCGCCCGCGCCGCCTCCTGGCTGGCCGAGGACGGCCTCCTTCTCGCCCACTTCGACCCGGACTCGATCCGCCGGGCCGACGGTTCGGCGGCGGGACGGGCGGCCGTAGCGGCACTCCGGGCCGCGGGGTTCACCTACGACGCGCGCCGCCACCTGCTCACCCTCCACGGCGGCCGCACGATCGACCTCCCCTTCACCTACGTCGGCGCCGACCCCATCGCCGGCCCCAACTACACGGGCCAGCCCGCCGTCGGCTCCCACTACACCTGACGACCGCGCCCGGTCGGGACTAGGGGGGTGTGCTGGACTTTCACAACACCCCCTAGGGCTCCAGGACGACCTTCCCGGCGACCGTGCCCGACTCGGCCAGGCGCAGGGCCTCGGCGATGTGGGTGAGCGGCAGCCGGGCGGCAATCTGGGCGGTGATGTCACCGCGCTGGAGGGCCCCGAAGACCTGGGTGAGGTCGGTGCGCAGCCGGGCCTGGAACCGGGTCCGGGACAGGGCCCGGCCCGCCCAGACGTTGTAGAAGTAGGCGTGGCGGCGGTTGGGCAGCGCGTTCCACAGCCATACCCGGCCGAGCAGCTTGAGCACGGGCAGCTGCTTGGAGCCCTCGTCGTCCCGGGTGGAGGCGCTGCCGTAGCAGACGAGCGTGCCGCCGGGTGCGAGGAGGCGCCAGGAGTCGACGGCGCTGCGGCCGCCGACGTGGTCGAAGACGGCGTCCACGCCACCGGGGGCGAGCTCGCGGATCCGCGCGGGGACGTCCTCGGTGCGGTAGTCGACGGGGAGGACTCCGCGTTGCCGTAGGGCGTCGTGGTGGCGCGCGGACGCCGTGCCGATCACCTTCACGCCCATGGCCCGGGCGAGCTGGACCAGGACCGAGCCGACACCGCCGTTGGCGCCGTGCACCACGATGGTCTGGCCCGCGCGGGCGCGGGCCTTGCGGTGCAGCATCTGCCAGGCGGTGATGCCGTTGAGGACCAGGGTCTCCGCCTCCGCCGCGTCGATCCCGTCCGGAACCCCGACCACGTCCGCCGCGTCGACGATCACATGGCTGGCCCAGCCGCCGACCTTCACCAGCGCGGCGACCCGGGTGCCGAGCAGTCCCGGCTCGACGCCCGCGCCGGCCGCCAGGACGGTGCCGACCAGGTCGTAGCCGGGCACGAAGGGGAACGCCGGCTGGTCGTAGTACCGGCCGCGGCGCATCTGCTGCTCGGCGAACGACACCCCGGTGGCCTCCATCCGGATCACGACCTGCCCGGAACCGGGCACGGGAACGTCTCCGTGCCGTACCTGCAGGCCCTCCGGCTCGACCTTGCCCGGCAGGACGACCTCGACGAGTCCTTCGGCGTTCATGGCGTTCATGGCGACCTCCACAGCGGCGGTTATCGGCTTTCGTGTTCGTTAGAAGTTGTAACCGCTAGAGACTGCGACTGTCAATAACAACAGTGATAACCTCTAACCATGACGGGAGCAGAGGACGCCAGGACCCCCCGAGAGCGCTATCGGGCCCAGGTCCGCGCGGAGGTCAAGAAGCACGCGTGGGAGCAGATCGCCACGGCGGGAGCCTCGGCGCTCTCCCTCAACGCGATCGCCAAGCAGATGGGCATGAGCGGGCCGGCGCTCTACCGCTACTTCGCCAGCCGCGACGACCTGATCACCGAGCTGGTGAGGGACGCGTACCGGAGCCTCGCCGACACCTTCCGCGCCACCGCAGGGAGCGCCCAGACCGGTGGGGCGGGCGACACGGGCGAGACGGGCGTCGACGTGACCGCACTGGCGCACGCACTGCGCGGCTGGGCCCTGGACGACCCCCAGCGGTACTTCCTCGTCTACGGCACACCCGTCCCCGGCTACCACGCGCCCGACGACATCACCGCGATCGCGGCCGAGATCATGGCGACCCTGCTCGACGCCTGCGCCGCACTGCCCTCACCCGGCCCCGCGACCCGGTTCGCGGCCCACCTCGAAGACCACCGCCAGTGGGCGCGCGACCACCCCGCCCCCTCCGCCACCCTCCACCGGGCACTGACTTTCTGGACCAGGCTCCACGGCGTCCTGTCCCTGGAACTCGCCGGCCACTTCACCGGAATGGGCTTCGACCCGGCCCTGCTGTTCGCGGCCGAACTGGACGACCTGCGGCGGCCGCACGACGAGCCCACCGAGTGAGGGTCGGGTCCGGCGGCTGAAAACGCCCGAGGGCGGTATCCCCTGCTCAAGCAGGGGATACCGCCCTCGGTAAGGACGTTGATCAACCGTCAGGTCGATCAGAAGTCCATGTCACCGCCCGGCATGCCGCCGCCGGCCGGGGCCGCGGCCTTCTCCGGCTTGTCGGCGATGACGGCCTCGGTGGTGAGGAAGAGCGCGGCGATGGAGGCGGCGTTCTGCAGGGCAGAGCGGGTCACCTTCGCCGGGTCGATGATGCCTTCCTTGACCAGGTCGACGTACTCGCCGGTCGCGGCGTTGAGGCCGTGACCCGGGGTCAGGTTGCGCACCTTCTCCACGACGACGCCGCCCTCGAGGCCGGCGTTGACGGCGATCTGCTTCAGCGGGGCCTCGAGCGCGAGCTTCACGGCCTGGGCGCCGGTCGCCTCGTCACCCTCGAGCTCCAGCTTCTCGAAGACCTGGGAGGCCTGCAGCAGGGCCACGCCACCACCGGCGACGATGCCCTCCTCGACGGCGGCCTTCGCGTTGCGGACGGCGTCCTCGATGCGGTGCTTGCGCTCCTTGAGCTCCACCTCGGTGGCGGCGCCGGCCTTGATGACCGCGACACCGCCGGCGAGCTTCGCCAGGCGCTCCTGCAGCTTCTCGCGGTCGTAGTCCGAGTCGCTGTTCTCGATCTCGGCGCGGATCTGGTTCACACGGCCCGCGACCTGGTCCGAGGAGCCGGCACCGTCGACGATGGTGGTCTCGTCCTTGGTGATGACGACCTTGCGGGCCTTGCCCAGCAGGTCGAGGGTCGTGTTCTCGAGCTTGAGACCGACCTCCTCGGAGATGACCTCGCCGCCGGTGAGGATGGCGATGTCGTTCAGCATCGCCTTGCGGCGGTCGCCGAAGCCCGGGGCCTTGACCGCGACGGACTTGAAGGTGCCGCGGATCTTGTTGACGACCAGGGTCGACAGGGCCTCGCCCTCGACGTCCTCGGCGATGATCAGCAGCGGCTTGCCCGACTGCATGACCTTCTCCAGAAGCGGGAGCAGGTCCTTGACGTTCGCGATCTTGGAGTTCGCGATCAGGATGTACGGGTCGTCGAGGACGGCCTCCATACGCTCCATGTCGGTGGCGAAGTACGCCGAGATGTAGCCCTTGTCGAAGCGCATACCCTCGGTGAGCTCCAGCTCCAGACCGAAGGTCTGGGACTCCTCGACGGTGATGACGCCTTCCTTGCCGACCTTGTCCATGGCCTCGGCGATCAGCTCGCCGATCTGGGTGTCGGCGGCGGAGATGGAGGCCGTGGAAGCGATCTGCTCCTTGGTCTCGACATCCTTCGCCTGCTCGAGCAGCGCACCGGAGACCGCCTCGACGGCCTTCTCGATACCGCGCTTCAGAGCCATCGGGTTGGCGCCCGCGGCGACGTTGCGGAGGCCTTCCTTGACCAGGGCCTGGGCCAGGACGGTCGCGGTCGTCGTGCCGTCACCGGCTACGTCGTCCGTCTTCTTCGCGACTTCCTTGACCAGCTCGGCGCCGATCTTCTCGTACGGGTCCTCGAGCTCGATCTCCTTGGCGATGGACACACCATCGTTGGTGATCGTGGGGGCGCCCCACTTCTTCTCGAGGACGACGTTGCGGCCCTTGGGGCCGAGCGTCACCTTCACGGCGTCCGCGAGCTGGTTCATGCCGCGCTCGAGGCCGCGCCGCGCCTCCTCGTCGAACGCGATGATCTTGGCCATGTGAAGTGGTCCCTCCAGGACTGGGGGTGATTCCTTCGGACCGCGCCCGCGCCCGCGACGGACGGCTCGCATGCCGCGTGGTTCCTTGCCCCACCTGGCCTGCGGGCCTCACCGACCCGGTCCTTCTTTGTCACTCTCACCTTCAGAGTGCTAACGCCAATGATTAGCACTCGGCATGGTCGAGTGCAAGCGCCTCCGCCTGATCCGCAGGTGAACACGGGCGCCCCGCGCCGCCCACGCGCCCCTCCCGGCCATGCCGAAGGGCCCGTACCCAGGAGGTACGAGCCCTTCGAAGATGAAACAGAAGAACGACGCTGTCAGTCGGCGCGTGCTTCAGCCGGTCGCCAGTCGGACCATGTCCGCCTGCGGCCCCTTCTGGCCCTGCGAGATCTCGAAATCGACCCGCTGACCCTCTTCCAGGGTGCGGTACCCGTCCATCTGGATCGCGCTGTAGTGGACGAAAACATCCGCACCACCGTCGACCGCGATGAAGCCGTACCCCTTCTCCGCGTTGAACCACTTGACGGTGCCCTGAGCCATGCCTAACTCCCCTATTACTGGCCCTTGCACAGATCCACACTTCGCGGATCCGGGTCAGACCTCACCCCCCAGTTGGATTGGGGGCGTGCGCCGGAACGCGTCGACCGCGGCCGAATGTATCTGTCCAACTGCCCTCTGCAACAGGTCACTTGGACGAGAATTCTGGACGCACACGATCCGGAATGTGGCGAGAATTCGCCAGAATTCAGGGCAAGTCGGGCCCCGCAAAAGCCACAAAAGCCACGGAAGCGGCACGCACTTTGGCCACTTCTTGTCGGGCGTAAGGCAGAATTCAAAGGCTCCGGATCAGGGTTTCGCGACCCGGTTCCCCAACTGTACCGCGCTCAACCACACTGAATTGCCCCCTCCGCTTCTCTCACGGAGGGGGCAATTCGATGAACTCTCGGTAATCACTGTTACCGACGGTTACTACCGGTGGGTACTGAACAAGGGTCAGCAGCCGCCGGCGACGGCCGGGATGATGGAGACACCCGCGCCGTCCGGCGTCGCCGTCTCCAGCCCCTGCTCGAACCGGACGTCGTCGTCGTTCACGTACACATTGACGAACCGCCGCAGCTTGCCCTGGTCGTCCAGGACCCGGGCGGCGATCCCGGTGTGGTTCTTCTCCAGATCCGAGATGACCTCCCCGAGGGTCGCGCCCTCGGCGGAGACCTCGGCGGCGCCGCCGGTGTAGGTGCGCAGGATGGTGGGGATGCGGACGTTGACGCTCACGATGTGACCTCCGGTCAGGTGCGTGCTTTTCAGGGGCGCGGGGCTGTATCGATTTGCGGCTGCGCCGCGGGGCGCGACCAGCCCCCACCGGCCCGCAGACGAACAACGACTCTTAGGCGAGCCCAGCCTCACGGAAGGACTCGAGGTTCGGACGGATCGTCGCGGTGAGTCCCGTACCAGCCACCGCATCCAGCGTCTTCAGACCATCACCGGTGTTCAACACCACCGTGGTCTTCGTCGGGTCCAGCAGCCCGTTCTCGATCAGCTTCTTCGTGACGCCGACGGTCACACCCCCGGCGGTCTCCGCGAAGATGCCCTCGGTCCGGGCGAGGATCTTGATCGCCTCGACGACCTGCTCGTCCGTCACGTCCTCCACGGCCCCACCCGTACGCCGAGCGATGTCGAGAACGTAAGGACCGTCCGCCGGGTTGCCGATCGCCAGCGACTTGGCGATGGTGTTCGGCTTCTGCGGCCGGACGACGTCGTGCCCGGCCTTGAAGGCCACCGACACCGGCGAACAACCCTCCGCCTGCGCGCCGAAGATCTTGTACGGCTTGTCCTCGACGAGCCCGAGCTTGATCAGCTCCTGCAGACCCTTGTCGATCTTCGTGAGCTGCGAGCCGGAGGCGATGGGCACGACCAGCTGGTCGGGGAGCTCCCAGCCGAGCTGCTCGGCGATCTCGTACGCGAGCGTCTTGGAGCCCTCGGCGTAGTACGGCCGCAGGTTGACGTTGACGAAGCCCCAGCCCTCGCCCGCCGGGTCGCCGATGAGCTCGGAGCAGAAGCGGTTGACGTCGTCGTAGTTGCCCTCGATGCCGACGAGCTCGCCGCCGTAGATCGCGGCCATGACGACCTTGCCCTGCTCCAGGTCGTGCGGGATGAACACGCAGGAGCGGAAGCCGGCGCGCGCCGCCGCGGCGCCCACCGCGCCGGCCAGGTTGCCGGTGGAGGAGCAGGAGAGGGTGGTGAAGTGGAAGGCGCGGGCGGCCTCGATGGCCTGGGCGACGACCCGGTCCTTGAAGGAGTGGGTCGGGTTGCCGGAGTCGTCCTTGACGAAGAGCTTGCCGGCGTCGACGCCGAGCTCACGCGCCAGGTTGTCGGCCTTGACGAGCTTGGTCCAGCCGGGGTTGATGTTGGGCTTGTCCGCCACGTCCGCCGGGACGGGCAGCAGCGGCGCGTAGCGCCAGATGTTCGCGGGTCCCGCCTCGATGCGCTTGCGGAGCTCCTCCGTTTCGTAGGAGGAGAAGTCGTACGCGATCTCGAGCGGGCCGAAACACTCCTCGCAGGCGAAGACCGGGCCGAGGGGGACGCGGTGACCGCACTCGCGACAGCTCAACGCCGCGGCGGGACCCAGGTCTACGGTGGAGGCGGTGGTGGTTTCAACAGTCTGCGCAGCCATGTGAGGCGAGGCCCTTTCTCCTCATCTTCCTCACGACGCATCTCGCCGTGAGACGGATTTGGCACCTTCCCTAGCCGGGAGCCTCACCACGACGACGTGGTCAGACCGGCTGGAGGGTTGCCGGGGCTTCATCGGGCCGTGTCCCTCTGCCCCTCTGGATGAGCGGTATGTGGTTGTTGAACGCTGAACGCCTGATGACCTCGGACATGCGATGGTCATCCGCGTTGTTCAAGACTGTAACCGAAGGCCAGGACAGTTGAGATAGTCGTCCGAACCGCGAGATGGATCACACGGTCACCTGCCGTGCACCCGGTGTGATCACGACAGTGAGGAGCCGCTGACTGTGCTGGAAGAAGCCGAGCGCTGGCTGGCCACCCGCTCCTGGTCGGTGACCGATCGCCCGCTCCACCGGATCCTGGCGGCCAAGCGCGCCACGGGCCAGTCGGTGTCCGTGGTCCTGCCCGCGCTGAACGAGGAGGAGACGGTCGGCGACATCGTCGCCGTCATCCGTCACGACCTCATGCAACAGGTCCCGCTCGTCGACGAGATCGTCGTCGTCGACTCGGGCTCGACCGACCGTACGGCCCAGGTCGCGGCGGCGGCGGGCGCGCGTGTCGTCCACCGCGACACGATCCTCCCCCGCATCCCGGCCGTGCCCGGCAAGGGCGAGGTCCTGTGGCGCTCGCTGCTCGTCACGACCGGGGACATCGTCTGTTTCATCGACGCGGACCTGAGGGAGTTCTCCTCCGACTTCGTCTCGGGCATCGTGGGCCCCCTGCTCACCGACCCGGGCGTGGACCTGGTCAAGGGCATGTACGACCGTCCCCTGGCCGGCGCGGCCGGCCAGGGCGGGAGGGTCACCGAGCTGATGGCCCGGCCCCTGCTGAACATGCACTGGCCGCAGCTGGCCGGTTTCGTGCAGCCGCTCGGCGGTGAGTACGCGGCCCGCCGCAGCCTGCTGGAGCAGCTGCCCTTCCCCGTCGGGTACGGGGTCGAGCTGGGCATGCTGGTGGACGCGCTGCACCTGGTGGGGCTGGACGCCCTCGCACAGGTGGACGTGGGGGTGCGCAAGCACCGCCACCAGGACGGGCAGGCGCTCGGCCGGATGGCGGCGGCGATCTACCGCACCGCCCAGCTCCGCCTGGCCCGCGGCCACCTGATCCGCCCGTCCCTCACCCAGTTCGAGCGCGGCGGCGACGGCTTCGAGCCGCGCACCTACTCGGTGGACACCGAGGAACGGCCGCCGATGGCGGAGATCGCCGAGTACGCGGCGCGCAAGGTCGCGTAACACCGGGGGCGGGCCGTATACGGGTGATATACGGCCGGAAACGGCCCGCCTACCGGCTGCGACCGTACGTTTGAGCGTTTCCCGTCCGGGCTAGGTTGAGGCGTATGGCTTCCACGCACGACGCTGCTGCTGCTGCTCGGGGTGCTCAGGTGCTGGTCGCGTCAAACCGCGGCCCGGTCTCCTACACGGTGGGCGAGGACGGCTCGCTGCACGCGAAACGCGGGGGTGGCGGGCTGGTCTCCGGTCTGTCGGCCATCGGCCCCGAAGCGGGCGCCCTCTGGGTCTGCTCGGCGCTGTCCGACGGCGACCGGGAGGCGGTCCGGCGCGGGGTCGGCGAGGAGGGCGTGCGGATGCTGCCCATTCCCGCCGACGTGCACGCGGACGCCTACAACGGCATCGCCAACTCGGTCCTCTGGTTCATCCACCATCTGCTCTACCAGACCCCGCTGGAGCCGGTCTTCGACGCGGAGTTCCGGCGCCAGTGGGCGTCGTACGAGACGTACAACCGCGCCTTCGCGGAGGCCCTGGCGCAGGAGGCGGCGCAGGGCGCGGCGGTCCTCGTCCAGGACTACCACCTGTGTCTGGTCCCCGGGCTGCTCCGCGAACTCCGCCCCGACCTGCGCATCGGCCACTTCTCGCACACGCCGTGGGCACCCGTGGACTACTTCGGGCTGCTGCCCGCGGACATCCGGGAGCGGCTGCTGAGGGGCATGCTGGGCGCGGACCGCCTGGGCTTCCTCACCCGGCGCTGGGCGGACGCGTTCACGGCGTGCTGTACGGAGTTCGCCGGCGGCCTGGGGAACACGCGGATCGGCGTGCACGGTCTCGGCGCCGACGCCGACTTCCTGCGCGAGCGCTCGCACCGGCCGGACGTGGAGGAGCGGATCACCGCCCTGCGCGAGGAGATCGGCGGCGAGGGGCGGAAGGCGATCGTCCGGGTCGACCGCACCGAGCTGTCGAAGAACATCGTGCGCGGCCTGCTGGCCTACCGTCAGCTGCTCGACGACCACCCCGAGTGGCGCGAGCGGGTCGTGCACGTCGCCTTCGCGTACCCGTCCCGCCAGGACCTGGCCGTCTACCGGGAGTACACGGCGGAGGTCAGCCGGGTCGCGGAGCAGATCAACGAACGGTACGGCACCCCCGGCTGGACGCCCGTCCTGTTGAACCTCAAGGACGACTTCGCCCGCTCCCTCGCCGCGTACCGCCTCGCGGACGTGGCTCTGGTCAACCCCATCCGGGACGGCATGAACCTCGTCGCCAAGGAGGTCCCCCTGGTCTCCGACGAGGGCTGCGCGCTGGTGCTGTCGCGGGAGGCGGGGGCGTACTGGGAGCTGGGCGAGGACGCGATCGTGGTGAACCCGTACGACGTCCTGGAGACCGCCCGCGCCCTGCACGAGGCCCTCACCATGAAGCCGGAGGAGCGAGCCGACCGCGCCAAACGGCTGGCGGCGGCCGCGACCGCGCTGCCCCCGGCCCAGTGGTTCCTCGACCAGCTGACCGCCCTGCAGCGACTTCAGCCGAGCTGACCGCCCAGCTCCCGCAACAGCCGTACGACCCCGGCCGGGCCGTCGACGACGAGGTCCGCGCGGGCCGCCAGCTCGGCGACCTCCGTGCTGCCGCTGCAGACCAGGAGGCCGGGGACGCCTTCGGAGCGGAGTCGCTCGACGGCGGCGAACGCGGGGAGGTCACCGAGGTCGTCGCCGGCGTAGAGGACGGACTCGGCGCCGGTCTCGCGGACGTGGTCGAGGAGGGCGACGCCCTTGTCCATGCCGGGGGGCCTGAGCTCCAGGACCAGTCGGCCGGGTTCGACGATCAGGCCGTGGCGGCCGGCGAGGTCGGTGAGGGGTTCACGCAGGGCGTCGAAGGCGGCCTGGGGTTCGGTGGCGCGGCGGGTGTGGACGGCGACGGCCCGGCCGCCCTTCTCCTCCACCCAGACGCCCGGCCATCGCCCGGCGGCCTTGTCCAGGACGTCCGGCAGCTCCGCCCGCACGGCGGCGACGCCGGGGTGCGGGGCGGGGGCGGTGATCTTGCCTGTGCGGGCCTCCCAGCGTTCGGCGCCGTAGTGGCCGAGGACGGCGAGGTGTTCCAGGCCCTCCGCTCCGGCGAATCCGCCGTTCCGTACGGCGACCTCGGCCGGGCGGCCGGTGATGACGGCGACGGCGGCGACCTTCGGGGCGAGGGCCGTGAGGGCGGGGAGGGCGTCGGGGTGGGCCCGGGCGTCCTCCGGGTTCTCGACGATGGGGGCGAGGGTGCCGTCGAAGTCGAGGGCGACGAGGGTGGTCGACGGGCTGCTGAGGATCGCGTCCAGCGCGGCGCGGCCTGCGGGGGTAGTGGGTGCGGGGTCCGTGGAGTGCGTCTCTTGGGTGCCCATACGGCGACGATAGCCGCGGGGCGCCGGAGCCGGGGCCGGTGCTGGTGGCTGGGCGGGGGTGGGTCGCGCAGCCCGGCGCTCACGGGGTGCCGCCACGCCCACCCTCCCCCACTCCCGGCTCCGCTCGAGCGGGGGGCACTTTCTGGCGCCGGGCAGCTGCGCACACCTAGGGGCGCGGGGCTGTGTCGATATGCGGCTCCGCCGCGTGGGCGCGACCAGCCACGACGGACCCGCAGCCGAAGTCAGCCGGCGGAGGTCATCTTTCGCCCCTCCGTGCCTCCCTCACCCTCCTCAGCCTGTTCACCGTCACCGGGGCGTGGGCCAGGGCGCGTGGATCGTCGAGGAGGGCGTTGAGGAGTTGGTAGTAGTGGACCGGCGACAGGTCCAGCTCCTCACGGATGGCGCGTTCCTTCGTGCCGGGCCCGGGAAAGCCTCGCCCCTCCAGGGCGAGGATGCTCCGCTCCCTCGCCCCCAGCTGCTCCTCGTGCCGCTCCATGGCTGCACCGTACCGCCGCCCACTGTCACCGCCCCCGCCCAAGGCGTCGTCGCCTCACTCGCCGGTGTCGTTCTCCGCGCCAGTGGCCGTCGCCTGCAGATCGCCCAGGACCGTGGCGGGACTGCCGGACGACGAGACGGCCTTGCCGATCCGCTGCTTGACCGACGCGCTGACCTGCGCCCAGGAGGTCCGCCCCACGGGGTAGAGCTGGGACAGCGGGAGTTCCTCGAGGAACGGCCGCAGCTCGGCGTCCTCGTCGGCCGTGCTCATGACCAGGGAGGCGGAGGTGGTGACCGGCAACAGGTCGTACTCGCGGGAGAAGTCGAGCACGTTCTCGTCGTCGTAGACGAAGTCGAGGAACTTGCCGATCTCCTCGGCGTGCCCGTTCTCCTTGAAGGCCATCATCCAGTCGGCGACGCCCATGGCGACCCTGCTGGGGCCGTCGACGCCGGGCATCGGCACCATGCCGACCTTCACGCCTTTCTCGACGGCCGTCTTCATCAGGGACGGATGGCCGTTGAGCATGCCGACCTGTCCGTCGGCGAACGCGGCGAACGCGTCCGCGCGGTTGAGCTTGCCCGGCGCGACGGGCCCGGTGAGGCCCTTGCCGACCAGCTTGTCCTTCAGCCAGGTGAACGTGTCGATGTTCTCGGTGGAGTCGATGCTGTAGCTGCTGACGGTCTGGGTGTAGCCGCCTCCGCCGCTGAGCAGCCACTGCATGGTCTCGGCCTGTGCCTCCTCGGGCCCGAGGGGCAGCGCGTAGGGGTACTTCACGCCCTCGGCCTTGAGCGCCTCGGCGTCCTCGGCGAGCTCGGCCCAGGTGGTCGGCGGGGTGATCCCGGCCTTGGTGAAGAGGGTCTTGTTGTAGAACAGCAGCCGCGTGGAGGAGGCGAACGGCATGCCGTACTGCGTTCCGCGCACCTTGCCGGCGGTGGCGAGCTGCTGCACGAAGTCGGCCTGGGTGGTGACGGAGAGGACGTCGTCGACCTTGTACAGCTGGTCGGCGGCCGCGTAGTCGGCGTAGGCGCCGATCTGCGCCATGTCGGGCGCCCTGCCCGCGTCGACCATCGCCTTGACCTTGGCGTCGACGTCGTTCCATGAGTAGACGGTCACGTCGACCGTGACGTCCGGGTGCTCCTTCTCGTAGGCCTCGACGAGCTCGGCCCAGTACTTCTTGGAGCTGTTGGCACTGCTGTCGCCGTAGTCGGCGGCGACCAGTCTCAGGGTGACGTCACCGGAGCCTCCGGTGAGTCCGCAGCCGGAGAGGACCACGGTCATGCCCAGTGCGGACACCCCCGCGATCATCCCGGCGATCGTTCCCGACTTACCTGCCCGCTGCACTGCGCTTCTCCCGAGGTTCCAGAGTGATTGTCCAATATATGGACAACTGATTGTTCCTACCAATGGACCGTTATCCGGACCAAGGTCTACACCACATGTGTGGACTAGACCTCTTTCGGGCCACTTGGGGGCGCACAGTACTCCCCAGAGGGGTAAGTGGACTAGACCTCTTGTGGGTCCTCGGGCCACACTGTTCCCGTGAGACATGTCATCGCCCTCGACGTGGGCGGCACCGGGATGAAGGCCGCGCTGGTCGGGGCCGACGGCGCCCTCCTGCACCAGGACCGCCGGGCCACCGGCCGTGAGCGCGGCCCCGACGCGGTGGTCGCCGCCATCCTCGACTTCGCCGCCGACCTGCGCGCCCACGGCGTCGAGCACCTCGGCGAACCCCCGGCCGCCGCCGGCGTCGCCGTACCCGGCATCGTCGACGAGACGCACGGCGTCGCCGCCTACGCGGCCAACCTGGGCTGGCGGGACGTACCCCTGCGCGAGCTGCTCACCGCACGGCTCGGCGCCCCCGTCGCCCTGGGCCACGACGTCCGCACCGGCGGGCTCGCCGAGGGCCGCGTCGGCGCGGCCCGGGGCGCGGACCGCTTCCTGTTCGTGGCGCTCGGCACCGGCATCGCCGGCGCGATCGGCGTCGACGGCCGGGTGGAGGCGGGCGCGCACGGCTTCGCGGGCGAGATCGGCCATGTCGTCGTACGGCCCGGCGGGACCCCGTGCCCGTGCGGCCAGCGCGGCTGTCTGGAGCGGTTCGCGTCCGCGGCGGCGGTGAGCGAGGCGTGGGCGGCGGCCACTGGAGACCCCGAGGCCGACGCGGCGGACTGCGCCAAGGCGGTCGCGTCCGGCGACCCGAACGCCGTCCGGGTCTGGCAGCAGGCCGTGGACGCCCTCGCCGACGGCCTCGTCACCGCCCTCACCCTGCTGGACCCGCGCACCCTCGTCATCGGTGGCGGCCTCGCGGAGGCAGGAGAAACCTTGTTCACACCGCTGCGGGACGCCGTCCGGCGGCGGATCACCTTCCAGCAGATGCCGGACATCACCCCGGCGGCCCTGGGCGACACAGCGGGCTGCCGAGGCGCGGGGCTCCTGGCCTGGGATCTGCTCGACCACACCATCGACAGTTCGGAGGTAACCGCGTGACGGCAACGCCCTCAGGGGCGCGGGGCACTGCGCGATCAGCCACAGCGCTCCTGCACCCCGCGACGGCCCGAACCCCCATGGTGCTCGGCGGTGCCAACGTGGTCATGCCCACAGGAACCGTCGAAGGCGGCCACGTCACCATCGAGGGCACACGCATCACCGGTGCCGCCCCGGCAAACGCCCGCCGGATCGACGTCTCCGGCCACTGGCTGGTCCCCGGCTTCATCGACATCCACAACCACGGCGGCGGCGGAGCCTCCTTCTCCAGCGGCACGGCGGAAGACGTCCTCAAAGCCGTCCGCACCCACCGGGCCCACGGCACCACCACCCTCGTCGCCTCCACCGTCACCGACGACATGGACGTCCTGGTCCGCCAGGCCGGCCTGCTGAGCGAGCTCACCGAGCAGGGCGACCTGGCCGGCATCCACTTCGAGGGCCCGTTCATCTCGCCGTGCCGCAAGGGCGCGCACTCCGAGGAACTGCTGCGCGACCCGGACCCGGCGGAGGTGCGCAAGCTGCTCGACGCGGCACGCGGCCAGGCACGGATGGTCACCCTGGCGACCGAACTCCCCGGCGGCCTGGACTCCGTACGGCTGCTCGCCGAGCACGGCGTGATCGCCGCGGTGGGGCACACGGACGCCACGTACGAGCAGACGGTTCAGGCCATTGAAGCGGGGGCGACGGTCGCCACCCACCTCTTCAACGCGATGCCCGTCCTCGGCCACCGCTCCCCCGGCCCGATCGCCGCGCTCCTGGAGGACGAGCGGGTCACGGTGGAGCTCATCAACGACGGCACGCATCTGCACCCCGCCGCTCTGGAGCTGGCGTTCCGTCACGCGGGCGCGAGCCGGGTCGCGTTCATCACCGACGCGATGGACGCGGCCGGCATCGGTGACGGCCGCTACATGCTCGGCCCGCTGGAGGTCGAGGTCAGCGAGGGTGTGGCGCGTCTGGTGGAGGGCGGTTCGATCGCGGGCTCGACCCTCACCCAGGACCGCGCCTTCAAACGCGCGGTGACCATCGACCGCCTCCCCGTCGAGGACGTCGTCACGGCCCTGTCCACCAACCCGGCCCGCCTCCTGGGCCTCACCGACACCGTCGGCTCCCTGGAGCCCGGCAAGGACGCCGACCTGGTCCTCCTGGACGAGAACTTCGACCTCAAGGGCGTGATGCGCAAGGGGGATTGGGTGGTGGATCCCCAACTGGGGTCAACTACCTGGCGCTAGGGCGCCTGGCTTGCACAACGGGCATCACTGGCGGTGATGCTGCGTTCGCGTCCAGCCCCGCCCCGCTGGCGCGGTGGTGGGGCAGGGGCCGTTGACGGGGCCCCGCTTCGCCACAACTCCCACGCGCGGGCGCGGATGTTGCGGGAGCTGTTCCGGTCCGCGTGATCAACGAATCCGCAGTTCCGGCAGGCGAACCAGGCCTGGGAGACCCGGTTCGCCTTGTCGATGTGCCCGCATTCGGCGCAGGTGCGCGAGGTGTACGCCGGATCGACGTACACCACCGGCACTCCCGCCCGGCGGGCCTTGTACCCAATGAAGCTGCCCAGCTGGGCGAACGACCAGCTGGAGTGAGTGGCCCGTTGGGGCTTTCGAAGCCGTACCCGCTCACGGATGCCCGTCAGGTCCTCCAGGGCGATCCCGCGACCGGTGCGTTCTGCCTCGGCCACCACATGCTTCGCGATCTTGTGGTTGATGTCCTTCGCCCGCCGCGCCTCCTTGCGCCGCCGCTTCTTCAGGCGGCGCCTGGCGGACGGGGTGTTCTTCCTCTGGAGCTTGGTGCGCAGCTTCCGTTCCCGGACACGGCTGCGGTTGATCTCGCGTCCGGCCATGATCTCGCCGTCGGAGGTGGTGGCGATGTTGACGATGCCCAGGTCGATCCCGAGGAAGTCGCGCGGATCGGTGCGCGGCTCGGCTTCGGGGACCTCGCAGGTCGCCAGCAGGAACCACTTGCCGTCCCGGCACAGCAGATCCGACTCGCCCTTGCGGTACAGGGCCAGCGTGGCCAGCTGCTCCGGGGACGTAGTTAAGGCCACGTCCTTCATGCGCCCGGCCACGGACCAGATCGAGACTCGCCGTTCAGGGATCTGCCAGGACAGCATCCGGTCGTCGTACGGCTGCGCCCCTTCCGACCGGAAGACGATCGGCTTCCCAGTGGCCTTCCGGTACCGCTTCGAGCCGGGCCTGCCCAGATTCCCCGCCGTCAGGTTCGCCTTCAGCGTGGCGTACGCGTCACACGTCTTCTTGATCACATGCTGGGCGGCCTGCGCCCCCAGCCCCCACCGCACCTTGACCTCGCCGTAGGTGTGCTCACGCAGCGCGAAGTTCCGCTTCACGTCCTTCTCGAACGCCACACCGCTGGCCCAGGTGGCTGCCTCATTGCAGGCACGCAGAGTCGCCTCCAGCGCCGCCGCCTGCTCGGGCGTCGGCAGCAGTCTCACCTGCACGGTCAGCTTCACGATCACCCAACGTACACACATGTACGACCACCCGCCGCACGTTCCCGCTCGATCACCCGACCGAGTGAACCGTCACCGGTGCACCCAGCAGCGATATCGCGGCACTCCGCGCCGCAACCACAAAAATGCGATTCCTCCC
The DNA here is from genome assembly GCF_044763345.1 of Streptomyces sp. NPDC096132. NCBI lineage: Bacteria > Bacillati > Actinomycetota > Actinomycetes > Kitasatosporales > Streptomycetaceae > Streptomyces > Streptomyces sp. NPDC096132. Next base: position 327,662 of record NZ_JBIWGA010000006.1, read on the forward strand.
AGGGCTGAAGCCCTGGGGTTCCTCACTGGAACACGCTGAAAAGTCTCCTCCGCCGAGGACGGTGACCGACCAGGGGTCTGGGCCGGTCGCCGTCCTTTTGGCATGATCGGGCCCCGGAAACCGTCACGCGCACACGACATCACTCGGGGGAGGTCGGCACAGGTGATCCTCACGGTCACGCTGAACACCGCTCTCGACATCACATACCGCGTGCCGGTCCTGAGGCCGCACGCCGCACACCGGGTCACGGAGGTGACGGAACGTCCGGGCGGCAAGGGGCTGAACGTGGCGCGGGTGCTGGCCGCGCTGGGGCACGACGTGACGGTCACCGGTTTCGCGGGCGGGGCGACCGGCCGGGTCGTACGGGAGCTGCTCCCGGTGTCGATCGAGGACGCGCTCCTGCCCGTCTGCGGCGCCACCCGCCGCACGGTTGCCGTCGTCGACACCCGTACCGGTGACACCACCCAGCTCAACGAGCCCGGCCCGCTCATCGGCCCGGCCGAGTGGTCCGCCTTCCAGGAGGCGTACGAGGATCTGGTCGCCGACGCCGACGCGGTGGCCCTGTGCGGGAGTCTGCCGCCGGGGGTGCCGGTGGGGGCGTACGCGGGTCTGGTGCGTACGGCGCGGGCCGCGGGCGTACCCGTCCTGCTGGACACCAGCGGGGAGCCGCTGCGCCGCGGGGTCGCCGCCCGCCCGGACATCGTCAAGCCGAACGCCGACGAACTGGCCGAACTCACCGGCTCGCACGAGCCGCTGAGGGCGACTCAGGACGCCCGGCGGCGCGGCGCGCAGGCCGTGGTGGCCTCACTGGGCCCGGACGGTCTGATCGCGGCGACCGCGGTGGGCCGCTGGCGCGCCACCCCGCCGACCCGCATCCACGGCAACCCCACGGGCGCCGGCGACTCGGTCGCGGCCGGCCTGCTCTCGGCCCTGGTGGAGGGCCTGCCCTGGCCGGCCCGGCTGGCGCGCGCGGTCGCGCTGTCCGCGGCGACGGTCCTGGCCCCGGCGGCCGGCGAGTTCGACCGGGCCGCCTACGAGGAGCTGGTGGCGCGGATCGCGGTGACCGGGGAGGCCACCGCGGCCTGAGCTCAGTTCTGCTTGCCCGCCTTCAGGTACAGCTGGTCCAGCAGCACGTTGCACTTGTCGCCGTTCTCGCAGGACAGCGTGATCGTGTTGGTGCCCTTGGTGAGCGAGGGGTACGAGTAGGTCGTCGTCCAGCCCTTGGCGAAGTCGCCGTCCTCGGCGCCGGTGTAGTTCTTCATGTTGAACTTGCTGCCGAAGACCTTGCCGTTGATGGTGAGCGTCATGGCCTGGTCGTCACCGGCGGCGCTGTAGTGCGCGTAGAGCGTGTAGGTGCCGTCCTCGGGGATGCCGTTGACGTTCCACGTGACCGACGCGCCCGTGTTGTTGAGGTTGCCGACGTAGATGCCGCCGTCCGCCTGCGCGCCCTGGACGTCGGAGGCCAGTGTGGCGCCGCCGCCCAGCTTCAGGGCCTTCGCGTCGATGGTCGGCAGTTCCTCGGCGCCCGCCTCGCCGGTGGACGACTCGCTGGGCGAGGCGCTCGCGGAGGCGGAGGCCGAGGTGGAGACCTGGTCGCTCGCCTTGTTGTTGTCGTCGGCGCCGTCGTCGCCGTTGGCCATCGCGACCGCGATGCCGATCACGACCGCCGCGACCACCGCGACCGCGCCGATCAGCAGCCCCTTGGTGTTGGGACCGCGGCCGCGGCCACCGCCGCCATGGGCCTGCTGCCGGCCCGTGGGGGCCCCGCCGGGGAACGTCTCGGGGGCCGCGTAGTTCGCGTTCGGCTGGCCGTACGCGCCCTGCTGCGGGACCGTCGGCGGCTGGCCGTACTGCCCGTACTGCGCGGTCTGCTGCTGCGGCTGCCCGTACTGGCGCTCGCCGACCGCACGCACTCTGCTGACCGAGCCGGGGTAGCCGTAGCCACCGGAGGGCGGCTGGGCGCCGTTGGCCTGGCCGTCGGCGTAGAGGTAGCCGAACGGGTCGTCGTCCTCGGGCGTACTCGCGCCGTTGTTGCCGGGCGTCATCCCTTCGTACTCCTCAACAGGTGCGGGGCTGATGCGATGCAAGGTGAGAGTTGCGAGCCTACCCGGTTCCGGTGCCCCAAACGGGTGACTCGGATCGCATCAGCTCTGCTACCAGGCTGTTGACCTGGCGGTACGTCGTGGATTCAGCCCGCACGCCTGTGCTGTTTGGGACGAGATCGTTTCTCGACGTACATCCGTTCGTCGGCGGACTTCAGGACTTCGTCCGCGGTCATCCCGCAGTGCGCCCATCCGATGCCGAAACTGGCGCCCACCCGGACGGCCCGGCCCTCGGCCCGGATCGGCTGGATGATCTCGTTGCGCAGGCGTACGGCGAGGTCGGCGGCGTCGGCCCGGCCGAGTCCGTCGGCGAGGATGACGAACTCGTCGCCGCCGAGCCGGGCGACCGTGTCGCCGTCGCGGACGGCCCGCGACAGGCGCCGGGCGACCTCGATGAGGACCGCGTCGCCCGCGTTGTGCCCGAACCGGTCGTTGATCGACTTGAAGCCGTCGAGGTCGCAGAAGAGGACCGCGAGGCCCTTGGTGCCGTCGTCGCGCGCGGCGTCCTCGGGGGCGGCGGTGTGGACGTGGTGGTCGTAGCCGTCGTACGTCTCGACGCCGGCCGGCCGGTAGTCGAAGCCATGGCCGTTGGCGTCGAACGCGGGGTGGCCGTAGGTCTGGTCCATGGCGTCGACGGCGGCGGGGTGGGTCGACTGGGGGCGCTGGCAGATCCGGGCGGACAGGCGCGAGCGCAGTTCGGCCGAGTTCGGCAGGCCGGTGAGGGAGTCGTGCGAGGCGCGGTGGGCGAGCTGGAGCTCGCGGCGCTTGCGTTCCTCGATGTCCTCGACGTGGGTGAGGAGGAAGCGGGGCCCGTCGGCGGCGTCGGCGACGACGGAGTTGCGCAGGGACACCCAGACGTAGGTGCCGTCCCGGCGCCCGAGCCGCAGTTCGGCGCGGCCGCCCTCCGCCGACGTACGGAGCAGGGTGCCTATGTCCTCGGGGTGGACGAGGTCGGAGAACGAGTAGCGGCGCATCGCGGAGGCGGGGCGGCCGAGGAGGCGGCACAGGGCGTCGTTGCTGCGCAGGATCCGCCCGTGCTGGTCGCCGCCCATCTCGGCTATCGCCATGCCGGAGGGGGCGTACTCGAATGCCTGCCGGAAGGATTCCTCGCTCGCCCGCAGGGCCTGCTGCTCACGCTCCAGGCGGACCAGCGCCCGCTGCATATTCGCACGTAGACGCGCGTTGCTGATGGCGATGGCGGCCTGGAAGGCGTACATCTGGAGCGCCTCGCGCCCCCACGCTCCCGGCCGGCGGCCGTTGCGCGGCCGGTCCACGGACAGGACGCCGATCAGCTCGCCGCAGATGCCGCCGCTCCCGGGGGGCGCGGGCGTGTACATGGGGGCGAAGAGCCGGTCCGAGGGGTGCCACTCGTCCTCGAAGCGGGGCGCGGGCCCGTCGGTGTACCACTGCGGGACGTCGTCGTCGTCGAGGATCCAGCCCTCGGTGTGGGGTATGAAGACCAGGTCGCCCCAGGTCTCGCCCATGTTCAGGCGCCGCTCCCAGGACGTGCGCGAGCCGACCCGGCCCGTGATGAGGGCCTCGGCGGCCGGGTTCCCGGCGAAGGCGGCCACCACGAGGTCCCCGTCGGGGCGTACGAGGTTGACGCACGCGAGCTCGTAGCCCAGCGCGCTTACCACACCATCGGCGACGGTCTGCAGTGTGTCGGCCAGGCTGCGGGCCGTGTTCATGTCGGCCATGACCTGGTGCAGCTGTCGCAGGGACGCAAGGCGGACGTACGGCTCCGACTCGGTCTCCATGCTTCGCCCTCCCCCCGAGACTTCGCAGCGAATCAAGGGTTGTCTTCGGCGTAACGTTCGTTTCTGTCGTTCCAGTCCGTTGCGTATGTCCTAGTGACACCTCCGCCACTGAATCACAGCGCGCTCCCCACTCGGTACACAGGGTCAACAATTAATGCGTCTTGTGACTCAAGTCACAGATGAACCTGAACATTTGAGTGGAGTTTCTGCGTTTTCCCTGTGTGTTTACTGAACACAGACGACACACAGAAGCACGCTACGGACGGGAATTGTTCCCGCTCGCTCCGTGGTCGGTCCACGGACCTACGACCCTACTGGGACCGAGGACCGATGCGGGGCGCCCCGGCCCGACACTAGCGTTCCGGACGTGGCTCCCGACGTACTGAAGACCTCTCCCGCACCCACTCCCTCCACCGCCCCCGGGCATGCTGTGGGGGTGAGCAACGACGAGTTCCGCGCGGTCATGTCCCGGCTGGCCGGCGGGGTGGTCCTGGTGACCGCGCAGGAGCCGCCGCTGGACCCGGACGACCCCGGGGCGCCGGCCGGCGAGTACGCCGGCATGACGGCGACGGCGTTCCTGTCGGTCTCCCTGGAACCGCCCCTGGTGCTGGTCAGCCTGCGCACGGGCTCCCGCATGGACGACCTGCTCGAGGAGCAGCCCCTGTGGGCGGTGTCGGTGCTCTCCGAGAGCCAGCGGCACATCGCGGGCCGCTTCTCGATGAAGGGCCGCCTCAGCGACCGGCTGCTCTTCGAGGACATCCCGTACGTCCGCGGCGAGGTCACCGGCGCGCCCCTGGTGGGCGGTGCGCTGGGCAACCTGGAGTGCCGGACCGAGCAGCGGGTGGAGGCGGGCGACCACACGCTGGTGATCGGCCGGGTGCTGGCGGCGAGGGTGCCGAGTGCGGACGGCGGTCCGCTGGTCTATTTCCGCGGCCGGTACCGGCAGTTGGGCTGACCGAGCCGGACTGACGGGAATTCAGTGGCCCGTTGCCGAACGCACGTCTTACGTTGCGCGGATGACGGAGACGACGAAGACGACCCCTTCTCTCAGGCTCGAAGAAATCACCCCGGCGAATATCGACGCGGCTCTTGCCGTCAAGGTCCACCCGGAACAGGAATTCGCAGTCGCACCGGTTGTGAAGTCGCTCGCGGAGGCATACGTGCACCCCGGTGTCGCCTGGCCGCGGCTGATCATGGACGGCGATCGTCCCGTCGGCTTCCTCATGGCCTTCTTCGACATCGACTGGAAGCTCGACGGCACCCTCGTCCGCTCCGGCCTGTGGCGCCTGAACATCGCGGCCGGCGAGCAGGGCCTGGGCTACGGACGTTTCGCGGTGCAATCAGTCGCAACCGAACTACGCAACCGCGGCGCCAAGGAACTCTGGGTCACCTGGCACGAGGGCGAACACGGCCCCGAAGACTTCTACCTGGGCCTCGGCTTCCACAAGACGGAGGAACGGGTGGAGGGGGAGGTGGTGGGGGTGTTGGCGCTGACTTGAGCCTGGGGCGCGCCTTGGGTTCGGGGCCCACACCCTGGGCTCAGGCCCCGGCCCGGGTGCGGCACTCCTCCAGGAAGTCCAGTAGGCGTAGGTGGTGGCGGCGGGCGGTGTGGCCGAGGCTGATGTTGTGGCCGGCGTCCGGCTCGTGGTCGATGCGGACCAGTGGGGCGGTGAGCGAGCCGGTCAGCTCCCGCAGGGCCGGTGGGTCCCAGGCCCACAGTCGCTCGTACTCGGCGAAGGTGAAGCGCACCGGGACGCGGATACGGCGGGCCACCTCCGCGTACCGGCCGGGCCAGTCGGGGATCTCCTCCGCCTCCCGTGCCGGGACGGGTGCGACGAAGTCGCGGGCCAGCCGGAAGGTGTCCGGCGGGTACAGCGTCAGCGGCCCCCAGTGCAGACGGGGGTCGGGGCGGTGCCGCAGGGCGGCCAGCCGGTCGGGCGGTACGGCCCAGCGGGCGCCGACCCCGGAGACGTCCACGCCGAGGAGCCCGTCGTCCCGTCCCGCGGTGGCCGCCGTGGTCAGCGCGACCTTGCCGCCCAGGGAGTGGCCCACGAGGAGGAAACCGGCCCCCGTCTCCCGCTCGGCGGCGTACGCGCGCAGGGCCGCCCGCACACACCGTGCCTGCTCGGTGAGGCACAGCCCGTGCGGCAGCAGACGCGCGGAGGCGCCGTAGCCGGGGCGGTCCAGGGCGAGGGCGGCGTAGCCGGTGCCGGCGGCGAGGGAGAGCAGCGAGGTGGAGGCATCGGCCTGACCGTGGAAGTACCCGGCGGCCATGCCACTCCCGTGCAGGGCGACGAGGACGGCGCGCGGCGGGGTGTCCGGGGGAAGAGCCAGCAACCCGGAGAGCCGAACCCCACCGGCGGCGAGCTCGATGCGTTGGACCTGCGGGACCCGGCGGGTCGGCTGGGGCGGCGAGACCGGCCGGGTCAGCCGGACCGGGCGGGTCAGCCGGACCAGGGGTGCATGCTCGGCGTGCTCGTCCGGCCGGCCCTGTCCAGCCGGCTCGGCCGGCTCGGCCTGCTGCGCTTGCTGAAAGGGCATCGGGGTCGCTCCTCGCTTCCAGGCTCTGCCGTCCAATGTCACACCGACCTGAGCGGGCGGCGAGGTGACGAGGGCCTGTAGAGGGTTGCCCGAGGCCCTGGCGCCTGTTCTCAGGCCCAGTCGCGCCCCGTCCTCCCCCGCTTGGTCTCGGACCGCTGCTTCTTCTCGCGCAGCCGCCGTTCGTTGATCCCGCGCGGGATGCGAGTGGGCCGGCGCGGCTTGGGCGGGGGCGCGGTGGCCTCCGCGAGCAGCGCGGCGAGGCGTACGGCGGCGGTCTCGCGGTTGCGCCACTGGGACCGGTGCTCGGAGGAACGGACCGTGACGACACCGTCGACGAGTCGCCCCGCCAGCCGCTCCAGCGCCCGCGCCTTCCACACCTCGGGAAGGGCCTCGGTACGGGCCAGGTCGAACCGCAGTTCCACCTGCGAGTCACTGGTGTTGACGTGCTGCCCGCCCGGCCCCGAGGACCGCGAGAAACGCCACATCAGCTCGGCCTCGGGGAGCGAGACGGAGCCGCGGATGAGATAGGGACCGGACATGCCGACCATGTTCCCGCCGAGGTCGGGCCCGAGTCACGCGAATATCCCTCGGTAAAGAAAGTAAAGAAACAGGTGAGTCGCTGGGAACCTTGACCGCGCTTCGCTGCGTTCATAGGGATAGCTGTAGCTTCGTGCCCGTACGAAGCCAGTCACGAAGCCGTACGCAACGAGGGAAGGACTCCCAACCATGGCTGTAAGCCTGTCCAAGGGTGGCAACGTCTCGCTCACCAAGGAGGCTCCGGGCCTGACCGCCGTCACCGTGGGCCTCGGCTGGGACGTCCGCACCACCACCGGCACGGACTTCGACCTCGACGCCTCCGCGATCGCGGTCAACCCCCAGGGCAAGGTGTACTCGGACGCCCACTTCGTCTTCTTCAACAACAAGCAGACCCCGGACAGCACCATCGTCCACACCGGCGACAACCGCACCGGTGAGGGCGCGGGCGACGACGAGGCGATCAACGTCAACCTGGCGGGTCTCCCGGCCGACATCGACAAGATCGTCTTCCCGGTCTCGATCTACGACGCGGAGAACCGCTCGCAGAACTTCGGCCAGGTCCGCAACGCCTACATCCGCATCATCAACCAGGCCGGCGGCGCCGAGATCGCCCGCTACGACCTCTCGGAGGACGCGGCGACCGAGACGGCGATGGTCTTCGGCGAGCTCTACCGCAACGGCGCCGAGTGGAAGTTCCGCGCCGTCGGCCAGGGTTACGCCTCGGGCCTCGTCGGCATCGCCCAGGACTTCGGTGTGAACGTCTGAGCGACCCCTCGCACCGCACGCACCACACGGAGCCCCCGGCCGGAAATGGCCCGGGGGCTCCGGCGCACCCCCGGGTAGGTTGCCCGGATGATCCTCGAATCCCTGCCCCTCACCGCCGACCACGACATCCCGGCCCCCCTCCTCACCGAACTGACCGCCCTGTACGCCTCCAACCGCGAGTTCCAGGCGCTCAGCGGCGACTTCCCGGACCCGGACGACATCCGGCCGGAGCAGGTGGCGAGGGCCCTCGCGGAGGAGTTGGCGAACCCTGACGTGGAGGTGCTGCTCGCCCGCGCCGAAGGACGGCTCGTCGGCGTGGTGATCACCCTGGCCCGGCATCCCGACCCCGCCGACCCCGACCCCTGGATCGGGCTGCTGGTGGTCGACGCGGGCCGGCACGGAGAGGGGCACGGGCGGCGGATCGTCGAGGGGGTGGAGGATCGGTTCCGCGGCGACGGCCGTACCGCCGTGCGGCTCGCCGTCCTCGACGCCAACCCCAAGGGACTCGCCTTCTGGACCGCCCTCGGGTACGAGGTCATCGATCACCGGTCCGATCGCCAACTCGGCCGTGCCTGTGCCGTGTTGCGCAAGCAGCTCCGCAGGGAGCGCCCCGCCGCCCGGGTCGCCGTGCTCGACCCCGACGGCGCCGTCTTCCTCTTCCGGTACTCCAACGCCGAGGACGGCGTCCACTGGGCGCTGCCCGGCGGTGGTCTGGAGGCGGAGGAGACCCCGGCGCAGGGGGCCCTGCGGGAGCTGCGGGAGGAGACGGGGTGGGAGGACCTCGTGCTCGGTCCCCTCCTGTGCACCTGGGAGCACGACTTCGTCCGGATGCGGACCCATGTCCACCAGCGCGATCACATCTACGTCGCCCGTGGCCCACGCCGGGAGCCCGTCGGCCCGCACATCGCCGCCGTCCACGCCTCGGACGGCATCCTCGGCGCACGCTGGTGGAGCCGTGAGGAACTGCACACGCCCGCCGAGCCGGTGTGGCCGCCGCAACTGGCCCAGCTGCTGGACCGGTTCGAGTCCGGCGACGAGGTCTGAGCGCGCCATGGAGTGGACCACCCTCGCCGCCACCGGCCTCGGCGCGTTCGTCGGTGTCGGCTCGACCCTGCTCGCCGACCGGGTCCGCCGGCACCACGACCTGGCCGAGCGGACCCGTCAGGAGCGCAAGGAGATCTACGTGGCCTGCCTGACGAAGTACCGGCAGGCATACGAGGACATGTACGCGGCGGCGAGCCGGCCCCCGGAAGGGGTCGCCCGGGAGACCGCCGTGCACGAGGCCTTCCGCGCCTCCGGCTGCGACGAGGTCCGCGAATCGGCGCTGATATGCGCCCCGCAGGAACTGTCCGACGTCATCGAGCGCGTCTACGAGACCCTGCGGGACCTGCTCGACGTCCTCGCTGGCGGCGAACCCCCGCTCGACTCCCCCGAGTTCCAGGAGCGTCGGCTCCAGCACGGCCGGGCCGTCTGGGCGGCCCGCACGGCGATGCGCCGCGATCTCGGCCTGCGGGACTGAGCACGCCCTCGACCGACGAGGGCCTACGCGTCCGGGAGAGACGGCTTCCCGTCCCCGTACAGCCAGTCGTCCCAGATCTCGTCGAAGTCCTCGTCAGGAGCCTGCCGCTCCACGTACGCCGTGAACTCCGCGCTGCCGGCGTTGCCGTGGCGGTGGGCGGCGGCCCAGCCCTGGACGATGTCGTAGAAGGTGTCGTCGCCGACGGTCTGCCGGATGCGGTGCAGCACCATCGCGCCGCGCTGGTAGACGGGGTTGTCGGAGATGTGCGCGGCGCTCGTGGGCTTGCCGGGCGGGAAGTCCCACAGGTCCTCGTAGGACTCCTCGCCGTGCTCGTAGAGGTCGGTGAAGGTGTCCTCCGCCGTGTCGCCGCCCTCGTCCTCCGTCCACAGCCACTCGGCGTAGGTCGCGAAGCTCTCGTTGAGCCACATGTCCTGCCAGGTCCTGGGCGTGACCGAGTCCCCGAACCACTGGTGGGCGATCTCGTGGACGAGGGTCGCGGTGTCGGGGGCGCCGGGGTACACGGGGCGGTTCTGGGTCTCCAGGGCGTAGTCGGAGTCCTCCGGGCGGTCGACGATCGCGCCGGTGGAGGAGAAGGGGTACGGGCCGAAGTTGTCCTGCGCCCACTCCATCACCTCGGGGAGCAGGCCGAGCACCTCACGGCTCGCGGTCACCTGCGACGGGTCGACCGCGACGTACACCGGCAGGCCGTCCTTCGTGGTGGAGCGGGTGACGGTGTACCGGCCGATCGCGACCGTCGCCGCGTGGCTCGCCATCGGCTCGGCGGTGTGCCAGGTGAAGGTGGTGCGGCCGTTCGCCGTCCGCTCGCCGGTCAGCTCCCCGTTGGAGACGGCCGTCAGGTCCTTCGGGACCGTCACGGCGACGTCGTACGACGCCTTGTCGGAGGGGTGGTGGTTGCCGGGGAACCAGGCCATGGAGCCGGTCGGTTCGCCCAGGGCCAGCGCTCCGTCCTCGGTGCGCAGCCAGCCTTCCTCTGAGCCGTCCGGGTCGGTGATGGTGCGGGGGGCGCCGGAGTAGCTCACGGTCACCTCGAACGTCTCGCCCTTGGCCGGCTCCTTCCGCGGCCGGACGGTCAGTTCCTGTCCCTCGCGGTCGAAAGCCGCCTCTCGGCCCTCGACGGTGACCTTCGTGACGTCCAGGCCGTGCAGGTCGAGGTCGAAGGAGGACAGCGCCTGGGTGGCGCGGGCCGTGATCACCGCCCTGCCGGTGAGGCGGTTGCCGTCCGGGTCGTAGGCGAGGGTCAGGCCGTAGTGGGAGACGTCGTAGCCGCCGTTGCCCGCCTTCGGGAAGTACGGGTCGCCGACCCCGGAGGCACCCGCGTGCGGGCCGCTGCCCTGTGCCCCGCCGTCCCCGCCGTCGTCGCTGTCGCACCCGGACAGGGTGAGGACGAGGGCCAGGGACACGGCGGCCGGAACAACACGCGCGGATCGGGACATGTCAGTGATCCTATGGGCGCGCCCGGCGCGGATGCGGGACCGTGACACCATCGCCTACGTGCTCGACATCGGCTACGCCCTCTCCAACCGCTTCCCGGATCCGCCGCAGACGGACTATCGCCGCGCGGACGTCCACGCCCTGCGCCACGACCTGTTCTGCGGTGACGTCTACCTCGCCGACACCAAGGCGGACCGGGAACTGTCCACAGCCTGGGGATGGGTGCCGGTGCTCGACTTCGCGTGGGCGCTGTGCGACATCGTGGAGCGCATCGACCAGGACCCGGCGGGTTCCCGCGCCTCCCGCCCGCAGTACGCGGAGCTGGACTTCACCGAGTCCACCGACCGCATGCTCTTCGAGCGCCGCTTCGGCTGGGTGGACATCGAGGCCGACTGGATGCCGGCCGAGGAGGCCCCGCTCACCTTCTCCCACGCCGAACTGCGCCGCGAGTCCCGCGACTTCCTGCACGACCTCCTCGCCGATCTGATCGACCTGCACGAGGACCTGGGCGAGAACCCGGCGATCTGGACCCTCCAGGCCCGCTTCCCCCGGCTCGGATAGCCCCGGCCCCTCCCCGGCTCCCATAACCCCCGCCTCATCCTCCGGCTCGCATAACCCCCGCCCCACCCTGCGGCGCGCACAACCCCCGGCCCGTCCCCCCGCTCACCCCTCCACCCTGATCCCCAGCTGCCCCGCCAGCACCGGCGCCAGGTCCAGCAGTTGGGCCGCGCTGATCACCGCCCCCGACAGCCGGTCCACGCCCGCCGCGATGCCCAGCTCCGCCGCGTCGCGCAGGTCGACGTCCGTCAGGGTCGCCGCGGTGAGGTCGGCCGCCTTCAGCGTGCAGTCCACGAACTCGACGCGCTCCAGGCGGGCGCCGCCGAAGTCCGGTTCGACGAGGACGCAGGACTGGAAGACGACGTCCCGCAGCCGCGCCTGGCGGAGGTTCAGGAAGTCGATCTTGCCGCCGCGGATCAGCACGCGCTCGAGCACCGCGCCGTGCAGCTGGGTGCCGCCCAGGCGGGCGTCGACGAGCTCCACGTCCCGCAGGGTCGCGTCCGCCAGGTCCGTGCCGACGCCCCGCACGCCGGTGAGGACCGAGTCGAGGACCCGGGCCCGGGTCAGCGCCGTACCGTCCAGCGCGCACTCCGTCAGGGCGCAGTCCATGAAGCGGGCGCCCGCGCCGTCCTGCCCGGCGAGGTCCGCCGCCCGGAACTCCACCCCGTCGTAGTCCCCGTCGGGCTCCAGCTCCCCGCCCCCGTACGGCTCCAGCGCCGGCAGCCGCACCTCCGGCCGCCGCGCACGCTTCACACCCGTCCCACTGGTCCCACCGCTCGCTCTCCTCGCCATGCCCTCCATCGTGCACCCCGCCACTGACAATCCCCCCGACCTGCACAAACACCCTCGATGTCACAGAACCGGGCCGTCGGGCCGTCGTACACACGACAGCCCCGAAGAGAGAGGCGCCCCACCATGCGACACCCCCTGACCGTCATCGGCGGCGGCTTCGCCGGCCTCACCGCCGCGATCGCCGCCGCCGAGGCCGGCGCCAAGGTCACCGTGTACGAGGCCCACCACACGCTCGGCGGGCGCGCGCGGACCGCCGAGGGGCCGTACCGCACCAACGAGGGACCGCACGCCCTCTACAACGGCGGCCCGCACTGGACCTGGCTCAAACAGCGCGACCTCATCCCCCCGCTCGCACCCCTGCCCGCCCTGGAGGCCACCCGGCTGCGGCTGAGGCACCACGGCGTCCTGCGCCGCACCCCGCCCTTCGGCATGCTCAAACTGCTGCGGCGCACCTCCCACCAGGCCCCCGTCGACCTCGACTTCCGCACCTGGGCCACCCGCCTCGTCGGCCCCGAAGGCGCCGACGCGGCCGCGAACTACTCCGCCGTCGCCCTCTTCCACCACGACCCCGGCGCCCTGTCCGCCGCCTTCGTGCAGGAGCGCCTGCGCCGTGCGACCAAGCTGCCGCCCGAGGCGCACTACCCGCGCGGCGGCTGGGCGAGCCTGATCGACCGGATGGCCGCCCGGGCCTGGAACCTCGGGGTGCGGATGGAGACCCTGTCCCGCGTCGACACCCTCCCCACCGACACCCGGGTCGTCGTCGCCACCTCCCTGGACGCCGCCCGCCGGCTGCTCCGCGACGACTCCCTGACCTGGCCCAGTGGGCGCACCGTCCTCCTCGACCTCGCCCTGCGCACCCGGCGCAGTGACGCCTTCGTCGTCTCCGACCTGGACTCCCCCGGCTGGATCGAACGCTTCACCGCCCAGGACCGCACCCTCGCCCCGGCCGGAGAGCAGCTCCTCCAGGGCCAGATCCCCGTCGCCCCGCACGAGAGGAAGGCCGACGGCGTCGCCCGCGCCGAGCAGCTGCTCGACCTCGGTTTCGAGGGCTGGCGCGAGCGGGTCACGCTGCGGCGGGAGTCCGTCGCGAGCGGCCGTACGGGCGCCGTGGACCTGCCCGGCACCAGCTGGCGCGACCGGCCCGCCGTCGACCGCGGCGACGGCGTCTATCTCGCGGGGGACCAGGTGGCGGCGCCCGGTGTGCTGTCCGAGGTGTCCTTCAACAGCGCGCTCACCGCCGTGTCCCTGGCGCTGGGCCGGCCCGCCCTTGACCTCAAGCAAGCTTGAGGTTGAAGAGTGGACCCCCGAGAACGCCGACCGGCCCGAACCGCGCCGGCCGACGGAGAACGCCAACCGATGGGGGACCCCGATGCACGCCATCCGCCTGCACGCCTTCGGCCCGGCCGAGAACCTCACCTACGAGGAGGTGGACGACCCCGTCCCCGCCCCCGGCCAGGTCCGTATCGCCGTACGCGCCGCCGGTGTCCACCTGCTGGACACCGCGCTGCGCGAGGGCGTCCAGGGCCCCGCACCCGCGCCGGCCCCGCTGCCCACCGTCCCCGGCCGGGAGGTCGCCGGTGTCGTCGAGTCCCTCGGCGCGGGCACCCCGGACTCCTGGCTCGGCAAACACGTCGTCGCCCACCTCGGGTTCGCGCCCGGGGGCTACGCCGAACTCGCCGTCACCGACGCCGACCGCCTGCACGAGATCCCGGCGAACCTGGACCCCGCCCAGGCCGTCGCGATGATCGGCACCGGGCGTACGGCGCTCGGGATCCTGCAGTTCGCCGAGCTCGGGCCGGACGCGGTGGCCCTCGTCCCGGCGGCCGCCGGAGGCATCGGCACCCTCCTCGTCCAGTACACCGGGAACACCGGCGCCACGGTCGTCGGTCTCGCCGGCGGGCCGCTCAAGACGGCCCAGGTGGAGGCGAACGGCACCGATCTGGCCGTCGACTACAACGACCCCTCCTGGCCGGACAAGGTCCGCGCCCACCTGGGCGGCCGGGCCGTCACCGTCGTCTTCGACGGCGTCGGCGGGGACGTCGCCCGCGAGGCCGTCGCCCTCCTCGGTCCCGGCGGAAAGCACCTCGTGTTCGGCTGGTCCGCCGAGGGCATCCGCGACGGAAAGGGCCACTTCGTCGAAGGCGTCTCCGAGAGGGTCCTCGGGCCGGTGATGCTGGAGAGGGCCGGAGGGATCCGCGCCCTGGAGGAGCGCGCCCTCGCCGAGGCCGCCGCGGGCCGCCTCACCCCGGCCGTCCAGCGCTTCCCCCTCGCCGAGGCCGCCGCCGCACACCGGGCCCTGGAGAACCGCGGAACCATCGGAAAAGTGGTACTGGAGCCATGAGCGACCAGAAGCCACACCGGCTGCGAGCCGAGTCCGGCAGGGGGGTGCAATTCCTCCCGATCCATGGTCTTCTGGGCCAATGAGTGTCACCCGGACAGGTGAACCCTCGACGGAGCCCGACCCCCGCCGCTGGTGGGGCCTGGTGATCATCGCCCTCGCTCAGCTGATGGTCGTCCTCGACGTGACGATCGTGAACATCGCGCTCCCCTCCGCCCAGCAGGACCTGGGCATGTCGGACGGCAACCGCTGGGGGCACCTCCCACGCCCTTAAGGCAGTGGGGGAGGGTGATCACCGCCTACACCCTCGCCTTCGGCGGCCTGCTGCTGCTCGGCGGCCGCATCTCCGACCTCGTGGGCCGCAAACGCACGTTCATCCTCGGACTGATCGGCTTCGCCGCCGCCTCCGCGCTGGGCGGCGCGGCCGTCACCCCCGGGATGCTCTTCGGCGCCCGCGCCCTCCAGGGCGCCTTCGCCGCCGTCCTCGCGCCCTCCGCGCTCAGCCTGCTGACGACCACGTTCACCGACCCCAAGGAACGCGGAAAGGCCTTCGGCATCTACGGCGCCCTGGCCGGCAGCGGCGCCGCGATCGGGTTCATCGTCGGCGGACTGCTCACCGAGTACCTGAACTGGCGCTGGTGCCTGTACGTCAACGTACCCATCGCGATCATCGCCGTCCTCGGCGCGCTCGCCCTGCTCCACGACCGCCCCGGCCACCCGGGCGTCGGCCTCGACGTACCCGGCGCGCTGCTGGGCTGCGGCGGCCTGGTCGCGATCGTCTACGGCTTCAGCGAGGCCGAGTCCCGCGGCTGGACCGACCCGTTCGTGCTGGCGCTGTTCGCCTTCGGAGCGGTCCTGCTCGCGGTCTTCGTGTGGTGGCAGACGAAGGCCCCGAGCCCGCTCCTGCCGCTGCACATCATCAAGAACCGCAACCGGGCCGGCTGCTTCCTGACCATGATGCTGGCCATCATCGGCATGTTCGGCCTGTTCCTGTTCATGACCTACTACCTGCAGGTCATCCTCGGCTACTCCCCCATGAAGACGGGCTTCGCCTTCCTCCCCCTCACCCTCGCGATCATCACCGGCTCCACCCAGATCTCCGCCCGGCTGATGAACCGCGTCGCCCCGCGCGCCCTGATGGTCCCGGGCATGATCCTCGCGGCCAGTGGCATGGTGATCCTCACCCAGATGACGGTGCACTCGTCCTACGCCACCGAGATCCTGCCCGCGCTGCTCCTGATGGGTCTCGGCATGGGCCTGACCTTCATGCCGGTCTTCGCCACGGCCACCGCCGGGGTCGCCCCGCAGGACGCCGGCGTCACCTCGGCCACCGTCAACACCTCGCAGCAGGTGGGCGGCTCCATCGGTACGGCACTGCTCAACACGATCGCCACCACCAGCAGCGCCGCCTACATCACGGCCCACCTCACCAACCCCGCCGAGCGCGACGCCGTCACCCGCGAGGGCATCGTCCACGGCTACACGGTCGCCATCTGGTGGGCCGCCGGCATCATGCTGCTGGCCGGACTGGTCGCGGGCCTGATGGTGACGACGAAACCCCCGAAACACGAGGTCCCGGCCCACACGGCCGTACCGGAGTCGGTGGGCTGAGCCCAACGGGCAACGGGTTCGGTGGCGTCCGGCGGGTTCAGTGGCGTCCGGACACCCGGTCCGCGATCCGTGCCAGCCGCGAGGACCCGGCACTGTGCCTCTCGGTCTCCCGCCGGTCGGCGGTCCGGTAGGTGGCGTACATGCCCTGCACACCGAGCCAGCGCAGCGGCTCCGGCTCCCACCTGCGCACCTTGTGCCCGACCCACGGCAGCACGGTCAGCTCGGTGTTCCCGCCCTGCCCGGAGTCCAGCAGGACGAGATCGCGCAGGGTCCGCCCGGCCAGGTTGGCGGTGGCGACCCCGGAACCGACGTAGCCCCCCGCCCAGCCGAGGCCGCCGGCCCGGTCCAGGGTGACCGTGGCGCACCAGTCGCGCGGCACGCCCAGCACCCCGGACCAGGCGTGCTCGATCCGCACCCCGGTGAGCGCCGGGAAGAACCCGACCAGGATCTCCCGCAGCGCCTCGACCGTCTCGGGCTGCGTGCGCCCGTCGTTGTCGGTCCGCGAGCCGAAGCGGTACGGCACTCCGCGCCCGCCGAGCGCGATCCGCCCGTCGGCGGTGCGCTGGGCGTACATATAGGCGTGCGCCATGTCCCCGAGCGCCTCCCGCCCCTGCCACCCCACGGCCGCCCACTGCTCGTCGGTGAGCGGCTCGGTGGCGATCATCGAGGAGTTCATGGGCAGCCAGGTCCGCTTCTCGCCCTTCAGCGCGGCCGTGAAGCCCTCCGTGCAGCGCAGCACGTACGGCGCGCGCACGGTCCCGTACGGCGTCACGGCCCGCCCGGCGAGGATCTCCGTGACCGGCGTGGACTCGTACACCTCCACCCCGAGGGCCTCGACGGCCGCCGCGAGCCCCTTCACCAGCTTCACCGGCTGCACCCGCGCCCCGTGCGGCGTCCACGTCGACCCGACGGCCCCCGCCACCCGCACCCGCTCGGCGGTCTCCCGGGCGCCGTACAGCTCACGGTCCCGCTCCCCGTACGACAGTTCGTGCGCGTGGAAGTCCCTCAGCCGGGCCAGCTGCGCGGGTGTCCGGGCCACCTCGAGGACCCCGCCCCGGTGGACGTCGGCGTCGATGCCCTCCTCGGCCGCCACCCGCACGACCTCGTCGACGGTGTCGTTCATGGCCCGCTGCAGTCGTACGGCGGCCTCGTGGCCGTGCAGGGCGGCGTACCGGTCACGGCCCGCGACGCCGTTGTACAGCCAGCCGCCGTTGCGCCCGGAGGCCCCGTACCCGCAGAACCTCTGCTCCAGGACGACGACCCTGAGCGCGGGCGCCGCCTTCTTCAGGTAGTACGCCGTCCACAGCCCCGTGTACCCGCCGCCGACGATCACGACGTCGGCGGACACATCGGCGCCGAGCGGCTCCCGTACCGCCGGAAGACCGTCGTCCGCGTACCAGAAGGAGATCCCGCCGTTCACGACATCGCTTGCCGAGGTGCTCATGGCCGGACGTTATCCGGAGAAACGCCCCCTGTCTCCTTCGGATTCCGCACTCCTGCCCGCCCCGCCACCAGCGGACGGCAGCCGAGACCGACGAGTACGGCGACGAAGTGACCGAAGTCGGTGAAGGTCGGCCCGGCGGCCAGCGGAACGGCGAAGAAGCCGAGCAGGACCGCCAGATACGCGTACCGCCACGGCGCCCGGATCCGGTACCCGAGCACCGCCGCCACCCCCGCCAGCGCGTAACTCACCCCCACATCGAGGGTGTTGACCGCCGACGCCGGCGCGATCCCGTCCCGGATCGCCACCAGCAGCGCACCCTCGCTGACCAGCGTCGCCAGCACATGCGCCGCCCCGCACACCACCAGCCAGCGCAGGGTCCCCAGCCATCGCTCCACCTGGGCGTGGAACACCGAGTACAGCACCGCGTACGGCAGCCAGTACCCGCCGTCGATCCACATCGCGCTCGCGACCAGCACCCGTACGGGGTGCCGGGACAGCTCATGAAGATTGGTCGACCGCTGCCGCAGGAACTCCCGCTCGAACTCCGGGGACATGTGGTGCAGGGCGACCGTGGTGAAGAACAGGATCCCCAGCCACACATACGTGCCGGGCGCGCTGCGGACATACGCCCACACCGCCCGCCGCGCACCGGAAAACCGCGGGAGCCGATTCACAACCGCAAGTATCGTCCGGAAGGTGATCGACATTCCGGGCGCCCTGGTGACAGAACAGGTAAAGATCAACGGCGAGGCCGGCCGGGCGTTCGTCGCGGGACTGCCCGACCTGGTCGCGGAGTTCCTGGACCGCTGGGACCTGCGGATCGACGGACCGTCCCTGCACGGCATGTGCGCCCTGGTCCTCCCGGTCGTCACCACCACCGACCGCACCCGGGCCGTGCTCAAGCTGCAACTGCTGGACGAGGAAACAGTGGGCGAGCCGATCGCCCTGCGCCTCTGGGACGGCCACCACGCCGTCCGCCTCCTCCGCCACGACAGCCGGACGGGCACCATGCTCCTCGAACGCCTCGACCCCACCCGGACCCTGTCCCACATCGACGTCCACGAGGCGGTACCGGTCATCGCCCACCTGCTGGAGCGCCTGACCTCGATCCCCGCGCCACCCGCCATACGCCGGCTCGACGACATCGCCCGGTCCATGCTGGAGCGGACCCCCCGAGCCCTCGACCGAGTCCCCGACCCCCGGGACCGCCGCCTGCTCACCGACTGCGCGTCCGCCCTGCGCGAGGTGTCGGCGACCCCCGGCGACCGCCTCCTCCACTGGGACCTGCACTACGACAACGTCCTCGCCGCCGACCACACCCCCTGGCTGGCCATCGACCCCAAGCCCCTCGCAGGCACCCCGGCCTTCGAACTGTGGCCCGCCCTGAGAAACCGCTTCGACCCCGCCGACGTCCTCTGGCGCTTCGACGCGATGACCGAGGTCCTGAACCTGGACCGGGAGAACGCCCGCGCCTGGACCCTGGCCCGCCTCCTCCAGAACACCCTCTGGAACCTCGAGGACGACAACCCACCGTCCCCGACCGACCTGGAAACAGGCCGCCGCCTACGAGACCGCTGACACGAGCGGCGATGGAGCCCCCTGTCGGACTCGAACCGACGACCTTCGCTTTACAAGAGCGGTGCTCTACCAGCTGAGCTAAGGAGGCGTGCGCGGACGTGGGTGACGTGCGTGCCCGTGCAGTGTACCCAGGTCGCAGGGGCGGCCTGTCGAAAATTTCCGCGAAGTTCACATGGCTGCGGGTACTGACAGATCGGGTGAGCGCCAGGTAGCGTCCAGGCCAGTTCACTCGTGTGGACTACACCAACCACCTTCCTACAACGGATCGTCCGGCACGTTCCTGCCGGTAGAAGGGGGCCTCTGAGCCATGGCCACTGTCACGTTCGACAAGGCGACCCGGATCTACCCGGGTTCCACCAAGCCCGCCGTCGACGGCCTCGACATCGAGATCGCGGACGGCGAGTTCCTCGTCCTGGTCGGCCCGTCCGGCTGCGGCAAGTCCACCTCGCTCCGGATGCTCGCGGGGCTCGAGGACGTCAACGGCGGCGCCATCCGCATCGGTGACCGCGACGTCACGCACCTGCCGCCCAAGGACCGGGACATCGCCATGGTGTTCCAGAACTACGCGCTCTACCCGCACATGACCGTCGCCGACAACATGGGCTTCGCGCTCAAGATCGCCGGCGTCAACAAGGCGGAGATCCGGCAGAAGGTCGAGGAGGCCGCGAAGATCCTCGACCTCACCGAGTACCTGGACCGCAAGCCGAAGGCGCTCTCCGGCGGTCAGCGCCAGCGTGTCGCCATGGGTCGCGCCATCGTGCGTGAGCCCCAGGTCTTCCTCATGGACGAGCCGCTGTCCAACCTGGACGCCAAGCTCCGTGTGTCGACGCGTACGCAGATCGCGTCCCTCCAGCGCCGCCTGGGCATCACCACCGTCTACGTCACCCACGACCAGGTCGAGGCCCTGACGATGGGCGACCGTGTGGCGGTCCTCAAGGACGGTCTGCTCCAGCAGGTCGACACCCCGCGCAACATGTACGACAAGCCCGCCAACCTCTTCGTGGCCGGCTTCATCGGCTCCCCCGCGATGAACCTGGTCGAGGTGCCGATCACCGACGGCGGTGTGAAGTTCGGCAACTCGGTCGTGTCGGTGCAGCGTGACGCGCTCTCCGCCGCCACCGACAAGACGGTCACCGTGGGTGTCCGCCCCGAGCACTTCGACGTGACGACCGACTCCGACACGGGTCTCGCGGTCACCGTGAACGTGGTCGAGGAGCTCGGCTCCGACGCCTTCGTCTACGGCACCGCCCAGGTCGGCGGCGAGTCCAAGGACCTCGTGGTCCGCGTCGGCGGCCGTGACGTCCCGGAGAAGGGCAGCACGCTGCACGTCGTCCCGCGCGCGGGCGAGACCCACGTGTTCTCGACGTCGACGGGCGCGCGCCTCTCCGACTGACGGTTCGGTCTTCACCCCGGTTGACGAGAAGGGCCCCGCAGCAGGCTGCGGGGCCCTTCTCGCTGCCCGGAAATACCCCGGCACACCAGACATTGACCCTCGTCCGGCCCAACGGCCGTCAACGTCTTACCCCAGAAGAGACACCACTTCATCCCCCGTCCGAGTGACCAAATGTCGCTGAATGATTACGGGGCGCTACCCTCTCACGCGTGAAGCACTCCTCGAACCACTCCACCCAGCGCACGCAACGCGGCCAGGGCGGCCCAGCCCGCCGGATCGGCCGCTCGCTCGCCCTCGTCCTGCCCGTCGTCATGGTGCTCTCGGGAACCCTCGCGGTCACCCGGGTGAACTGGTCGGGGGACCCCTCGGATTCGGTGCTCACCGCCTCCGACGTCTCCGCCGCGCAGCACTCCTCCCACGGCGCCGCCCAGGCCCCGCAGGACGTGCTGCGCGACCAGCTGCTGACCGAGCTCCAGGAGAAGGACCCGGGCACCGCCCTGACCCACCTCCAGGCGGCCGTGAACGGCAAGCCGTCACTGGCGAAGCACTGCACCTCCATCGCCCGCGCCCTGGGCCGGGCGGCGGTGCGCATCTACGGCCCCTCGCGTGCCCAGTCCTTCGCCCGCCCCGTCTGCGACACCTCCTTCGCCTCGGGCGTCCTGGCGGCCCACAGCTGAGCCCCCGAGCCGCCGTGGGCCGCCCGCGGCTCCCGTAGGGCTCCCGGTACTGCTCCCATGCGTTGACGTGCGGCTCTCCTCCCCGACGGGGGAGCCGCACGTCCCGCAACCCTCGCCGCGTACAGTGCGGCCATGACCCATCCGCACGCCGTGTCCCGCCCCACGCAAGCCGTCGTCCTGGCCGGTGGCCAGGGATCCCGGCTGCGTCCTTACACCGACGACCGGCCCAAGCCGATGGTCGAGATCCCCGGGACGGGGACGCCGATCATCGGCCACCAGCTGGGCTGGCTCGCCGAGGAGGGCGTCACCGACGTCGTCGTCTCCTGCGGCCATCTCGCCGAGGTCCTGCAGGACTGGCTGAAGACGGCCGACCTGCCGGTGAACGTCACTACGGTCGTCGAGAGCGAGCCCCTCGGCCGCGGCGGCGGCCTGAAGTACGCGGCCGCCCGTCTCCCCCACCCGGACCGGCCCTGGTACGCCACCAACGGCGACATCTGGACCCGCTTCTCGCTCCGCGAGATGGCCGACTTCCACACCGAGCGCGACGCCGTCGCCACTCTGGCGCTGGCGCGGCCGCGCATTCCGTGGGGCGCGGTCAAGACCGACGGCTTCGGTCACATCACCGACTTCATCGAGGCGCCGCCGACGACGTACGAGATCAATGCGGGCGTGTACGTCTTCTCACCCGAGTTCGCCGGGCTGCTGCCCGAGCGGGGGGATCACGAGCGGACGACGTTCCCTCATCTCGCCCGTGAGCGGCGGTTGGCCGGGTTCCCCATTCCGCAGGGGGCGTACTGGCGGGCCATCGACACGGCGAAGGATCTGACGGAGGCGGCGAAGGAGCTGGCGGCGCTCGGTCGTTGACCGTTGGGCCGTCGTTCGGCTGCGGGCCGGTGGGGGTCGTTCGCGCCCACGCGGCGGAGCCGCACATTGATGCAGCCCCGCGCCCCTAAAAGCAAAAGCACAGGTGCCGTGCGCTGATGAGCGCACGGCACCTGTGGCTTTTTAGGGGCGCGGGGCTGTGTCGATATGCGGCTACCGCCGCGCGGGCGCGACCAGCCCCCACCGGCCCGCAGCCAGCCCCCAACCGCTACCCCAGCAGACCCCCCACCAGCCCAGGCTGACCGGAAGACGAGGATCCACCCGACGTACCACCGGTCGAACCACCGGAGGTACTCGTGGAGCCACCCGACGCGGGCCCGGAGCTGGTGCTCGGTGCCTGGCCGCCGCCCGTCGTGGCGGACTGCTGCGGCGGAGCCTGTCCCGCCGTGCCCTGGGTCTGGCTGGGCGCGCCCGCACCCGCGCCGGTGGTGGCGGTGTCGCGGGCGGTCGGCGTGCCGGACGTGCCGGCCGTCGGGGCCGCCGACGTCGCGCCCTGGGTGGGCGAGGTGGACGCCTCGGGGCTGCGGTCGGCCTCGCGGGTGTCGGACTCCTCGGGGAGCGGGGAGCCGGGCAGCTCGTTGCGCGGGGCCTCGCCGGGGCCGGGGACGACGACCCGGTCGGCGTCGCGGACGGCACCGCCGAGCAGGGAGCCGATCAGCAGGGTCAGTCCGACGGCGATCGCGGTGACCAGGGCGCCGCGGCGCAGGACGTACCGGCGCAGCTCCCACAGGTCGGAGCGGGGGCCGAGGCGCCGCCAGGCTCCCGCGGCGAGGCGGCCGTCGACGGAGTAGACGGGGGCGCCGGCGATGATCAGCGGGGACCAGGCGGCGAGGTAGATGATGTCGGGGGTGTCGTAGACCGGGACGGTCTTCCAGCTGACGGTGACGATGAGCGCGGCCGAGAGTCCGGCGCCGACGACCGCCGCGACGCGCTGCCAGCAGCCCAGGACCGTGAGGACGCCCACGACGACCTGGAGGAAGGCGATGACGAGCCCGGAGCCCACGGGGTGGTGCAGGGCGAACTGGCGCAGCGGCTCGGCGACTTCCCAGGGGTGCAGGGTGTTGAGCCACTTCACCATGGAGCCGCGCTTGCCGCCGTCGAAGTAGACGGGGTCGCACAGCTTGCCCATGCCGGCGTAGACGGAGATGAAGCCGAGGAAGACGCGGAGCGGGAGGAGGACCACTCCCAGGTTCATGCGCCGGCCGGGGTAGTAGGCGTGCCGGGCGGGGTCGCCGTCGTTCGCGTGGCGCCTGCTGCGCGGCTCGGCCGCCTCCGCGAGCGCCTCCCCGAAGTCCTCGAACTCGGCGTCGTCGTAGGGGGGTTCGTCGTAGGCGCTGCCGACGGTGCGCATGTTCGGCAGAAGGCGGTGCTCGCCGGCGACGGGGGCGCGCTGGGCACCGACGATGGGGGTCTCGAGGGTCTGGGCGGTGAGGTCGCCGCCGTAGGGGTCGCCGACGCGGGGGATGACCTGGGTGGCTCCGGCGTCGGCCCCGGGCTGTTCGCCGTGGCCCACGCTGCCTGCCCGCACCGCCTGCAGCAGCCGGTGGGCGCCGGTGTCGTCCGGGGCGGTCTGGCCGCTCCAGACGACGGGCCGGCGGCGGGCACCGGAGGCGGCGCCCGCTCTGCCCGCCGTACCGACGACGGGGATGCGCGCGGTGTCCTCGACGGCGCTGGCGTGCCGGGCGATCCGCGGGTTCTGGTGACGCCGCGCCGAGGCGCCCAGCTGCACGCGGAAACTCGCGTGATTGACGATGACCTGCGCCGGATCGCTCGGCACCTTCACCATGCTCAGCGCGGGAGCGTCGTCGATCCCGGAGGTGAATCCCGACGAGCGATCCCCCGTGGGTGTGCGGGGTGTTCTGGTGTCCACACTCATCTAACCGAGTGACGTGTGGTTAGGACACTGCTTTGACCCGCCGGATCTGTCCGGACTCCGTCAAGGTTGCACTACCCGCCGGAATTAACCCGTTGGGGTGAGCACACGCAAGCCCGTTCAGGCCCTGCGCCTGTCTGCGCCGACTGCCGTCAGGCCCGTCGCCGGGCCGCCTCGTACAGCACGATCCCCGCCGCCACACCCGCGTTGAGCGATTCCGCGCCACCCGGCATCGGGATCCGTACCCGGAAGTCGCAGGTCTCGCCGACCAGTCGGGACAGGCCCTTGCCCTCGCTGCCCACGACGATGACGACCGGGCCGTCCAGGGCCTCGAGTTCACCGACCTCGGCCTCGCCGTCGGCGGCCAGGCCGACGACCACGATGCCGGCCTTCTTGTACGCCTCCAGGGCGCGGGTGAGGTTGGTGGCGCGGGCGACCGGCGTGCGGGCGGCCGTACCGGCGGACGTCTTCCAGGCGCCGGCGGTCATGCCGGCCGCGCGGCGCTCGGGGACGACCACGCCGTGGCCGCCGAAGGCGGAGACGGAGCGGACGACGGCGCCCAGGTTGCGCGGGTCGGTGACCCCGTCCAGGGCGACGATCAGCGGGTCCTCACCCGCGTCGTACGCGGCGTCGGCGAGGTCCTCGGGGTGCGCGTACTCGTACGGCGGGACCTGGAGGACGAGACCCTGGTGGTTGAGGCCGTTCGTCATGCGGTCCAGCTCGGGGCGCGGGGCCTCCATGAGGTTGATGCCGCCGCGCTCGGCCGCGAGCTGCAGCGCCTCGCGCACCCGCTCGTCGTTGTCGATGAACTGCTGGACGTAGAGGGTGGAGGCCGGCACGCCCTCGCGCAGCGCCTCGACGACCGGGTTGCGACCGACGACCATCTCGGAGGTGCCCTTGCCGCCCCGGCCGCGCGCCACCGGACGGCGCTGGACCTGCTTGGCCTTGGCGGTGGCGATGCGGTTCTTCTTGTGCCCCTTGCGCATCTCGGCGGGCGGGGTCGGGCCCTTGCCCTCCAGGCCCCGGCGTCGCTGGCCGCCACTGCCGACCTGCGCGCCCTTCTTGCCGGACATGCGGCGGTTGTTGGCTGCCATGACCTACCTGTCTGTGTGAAGCGTGCGTGTGTACGTATATGCAGTGTGCCGCCCGGGGGGCCGGGCGGCACAATCGATCAACGGCGGGTGCTACCGCGGACCGAGCGTCCAGCGCGGTCCCTGCGGGCTGTCCTCGATGGTCAGCCCGGACTGGTTGAGCTGGTCGCGGATGGCGTCCGCGGTCGTCCAGTCCTTGCGCGCGCGGGCCGCCTCCCGCTGGTCCAGGACCAGACGTACGAGGCTGTCGACCACGCCGTGCAGATCGTCGCCCCGGTCGGCCTCACCGGCCCAGTGCGGGTCGAGCGGGTCGAGTCCGAGGACGCCGAGCATGGCACGGACCTCGGCGAGGCGGGCCACGGCGGCTTCCTTGTCGTCTGCGGCGAGGGCGGAGTTGCCCTGCCGGACGGTGGTGTGCACGACGGCGAGGGCCTGGGGGACGCCCAGGTCGTCGTCCATCGCCTCGGCGAAGGCCGGCGGCACCTCGGCGGCGGGCTCGACGACGCCCCCGGCCAGCTCGATCACGCGCTGCACGAAGCCCTCGATCCGCCCGAACGCCGACTCGGCCTCGCGCAGCGACTCCTCGCTGTACTCGATCATCGAGCGGTAGTGCGGGGTGCCGAGGTAGTAGCGCAGCACGATCGGGCGCCACTGCTTGACCATCTCGGAGACGAGGACGCTGTTGCCCAGCGACTTCGACATCTTCTCGCCGCTCATGGTGACCCAGGCGTTGTGCACCCAGTACCGCGCGAACTCGTCGCCGAAGGCCTTGGCCTGGGCGATCTCGTTCTCGTGGTGCGGGAAGATCAGGTCGAGGCCGCCGCCGTGGATGTCGAAGGCGGGGCCCAGGTACTTGTGGGCCATCGCCGAGCACTCCAGGTGCCAGCCGGGACGGCCGCGGCCCCACGGGGTCTCCCAGCTCGGCTCGCCCGGCTTCACGGACTTCCAGAGCGCGAAGTCGCGCTGGTCGCGCTTGCCGGTCTCGCCGTCGCCGGAGGGCTGGCGCAGGTCGTCCAGGTCCTGGTTGGAGAGTTCCAGGTAGCCCGGGAAGGAGCGCACGTCGAAGTAGACGTTGCCGTCCGCCTCGTAGGCGTGACCGCGCTCGATCAGACCGCGCATCATCTCGATCATCTCGGGGACGTGCCCGGTGGCGCGCGGCTCGTACGTGGGCGGGAGGCAACCGAGGGCCTGGTAGCCGTCGTTGAACGCCCGCTCGTTGTCGTAGCCGATGGACCACCAGGGGCGGCCCTGGTCGTGCGACTTGGCGATGATCTTGTCGTCGATGTCGGTGACGTTGCGGATGAACGTGACGTCGTAGCCGCGGTACTCGAACCAGCGGCGCATGATGTCGAAGTTCAGGCCCGAGCGGATGTGCCCGATGTGCGGGGCCGCCTGCACGGTGGCGCCACACAGGTAGATCGAGACACAACCCGGCTGGAGCGGGGTGAAGTCACGGATCTGCCGGGCGCTGGTGTCGTACAGGCGAATGGTCACCACTCCAGGGTAGTGGGCGCGGGGCGATGCCCCGAGCCCGATCCCCCAAGGGCCACACATTCGTGACATGCGTCGGCATATGTCAGCCGGTGCGGACGACCAGGGCGGTCGCGACCGCCATCAACCCCTCGTCGCGGCCCGGGAAGCCCAGTCCGTCCGTCGTCGCGCCCGACACCGAGACCGGGGCTCCGGCGGCCTCCGACAGCAGCTTCTGTGCCTCGTCGCGGCGCTTGCCGATCTTCGGGCGCGGTCCTACGACCTGGACGGCGATGTTGCCGATGGTGAAGCCGGCCTCGCGGACGATCCGGGCGGCCTCCGTCAGCAGCGTGACGCCGGACGCGCCGGACCACTCCGGGCGGCCGGTGCCGAAGTGCTGTCCCAGGTCGCCCAGTCCCGCCGCCGAGAACAGCGCGTTGCAGGCGGCGTGCGCGACGACGTCGGCGTCGGAGTGGCCGGCCAGGCCCGGGCCCTCGCCTTCCCACTTCAGGCCGGCGCACCACAGCTCGCGGCCCTCCTCGAAGGCGTGGATGTCGGTGCCGATGCCGACCTGGGGAAGCGCCATGGGTGTCTCAGAAGCCATCGTTGAGCCTCCTGCGGGCCAGGACCGCCTCGGCGAGGACCAGGTCCAGCGGGCGGGTGACCTTGAAGGCCTCCTCGTGGCCGGGGACGACCACGACGGTGAGGCCGAGCTGCTCGACCATGCTCGCGTCGTCGGTGACGTCCTCGGTGACCGTTTCGTGGGCGCGGACCAGGGTGGCCCGGTCGAAGCCCTGCGGGGTCTGTACGGCGCGCAGCCGGGCGCGGACCGGGGTGGCGACGACCGGCTCGGGCTCGCCGGGGGCGGCGGCCGGTTCGACCTCCTTGACGGTATCGGCGAGCGGCAGGGCCGGGACGACGGCCGGGGCGCCGTCGCGTACGGCCTCGATGACGGCGTCGACCGTGTCCACGGGGACGAGCGGGCGGGCGGCGTCGTGGACGAGGACGATGTCGTACTCGGGCGGCAGCGCGTCCAGGCCGAGACGCACGGACTCCTGGCGGGTGTCGCCGCCGGGCACGACGAGGAAGTCGGTGCGGTCGGGCAGCGCGTGCGCGTCGAGCAGCGACTTGACCTCGGCGGCGCCGTCCGGCGGGGCCACGACGACCACGAGGGAGACGGCGCGGGAGGCGGCGAGCGCGCGCACCGCGTGGATCAGCATGGGCGTGCCGTTCAGCGCGCGGAGCGCCTTGGGGGCGCCCGGACCGAGGCGTACACCCCGGCCGGCGGCCGGAATCACCGCGGCCGTGCGGGCGGGCGCGGGCGAGGGACGCGAATCGTCAGACATCGGTTCCTGTCAGGTTTGTGTGCTCGGCCTAGTTGGGTACGGAGACAGCGTGCCGGGCGCGACGCCTTGACCGGACCCTTCCGTGACGCGCCGGTCGAGCGCTGCCCGGGCTCGGCACGCAAAGTATCGGGAGATCTCCTCCCGAGTATCCGAGTATCGGGGGATCTCTCTTCGCGAGAGTCGGCCCCGAGAGTCGGCAGAGGGTCGGCATCAGCAGGCTCGGCGTCGGCGGGCCCGGCGTGGCGCGGTCTTGCCGGACGCGAACATGCCGCAGCGCCCGGCGACGGGAAATACGTCATCGGGCACCGCGGCATTTTCGGTGTTCTTCAGTGCTGAGGCTGGCTTACGCCGGCGTCAGGACGCGAGAACCTCGTCGAGCAGGGCCTCGGCCTTGTCCTCGTTGGTGTTCTCCGCGAGGGCGAGTTCGCTCACCAGGATCTGGCGGGCCTTGGCGAGCATGCGCTTCTCACCGGCGGAGAGTCCGCGCTCGCGCTCACGACGCCACAGGTCACGCACGACTTCCGCGACCTTGATGACATCGCCGGAGGCGAGCTTCTCCAGATTTGCCTTGTAGCGACGCGACCAGTTCGTGGGCTCCTCGGCGTACGGCGCGCGCAGCACCTCGAAGACCCGGTCCAGCCCGTCCTGACCGACCACATCACGCACGCCGACGAACTCCGCATTGTCCGCTGGCACACGCACCGTCAGGTCACCCTGGGCGACCTTCAGCACCAAGTAGGTCTTGTCCACGCCTTTGATCTGGCGAGTTTCGATGGCCTCGATCAGCGCGGCCCCGTGATGGGGATAGACCACGGTGTCGCCAACCTTGAACGTCATGTGACAGGTACCCCTTCCGTGGCTATCCAGGGTAACACGGAAACTGCGGTTCCTGAATGGCGTTTTCGCAGGTCAGGGCATATCTCGGGGCTTGACAACAGCAACAGGAACGTGCTTCGGACAGTCCGCGGAAGCAGGTATTCGCAGGTCGGAGCGGCTCTCCGAGGGGGGTGAAACGCGTACGTTACACGCATCCGGAGCCCGCTCCGGACGGCCGAACGTCCACATATGTCCGCTTCCAAGCGTGCGACTTCCGCTACTCCGTTCGGTGACCGTGGCCGGATACGGATCGTTTCCGGAATTGATCAACGACGGTTCGAGCGGACCCGTGATCAATTTCCCGGACCGTCGCGCATTCCTTCACGGAAAATCCGCGAGCGGAGCGCGAGGGCGCTTAAGCGGAGGCCGGACGCGCTTATGTGAATGACGGACGAGCAGGAAGAGCAAGGGTGAAGTCGGAGTGGCCGGCGGGTCGCTTGTGAGTGGCGTGACGGGTGTGACGACCAGTGGGCTCGGGGGCCGTGGAGCCGCCGGAACGCGTTAGAGGCGGGTCGGGTGCGGCGGCGCGGGAACGGCTCGGTAACCTAAGGCCGCTGACAGACCCTTAGGGCGGCTTTATCACCAGGTGAGCTGCCCGTGTGCGTTCAAGGAGATGCCGCCGCCGTGAGCAGCAGCCTTCGACGCGGCGCCCTCGCCGCTTCCGCCATCGCGTTCTCGATCGCCTCGCTCGCCGCCTGCGGCGCCGGCAACGACTCCCAGACCCTGGAGATCAAGCCGGACAACGCCGCCACCAGCGTAGGCGACATCAAGATCCAGAACGCGGTCGTCATCACCCAGCCCGACCCCGCCGAGGGCGGGCCGGTCGCCGTCTCCGCGACCATCTTCAACACCGGCGACAAGGCCCAGACGCTGGACTCGGTCGACGTCGAGGGCCTCGGCGCCGCGAAGCTCTCCCCCGCCGAGGGCCAGAAGGAGCTGACCGTCCCGGCCGGCGGCTCCGTCGTCATCGGCGGCGAGGGCAACGCCTCCGCCGTCCTGGAGCATCCCGACGCCGAATCCATCAGCGGCAACGCCCAGAAGACCACCTTCACCCTGAGCAACACCGGCGCGGTGAGCCTGCGGGCCTTCGTCGTCCCGGCCGAGAGCTACTTCTCCAGCTGGGGCCCCACCGACGTCCCGAGCGCCCCGGCGGAGTCCCCCTCGGAGACCGCGACGGCCACCGAGTCCCCGGCCACGGGCGGCACCGAGTCGCCGTCCCCGACGGCCACGGCCTCCGAGACCGCGACCGCCGGCCACTGAGCCCCGTACACACACGACGAGGGCGGCATCCCATGCGGGGTGCCGCCCTCGTCGTACATACCGGAAACCGGTTTACGGCTCGAACTTGTAGCCCAGCCCCCGAACCGTCACCAGGTACCGGGGCGCCCCCGGGCCGGGCTCGAGCACCGTCCCCGACGCACCCCTCGCACCGCTGCGCGGGCAGCGGGACGCTGCGCCGGACTCCGTCCGCCGACCGGAACGAACCCCGGTCTACGGCTCGAACTTGTAACCCAGCCCCCGAACCGTCACCAGGTACCGGGGCGCCCCCGGGCCGGGCTCGAGCACCGTCCCCGACGCACCCCTCGCACCGCTACGCGGGCAGCGGGACGCTGCGCCGGACTCCGTCCGCCGACCGGAACGAAACCCGCTCTACGGCTCGAACTTGTAACCCAGCCCCCGAACAGTCACCAGGTACCGGGGCGCCCCCGGGCCGGGCTCGAGCACCGTCCCCGACGCATCCCTCGCACCGCTACGCGGGCAGCGGGACGCTGCGCCGGACTCCGTCCGCCGACCGGAACGAAACCCGCTCTACGGCTCGAACTTGTAGCCCAGCCCCCGAACAGTCACCAGGTACCGGGGCGCCCCCGGGCCGGGCTCGAGCACCGTCCCCGACGCATCCCTCGCACCGCTACGCGGGCAGCGGGACGCTGCGCCGGACTCCGTCCGCCGACCGGAACGAAACCCGCTCTACGGCTCGAACTTGTAGCCCAGCCCCCGAACAGTCACCAGGTACCGGGGCGCCCCCGGGCCGGGCTCGAGCACCGTCCCCGACGCATCCCTCGCACCGCTGCGCGGGCAGCGGGACGCTGCGCCGGACTCCGTCCGCCGACCGGAACGAAACCCGGTCTACGGCTCGAACTTGTAGCCCAGCCCCCGAACAGTCACCAGGTACCGGGGCGCCCCCGGGTCGGGCTCGATCTTGGCGCGGAGGCGCTTGACGTGGACGTCGAGGGTCTTGGTGTCGCCGACGTAGTCGGCGCCCCAGACCCGGTCGATGAGCTGCATGCGGGTGAGGACGCGGCCGGCGTTGCGCAGGAGCATCTCCAGGAGGTCGAACTCCTTGAGCGGGAGGTCGACCTTGGAGCCGGAGACGGTGACGACGTGACGGTCGACGTCCATCCGGACCGGGCCCGCCTCCAGCGCGGCCGGGGTGACCTCCTCCGGCTCGCCCCGGCGGCGCAGGACGGCGCGGATGCGGGCGACCAGCTCGCGCGAGGAGAACGGCTTGGTGACGTAGTCGTCGGCTCCTATTTCCAGCCCGACGACCTTGTCGATCTCGCTGTCCTTGGCGGTCACCATGATCACGGGGACGTTGGAGCGGCCGCGCAGCTGCCGGCACACCTCCGTACCGGGCAGCCCCGGCAGCATCAGGTCGAGGAGGACGAGGTCGGCGCCGTTGCGCTCGAACTCGTCGAGTCCGTCGGGCCCGGTGGTCGCGACGGCGACCTCGAAGCCCTCCTTGCGGAG
Source organism: Streptomyces sp. NPDC096132 (assembly GCF_044763345.1). Taxonomy (NCBI): domain Bacteria; kingdom Bacillati; phylum Actinomycetota; class Actinomycetes; order Kitasatosporales; family Streptomycetaceae; genus Streptomyces; species Streptomyces sp. NPDC096132. The sequence continues at coordinate 359,012 of NZ_JBIWGA010000006.1, forward strand.
CATGTACGACAGGGCGTCGGAGAAGGACTCCTCGTCCTCGACGACGAGCACTCGGGTCACGGAAGGACCTCCGGGGCGGAAAGCGTCTGGTACGCGGTCGAATCGGGGGATGAGGGGCGGGACGGGGTGGGGGAAGGGGAGTGGGAGGTACCGCCGGCCTGCCCGTCCTCGTCGTTGAGGTCGTCCAGGTCGTCGAGGGCGTCGAAGCCTTCGAGGCCGTCCGGGTCGTCGGGATCCGGATGCCGGCGTGCCCGGTCGCGGTCGCGTGCGGCGACCGCCGCCTCGGGCAGCCGCAGCGTGAAGGTGGAGCCCTGTCCCTCGGCGCTCCACACCGTGACCTCCCCGCCGTGCGAGGCGGCCACGTGCTTGACGATCGCGAGCCCGAGGCCCGTACCACCCGTCTGGCGGGAACGGGCCGGGTCGACACGGTAGAAGCGCTCGAAGATGCGCTCCTTGTCCTTGTCGGAGATCCCGATGCCCTGGTCGGTCACCGAGATCTCGATCGAGTCGCCGCCGGGTGCGTTCACGCGGCGGGCGGCTATGCCGACGCGGGTGCGGGCGGGCGAGTAGTTGACGGCGTTCTCGACCAGGTTGCCGAGGGCGGCGGCCAGCTGGCCGCGGTTGCCCCAGACACGCAGGTCGGCGCTGCCGCCGGCGGCCATGGTGATCTGCTTGGTGCCGGCCTGGTGACGGCAGCGGTCGACGGCTTCGGCGACCAGTTCGTCCACGCCGACCGGTTCGGCGTCCTCCAACGGGTCGTCGTTCTGGACCCGCGACAGGTCGATGAGCTCCTGCACCAGGTTGGTCAGCCGGGTGGCCTCGATCTGCATCCGCCCGGCGAACCGCTCCACCGCCTCCGGGTCGTCGGCGGCGTCCATGACCGCTTCGGAGAGCAGGGAGAGCGCGCCGACCGGGGTCTTCAGCTCATGGCTGACGTTCGCCACGAAGTCCCGGCGGACCGCCTCGATCCTGCGGGCCTCGGTGAGGTCCTCGACGAGGAGGAGGACCAGCCGGGAGCCGAGGGGGGCCACCCGTGCGGAGACCGCGAGGGCCTCTCCCCGACCGGTGCCACGCCTCGGCAGATCCAGTTCGACCTGCCGTATCTCGCCGTCGCGCCGGGTGTCCCGGGCCATCTTGAGCATCGGCTCGACGGCCAGTTTTCCGCCACGGACGAGCCCGAGGGCGTACGCCGCCGAGCTGGCCTTGACGACGGCGTCGGCCTCGTCGAGGACGACGGCCGACGAGCGCAGCACCGACAGGACCGTGTCCACGCCGGGAGGCAGTACGGGGTCGGTGTGCAGGGAGGTGCGGGTGGGCCGTGCCTGGTCGCGCTCGCTCCAGCGGAACGCCAGCATGGCGATGACACCGGTGAGCACCCCGGCGATCGCTGCCGCTGCGGCGACCGCCGCGTTCACGTCCATGCGTCCAGGTTAGGCACGGGATCCGGCCTGACCACAGCCATCGAGGTGCGAGCTCGAACACTCGTCGCCCAGAGTTCACCTAGGAGCCAGTGGTGGTTCATTTGAGATGGCGGAATCCGACGCGTACGGGGCGGACCGTGGCACCGTGGGGTTCGCAGCGCCGGTTCCACGGCCGGTCCTGGCCCCCGGAACCCCAAGAATGACGTACGAGAGGGAATCCTGATGCGGGACGCGTACCACGAGGAACTTGACTCGATCGGCGACAGCCTGGTGGAGATGGCCCGGCTGGTCGGGTCGGCGATCGGGCGCGCCACGACCGCCATCCTCGACTCCGACCTGAAGCTGGCCGAGAGCGTCATCGAGAACGACCAGAAGGTCGACCAGCTGCAGCACGACCTGGAGGCGAAGGCGATAGCGCTGCTCGCCCGGCAGCAGCCCGTCGCCACCGACCTGCGCATCGTCGTCACCTCGCTGCGGATGTCGGCCGACCTGGAGCGCTCGGGCGACCTCGCCCAGCACGTGGCCAAGCTGGCGCGGCTGCGCTTCCCGAACCGCGCCGTGCCGCACGACCTGCATGCCACGATCCTCGAGATGGGCCAGCTCGCGCAGCGCCTGATGGCGAAGGCGGCGGAGTGCATCATCACCAAGGACGTCGACCTGGCGCTCCAGCTGGAGTCGGACGACGACGCGATGGACCTGCTGCACCGCACGCTGTTCCAGCACCTGATCGACGAGCGCTGGAAGCACGGCATCGAGACGGCCGTCGACGTCACCCTGCTGGGCCGCTACTACGAGCGGTTCGCGGACCACGCGGTGGCGGTCGCCAAGCGCGTGGTGTTCCTGGTGACCGGCGAGCACGCGGACGAACTGCAGCCGGACATCCAGCCGGAGATCCAGCCGACCGAGAACGCGTAGCCCGCCGGGGGTGCGGCCCTACGGGGGTCGGCTCCGCGGGGCGTGTGGGCGCCTCCGTGCGCCGTTGATGCGCCCGACACAACGGGCATGCAATGGGCACAGGCCCTACGCCTCCGGGAGGAACCATGGCAGAGTCCCCCAGCACTCCCCAGCCCGACCCCACTCAGGAACGCCCGACCGAGCAACCCGCCGAGATCAGGAACCTGATGCTGATCGGCGCGTGCGGCTGCGGTTCGGGGTGCGGCTGCGGGTGCCAGTCGGGCAGCCCGTGCCAGTGCGGCTGAGCACCGTCGTACGAAGGGGGTGGGCTCCGGCGAAGGCACCGGAGCCCACCCCCGACGGGGTTCCCGTTCCTGGCCTCATCGGCGTCCCTGCGTGATCGTCAGCCGCACGGTAGCGGGTGCGCCGGGCCGGGCGCAGCATGGAGAGGACGGACATCGGCAGGGGCGGGCACGAGCACGAAACGAAAGGGGGTGGGCACCATGGCCAAGTACATGGACGTCCACCATGGCATGGAAGGCATCACGGCCGAGCAACTCCGCCAGGCCCACCAGGCCGACCTCGCCATAGAAGCCGACGAGGGCGTGCACTTCGAGGCCGCTTGGGCGGACCCCGAGGCCGGCATCATCTACTGCCTCTCCGAGGCTCCCTCGCCGGACGCCGTCCAGCGCATCCACGAACGCACCGGCCACAGGGCGGACGAGATCCACCCGGTACCGCTGTCGGTCTGAGCGACCCGGACGGGGTCGGGCGGGGCCGGCCGCCCCCGCGCGGACACGCACGCATTGTGCGACACCGGGAAATCGGCATCATGGAGTTCCACCAGGGGGAGGGGAACAAGCCATGGGCGACAGGCCGGCCACTGATTCTGCGGCGATGATCGCGGAGGCGCGGAAGGCGTTCTTCGTGATGTTCGGTTTCCTGGCGGTCGTCTGGCTGGTGCAACTCGGGAACTTCGCCGACGACTACGCACCGGCCCGCGAGTACGGCGTGGTCTCCGGCGACCTCGACACGCTGCCGCACATCCTCACCGCGCCCTTCCTGCACTGGAGTTGGGCCCACATCGAGAGCAACTCCGGCCCGCTGTTCATCTTCGGCTTCCTGGCCGCGTACCGCGGGGTGCTCCGTTTCCTCGGGCTGAGCCTGCTGGTGGCGGTGACGAGCGGGCTGGCGGTCTGGTTCTTCGAGGGCGGGAACGTGGAGACGGTCGGCGCGAGCGGCCTGATCTTCGGCTACTTCGGGTACGTCGTCGTCCGCGGCCTCTTCGACCGCCACCTCATCGACACCCTGATCGGTGTGGTGATGGCGGCGTCCTTCGCCTACATGCTGACGGTGACCGTGCCCGGCACCCCGGGGGTGAGCTGGCTGGCGCACCTCGGCGGGCTGATCGGCGGCCTGGTGGGCGCCTGGCTGTTCCGCGACCGCCGGGGCAAGCGCCCCGCCGCCCAGCCCCCGGCCCCACGCGACACGACCGGGACCACCGGCACCACCAAGACCATCAGCACCACCAAGACCTCCAGCACCACCCAGAACACCGGCGCCGACCACCCCCGGGCGGACCTCCACAAGGAACTCGGCGACCTGGGCCTGCTGTAGCCGGCGGTCACGCGCCGCAGTTTTTCTTGTTCATACCGTTGACACCCCGCACGCCCCCTCCCTAATGTGTCGCGCCAGCATTCCGACCGTGTGACGATATTTCGAACAGCTGAAAGGCGAGTGCCCTGCGCATCACCGACATCAGCACGCATGTGGGCGGAATGCCGGGCCGCGCCGACACCTTGATCGGCGATCCACGGGTCTCCAAGGCGCCTGAGCGGCGACTCGAGCAGCAGGCCGGGCGACCTGACCCGCATTCATTTCAGCGGGATCCACCGGCTGTTCCTTGCGCTTGAGAATACGCACCACGGCTCCGACGACCTCGGCGGCCACGTGCGGAACCACGAGGTCGCCGAGCTGATCCGCCCCGGCGCACCGCTCTGCCCGGGGTCGATTCGGCCTGCCCCAGGGCCTGCCCCAGGACCGGCCGACAGGGCACCCGGGAGCACCGCACTTCGCATCTGACTCTGCCCGGCCCGCACCACCGCTCCTCCCCCCCTGCGACATCTGATACGCCGTCATCCTCTCAACGACGAGAAGAACAAGGACCGATCACCATGCGCAACCGAAGAGCCGCCCTCGCCACCCTCGCCGGTGCCGCCTCCCTCGTCCTCCCCCTGTCCGCCTGCGGCCAGACGAGCGAGAGCAACAGCCCCGAGGGCGGCACCATCGGCATCGCCATGCCGACCCGGGCCTCCGAGCGCTGGCTCACCGACGGAAAGACCATCGTCGACGAACTGAAGGCCAAGGGCTACCAGTCCAAGCTGGTCTACGGTGAGGACGATCCGAAGACCCAGGCCGCACAGATCGAGAACCTGGTCAAGCAGCGCGTCGACGCACTGATCATCGCGGCCATCGACAACAGGTCGCTGAACGACGTGCTCAAACAGGCCGCCGCCGCGGACATCCCGGTGATCTCCTACGACCGGCTCATCCTCGGCACCCAGGACGTCGACTACTACGTCTCCTTCGACAACGAGCAGGTCGGCCGGCTCCAGGCCTTCTACATCATCGACAAGCTCGGCCTGGACGACGGCAAGGGCCCGTTCAACATCGAACTGTTCGCCGGCTCCCCCGACGACAACAACACCGCGTACTTCTACGAGGGCGCGATGCACCTCCTGCAGCCGTACCTGGACAGCAAGCAGTTGGTCGTCCAGTCCGGCCAGACCGCGCTCAAGCAGGTCACCACCCTGCGCTGGGACGGGCCCACCGCGCAGAAGCGCATGACCGACATCCTCGCCGAGTCGTACGGGGGCAGAGACGTCGACGCCGTCCTTTCGCCGTACGACGGCATCTCCATCGGCGTCCTGTCCGCACTGAAGTCGGCCGGCTACGGCTCCGCCGGCAAGCCCCTCCCGGTCATCACCGGCCAGGACGCCGAACTGGCCTCCGTGAAGTCGATCATCGCGGGCGAGCAGTCGCAGACCGTCTACAAGGACATCCGCCAGCTCGGCGAAGTCGCCGCGGACATGGCCGACGAAATACTCAACGGCAGAACCCCGAGAATAAACAACAGAAGAACCTACAAGAACGGCGTCAAGGCCGTACCCGCCTTCCTCCTGCAGCCCACGAGCGTGGACAAGACCAACTACGACTACGTCCTGGTCGCAGGCGGCTACTACACGGCCGCCGAACTCAAGTAAGCCCACAGCCGGCCGGAGAAAGGACGAGGGACGATGGGCGACGAGTACGTCTTGTCGGTATGCGCCGACGTACCTCACGACGTAGTGCTCACCGCCCCTGGCCCCCGTGCGCTCGACGTCGCCCAAGCCGTACGCCGCCTGACCGGACTGAGCCTCTGGCACAGCAAGGCTCTGGCGGCCCGGACACCCGCCGTGGTTCTCAACGGCGTACCACGGGAAGACGCCGAGGCAGCGGCCTTGGCACTTCGCGATGCGGGAGCCGAGGCGGAAGCAAGAGGCTTCGCCTGATGCTTGTCGCCGCTCGCCCCAGTTGGCTGTGATCCCTTGGCCTACGCTTCGGCTCATGGGGGCGACGATCTGGGGCGGTGTCCGTGAGCGGGTGGAGGCTCTGGCTCGAGCTGACAAGGCGAGGGAAGTCTTCGGGGCGTGGGACCGGTACGGCGTAGTCGGGCACCACTTCCGGCTTGCTGATCCGCTGTCGGAGGCGGAGGTCACCGAGGCGGAGGCTCAGTGGGGCGTCTCACTGCCCGTGGACTACCGGGCCTTCCTCCTCGAAGTCGGCGCCGGCGGTGCCGGACCGGGCTACGGACTCACCGTCCTGAGCCGTGGTGATGCCGGGTGGCTGTGGAGCGACCCGGGCGGCGGCACGGTCCACGAGCGACTGCGCTTCCCCTTCCCGGGCGGGGAGGAGAGCAGACGGGTCCAGGCCGAGCACGAGGGCAAGGAGCCGGTGGAGTCCGACTTCGAGGACGAAGCGGCGTTCCGTGTGGCGTATCGCGCCTGGCTGGATGAGGACGAGAGGCTGTTCGACTGGTTCTCCTCCGGTGCCGTGTGCCTCAGCCACGAGGGTTGCGGTTGTTTCCACTGGCTCGTCGTGTCTGGTGCGCAGCAGGGCCGGGTGTGGCTCGACGACCGTCCGGCGGACGGAAGATTCCGCCCCCTCGGAGAGGTCGGCTTCACCGACTGGTACCTCGACTGGGTCGAGAAGACCGAGGCTGCCGTCCAACGTGCCGGCCAGGAGAGGCAGTCAGGTGCGTCAAGCTTGAACTGATGTGAAGGGAATCCATGGACTCGACGGACGAGGTCGTCGACTTGATCCACCTGGCCGACCGGCCGGGCACCAGCGGGCACAGCGTCTCCGTGCGTGTCCTGGGCCGCTCACGGCCCGGCAACCTGCTCGGCCACGACTTCCTCGAATGCGAGATCGTCATCGTGGCGGAGTCCCTCAGCGCCACCTTCTCGGTGACCCTCCTCCCTGAAGATCTGGAGGACTGGGAGGAAGCCTTGGCGACCCTGGAGACGCGGCGATTCGCCATGTGGCTCACTTCGGGGCGGACAGTGTCGTTGGAGTTCAAGCCCGACGGCCACGACCGGATGTCGGTGTCGGCCTACGACGGACCCGCCTCAGGGGTCACCGTCACCGTCCCGCTGTTCGCACTTCCGACGGGTTGGGTCGGCAAACAGCGCGACCTGCTCGCCCGGGTGCACGAGGTCTACCCCCGCGAAGTCGTAGAGACATCACCCGGCGCCTACGAGTGGCGCCGGAACAGCGACGCCTGACGGCCCACCCGAGCAGCACCGAAAAGCCCCCGCCCTGCCGAGAAACGGCAGGTGGGGGCCCAATGGTGTGGCGTTACTTCTTCTTGCCCTGGTTCTTGACCGCCTCGATCGCGGCTGCCGCTGCCTCGGGGTCGAGGTAGGTGCCGCCGGGGGTGAGGGGCTTGAAGTTGGTGTCCAGTTCGTAGGACAGGGGGATGCCCGTCGGGATGTTCAGGCCCGCGATGTCGGCGTCGGAGATGCCGTCGAGGTGCTTGACCAGGGCGCGGAGGCTGTTGCCGTGGGCCGCGACCAGGACCGTGCGGCCGGCCAGGAGGTCGGGGACGATGCCGTCGTACCAGTAGGGGAGCATGCGGACGACGACGTCCTTCAGGCACTCCGTGCGGGGGCGCAGCTCCGGGGGGATGGAGGCGTAGCGGGGGTCGGCGGCCTGGGAGAACTCGGAGTCGTCCGACAGCGGCGGGGGCGGCGTGTCGTAGGAGCGGCGCCACAGCATGAACTGGTCCTCGCCGAACTCCGCGAGGGTCTGCGCCTTGTCCTTGCCCTGGAGGGCGCCGTAGTGGCGCTCGTTCAGGCGCCAGCTGCGGTGGACGGGGATCCAGTGGCGGTCGGCGGCCTCGAGGGCGAGCTGCGCGGTGCGGATGGCTCGCTTCTGGAGGGACGTGTGGACCACGTCGGGGAGGAGGTCGGCGTCCTTCAGGAGCTCGCCACCGCGGACTGCCTCCTTCTCGCCCTTCTCGTTCAGGTTGACGTCCACCCAGCCGGTGAACAGGTTCTTGGCGTTCCACTCGCTCTCGCCGTGGCGGAGGAGGATCAGCTTGTACGGTGCGTCGGCCATGGCTATGAGCGTAATCCACCGTCCTGATCCCTTGCGCCCCTGCTCGTACCGCGGACGGTTGACGGGATCTGTTAATTGAGTGGCCTTCCCGATCCCGTCACTCGTAAGTTCTGAGAGCCGTCTGCGCCACTTACGCCTACGCCACTCGTCTACGCCCGCACCGAGTAGCCATCACCCACGGGGGGCTCCGCCATGTCCGTCGCCACTCTCAAACGCGCCGCCCGCGAAACCCTCTCCGGGCTGCCCCGCGAGTTCTGGTGGCTGTGGACCAGCACCCTCGTGAACCGGCTCGGCGCCTTCGTCGCCACCTTCATGGCCCTGTACCTCACGCTCGACCGCGGGTACTCCGCCTCCTACGCCGGGCTCGTCGCCTCCCTGCACGGGCTGGGCGGGGTCGTCTCCTCGCTGGGAGGCGGGGTGATGGCGGACCGGATCGGGCGGCGGCCCACCCTGCTCGTCGCGCAGACCTCCACGGCCGTGTCCGTCGCGGTGCTCGGGTTCGTGACGGATCCCGTCGCCATCGCCGGCGTCGCCTTCCTCGTCGGCGCGGCCTCCAACGCCTCCCGGCCCGCCGTGCAGGCGATGATGGCCGACATCGTGCGGCCCGAGGACCGCGTACGGGCCTTCTCGCTCAACTACTGGGCCATCAACCTCGGGTTCGCCGTCTCCTCCATGGCCGCCGGGTTCATCGCCGAGGTCAGCTACCGCGCCGGGTTCCTGATCGAGGCCGGGATGACCCTCGTCTGTGCCGTCGTCGTCTTCCTCAAGCTGCCCGAGTCACGGCCGGAGCGGGGGACCAAGGCCGTGGCGGAGGACTCCGTGGGGCTCGGGACCGTGCTGCGCGACACCCGGTTCATGAGTGTCGTCGGGCTGTCCTTCCTCGTCGCGCTCGTCTTCCAGCAGGGGTCGGTCGGGCTGCCGGTGGCGATGGGCGCGGCCGGGTTCACCCCGGCCGACTACGGCATGGCGATCGCCGTCAACGGCGTCCTCATCGTCGCGCTGCAGATCCCCGTGACCCGGTTCATCGAACACCGGGATCCGCGACGGCTGCTGGTGATCTCCTCGGTCCTCGCCGGATACGGCTTCGGGCTCACCGCCTTCGCCGGGTCGGTCGGCGTCTTCGCGCTCACCGTCTGTGTGTGGACGCTCGCCGAGATCGTCAACGCGCCCACCCAGACCGGACTGGTCGTCCGCCTCTCCCCCGTCCACGGGCGCGGCCGCTACCAGGGCATGTACACGCTGTCGTGGGCCGTGGCCTCCCTTGTCGCCCCGGTGATGTCCGGACTCGTCATCGACCGGTTCGGGGCGGAGTGGCTGTGGGGGATGTGCGCGGTCGTGGGGACGGCCGCGGGAGCCGGGTACGGCGTGCTGATGCGGCGCCTGCCGGCCGAGGAGCCCGTTGCCGACACCCGTGCGGCCGAGGTGAAGGCCGACGTCAGCGCCGCCTGATCCCGGCCGGCCCACGGAAATCCACGGACGTCACGGATGCATCCGCGCCCCCTTCAGCACCTTGTCCACCGCGTTGCGCGGCCCGTACACCGCGAGGCCCACCAGGTCCAGCTCCGCCGTCGGCACGGCCCGCACCGCGGCGCGGTTGTCGTGGTCGTTGCCGGTGGCGAAGAGGTCGCTCGTGAACACCGCGCGCGGGAGGGCCCGGGACAGCACGCGCGCGTGGGCGGCGACGAGCGTCTCCTTGGTGCCCTCGAAGACCAGCACCGGCTGCCGGAACATCGGCAGGTAGCCCACGCCGTCGGCGTCCTCGTACGGCTCCCCGATCACCTCGGGGGCCACCGTGCCCAGGCCGCTGACCAGGAACGCGGTGACGTTCAGCCGCTGCCAGGACTCCAGGTCCTCCCGCAGCAGGACGGCGATCTTCGTATCGAAACGGGGTTCGGCTGTGCTCATGCACTGAGACTGCCGTCCGGTCCACGGCCCGGTCTTGTACGTTCTTTGCATGGCCACCCGGCAGGAAGTCTCCGCCTGGCGCCCGGCCGTACGAGGCGTCGTCGAGGTCTTCCACGCCCACTTCACCGAGTACGCGTACCCCATGCATGTGCATGACGCGTGGACGCTGCTCATCGTGGACGACGGCGCCGTACGGTACGACCTCGACCGGCATCGGCACGGCACCCCGCACGACACGGTCTCGCTGCTCCCGCCGCACGTGCCGCACAACGGCTCGCCCGCCGACCCGCGCGGCTTCCGCAAGCGGGTGCTGTACCTCGACGCCGACGTCCTGGGAGAGGACCTGATCGGGCCCGCCGTCGACGCCCCCGACCTGCGGGATCCGGTCCTGCGGCAGCGGGTGGGGCAGTTGCACTCCGCGCTCGTCCGGCCCGGCGACGAGCTGGAGGCGGACAGCCGGCTGACGCTGATCGGGGAGCGGCTGCGGGACCATCTCCGGCACCCCGCGGGAGCCGACGTACGGGCCCCGCGCCCCGACCCGGCCCTGGCCCGCCGGCTGCGGGAGCTCCTCGACGCGTCCGTCGTCCAGGGCATCGGGCTGGAGGAGGCCGCACGGGTCGTCCAGGCCCATCCCGCGCATCTCGTACGGGCGTTCAGCGGCGCGTACGGCATCGCACCGCACCAGTACCTGACCGCCCGCCGGGTCGACCGTGCCCGGCGGCTGCTGCTCGGCGGGGTGCCGCCGGGCGAGGTCGCGGTGGCGGCCGGCTTCTACGACCAGGCCCATCTCACCCGCCACTTCCGGAAGTTGGTGGGGGTCACGCCGGGGCGGTATCGCCGGAAGTCCTCCGTCCGCTGATCGTCCCCGGTTAGCGTCGCCGCCATGGACGAGATACAGGACACACGGAACGGACACAGACCCTCCCTGCGCCTCGGGCACCGCTTCTCGGCCACCGTCGCGGGGGCGGTGGCCCTGGTGGTGCTGAGCGTCGGCGCCGCCCTCGCGGCCGGTTCGGACGACGACGATCCCCTGCCCACACCGAGCACGTCGGCCAGCAGCGCGACGGAGACCGAGGTACCCGCCGACACCGGCGGCAGCACCGGCGACAGCACGGGCGGCAGTACCGGCGGCAGCGGTGACACCGTCGGCGCCGACGGCGGCGGGACCGTCGGCGGGACCGACCCGGACGCCACCGAGACCCCGGTCGATCCCGAGCCGAGCGCCACCTCGCCCACCTCGACACCGGACCTGGAAGAGCTCGACCGGCGTATCGCCGAGCTCGACGCCAAGGTCGACCAGTTGCCCACCAAGAAGGAACTGGCCGACGCCCTGCGGGCGTTCGCCGACCAGCTCGACCCGTAGGCCGGACGTCTCGAAGGCTCCCGGGGTCAGTCCGCCGGACGTCGCGTCAGGTGCGCGAAGGCGTCGAGGTTGCGTGTCGGCTCACCCCGGGACACCCGCCAGGCGTACTCCCTGCGGATCGCCGAGGCGAACCCCAGCTCCAGGAGGGTGTTGAAGGCGCCGTCCGCCGCCTCCAGGACCTGGCCCAGCAGACGGTCGGTCTCCTCGGGGGTGACGGAGGACAGCGGCAGGCGGGCCGTGACGTAGACGTCGCCGAGCTGGTCGACGGCGTAACTCACGCCGTACAGCTTGAGGTTGCGCTCCAGGAGCCAGCGGTGGACGCCGGACTCGTTCTCGTCGGGGTGGCGGATGACGAAGGCGTTCAGCGAGAGGGAGTGGCGGCCGACGATCAGGGAGACCGTCGTCTTCAGCTTGCGGGTGCCGGGGAGCTGGACCACGTAGGTGCCGGGCTGGGGGCTCTCCCACTCCAGCTCGGCCTCTTTCAGGAAGCCCTCCAGGATCCGTGCTGCCGTCCGCTCCGCGTCACCCATGCTGGGAGCGTACAGAACGGCGGTGGGCCTGGACCGCGGCCGTGTAGACGTCGGCGGTCGCGGCGGCCGCGGTGTCCCAGCCGAAGGACTGGGCGTGGGCGGCGGCGGCCGCGCCCATGCGGGCGGGCAGTTCCGGCGCGTCGGCGAACCGCGCGAGCACGCGCGCGTACGCCGCCGGATCGTGGCCCCGGACCAGGAAGCCGGTCTCGCCGTCCCGTACGGCCACCGGAAGCCCGCCGACCGCCGCGGCGAGCACGGGGGTGCCCGCGGCCTGGGCCTCTATGGCGACCAGGCCGAAGGACTCGCTGTAGGAGGGGACGACGAGCAGCGACGCGGCGCGGAACCAGTCCGCCAGCTGGTCCTGGCCGACCGGCGGGCGGAAGCGGACGACGTCGGCGATGCCGAGGCGGGCGGCCAGCTTCTGCAGGCCCTCCGGCTTGGCGAGGCCGCTGCCGCTGGGGCCGCCGACGATCGGTACGACGATCCGCGAGCGGAGTTCCGGGCGCTCGTCCAGGAGGACGGCGACCGCGCGGAGCAGCACGTCGGGGGCCTTGAGGGGCTGGATGCGGCCCGCGAAGACGGGGACCAGGGCGTCCTGGGGGAGGTCGAGGCGGGCGCGGGCGGCGGCGCGGCCGTCGGCGGGGGAGAAGCGGTCGAGGTTGACGCCCGGGTGGACCACGGCGACCTTGCCGGGGTCGGCGCTGTAGTGGCGTACGAGTTCGTCGGCTTCCTCGGAGGTGTTCGCGATGAGCCGGTCCGCCGCCGTGACGATCTGGGTCTCGCCGATGACGCGGGCGGCGGGCTCCGGGGTGTCACCGTCGGCGAGGTTGGCGTTCTTGACCTTGGCCATGGTGTGCATGGCGTGCACCAGGGGGGCGCCCCAGCGCTGGGCGGCGAGCCAGCCGACGTGGCCGGAGAGCCAGTAGTGCGAGTGGACCAGGTCGTAGTAACCGGGGCGGTGGCCGGCCCAGGCCTGCATCACTCCGTGCGTGAAGGCGCACAGCTGGGCGGGGAGGTCCTCCTTGGCGAGGCCCTCGTAGGGGCCGGCGTCGATGTGCCGGACCAGGACGCCCGGGGCCATCTCCACCTTCGGGGGGAGGCTGGCCGTCGTCGCGCGCGTGAAGATCTCCACCTCGATGTTGATGGCGGCGAGGCGCTGGGCGAGCTCCACGATGTAGACGTTCATGCCGCCGGCGTCGCCGGTGCCGGGCTGGTGGAGTGGTGAGGTGTGCACGGAGAGCATCGCGACACGGCGGGGGCGGCGGTGGAGCCTGAGCCGCGAGGGTACCGCCGGAGAGCGACGCCCGAGCCTGCTGACGTGGTGGCTCACGTGGCGTTCCTCCTTGCTGCGGGCATGCCGGACGGAGGGGGTGGGGCTCCCTCCAGGGGGCTGCAACACCGGAGGGAGGCATTCCCATTCCGGACGGGACGGAGCGTGAGGGGATTTTTGCCGGAGCGTTACCGTTGTCGCTCAACCGTTCGACCCCGGGATGCGTCTCTCGCGCTCCTCCCGTCGGAGCGGGCAGCGGCTTCGCACCGCATACCCTCGTAGCCATGCCCTCCCGCGCGCCCCTCCCCCACTCTCGGCTTCGCCCGAGCGGGGGGACCCCCGTCGTGGGCACCGTCACGCGCGGGACCACCAACCCCAACCGGCTGCGCCGCATGGACCGCTGGATCGCCGCGACGCACGGCGCCGAGCTGCGACGGGCCGCCGATCCCGTGGCCGTCGACCTCGGGTACGGGGCGGCACCCTGGACGGCCGTCGAACTGCTCGCCCGACTGCGTTCCGTCGCGCCACGCGCGCGTGTCGTGGGCGTGGAGATCGAACCGGCACGGGTCGTGGCCGCGAAGCCCTACGAACGCGAGGGGCTGGCCTTCCGGCACGGCGGGTTCGAGATCCCCCTCCCCCAGCGGCCGCAGCTGGTGCGCGCCGCCAATGTGCTGCGGCAGTACGACGAGGACCAGGTCGCCGCGGTCTGGGAGCGGCTGTGCGCACGGCTCGCGCCCGCGAACGGGACCTCGGCGGGCGGGCTGCTCGTCGAGGGGACCTGCGACGAGATCGGGCGCCGCCACGTGTGGGTCGCGCTCGGGCCCGAGGGGCCGCGCACGGTCACCTTCGCGGCCCGGCTGGGCTCCCTGGACCGGCCGTCGGAGCTGGCCGAGCGGCTGCCGAAGGCGCTGATCCACCGCAATGTCCCCGGGGAGCCGGTGCACACGTTCCTGCGCGACTTCGACCGCGCCTGGGCCGCCGCCGCGCCCTACGCCTCGTACGGTGCCCGCCAGCGCTGGATCCGCGCGGTACGAGACCTCACGACCGACTGGCCGGTGACCGACGGACCGGCGCGGTGGCGGCAGGGGGAAGTGACGGTGCGGTGGGGGGCGTTGGCGCCGCGCCACTGAGCGCGGGACGCACATGAGTGCAGCATCGCTGCCCCCGCGGGCCGCGTCGGCGGACGTTGACCTCTTCGACACCTCCGGGAACGATCTCCGTGAGTCGTTCGTCACATTGGCAGGGAGATCATCATTCCGGGGAGTGCCGGGGCGGGTGAGGGGGGAGGGCTCCACCCTACGGGCTGAAAGCGTGCACCTGTTCGGCACCTGTCGGTTCCGTGTCGGGCCCTGTCGTTTTCGGCCGTGACGTGGCACGATCCCCCGGGCACCGTAAGTTACTGACGGGACATCAGTTTGGGGGACGAGGTATGGGACCGGGCAAGCGCGGCCTGTTGACGGCGGCGGTGGCGGTCGTCTGCGCGGTGACCGTACTGGGGGCACCCGGCACGGCGTTCGCGAGCCCCGAACCCTCGCCGTCCTCCACGGCGACGACCAGCCCGGACCTGACGCCCGCGCCCAGCACGGACCTCGAGGAGATCCGCGAGAAGCTGGAGACGCTCTACCACGACGCCGCGGTCGCCACCGACGCGTACAACGCGGCCGAGGAAGCGGCGAAGAAGCAGTCCGCGGAGATCGTCGCCCTGGCCAGGAAGATCGTCGAAGGCCAGGAGCGGCTGGCCGAGTTGAAGAACCGCGCCGGGGCCGCGGCCCGCTCCCAGTACCGCACGGGCGGGCTGCCCGACGAGGCCCAGCTGATGCTGAGCGACGACCCGACCGAGTTCCTCGACGGCGCCGGCCGGGTCCTCCAGGGCCAGCGCGCCACCAAGGGCCTGATCGCGGAAGTGACCCGCGCCCAGGAGGACTTGGAGCAGTACTCCAAGGACGCCTCCGCCCAGTGGGAGAAGCTGGAGGCCAACCGCAAGGCCAAGGCGGCGGCCCAGAAGAAGGTCGAGAAGCAGATCGCGGCGGCCGAGAAGCTCGAGTCCCAGCTGGAGAAGGAGGAGAAGGAACGCCTCGCCAAACTCCAGGAACAGGCCGACCAGCGGGCACAGACCGCCTGGCTGGACACCGGCATCCTCGACGAGATCGACGGCAAGGCGACCGCACAGGGCAAGAAGGCCATCACGTACGCCACCGCGCAGATCGGCAAGCCGTACGAGTGGGGCGCCGAGGGCCCGAACTCCTACGACTGCTCCGGGCTGACCTCCGAGGCCTGGAAGAGCGCCGGGGTGTCGATACCGCGCACCTCGCAGGAGCAGTGGAAGCAGCTCACTCGCGTCCCCGTCCAGGACATGCGCCCCGGCGACCTGATCATCTACTTCGACGACGCGAGCCATGTCGCGCTCTACGTGGGCGACGGCGCGATCATCCACGCCCCGCGCCCGGGCCGCACGGTCACCCTCGCCGGGGCGGGCACGATGCCGATCCTCGCGGTGGTGCGACCGGACGCGTAAGGGCCCAAACACCCAAAAGGGACAGCCGCATGACCCCGGCTCGCCCCGGGGTGAGCGCCACCACGTGATCCACGGCACGTCCGGCGGCCACCAAACCCCGTACGGACGTGACGTTCGTCATCCCCACCCCCGTACCGGCCTGCCCAACTGCGGTAGGGAACGCGGCATATGACAGTGGCCTGAGATCAAGCCGCGTGCCGCACACCATTCCGTTGCGGCGCCTTCTGCCGCTATGGTCCCCGTCGGTGGGTCGAGGTCCCTCGTCCCCGCCGTGCCCTCGGGGGGAGGGAAGGAACCCGACAACCATGCCCGTACCCGTACCGCGGCAGAGAGCGATCCCGGCCGTGGAAAGTGGTCAGGCGCAGGCCGTACCCGCTGCAGGCGGCCCCTCCAACGACGTAGCCCCGCTCCGGCGGGAAGCCGCCCGCAAGGACGAGACCGTTCGCACCACCGCGACGGCTGACAACGACAGCGCCCACATCACGCTCACCCTGCTGCTGATCGAGGACGATCCCACGGCCGCGCCCGTCGTCCCCGACCTGCTCGACTCGGACGGCAAGCCGATCCGGGTCCGTACCGCCCGCAACCTCACCGAGGCCGAGCGGCTGCTCACCGACGACGTGCACTGCATCCTGCTCGACCTGGCGCTGCCCGCCCCCGGCCGGGCCGGCGAGACCGACGACGAACTCGCCGTGCTGCGCCACGTCCTGCGGCTCGCGCCCCGGCACGCCGTGCTCGCGCTCACCGCCTCCGGCGACGCCGAGCGCGGCGCCGAAGCCGTGCGCGTGGGCGCCCAGGACTACCTCTTCCGGGACGAACTGGACGGCCGGCTGCTGAGCCGCGCGATCCGCTACGCCGTGGAGAGGAAACGTTCCGACACGGCCGAACGGCGGCTCGCCGAGGGCAAGCTGCGCGCACAGGAGAACGCCCGCCTGGAGCGCGGCCTGCTGCCCACGCCCCTGCTGGAGGGCTCCCCGCTGCGCTTCGCCGCCCGCTACCGCCCCGGCCGCTCACGGGCACTGCTCGGCGGCGACTTCTACGACACCGTCCGCACCCCGGACGGCACCGTGCACGCCATGATCGGCGACGTCTGCGGGCACGGCCCGGACGAGGCGGCGCTCGGTGTGGAGCTGCGCATCGCCTGGCGGGCACTGACCCTGGCGGGGCTGTGCGGCGACGAACTGCTGGGCACCCTGCAGCAGGTGCTGGAGCACGAGCGGGACGACGACGAGATCTTCGCGACGCTGTGCACGGTGGACATCTCGCCGGACGGCCGGCGGGCCGGCCTGTGCCTGGCCGGTCATCCGGCGCCGCTGATCGCCGGCCCGGGCCGGCCGGCGCGGCTGCTGCCGCAGGAGAACAACGGGCCCGCGCTGGGGCTGGTGCCGGGCGCCCGCTGGCCGCGGATGCAGGTGGAGCTGGGCGCGGAGTGGAGCCTGATGCTCTACACCGACGGGCTGATCGAGGGGCGGGTCGGTGCGGGGCGGATGGAGCGGCTGGGGCAGGACGGGATGGTGGAGATGATCCGCCGGCAGCTCTCCGAGGGGCTGAGCGGGGAGGAGTTGCTGCGGGCCGCGGTGAGTGAGGTGCGGGAGCTGAACGGGGGCGAGCTGACGGACGACGTCGCCGTGGTGCTGTTGGATCGGGTTCCGTAGCGGGAATCGCCGTCGGGGGTGCGTGGTCTGCCGACCGCGGGCCGTCTGTGGCTGGTCGCTCCCCCACTCTCGGCTTCGCTCGAGCGGGGGGACCCCCATCGCGGCGGAGCCGCATGTCGACGCTGCCCCGCGCCCCTTGCGGGGCTGCCCTTACCGTCCGCCGTTGTACGGCCCGTACGGGCCGTCGCTGCTCGAGCCGCCTCTGCGGCTTCGGCCGCCGCCCGGGAGGGAGCGGAGGGCGGGGCGGACGTCGACCATGTAGACGATCGTCGCGACCAGGCCGATGATCGGCAGGAACGACAGGATCGGGAAGATCAGGTTCACCACGAAGGCCAGCCCGAGGATGATCATCCAGAAGGGCTTCGTCTGCTTGTCGGCCGCCCGGTAACCGTCCTCGCGGCGGACGGCCGCGTCGATCAGAGCGAAGCCGCTGAACACGATCAGGGCCAGGCTCAGCAGCGACATGAACCCTGCGAACCCCTGCATCAGCACTACGTCCACCACCCGACTCGGCACGACCCGGTTCGTCCTTACGCGGTCACCGTACCCGCAACCGCGCGCTCGTTACCCGTACAACGGGCCGGGCACCTGATGAGTGCCCGGCCCGTGATCGTATGTCTGTATTGGCGCCAGTGTCAGCCCGCGGTCTCACTTGGCCGGGGGCGTCGTCTTCTTCGCGGTGGTCTTGCGGGCGGCCGGGGCCTTCTTCGCGACGGGCTTCTTCGCCGCAGCCGGAGCCGGAGCCGCCGCGGGGGCAGGCGCGGCCTTGGCCTCGGCGGCCGGGGCGGGCTTCGGCTCGTCCTTGACCTCGGCGGTCGCGGCCTTCGGCTCGTCCTTGCCCTCGACGGCGATCGCCAGCTCCTCGATCTCCTCGGCGGCCTCGCCGCGCCAGGTCTTCACGGCCTGCTCGCCGTGCTCGGCGACCTTCTCGTAGGTCTCACGGGCCTTGACGGCGTACTCGGCGGCGACGCCGACACCGCGCAGCGCGAGGTCCTGGGCGGACTCGCCGAACTTCTTCAGGTCGGCGTCGAGCGTGGTGCCGAGCTTCTTGATGTCGCCGTCGAGGGCGGTGATGAAGTCGGTGACCTTGGTCTGGAGGGTCTCCTGAGCCTCCTTGGCGCGGGCGTTGGCCTTGGCGCCGGCCTCCTTGGCGCGGGCGGCGGCCTTCTCCTGCACGGCCTTGGGATCGGTGTTGCGCACGGCCTCGATCCGGGCCGGGGCCTCGGCGCGCAGCTGCTCCACCAGGGCCGGCACCTTCTTCGCCTGCTGGAGAGCCAGGTCGGCGGTGCCCGCGGCGAAGTAGAGCGGGGTCGGGTCGCTGAAGGTCTTGCGCAGGTCGTCGGTGATGGCCATGGTGTAGGTCCTCCCGGACGCGCGATCGGATGCGCGCTCGTCGTGTGTGTCGCGTACGTCGTTCGTGTCGCGTACGTCGTGTTCGGCTGAGGGTCGTGCTGGTCCGCAGCCGGGCGGCCGGTCCCCTGGTCCGGTCAACCTGCCGTCTGCTGCGGATCGGCGTCGCTCTTGTCCGCCTTGCCCTCCGGGGTCTCCATCACGCCCTCGCTGAATCCGTTCTCCTTGCGGAAGGACTCGTAGATCTGCAGCAGCGCCTGCTTCTGCGCCTCGGTCAGGGTGGGATCGGCGAGGATGACCGCGCGGGTCTCGACCTCGTCCCGGTCCCGCTCCGCGTCGAGGATCCCGGCCCGCACGTACAGCGTCTCGGCGGAGATCCGCAGGGCCTTGGCGACCTGCTGGAGCACCTCCGCGCTCGGCTTGCGCAGCCCGCGCTCGATCTGGCTCAGGTACGGATTGGACACCCCGGCGGCATCGGCGAGCTGCCGCAACGAGAGCTGGGCGTTGCGCCGCTGCTCGCGCAGGTAGTCACCGAGATTGCCGACGTTGAGCGATGCCATGTCCCCACTGTGCACCACCGGCGCTAACTATTGCAAGCACCCGCTTGCAAAAGTGTGTCGCGCCACTGACACTGAGCGTCCCGCCCTGGAAGGAGCCCGTCTCAGTGATCCCCGCGCAGTCCCCGCCCCCTCCCCGCCCGCGCCCCTCCGTGGGCCTGGTGCTGTCCAGCGGGGCGGCCCTGGGGGCGGCGCACGCGGGTGTGCTGCGGGCCGTGGAGGAGGCGGGGATCGAGGTGACGGTCGTGGCCGGGGCGAGCGCGGGCGCGCTGATCGGCGGAGCCTGGGCGGCGGGCGTGGACAGCGAACGCATCACCCGGCGTCTGCTGCGCGCCCAGTGGGCGGACTTCGGCACTGCCGCGATCAGCCCGCGCCTCGGACTGCTGGACACCACGCCGCTGGTCCGCAACATCGAGGAGCTGGTCGGCGACCTGCTGATCGAGGACCTGCCGACCCGGTTCGGCGCGGTGGTCACCGAACTCGGCACCACCACCCCCCGGTTGGTGACCTCCGGTTCCTTCACGGCCGCCGTACGCGCGAGCAGCGCCGTGCCCGGGCTGTTCCCGCCGGTGCGGCTGGAGGACGGCGGGGCGCTCTGCGTCGACGGCGCGGTGGTGTCGCCGACGCCGGTGTGGGCCGCGCACCGGCTCGGCGCCGAACGGGTCATCGCCGTCGGCTTCGGCCGCGGCACCACCCGCTGGCGCCGCTGGTTCGAGTCCCGCCCCGACCACCCGGCCCAGGGCCTGCTCCCCGACCTGTCCATCACCATCGACACCACCGGCCACTCCTCCTGGTCCCCCGCGGGCGTCCCGAGCCTCATCGAACGGGGCTACGAGACGACACGGGCGGCGCTGGAGGACTGGAACGGGCCGAACGGGCCGGCTTCCGGAGACAACTGAGGGCCCGACACCTGGGGCAACCCCCCTCACTGCCTCCCGAGCCACCCCTCCACCACCGCGAAGTCCCCGTCCGTGAGCCCGTACCGGTGGTCGACGCGGTGCAGGAGAGGGGGCGCGGGATGCTCGGCGGCCACCCAGGCGCGGTCGGCGTCGGTGACCTCGTCGTCGAGCCAGACGAAGGGCCTCCCCGCCGCCCAGGCCACCAGGGTCCGCGTCTTCCAGTGCAGACCGCCTGCCGGCGCCTCCTCGTCCGGCCACTCCACCACCGGCAGCGGGGGCAGCCCGAGCCAGGGCGCGAGGAGGTCGTTCGCGTCGTCCAGCCAGGTCGTCGCCCACACCGGCGCACACCCCAGCGCGAGCAGCCTGGGGCCGAGCGCCGGGTCGAGCCGGGACAGGAGGGGATGGGCCGGGGACGGCAGCTCGGGCACCCGGAACTCCGGGTAGGGGCCCGGGCCCCCGAACGGGATCAGGGTGCCGTCGATGTCCAGGAAGAGCAGCACGGCCGGTCCGTTCAGTCCTGGTGGCCGTGGAGCGCGAGGAGTTCGTCGATGCGGGCGCGGTGGGCCCGTTCCCAGCTGTCGAGTGACTCGGCGGCCTCCTTGGCCAGTTTGGCGCGGGCCGCCGCGAGGATCTCCGCACTGCGGGCGGCCGGTACGACGACCACGCCCTCCTCGTCGGCGACGACGACATCGCCCGGATCGACGTCCACGCCCCCGCACCGCACCCGCTCCCCGAGCGGCCGGACCACCGCCTTCGCACCCGGGATCGGGATGACACCCCGGGCGTGGACGGGGAAGCCGGCCTCGCGCACCTCGGCGAGGTCACGGATCAGGCCGTCCAGGACGAACGCCGCGACACCCCGCCGCTGCGCGACGGCGCAGACGTTGCCGCCGGCCAGCGCGTGGTCGAGGTCCCCGGACTCGACGACGACGACCGAGCCGGGGTCCGCGCGATGGATCGCGGCGTGCAGCATCAGGTTGTCGCCGGGCGGGCAGCTGACGGTGAAGGCGGGCCCGGCGACCCGCGGCGCCGGCCCCCACAGCGGACGTACGCCGATGTCCATGACCTGGGCTCGGCCCAGCAGGTCGGCGAGGGTGGTCGTGGGGATCGCGGAGAAGCCGGTGTCGGGGCCGGCGCTGTCGGGGCTGGTGGCGTCGGGGCTGGTGGCGTCGGGGCTGGTGGCGTCGGTTGTCATGCTCGGGACCCTAGTCGTCCCTCACTCCCCGCCCACGGCAACTCCCGCCCGTGCACCACCTCCAGTCGGGACACCGCGCGGGTCAGGACCACGTACAGCCGGTTCAGGCCGCGTTCCTCCGCCTCGGCGATGGCCGTCGGTTCCACGGCGACCACATGGTCGTACTCCAGGCCCTTGACGAGGGTGGCGGCGATCACGGTCACGCGGCCGTTCGGCTGCCGGGGGTCGATGCCGGCCGCGGTGAGGGCCTCCTCGACGCGGGCGGTCTCGGCGTCCGGGGTGATCACGCCCACCGAACCCTCGTGGGCGAGCGCGCCGCGTACGGCGGCGACGACCGAAGCCGCCAGATCGCCGCCCTCCGCGCGGCGGACGCGCAGCTCGCCGTCGCGGCGCAGGGAGCGGGCCGGCGGTACGTCCGCGTCGAGGCGGGCGAGGAGGCGGTTGGCGAGGGCGAGGACCGCGCCGGGCACGCGGAAGCCGGTGGTCAGCGGGACGATCACCGCGTCGGGCTTGCCCAGGTGGGTCATCTGGACCCGCCAGGAGCGCGCCGCCCACGGGGTGGTGCCCTGGGCGAGGTCGCCGAGGACCGTGAGCGAGCCGAAGGGGACGCGGCGGGCGATGGCCCGGCACTCCATCGGGGACAGGTCCTGGGCCTCGTCGACGACGACATGGCCGTACCCCTCGGGATGTTCGACGAGTCCGGCGATCTCGTCGAGGAGGACCAGATCGGCGGCCGACCAGCGCGCGGACTTCGGCGAGCGGGGCGGACGGGACCACAGCAGCGCTCGCTGTTCGGCCTCGTCCAGCAGGCCGTCGGCCGCCGCCGCCAGCGCCTCCCGGTCGCTCAGCAGCCGGGCCAGCACCTCCTCGGGCCGCGCCTTGGGCCACACCGCGTCCACGCACGCGCTCACCGGCCGCGCCCGTTCGATCCGGCGCAGCCAGGAGCCCGGACACGTGCCGCCACGCCGTTCCGCCTGCGCCTGGATCCGGCGCACGATCCGGCTGCGGACACGTTCGCGGCCGATCTCGTACGGCGGCTCCTCGGCGAGGACCCCGGTGACGATCTCCGTCAGCTCGCGGCCCGCGATCCGCCAGCGGTACGACCCGTCGGGCACGGCCAGATCCTCGGCGTGGCCGGCCGTCACGCGCGCGTACACCGCCCGGCGCAGCACCTCGGCCATCCGTGCGTCGTGCTTGAGGGCGGCGGCGCGGTCGGTGTCGGTCCCGGTGACCGGGTGGCGGGCGATCTCGTCCTGGAGGGTCGACTGGCGTACGCCGGTCTCGCCGAGGGAGGGCAGGACCTCGGCGATGTAGGAGAGGAAGGTGCGGTTGGGGCCGAGGATCAGCAGGCCACCGCGCTTGATGCGCTGGGGGTGGGTGTAGAGGAGGTAGGCGGCCCGGTGCAGGCCGACGGCGGTCTTGCCGGTACCGGGGGCGCCCTGCACACAGACCGAGACGGCGAGATCGCCTCGTACGAGGTCGTCCTGCTCGGGCTGGATGGTGGCGGCGATGTCGCGCATGGGGCCGACGCGGGGCCGTTCGAGTTCGCGGGAGAGGAGGTCGCCCGGCCCGGACTCCCCCCGCCCCAGGTACTCGTCCTCCAGCCCGGTCAGATCGGCGGAGTCGCCCCGGCTGCCGGGTGCCCAGCCGAACCGTCGCCGTACGGCGACGCCCTGCGGGTCGTGGGCGCCGGCCTGGTAGAAGGCGCGGGAGACGGGGGCGCGCCAGTCGACGACGAGGGGTGGGGCGGCGGGGTGCTCGCTGATCCGCAGCCGCCCGATGTGCTGCCCGGGTGCTTCCGTGAAGTCCAGCCGACCGAAGAACAACGGCCCCTCGGGAAGCTCCCGCAGGGCCTTGGCCCGGCTGCGCAGCCCGTAACCGAGCACCTCGGCGTCGGCCCCGGACGCGGAGACGTCCTCGCCGATGACGACCTGGAGGTCGGCGCCCTCGACCATGGCGGCGAGGGCGGCACGACAGGCGTCGTGGTGGGCGCGTTCGTGGTGGAGGGCGGTGGCGAGGTCTTGGTCGGGTCCCTTTACGGCAGGCTCGGCAGACGTCATACGCCCGACGATAGCGAATAACGTAACTGAGTTAAATCTTTTACCGAGTAACGCTCACGTCAATTCCCGCAGCCCCGCGCCCAGCACCGCGAACGCCCGCTCCGCCGCCGCCACCGCGTCCCGCCGCACGTCCTCCGCCCGCTCCCCCGCCGCGATCCGCCGCCAGTTCTCCTCCGCGAGGATCCGTCGCACGGCGATGATCTGGCCGGCGGCCAGCCGGGCGTCGAGCCCGCCGCCCAGGACCTCGGCGAGGGCTGCCTCGGAACGCTCCAGGTGGGCGTGGAGACGGCCGACCAGGGACGGGGTGCCGTAGAGGAGGTCGTAGAAGGCGCGGACCGCGGGGTGATCATTGACCCCGGTGATCGGGTCGCCCGCGGCGATCCCGTCCAGGAAGTGCCGGCGCAGGGCGGGAAGCGGAGCGACCCCCTCGGCCCGCCCGGCCACCACCACCCGCGCGGCCTCGTCCTCATGGTCGGCGATCCGGTGCAGGACGAGGTCCTCCTTCGCCGGGAAGTACCGGAAGAGGGTCGGCTTGGAGATCTCCGCCGCCGCGGCGACCTCGGCGACGGACACCGCGTCGAAACCGCGCTCCATGAAGAGCCGGATCGCGATCTCCGACACGGCCTGATACATCCGCTGCTTCTTGCGCTCACGCAGCCCGGGGTGGGTCATGGGGTGAGCCTACGAGTGCCCCGGGTTCAGAGATGCCCTCCGGGCGGGGATCAGGACTGCACCCGAGCCAGCGCCAGCTCAAGATAGGGGTTGGTCGTGCGAGCGGTCGGCAGGCCGAGGGCGGCGGTGGCCGCGGCCAGTGTCTCGGCGTACGAGTCCACCGCCCGGCGGACGTTGGGCGCGTCCAGGCCCGCCCTGGTCACCAGGCGATCGAGGTCGACGTAGGCCGAGCGGATGATCTCGATCCAGCGGTACTTCGCCCAGTCCAGGCGCCAGTTCGTGCTGTACTCCGGGGGCATGTTCCGCTCCCAGCGTCGGAACATGCGATCCCGGATCTCAGGCCGGGTCGGAGTCAGGTGCATGTGCCTGACCAGGTCGTAGAGGGGGTCGCCGACCAGGGCCATCTCCCAGTCGATGATGGTCAGCAGGAACCTGCCGCCGCGCACCAGGTTCCACGGGTTGAGGTCGCCGTGAAGCAGGGCCGGTGCCCGGTGAGTCACCTCATGACGCGACAGGATCTCGCCCAGCCGCTGGTGGTCAGGCAGCCCAAGCGTACGAGCCAGCTGCATCGACTCCTTTGGAAGCATCTGCACGAGGCCCACGAGCTGGTCCCGCAGCCAGGCGTAGAAGCCGTCGCTGCCCGAGACCGGATCGACCAGGCTGTGGTTGACCTTCGTCAGCGCGCACAGCTGGTCGACGAGCGCGTCCGCCTCACGCGGGCGCAGACCGTTTACCGGATGTTCGGGAGGCCCGCCGCGCCGCGACCCGATGTAGGTGTGGATGGCGAAGGGATCCTTCGTGTAACTCATGCCCAGGGCGAGGATCCGCGGGGCCTCCACCTTCACCCGCGACTTCTCGATCGCCCGGAGTACGGCGTGCTCGCTGAGGATGCTGGGCTCCCTGCGCTGCACGTTGGACAGCAGCCGACGCACCACCACGGGTTCGGGGTAGTCGCTCACCCGCACCACCGTGTTGAGGTGCGCGGTTCCCTTGAACACGTTCTCCGCGGGGGCGGCGCCCTCAGCCAGCAGCGCTTGTTTGACGGCGCTCGCCGGGAACTTCGGGTGCTCGGGAACCCGCCGGTCCCGGGTCCAGGCGATGGCCGGCCCGATCCAGTCCCGGCCGCTGATGTTGCCGTTCGTGCGCGAGGCCAGCCAGCGGTAGAGGGCGCCCTCGATCTCTTCCCGGTCGGGCACGTCCCGCAGCCGGAGCGGCTCGGCAGCAGCCTCCAGGGCCCTGCGCACCTCCGCCGTGGCCCCGTCCAGGCTCTTCTGGGTGAACGACTCTTCCAGCGACCGCGCGGCCCGCATGACGTCCGGGTAGAGGGACTGCGCCCGCTCAAAGGAGATGTAGTGGCGGAGGTCCCTGACGAGACCGTTGGTGGCCGCGGGCTGGAAGTCCAGCATGGACTCCGCCCACGCGTCCACGACCTCGCTCCACTGGTGGGCCGGGTACTGCATGCGCACCAGGTGCGTCGCCAGGTCGTGCAGCGGGTCGCCGTAGGTTGCCAGTTCCCAGTCGACGCAGATGAGGGGCGGGTCGCCGTCGTAGGACACGATCAGGTTGTCCCGGTGCAGATCCGCATGGAGCAGGCTGTACGGCCGCCGCGCCATGGCGGGAACCCGCTCGGCCAGCCCGATCAGCGCGTCGTCGGGAACGCCGAGCGTGTTGAACAGCCCCCCGAACACCTTCCGGTTGGGCTGGCGGATCTGAGCGTCGGCGAGCCGGGCCAGGGTCCTCAGGAAGCCCTGGCTGTCCGTGCGGCTGGCAGGCCACTCGCCTGGCAGCGGCGGCAGCGCGGCCAGACGCACCTGGGTCATCCGCGCCAGCAGTTCGGCCAGCTCCCCGATCAGAAGGCTGTCGACGGGCTTACCGTTTCCGCAGACCAGGGAGAGCGGCACGCCCTCCACATAGCTGTGGATGGCGAAGGACGGTTCTGTCACCAGGCACTTGGACACCTGAGGCAGAACGCTCTGTACGGCCTTGAGGACCGTGGCCTCGTCCTGCCAGGTCCTGATCACTACCGGCAGTACGTCTGGGCGCCGGATCCGCACGGTCACCGGGGTGCCGACTTCCCGGCCGACCAGCCGCGCCACGGGCTCCGTCAGCGGGAGCACATAGTTGAGGTTGTGGTGGCCACTGGACACCACCCCCGCCTGCCGGGCGGCACTGGCGAAGGCCTGGTAGACGGTGTCGTGCTGGTCGTAGGCGGCGCGCTCCCCTGGACGGTGCCGGGGAACTAGGGGGTCGGGCACTGGCCGCTCCGGTACTCACGCAGGATTGGGTAGGGCAAACGGTAAATGCGCCGTACGACCGGAACGACGATCAAGTGAGCACAATGGGTGGTTTGCCACTCATCCGCGTCAGGCCGTTCGAGACTGGCTTGTTCGCCGTCTCATACGTATGGACGGGAGCGGTTGCTCGCACAGTGCGGGCATGCTAGCGCACGCCTATTGGCTATTCGGCGAGATGCTCCCAGACCGATTCGAACCACTCCTGCCAGCTGTCGACGAAGACCGAACCCGGTGAGTCGGGGTCCGCGTCCTTCACATGATGCGTGAGCGTGGCACCCAGACCCAGCACGTCGAGCGCGTCGATCTCTTCCCCCGAGTCGAGCGTGATCCGACGGTCGATCACCTTGTACGGACCCTGTACAGCCTCGGCGCCGTTGAAGAGATAGAGCTTGAAGGCCGGAGTCAGGGCAGCGTGCCGGATCTGCAGCTCGGTGGAGGGCACGAGCCGCTCGGTCTCCAGGTCCCGCAGCAGGCCGCGCAGCGAGACCGTGGCTCTCTGCGTGATGATGTGCAGCCGGTCCCGCAGACGTACGTCGCTCTTGTCCTCCTTGGCCCGCGGGTAGGGCACGGCCAGGTTCTCGGACGGCAGGATCATGCGCAGGGCGATGCGCTCGGGGGCGATGCCCCGCCGGGGGATCCGTTCGGCCTGGACCCGCATGTGCGCGTACAGGGACTCGGCCGTCAGCGTATAGACGTCCAGCGTGAGTTCGGGGCGCCGGAAGGCGTCGTCCAGCAGGGTCTCCAGCGTCACCCTGGCGGCGGCCCGCACGGGTTTCGACTGTTGTGGCACTTCGACCACTCGTGACCCACTGCCTTGCCGGGACTCGACCCAGCCCGCCTCGACCAGCTCCCGCAGCACCCGCTGCACGGTGTCCCGGGACACCCCGAACTCCTCGGCCAAGTCCCGCTGGGACGGCAGGAACGACCGCAGCGGGTAAGTCCCGTCGATCATCCGGGCGCGCAGCACTTCGGCAACCCGGTGGAACTCCCGGCCGCCTGCGTCGCCGCCCTGCCGCTCACTCACACGGCGACCGTACCGCTTCCCGTCCGTTGGCAAACCATTTTCAGTCAAGCAACAGCCGACAATGGCTTGCTAGTTAAGGGATCAATCAGACAGGGGAAACCCACCTCAAGGCAACCGGTCCAATTGGACCGGCACTTGAAAGCTTCACTGACATTTGCAGGGAGGTGGAATGACGTGCTCCTGTTATCGGCGCTTCTGGAACTCCTCGGATACTGCGCGAGCCTGACGGCGCAGGCGAAGCTGGGCGGCCTGGGAGTGATGTTGATGCTCACCGTGATGGTGGGCGTACGGGCCCGGCACGACATGCTCGCCGTGGGGGCCGTCTGTGTGCTCGTGGCGTTGATGCTCAGGGCCGTTCCCTGACCACCCTCAACACCGTCTCCAGCGAGTTCACCACCATCGTCGCCCCCGCCCCCCTCAGCAGCTTCTCCTTGCGTTCGTTACGCGCGTAGCCCAGGAAGGGGACGCCCGCGGCGTGGGCGGCGAGGAAGTCGGAGGGGGTGTCGCCGATCATCAGGGCGGCGTCCGGGGCCGAGCCCATGGCGCGCAGGGCGCGGTGCAGGCAGTGCGGATCAGGCTTGAGAAGAGCGAGTTCCGAGGTACGACCGTAGACGTGGGGGGCGAAGCAGGAGATGAGGCCCCGGCCGGTGAGGTACTTGGCGACCACGCGCGGGGAGTTGTTGGTGGTGATCGCCAGGCGGAGGCCCACGGCGGTCCAGGTGCGTATCAGGGGGTCGGCCCACGCCGTGGGCATCGCGGAGGACGCGGCCCGCATCTCCTCCTGGGTGAGGCGTTCCTCCAGCTCGTCCACCAGGTCGCTGCCGGGCCGCAGTCGGTCCACGGCGCGCAGGACGACGTGCGGGTCCAGCGACTCCCGCTCGGACTCCGTCAGCAGGTGGTGCAGTCCTCGGCCTTCGAGCCAGTCCACCAGTCCGTCGGCCACGTCCTCCGCCGAGTGACCGGCGAAGAGCCGGCAGATCGGTCCGTCGAAGTCCCACAGGACGACCCTCGTACGCGTGATCAGCTCCCGCAGATCCGCGGTTCCGTTTCCCTTGTCGTTCTCGGTGTCGGCTGCCACCTGTTCAGTCTGCGTCGTATCAGAAGTCACTAGGAGAGTGTCAGGTCCGTCGTGATGGTTTCCCAGAGGGCGTTGAACCACTTCTGGGATTCCTCGACGAACGCGGCGTCGCGCTGACCGGCCGAGGACTCGAAGTGGAAGAGGAGGGACTCGGTGCCCATCACGTCGTACATGTCGAGGGTTCCGCTGTCCGTGGACTCCTCGCGTCGCTCGACCATGTAGTACGCCATCAGCGCCTCCGTGCCGTTGAGCAGGTACAGCTTCACGGGCGGGGTGAACGGCAGGGCGCGGAAGGTGATGGTGACGTCGATGCCGTGGGAGCGCAGGGTCTGGAGGTTGTGGCGCAGGACGTGGCCCTGGGCGTTGCGCATCGCCAGCCAGCGCTGATGGACGGGGTCGTCGTCGCCGCGTCCCTCGACCGGGACCGGGAAGGCGAGGTTGATGCGCCGGGACGGCAGCAGGATGCGGACGTCGATCTTCTGGGGGTGGATCTCGCCGGCGTGGATGAGGCGCAGGGGTTCGCCCAGGGCGGGGATCAGGCTCTCGGCGGTCAGGCAGGCCGCGTCGATGCGGACGTGCGGGGCGGAGAAGGCCTCGATGAGGCGGGGGGCCAGGCCGACCATGGTGGGCTGGGGCTCATCGTGGCCGGGGGCGGGCGGTTGGGCGATGCGCGGCGGGCTGCCCTTGCTGACGTTGGTGAGGAGGCCGTCGAGCTGGAGCTCGCGCAGGGCCTGGCGTACGGCGCCGCGTTCCACCCCGAACTCGTCGGCGAGTTCGGCCTGGGTGGGGAGGCGGTCACCCGCCTTGAGGTCACCGACGCGGATGCGTTGCCGCAGGACGTCGGCGATCTCCTGGGGCGACCTTCTGCTGCCGTTCACTGCCACGTTCTCCGCCACGTTCTCCGGGGTCACACGACCAAACGCTACAACTTTGATCCATCTAGCGGGAGTTGCTTGAAAGTTGTTTAGGGGTTGGGACCAAGTGGGGACTAACTAGTAAGAGTTGGTTGCCAACTCTATCGAGTTGGCGAATGGTTTGTCTCCCGCTCCACCCCGACGATCCTCCGAAGGGGGGAACACCATGCCTGTCCTCGCCCTCGTCTCCGCCGCCATCGTCGTCGGCGTCGAGCAGACCATCCAGTGGAAATACGGCACCACCGGTGCCTTCGGCCTGCTGCTGCTCAGTATCGGCATCAAGGTCAGGAGCCCGGCCATCAGCTCGGTCGGTGCCGTGGTCCTCGCCCTCGTGGCCACCGGACCCGCCGTCAGCTCGTGAGCAGCAGCTCGGAGCTGATCGTCTCCCAGAGTGCGTCGAACCACAGCTGGGACTGTTCCACGAACGCCGAGTCGCGCGGCCCGGCCCCCTGTTCGAAGGCGAACAGCACCGACCGCGTGCCCTCGGCGTCGTACATCTCCAGGTGTTCCTGGTCGATCGTCTGTTCGCGGCGCCGGACGGTGTAGTACGCGAACAGCGCCTCCGCCCCGTTGAGCAGGTACAGCTTCACGGGCGGGGTGAACGGCAGCGCGCGGAAGGTGACGTTGACGTCGATGCCGTGCGTGGAGCGCAGGGTCAGCAGGTTGTGCCGCAGCACCTGGCCCTGGGCGTTGCGGTGCGCCAGCCAGTGGCGCTGCAGGCGCTCGGTGGCCGACGTGTCCACCGGCGTCGGGAAGGCCAGGTCGATGTTCCGGGAGGGCAGCAGGACCCGGACGTCGATCTTGGCCGGTTTCAGCTGTCCGGCGTGGATCTGGCGCAGCGGTTCGCCGATCGCGGCCGTCAGCGAGACCGAGGTGAGGCAGAGGGCGTCGACCTCGACGTGCTCGGCAGCGAAGGCCTCGGTGATGCGGGGCGGCAGGCCCACCATGGACGGCTGCGGTGTCGCCGCCGGACCGATCAGGGGGCCGGCCGGGCCGGTCTGCGGGGCGACCGTCGCCGGGCTTCCCTTGGAGACGTTGGTGAGCAGGTGCTCGGACTGCAGGATGCGCAGCGCCTGGCGTACGGCACCGCGCTCCACCCCGAACTCGTCCGCCAGCTTGGCCTGCGTGGGCATGCGCTCACCCGGCCGCAGCACTCCGGTTCTGATCCGGGTGCGCAGCTCGTCGGCCACCTCGCGGTGCGAGCGCTGCGGCCGTTCCGCCCTCCCCCTCCGGTCGTTGACGGAGGCATGTTCCGGCTCCACGACCGAACAGTACAACTTCCCGCCATCTTTCGGCAGTTCAAAGAGAGATGGTTATAGGACGCTTCCAAGCGGACATAAGTACAGTGAAGTTGGCAGCCAACTTCAACAACATGGTCAAACTTCCAGACGGTTGGCCGGTCGGACTCCCTTCCGGAGGGGAGCCGGGAGCCCGAGCAGTCGGCACCGAAGCACAGTCACAACTGCAGATCGCCGCACAGCCACAACCGAACATCGCGCGCACAGTCACAACTGAACAGCTACAGCTACAGCTACAGCTACGGATGAACAGCACCCGTCGGCCGCAGGAAAGGAGCTCAGAACTGGTCCGGGCACCACGGTCGCCCGGACGTACGCAGCAGGGCGTCGGCCTCACGGGCGGCGCCCGCTCGTTCTTCCCCGAGCCGGCCCAGCGCCGCGAGCCGCGCCGCCGACTGGTCGCCGAGCCACAGCGACGCCAGGTCGGCCACGTCCAGCGTGACGTCGGCGTCGCGGGTCGTCGGCGTGCAGGCGGCGCCGTCGGGGGTCGCGTCCAGCAGGAAGCGGCCCCCGGCCAGGCCCGCCCGGTCGACCACCTCCAGGACCAGGGCGCCCGCCGTGTCGTACGTACGCGCCTCCAGAGCCCGTACGACGTCCAGGATCCGCACCCACAGCCAGTCCGTCTGCGTGGTGATGCTCGCCGCGCGCGGGTCCGGCAGGAGAAGCGGGAGCAGGTCGTCCGGGGAACGCCAGCCCGACTTCACCCGGGTGATCCAGTCGATGGAGCACAGGTAGTGCCACAGGGCGCGCTCCGCGGCCGGGGTCACCGAGAGCAGCCAGTTCACCGAGGCCGTGTTCAGCGGCAGCTTGGCGTCGGTCCACTTGTCGTCCGCCTCGTACGAGACCAGGCCCTCGACCTCGCCGTCCGCCGAGCGGTACACCGCGTAGAACGGCTCGGTCCAGTGCGTGTCGCCGTGCAGGTGGATCACGCCGGTGTTCATGTCCCACCAGTGCTCGTGGCGGCTGACGGCGCCCGGCTGGGCGCGGCGCAACCGCTCGTGCAGGTCGGGGCCGATCTTGCGGACCTCCTCGCCGTCGATCAGGTCTGTCCGGCCGCCGGCGAGGGGGACCGGGTGGCGGGGGTCGAAGCCGGCGCGCTGTACGTCGATCATCCACTCGGTCATCGTCGTGGCCGGGCCGAAGCCGTGGCGGCCGTAGATGCGGTACTCCGCGGCCATGAGGGTGGCGACGACGTCCCCTCGGTCCTTCGCGGCCGTCAGGTCGTCGGACATGAGGCGGGTGAGGAGGCCTCGGCGGCGGTGGGTGGGGGTGACGGTGACGTTGGAGATGGCGTCGGCCGGGACGGGGGTGCCGCCGACCGCGGTGACCTCCTGGGGGAAGGAGCGGAAGGTGGCCACGCAGGTGCCCGCGTCGAAGGCGCCGTAGAGGCGGGAGTCGCCGAGGGTCGCTCGGCGGGCGGCGAGGTGCTGCTCGGTGACGGTGGGGGGACGCAGGAAGCCCGTGTTCAGGGCGCGCATCCAGGCCGGGAGTTCGGGGTCGGTGATGGGGCGGACGTCCATGGGGTCACGGTAGGCAGCGTGCGGGTGGCTGTCGCCGGGTTTTCCTCGCCCCCGCCGCCCCTGCCCTTCCCGTCCCCAGGGGCGGCGCCCCTTCGACCCCGCCGGGGGCCGTGCCCCCGGACCCCGCTTCGGCCCTGAACGGGCCTCGTCCTCAAACGCCGGACGGGCCGCGGCGCGCGGCCCCGCTCCGTCACACCAGCAGGTCGTCGATCTGGGCCTCGCCGTCCCGGTAGCGGCGGGTGATTTCCGCTCCGCAGTCGTCGGCTGTGCGCTGGAGGTGCTGGCGGCTGCGGGAGACCTGTTGTTCGTAGCCGACGAGGCGGGCCATGGCCGCGTGGAGCTCGGGGTCGGTGCGGGCGTCGAGGTCGGAGAGTTCGACGTCGGCGAGCATGTCGGCGGCGAGACGGCCGTACTCCTCGCTGTGCGGGGTGCCCAGGGTGACGTGGCGGGCGGAGGAGCGGTGGCGGGCGGGGGCGTCGGTGAGGATCTCCGGGAGCCGTTCGACGACCGAGGCGGCGCCCGTCGGGGAGCGGCGGGCCAACTCGGCGCGGAGGATGTCGATACGGCCCTGTAGGAGCCGCCGTACGTAACTCAGGTCGGCCTCGTCGCGCTGGGCGCCCTGGCGCAGCGTGCGCAGCTCTGGCAGGCTCAGCCGGCCCAGGTCGGGCTCGGGCGGTTCCTCGGGCAGCCCGGGGCTGCCGCTGCGTTGGAAGGGCGGCCGGTGTGTCTCCAGCCGCTCGGTACTCGGTGTGCTCATGTCCCTCTACCGTCCCCTCGACCGGCGTGTGGTGGAAGCATCGTGCCACCCCAAGTCGCCGCTATGTGACCGAGTCCCCCCGAACGGCCCCAGACAGGGCCTAAAGGATCAAAAATGGGCCCTCTCCGGGGCCGCGCGGGGCACCCGGCATGATGGTCCGCATGCGAGCTGTGGTGCAGAGGGTGGACGGCGCGAGTGTGGTCGTCGACGGGGAGACGGTCGGGGAGATCGTCGGCGAGGGGCTGTGCGTCCTGGTCGGGGTGACCCACGAGGACACCAAGGAGAAGGCGGCCCAGCTCGCCCGCAAACTGTGGTCCGTGCGCATGCTGCACGACGAGAGGTCCTGCAGTGACATCGACGCCCCGCTGCTGGTGATCAGCCAGTTCACGCTGTACGGGGACGCCCGGAAAGGCCGGCGTCCGACCTGGAACGCGGCCGCCCCGGGCCCCGTCGCCGAACCCCTCGTCGACGAGGTCGTGGCGCAGTTGCGGGCCCTGGGGGCCACCGTGGCGACGGGCCGGTTCGGCGCGCAGATGCGGGTGTCGCTGACGAACGACGGCCCGTTCACCGTCCTGATCGAGATCTAGCGATCCGGGGATCCACAGGTCCACAGGGCTACGGCTCTACCACTACCTCCTGCGCCGCCGCCGTCGTTCCCGCCATCAGGGGGGCGTCCACCGGGACGTTCCGCTTCACCAGGGCCAGGGCCACCGGGCCCAACTCGTGGTGGCGTACGGACGTCGTGATGAAGCCGATCTTGCGGCCGTCGGGGGCCTCGTCCGCGACCCGGAGTTCGGTGCCGGGGGTCGGCAGGTGGACCTCGCTGCCGTCGAGGTGGAGGAAGACCAGCCGACGGGGCGGCTTGCCGAGGTTCTGGACGCGGGCGACGGTCTCCTGGCCGCGGTAGCAGCCCTTCTGGAGGTGGACCGCGGTGCCGATCCAGCCCAGCTCGTGCGGGATGGTGCGGTGGTCGGTCTCGAAGCCGACGCGGGGGCGGTGCTGCTCGACGCGCAGCGCCTCGTGCGCCAGGATCCCGGCCGGGGGGCCTGCCTTCTCCGCGTACGCCTCCAGGTCGGCGCGCGGGAGGAAGAGATCACGGCCGTACGGCGTCTCGCGGACGACGACGCCCTGCGGCACCTCGGCGATGGAACCGGCCGGGAGGTGGACGACGGCGGTGTCGGCGGTGCGGTCGGCGACCTCGACCCGGTAGAAGAACTTCATCGACTCCAGGTAGGCGAGGAGTGCGTCCTGGGTGCCGGGCTCGATGTGGGCCCACGCCGTCTCACCGTCGTCGACCAGGTAGAGCGCGTGTTCGATGTGACCGTGGGCGGAGAGGATCAGGGCCTCGGTGGCCTGGCCGGCCGGGAGCTCGCTGACGTGTTGGGTGAGCAGCAGGTGCAGCCAGCTCAGACGGTCCTCGCCGGTGACGGTCACGACTCCGCGGTGCGAGAGGTCGACAAAGCCGGTGCCGTCGGCCAGGGCACGCTGTTCGCGGAACAGGTCGCCGTAGTGGGCGGCGACGCCTTCGTCCACGCCCTCGGCGGGGACGGCGCCGGGCAGGGACAGCAGGGGGCTCTTCATGTACCCAAGCCTACGACCCGGTAATTGAGCCCTTGCCGGTCGAACCCTTGCCGGTCGAATCCTTGCCGTTCGAATCCTTGCCGGTCGAATCCTTGCCGGTCGAGTCCTTGGGCGAGCAGTCCTTGCAGCGACCGAAGATCGCGAAGTGCTTCATGTCGGTCTCGAAGCCGAAGGTCTGCCGCAGCTTCGCCGTGAACTCGGCGGCCACCTCGATGTCGGCCTCGATGACGTTCTGGCAGTCCCGGCACACCAGGTGGATGTGGTGGTGCCGGTCGGCGAGGTGGTAGGTCGGTGCGCCGTGCCCGAGATGGGCGTGGCTGACCAGACCCAGCTCCTCGAGGAGCTCCAGGGTCCGGTAGACCGTCGAAATGTTGACCCCCGACGCGGTCTTCCTCACTTCCACGAGGATGTCGTCGGGGGTCGCGTGCTCCAGGGTGTCCACGGCTTCGAGGACAAGCTGGCGCTGCGGCGTCAGCCGGTAACCGCGCTGCCTGAGGTCGCTCTTCCAGTCGGTGCTCACCACACCGACGAGTCTAGAACTACTTGAAGAACGCGATGCCGTCGTCCGGCATGTCGTCGGGGAGGGCCTTGGCCCAGCGCTCGACTTCCTCCGGGGTGACGACCTTCTTCAGGTGGGCCGACATGTAGGGGCGCAGCTCGACCTCGGGGGTCTGCTTCTCGCCGACCCACATCAG
This sequence comes from Streptomyces sp. NPDC096132, assembly GCF_044763345.1. Classification (NCBI taxonomy): domain Bacteria; kingdom Bacillati; phylum Actinomycetota; class Actinomycetes; order Kitasatosporales; family Streptomycetaceae; genus Streptomyces; species Streptomyces sp. NPDC096132. The sequence continues at coordinate 394,117 of NZ_JBIWGA010000006.1, forward strand.
GTCGCTCTTGACGTAGCCGTAGAGCCGCTTGCCACCGGTGTAGGGGCGGGAGGCGGCGGTGCGGGCGACCGCGTCCGTGACCAGGTCGATCTGCGGCTTCTTGTCGGCCAGCTCGCCGTACCAGATCTCGATGACGCCGTCGTCGCGGGTCATCGTCACCTCGACCTTGCGGGTGCCGTCGATCCGCCAGAAGCCGGTCTCGGACTCCAGCGGCCGGACCTTGTTGCCGTCGTTGTCCAGGACCCAGGTGCGGGAGTGGTACTCCAGGAAGTCCCGGCCGTCATGGCTGAAGGTGACCTCCTGCCCGAAGTTGCACTTCTCCGAGCCCGGGAAGTCGTGCACGCCCGCGCCCGCCCAGGTGCCCAGCAGGAAGGCGAGGGGGACGAGGTCCTTGTGAAGGTCGGACGGGATCTCGATCATGGTTGGCAGTTCCTGGAGTGGTCGGTCAGCGCTGGCCCTGGTACAGCTTCTTCACGGTCAGGGCGGCGAAGGCGAGGACACCGACGCAGACCAGGACCAGCAGGGTTTCGAAGAAGATCTCCACGGGGTGCTCCTCGGATGAGCGTGGTTGGTTCCGTACGTACACAGGGCCGGTCCCCAGCTTACGCGGCCGGGGACCGGCCCTCCGTATGAGGTACGCCCTCAGGCGGTCATGCGCGGGTCACTCCAGCAGCTGGCTCTGCAGGACCACCGTCTGCTGGAAGGGGATCGCCGGCATGGTGCCCTTCCTGGACTGCACGATCACCGCCATGACGTCACCGGCGCTCAGGTAGGCCAGCCGGGCCTGCTCGGTGCCGTACGGCTCGGACTCGACGTACGGCGTCAGCGCGACGTTCTTGGACTGCGGGGCCACCGGGAAGTCCTCGTCGCGCTCGTAGGTGTCGGCGCCGCGCGCCGGGTACACCGGGGAGCCGTACGTGGTGAAGTCCTCGGAGATCACCTCCTCGGTGACGGCGACCGTGCCGAACCTCAGCAGGTAGATCCGGGTGTTCGTGCCGTCCTGGGTGGTCCAGCCGCGGGCCGCGACGTGCCGCAGGCCGGCGTCGACGAGCTTCTGCTGAATGTCCTCGCGGCGCGTCTCGTCGAACTCCTTCAGGAAGTCCTTCGTCGCCAGCCAGCCGTCCGAGCCGTCGAGCGCCTTGTCCTGCGTCGCGCCCTCGGGGGCGGGCAGGACCAGGGCACGCAGGTCGGCGTAGTGGGCGTTGGTCCGATTGGCCCGGGCGAAGGGCTCGGGGCTGCCGGAGGGCAACGGCGGTTTGGTGAGCGTCGGGTACGCCCACCGGCCGTCGGACTCCGTCTGCAGACCCGGTACGTCCGTCCGCTCCATCCGCGTGATGCCGTACGCCGTCGACGCACCGACCGCCGCGAACACGGTCACGGCGGCGGCCCAGCGCAGAACGGCCCGCAGGCGCCGCCTGGGCGGGAGTGCGGGTGCCCCCAGTGGGGCGCCCCCGCCCTCGGCGACCGCGGCCGCGTACGGCTCGACCGCGGCCGCGTACGGCTCCACCGTGGCCGCGTACGGCTCCACCGCCGGGCCGACCGGCGGCGCGGGCACGACCGCCGTCGGGCCGACCGGCGGCGCGGGCACGACTGCCGGCGACTCCGCCTCCGGCGCGCCGGTCTCGGCAACCGCCGCCTCCGGCTGCGCCACGCCCGATGCAGGCACTGCCGATGCCGGCACTGCCGACGGGGGGCCGTCGGGCGCCACGACCTCCGACGCCTCGGCCTCGGCAACGGCAACGGCCGGCCCGGTCGGCGCGGGAGCCGTAACCGACCCCGCCGACTCAGGAGCCACCGTCGGCCCGGTCGGCGCAGGGGCCGACGCGGTTGGCTGCGGAGTGGCGTCCGCCGGCGGCTCTGCGGGCTCCACCGCTTCCGGCGAGGGCTCCAGCGACTCCGTCGCCGGCGTCTCCTCAGACACCGACGCAGCCTGCTCGGTGAGGTTCGCGGGGGTCTGGTCGTCGGTCATACCGCCTCCCCCGGTTCCGCGATGCGGTCGAGTTGTTCGCGGAGCAGCAACGCGACTCCCTTCGTGTCGAGCGGCTTGACGGCCTCCGCGGTCAGGGTGACCAGGACGTCGCCGACGTAGGCGGAGCAGAACATGCCCTCGAGGTCGGACTCGGCGTCCTTGGGCGGCAGGAAGCACTTCGCGTTCTTGTGGCCCTCGATCGCCGGCCCCTTGCGGAAGATGTCCAGGGCGTCGAGGAACTCCCCCTGGAAGGTCGCGATGTCGCGCACCGCCGCCTTGTTGTCCATCTGGGACAGCTCGATGCTGACGCTGTAGATCCCCTCGTTCACGTCGAGGGCGCTGCCCTCCTCGCTGAGGTAGCTGCGCATCGCCATGCCCTTGATGCGCTGCCGGTCGATCTGCTTCTCCAGACGCTTGCGCTGGGAGCGGGGCAGGTCCTTCAGCGACTCCTTGCGCAGAGCCGCCGCCCGCTCCCCGCTGAGCTGCGCGTCGGCGCCGAACTCGCCGATGTCCGGCCCCCGGGTGAAGCCCTCGGTCCCGTACGGGACGAGCATCGCGGCGAGTCCGGTCCGGCTCGTCTCGAGTTCCTCCGGCTGGTCCCCGAACGGGGTCTCCTTCGGGAACTTCCAGACCGGCGCCCCGGCGTCCCGGTCGGCGTCCCGCACGGTGACGGCCGTGAAGCCGACCCCGGCGACGAGTGCGCCGGCCAGCACCAGGGAACCCGCGGCCGCGACGGCCCGTCTCCTGCGCCTGCGCGCGACCGCGGGATCGGCGGGATCGACGGGCGGCTCGGGCGGCTGCGGGCCGGCCAGTTCCACGGGCCCGACCGAGCCGGCCGACCCGACGGCGGCCTCGTAGTCCTTCTCGCTCACAGCCGCTCCATCTGCCGCTCGGCCAGGTCCATGATCTTCTTCTTGGGGATCGACTTGCTCCCGTAGACCCAGATCTCCATGGAGACGTCGCCCCGCCAGGCGTGTGCCTCCGCGCTGTACAGCGGGAGGTAGCCGGGCTTGGTGTCGGCCTTGCGGTGGACGTACGCCATGCCGGTTCCGGTGCCGGGGACGGGCCAGCTGTCGGTGGAGTCCTCGTCCTCCGCCCAGTACTGGTTGTTGTCGCAGTAGTCGGCGGCCGCGAGCGTCTCCTCCTGCCGGAACTGCACCAGCCGCAGCTCCACGGTGTACGTGCTGCCCTCCGACCAGCCGGTGACGGCGGCGCGGCGGAACTCGTCGCCGACGAGGTCGCCGAACACCTCCTCGGGCTTCTCGTACGAATCGGCGTAGGCGGCCAGGTCCATCCAGCCGTCGTCGCCCAGCCAGTCGGCCTCCTTCGCGCCCTTCGGCTTCGTCAGCAGCAGCTTGCGCAGGTCGCCCTCGGTCTTCACCTGGCGGTCCTGCGCCGCCGACAGCGGCTCCGGGGCGGGGCCCTTCGCCTGCGGCAGCGTCGGCTGCGAGAGCGAGGGCAGCTTCGTCGGCTCCCGGTCGGCCTGGATCAGGTATCCGGTGCACGTGCCGGCCACCAGACCGAGTACGACGGCACCGGCGATCAGCAGGGTGGTACGCCCTCGCCCTCGCCTTTCCGGTCCCTCCGGCCCCTCCGGCCCCTCCGGCCCCTCCGGCCCCTCCGGCACTGCCGGCCCCTCCGGCCCCTCCGGCACTGCCGGTACTACTGGTACTACCGGCCCTTCCGGTACTTCCTCGGGCAGCCCTACGGCGCCCTCCTCGCGTTCTCCCACAACGTCCCCCTCAGAACGTGAAAACGCGCCTTCCGTATCGCGCTTCACAGGAGACCCATGGTCAACACAAGTAGTTGTAACGGTGTTGATTACGATTCGGCCATGGCGAAGAAGCTCGTGATCAAGGTGACGGCGGGGGCCGATGCCCCCGAACGGTGCTCGCAGGCGTTCACGGTCGCGGCGGTGGCCGTGGCCAGTGGGGTCGAGGTGTCGCTGTGGCTGACCGGGGAGTCGGCCTGGTTCGCGCTGCCGGGGCGCGCGGCCGAGTTCGAGCTGCCGCACGCCGCCCCGCTGCCCGACCTGCTCGACTCGATCCTGGCGGGCGGCCGTCTCACCCTGTGCACCCAGTGCGCGGCCCGCCGGGACATCACGGAGAAGGACGTCATCGAGGGCGTACGGATCGCGGGCGCGCAGGTCTTCGTCCAGGAGGCGCTGGCCGACGACACCCAGGCGCTGGTCTACTGACGGGGCTTCTTGCCGTCGAGCTCGTCCCACCACTCGTCGGACTGCGGGTCGCCGGACGGGTCGTCCCACCAGCGGTCCTCCGGCCCGCGCCGGTTGGCGACCATCGCGGCGAGCGGCGGGATGACCATGGCCACGACGCACATCCCGACCGCGACCGGGACGGACCAGATGCGTACGACTCCCCAGGCCAGGACGAACAGCCCGATGCAGGTGCCCATCATGGCGAAGTACACGTGACGTCGCCGTGCGTACATGAGTCCAGCGTAGGCCGAATGTCCGGCACAGGCCGAAGGGCCGCATCCCGAGGTGTCCAACCCGTGGGATGCGGCCCTTCGACCGTCAGGAGTCCGCAGCGTCCGTCACAGACCGCTCAGACCGTTCAGACCGCGATCGCGACCTCGGCGAGGCCGCCCTGCTGGGCGACGACCGTGCGGTCGGCGGTGGCGCCGGGGACCAGGGCGCGGACGGTCCAGGTGCCCTCGGCCGCGTAGAAACGGAACTGTCCGGTGGCGGAGGTCGGGACCTCCGCGGTGAACTCGCCGGTCGAGTCGAGCAGCCGGACGTATCCGACCACCGGCTCGCCGTCGCGGGTCACCTGACCCTGGATCGTGGTCTCACCGGGCTTGATCGTCGAGGCGTCCGGGCCGCCGGCCTTCGCTCCACACATGTCTTTCTCCAGAAGGGGTCTGACCGGAAGGAAGGCCGGTCGGTTTACGGGCGTCTGCGGTATTCGGTTGTTCCCTGCCGGCGGTTACGTGCCGGCTGTTACTTGTTGGCGCCGAGCTCGATCGGCACGCCGACGAGGGAGCCGTACTCGGTCCAGGAGCCGTCGTAGTTCTTGACGTTCTCGACACCGAGCAGCTCGTGCAGCACGAACCAGGTCAGGGCCGAGCGCTCGCCGATACGGCAGTAGGCGATGGTGTCCTTCGCCAGGTCGACCTGCTCGTCGGCGTAGAGCTCCTTGAGCTCGTCGTCCGACTTGAAGGTGCCGTCGTCGTTGGCGTTCTTCGACCACGGGATGTTGCGGGCGGACGGGACGTGGCCCGGACGCTGCGACTGCTCCTGCGGCAGGTGGGCCGGCGCGAGCAGCTTGCCGCTGAACTCGTCGGGCGAGCGGACGTCGACCAGGTTCTGCGAGCCGATCGCGGCGACGACGTCGTCACGGAAGGCGCGGATGGCCGTGTTCTGCGGCTTGGCCGTGTAGGTGGTCTCGGCGCGCACCGGGACCTCCTCGACCAGCTCGCGGGCGTCCAGCTCCCACTTCTTGCGGCCGCCGTCGAGGAGCTTGACGTTCTCGTGGCCGTACAGCTTGAAGTACCAGTACGCGTACGACGCGAACCAGTTGTTGTTGCCGCCGTAGAGGATCACCAGGGTGTCGTTGCCGATGCCCTTCGCCGAGAGGAGCTTCTCGAAGCCCTCCTGGTCGATGAAGTCACGGCGGACCGGGTCCTGGAGGTCCTTGGTCCAGTCGATCCGGATGGCGTTGCGGATGTGGTTCTTCTCGTAGGCCGACGTGTCCTCGTCGACCTCGACAATGGCGATGTCGGCGTTGTCGAGATTGGCCTCGACCCAGTCGGCGTCGACCAGGACGTCGCTGCGGCTCATGCTCGTTCTCCTCCGGGGCAGTTGCGGCGGGGGTGTGCAAGAAAGAGGGGTGCGCGGCCGGGTCTCGCCGGCGGCCGGCGCACGGATGCCCTCGGATCGAGGGCGCCGGGAGGCGCGGAAGGCCGGCGGCGCTTCCGCTGTCAGAAGGTGCGACAGAGCATGGCGGCGACGCGGCACAGGTCGACTGCCCGCCGCTTCGTGAGATCCGCCTGTCGCTGCATCATGCGGTCGATCGTAGGGACGTACAGGTGGGCATGTCACCAGCAGGCCGCATAGTGAGATGCGATCGTCCGGATCCTGGGACGAGGAGCGCGCCCGGGCCGTCCCCGCACGGCTTCCGGGCGCGTGTATCCGCCCTCACATCTACGGTGCGGACGGCGGCGTCTCGCCTGTCGGACACCGCCCGTCCGGCGCCAGGGGTACTACCCGGCCAGCCGCACGTTCGAACCCTTCACCGCGATCTCCACACCGTTCTTCGCCGCCTCCACCTTGTCGAGCTGGATGCCGCCCGGCAGGCCCTCGATCTTCTGCTCGAAGTCGGTGATGGAACGCACCTCGTTCTCGGCGGCCTGCACCCCGCCGAAGCTGGGGATCGAATCGGCGTGCACCCGGACGGTGTCCCCGTCGACGGTGACGGTGCTGAGGACGTGGACGGGCTGCTGCAGGACGCTCACCTTGACGGCGACCTTGATCTTGCCGTTGCCGCCGTCGGAGAGGCCGACGACCTTGGCGGTGACGCCCAGTGGGAGCTGGGTCTCCTCGGTCCTGGCGGTCTTCAACAGCTCGTCGTAGGCGATGGTGGCCGTACCGGAGGCGGTGGCCGCGGTGGCGGAGCTGTAGTCGCCGGAGAACTCGACGCCCTTCATGTCGGCCTTGAGGTCGTCGATGCGGATGCTCTGGCCGCTGGTGCCGGTGTCCGCCTCGTAGTCCTTGATGCCGACCTCGACGTCGTCCAGCGAGCCGGACACGACCTGGGTGAGGAAGGGGAAGCCCTTGATGGACACGTCCGGGGTGGTGGCCAGGCCCTCCGTGGTCCTGAGCTTGTCCGCGGCCTCGCCCTCGGCGAAGTGGACGGCGAGGCGGTCCGCGAGGACGAACAAGCCGCCGAGCACGACGACCAGGATCAGCAGTATTCGCAGCGCGCGCATGGTGGTGTCCCCCGGGTTGCGGTCGGTTGCCGCCCCACGGTAACTCCGGGAACAGGGGACACCCCTGATTTGTCGATCAGCTGTGACACGCCGTCACGGCCAGGAACAAGTCCTAGCCCAGCGCCCGCCCCAGGACGTACACCGCCGGAGCGGCGGCCGCCAGTGGCAGGGCCACGCCCGCCGTGAAGTGGACGAAGCGGGAGGGGTAGTCGTAGCTCGCGACCCGGTGGCCGATCAGCGCGCACACCGCGGCACCCGCACCGAGCAGCGCGCCCCGCGCGCCCATCCCGGTCGTCCCGCCGACCGCGATGCCCGCGCCCGCGGCGGCGAGCAGCGACACGACGACCGAGGCCGGCGTCGGCAGTGGCAGCGCACGGGCCAGGACGGCCACCGCGACGGCCGCGGCGCCCACCGTCACCGCGTCGGGGTCCGCGCCGAGGTGCCCGGTGGCGACGATCGCCAGCGCGGCGGAGGCGACGGTCGCCATCAGGCCGTACATCCGCTCGTCCGGGTCGGCGTGCGAGCGCAGCTGGAGGACCAGACAGAGCAGCACCCACACGCCCAGCGTGCCGAGGATCGCGGCGGGCGCGTGCTCACGGCCGGCCACGAGGAGCGCCACGTCCGAGACCAGCGCGCCGAGGAAGGCGAGCGCGATGCCCTGCCGGGCGGGCCACATGCCGTTCAGCCGGAACCAGCCCGCGGCCGTCACGGCCTGCAGGACCACGAGCGGCACGAGCAGGGCGTACGACCCGACGGCCGCCGCACCCGACAGAAGCAGGCCGAGGACCGCGGTGAGCGCCGCCGGCTGCATCCCCGGCTCGATGACCGGCGAGCGTCCTTCCAGACGCGCACGCTGGGCATCGGTGATACGAGAATTACCGGCGAGGGTGGCGGGACCGTAGCCGGGAGCATCGCCGTTGAACCCCTCGTCGCCTTGAGCAGCGCCGGGGAGCCCTCCCCCGCCGCCGTGGGCAGCACCGGGCGCCGCATAACCCCCGTCGTACCCCTGCGGAGCCATCTGCTCGGCCGAGCTGATCGGCGGCTGGACGCTGGTCTCCCAGGTCTGCCCCTGCCACTGCTGCGTGTACTGGAGGTCGGCCTGCGGGTCGTCGTACCCCTGCTGCTGCCCGGGCCAGCCCTGCTGGTCGTACCCCTCGTACCCCGGATACTGCTGATACGGCTGCTGGTCGGTCATCCTCACCCTCCTGCGAACGGCGGGAGCACCTCGACCGTGCCGCCGTCGGCCAGCCGTACCGTCTCATGTTCGCGGGTGCCCACGGGGTCACCGTCGACCAGGAACGAGCATCGCCGCAGCACACGCACGAGTTCGCCGGGGTGTCGCGCACGCGCGGCATCGAGGGCCCCGGCGAGGGTGTCCGCGTCGAACGGCTCCTCGGCGACCCCGGCCGCGGCCTTGGCGGCCGCCCAGTAGCGCACCGTGACCTTGGGCATCTCGTTCCTTCTCGGATCGGTTCGTGTTCGATCGGTTCGTGTTCGGTTCGTCAACAGGGTTCAGGCTAGCCCGCCCGCGCGACCGCCCAGTCCCCGATCCGGGCCAGCAGGCCGTCGTCGGCCGCGTTCTCGGCGTGGCCCATGCCGGCCTCCAGCCAGAGTTCGCCGTGGTCACCGGCGGCCGCGGCGAGCATCCGGGGGTGGTCGAGGGGGAAATAGCCGTCACGGTCGCCGTGGACGATCAGCAGCGGGGTGGGCGCGATCTTCGGCACCGCCTCCGTCGGGGAGAGCGGTACGGGGTCCCACCCCTGGTGGTGGATCCGGGTGCCGAAGCCGAAGCGGCCGAGCAGCCGGCCCTCCGGGCGGGTGATCAGCCAGTGCACCCGGCGCATGGGGACGGTGCCCCGGTAATACCAGCGGGCCGGCGCGCTGACGGAGACGACGGCGTCCACACCCCTGTGGAGGGCCGCGTGCCGCAGCACGACCGACCCGCCCATGGAGAAGCCGACCGTCACCACACGCGCGTGCCCGAAGGAACGCGCCCACTGCACGGCGGCGTCCAGGTCCAGGACCTCCTTGTCGCCGACCGTCGAGAGCCCGCCGGAACGCCCGTGCCCCCGGAAGGAAAACGTGACGACGGCCCCGTACCGGGCGAACGCGTCCGCCACGCGTCGCACGTGGGGGCGGTCCGCCTCGCCCGTGAACCCGTGCGCGATCACGAACACGGGATGAACGGCGGATGGCGGCGAGCCGTCGTATACGACCGCACCCGGGTTGTATACGGAATCGATGGAAATCCCGTCGGCGGTGGGCAGAAACGTCCGCAATGGTGTGCGCGTGCCCGTCTCGTAGTTCGGACGAACGGTGGAACGCACCACATGACCTGCCCGACTGTTGCTCATGTGGGCTATTCTGCTGGGCAGAGGACTCGGGCAGCGTAGCCCCCGGGTCCTTTTGTGCTTTCGGAAGCGTTGTATACGAAGCGGGAAACTCCAGGTGACCGCGGGTGTACGGGGCCTTCGGGATCGCAGAGCAGACCGCAGACCGCTGTGCAGTCATGCAGTGTCGTGCAGTGCAGTGCCGTAGTGCCGCAAACGTCCTCGCAGGGACCGAGGAGGAACCAGACGTATGAGTTCTCTGCTGCTCCTGACCAATGCCCTTCAGCCGTCGACAGAGGTGCTGCCGGCCCTCGGCCTGCTGCTGCACAACGTGCGCGTGGCGCCGGCGGAAGGCCCCGCGCTCGTCGACACCCCCGGTGCCGACGTCATCCTGATCGACGGCCGCCGTGACCTCCCGCAGGTCCGCAGCCTGTGCCAGCTGCTGCGCTCCACCGGCCCCGGCTGTCCGCTCATCCTCGTCGTCACCGAGGGCGGTCTCGCCGCCGTCACCGCCGACTGGGGCATCGACGACGTCCTGCTGGACACCGCCGGCCCCGCCGAGGTGGAGGCCCGTCTGCGCCTCGCCATGGGCCGGCAGCAGATCGTCAACGACGACTCCCCGATGGAGATCCGCAACGGCGACCTGTCGGTCGACGAGGCGACGTACAGCGCGAAACTGAAGGGCCGGGTCCTCGACCTCACCTTCAAGGAGTTCGAGCTGCTGAAGTACCTGGCCCAGCACCCGGGCCGGGTGTTCACGCGCGCACAGCTCCTGCAGGAGGTGTGGGGCTACGACTACTTCGGCGGCACCCGTACCGTCGACGTGCACGTACGGCGTCTGCGCGCCAAGCTCGGCCCCGAGCACGAGTCGCTGATCGGCACCGTCCGGAACGTGGGTTATCGATTCGTTACGCCCGAGAAGGCGGAGCGTGGCGCCGACGAAGCGAAGGCCAAGGCCGAGCGGGCAAAGGCGGACGAGGCGGACAACGTGGCCCCCGTGGGTGTCGAAGAGGTCTCGGCGGAGGCGTAGTACCCGCCGGTACCGCTCGGTTACCCACCGGTACCGGCCGGATCCGCTCGGCGGAGGCATTGCTTCCGCACAGGGAACGTGAGGTACGCCCTGCCCAGGGCGGGTCCATCCGCGTAGACTCCGCGCGTGGCCAAGGTGACTCGGGACGACGTTGCACGACTGGCGGGTACCTCCACCGCCGTCGTCAGCTACGTCATCAACAACGGACCCCGGCCGGTCGCCCCGGCCACGCGCGAGCGCGTCCTCGCCGCGATCAAGGAGCTGGGGTACCGGCCCGACCGGGTCGCCCAGGCGATGGCGTCCCGGCGCACGGACCTCATAGGACTGATCATCCCGGACGCCCGTCAGCCCTTCTTCGGCGAGATGGCGCACGCGGTCGAGCAGGCCGCGTCCGAGCGCGGAAAGATGGTCCTCGTCGGCAACACCGACTACGTCGCCGAGCGCGAGGTCCACTATCTGCGGGCGTTCCTCGGAATGCGGGTCTCCGGCCTCATCCTCGTCAGCCACGCGCTCAACGACCTCGCCGCCGCCGAGATCGAGGCCTGGGACGCCCGGGTCGTCCTGCTGCACGAGCGTCCCGAGGCCATCGACGACGTCGCCGTCGTCACCGACGACCTGGGCGGCGCCCGCCTCGCCGTACAGCACCTCCTGGAGCACGGCTACGCGTACGTCGCCTGTATGGGCGGCACCGCCGAGACCCCGTCCGTCGGCGACCCCGTCTCCGACCACGTCGAGGGCTGGCGGCAGGCCATGGCCGAGGCGGGCATCAGCACCGAGGGCCGGCTCTTCGAGGCGCCGTACAACCGCTACGACGCCTACCACGTCGCCCTGGAGCTCCTCTCGGGCCCGCACCGCCCGCCCGCGATCTTCTGCTCCACCGACGACCAGGCGATCGGCCTGCTGCGCGCGGCCCGCGAACTGCGCATCGACGTGCCGGGCGAGCTGGCGGTCATCGGCTTCGACGACATCAAGGAAGCGGCGCTCGCCGATCCGCCCATGACAACGATCGCATCGGACCGCTCGGCGATGGCCCGGGCGGCGGTGGACCTGGTCCTGGACGACGGGGTGCGGGTCGCGGGGGCGCGGCGCGAGCGGCTGAAGCTGTTCCCGTCACGGCTCGTGGTGCGGCGTTCGTGCGGGTGCGCCTGACCGTATGAAGGGATTCTGAGAAGCACCGCCCTGCCGCCGGATCCGTCTTTATTTCGGACGAACGAGGTTCTGGCGGGCTTCTCAGGGAGCACTCAGGGAGCTCTCATGGTCGCGGGACAAGCTTCTTGTCATGACCGAGAGCATCCGCCGCAGCGGCGAGTACGAGAGCTTCGAGAACCCCTACTTCCAGGGCGCGCAGCAGCAGGCCTCTTCTCCCGCCAACCCGGAGTGGCCGCCCCCGCCGGCGTACCAGCCCGCCGCGCAGACCGCGCAGCAGCCGGTGGTCGAGCCGACCGCGGTGTGGCAGACGCAGCCGACGGCCGCCGGAAGCGGCGAGGGCCACGGCGGCGGAAACGGTCCCGAGACGCCGCTCGCCACCGACCCGGCTCCCCGCAGGAAGCGCACCCGGGGACCGCTGGCCCTGCTCGCCGCGGTGGCGATCGTCGCCGCGGCCATCGGAGGCGGCACGGCGTACGGTATCCAGGAGCTGACCGGCAAGGACACGGTCGTCTCCTCTTCCACCACGACCAGCGTGGTGCCCTCGAGCAAGACCGGTGACGTCGCCTCGATCGCCGCGGCGGTCAGCCCGAGCGTCGTCGAGATCAACGCCACCCTCAGCAACGGGTCGTCCACCGGCTCCGGCGTGATCATCACCAGCGACGGCGAGATCATCACCAACAACCACGTCATCTCCGGCGCCTCCTCGATCAAGGTGACGACCAGCGACGGCAAGTCCTACACCGCGAAGGTCGTCGGCACCGACAGCAAGAAGGACCTCGCGCTGATCAAGCTGGAGAACGCCTCCGGTCTGAAGGCGGCGACCCTCGGCGACTCCGACGGTGTCCAGGTCGGTGACGAGGTCGTGGCGATCGGCTCCCCCGAGGGCCTGACCGGCACCGTGACCAGCGGTATCGTCTCCGCGCTCGACCGGGACGTGACCGTCTCCACGGACGAGAGCCAGGGCCAGCAGCAGCAACAGCAACAGCAGGGCGACGGTAGTTGGCCGTTCGAGTTCGGCGGCCAGCAGTTCAACGGCGACACCGGCTCGTCCACCACGACCTACAAGGCGCTCCAGACGGACGCGTCCCTCAACCCGGGCAACTCCGGCGGCGCGCTCATCGACGCGAGCGGCAACATCATCGGCATCAACTCCGCGATGTACTCCGCCGCCTCCGCCTCCTCCTCGGACGCCGGCAGCGTCGGCCTCGGCTTCGCCATCCCGATCAACACCGTCAAGTCCGACCTGGCCGGCCTGCGAGCCGGTGGTTCCGACAGCTGACCATCCACTGAACCCGTAAGGAGTACGTCATGATCAAGCAGGTTTCGCACACGGTGACCGGTGTCGGCGCGGCCGACCTCTCCCTGGCCCTCGACGTGGCGTACGAGCTGCACGCGCCGGTGCGGCAGCCGGCGGTGCGCGCCCCGGAGGTGGCGGCCCCGCAGATGATGGGCCTGCGCACCACCGCCGCCCGCCCGCACCGCCGCAAGGTGCCGCTGAACCGCCTCACGGCGATGCGCGCCTGATCTCACGCCGCTGTCCTCTTTACGCGCAAGCCGGGAGACATGCGAGGCTGAAGGCCTTCAGCACTTCCAGTACGCCCCCGTCTCCCGCCCGTCCCACCGCACCCGAGGGATCCACGCCCATGAGCCCCGCCGAAGGCGACCGTGACACCCAGCGCATCCTGATCGTCGACGACGAGCCGGCGGTGCGCGAAGCCCTCCAGCGCAGCCTCGCCTTCGAGGGCTACGACACGGAGGTCGCCGTCGACGGCGCCGACGCCCTCGAGAAGGCGACGGCCTACCGGCCCGACCTCGTGGTCCTCGACATCCAGATGCCCCGCATGGACGGCCTCACCGCCGCCCGCCGTATCCGCGGGGCCGGGGACACCACCCCGATCCTGATGCTGACGGCCCGCGACACGGTCGGCGACCGGGTCACCGGCCTCGACGCGGGCGCCGACGACTACCTGGTCAAGCCGTTCGAACTGGACGAGCTGTTCGCCCGGGTACGGGCCCTGCTGCGCCGCAGCTCCTACGCGGCGGCGGCCGGCGCGGCCGCCGTGGAGGAGGACGAGGCCCTCACCTTCGCCGACCTGCGCATGGACCTCGCGACGCGCGAGGTCACGCGGGGCGGGCGGCAGGTCGAACTGACCCGCACGGAGTTCACCCTGCTGGAGATGTTCATGGCACACCCGCGGCAGGTCCTCACCCGTGAGCAGATCCTCAAGGCCGTCTGGGGCTTCGACTTCGAGCCGTCCTCCAACTCCCTGGACGTGTACGTGATGTACCTCCGCCGCAAGACCGAGGCGTCCGGCGAGCCGCGCCTGGTGCACACCGTGCGGGGTGTGGGGTACGTGCTGCGACAGGGCGGCGCGGAGTGAACAAGGTCCTGCGGCGGTTCCGGACCCTTCCCATCAGAGCCCGGCTGTCGATGCTGGTGGCTGCCGCGGTGGCGTTCGCGGTGGCGGCGGTGTCGGTCACCTGTTGGTTCATCGTGCAGGGGAAGCTCTATGAGGAGCTGAACGACGACCTGAAGTCGGGTGTCGAGCGGGCGCAGCCCGCGAACCTGGTGTTCGCCGCCCTCGACACCTGTGCCCAGTCGCAGTCCGACGCGTTCCCCTTCGGCCCGCGTTTCAAGGGCTACTCCCAACTGGTCCAGTCGAGCGGCAAGGCCTGCATCTACGGCAACTCCGAATCCCTGGTGAAGGTCACCGGCAGCGACAAGAACGTGGCCAAGAACGGGCAGCCCGGGACCCTGTACTTCCGCAACGGCGTCGACAGCGACGGCAACGCGGTCCGCATCTTGACCACCCCCGTCGTCGTGAACAGCGACAGCGGCGCCGGGGTCGTCAAGAACGTCGCCCTCCAGATCGCCGTCCCGCTGAAGAGCACCCAGTCGACCCTCAACGAACTCGCTCTGATCCTCCTCCTCGTCTCCGGCGTAGGTGTCATCGGCGCCGGAGCAGCCGGCCTCGCGGTCGCCCGTGCCGGGCTGCGCCCCGTCGACAAACTCACCGAGGCAGTCGAACACGTGGCCCGCACGGACGATCTGAGCACCCGCATCCCGGTGAAGGACGACGCCGAGGACGAGATCGCCCGGCTCTCCCGCTCCTTCAACTCGATGACCACCTCCCTGGCCAACTCCCGCGAGCTCCAGCAGCAGCTGATCGCGGACGCCGGGCACGAACTCCGCACCCCCCTCACCTCCCTCCGTACGAACATCGAACTCCTCACCCGCAGCGAGGAGACCGGCCGCCCCCTCCCCGCCGCCGACCGCAAGGCGCTGCTCGCCTCGGTGAAGGCGCAGATGACGGAACTGGCCTCGCTCATCGGCGACCTGCAGGAGCTGTCCCGCTCGGAGGGCCAGCGCGGCGAGCGCGTGCAGGTGGTCGCGTTGGAGGACACGGTCGAGGCGGCCCTGCGCCGGGCCCGGCTGCGCGGCCCCGAGCTGACGATCAACGCCCACCTGGAGCCCTGGTTCACGAAGGCGGAGCCGGCCGCGCTGGAGCGCGCGGTGGTCAACATCCTGGACAACGCGGTGAAGTTCAGCCCCGAGGGCGGCACGATCGACGTCCAGCTGACGGGCGGTGTCCTGACGGTCCGCGACCACGGCCCCGGCATCCCCGAGGACGAACTCCCGCACGTCTTCGACCGCTTCTGGCGCTCCCCCAGCGCCCGCGCCCTCCCCGGCTCCGGCCTCGGCCTCTCCATCGTCGCCCGCACGGTCGAACAGGCCGGCGGCAACGTCGGCCTGGCCCGCGCCCACGGCGGCGGCACGGTGGCGACCGTACGTCTGCCGGGCGCGCCGACCCCTCCGCCGGAGACGGCGTAGTCACCACTTGAGCCTTTCGGCGGCCTCGGGCCCCGGCTGCTCATGGGTCCGCGACTGCCCGTCGGACTTGCAGCACTCTGTTGCACCCTTCACACCGCGAAGGCCACTGTCTTCCCTGTGGCCAGGAGGGGTGACGCGTGACGGGTCGGTTCCTCTGGGCACGCTTCGAGCCCCGTTGAGCGGTCTAGCTCGAAAGCTTTGACCGAGAGCCTGGTATCGGCTTCAGCCTGCCCAAAATCCCTCAGGGGGAGGGTGTCGCAAAATCGATTCCCCTCTGGCGATTCTCACAGTTAGAATCTCAAACGATCTTGCCGCCCCCTCATGAAAGGACCGCGTATGAAACGCGCCCTTGCGCTCACAATCAGTGCCTTTCCGTCTTGTCACTGAGCGTTGTGAACCTCATAGGCTCGTCCGCAGGCGCAGAGGCCGCTGAGAGAGCATGTGGAGGCTTCTGCCTGTACGTGAACGACGATTTCGAAGGGGACTTCTGGGGAAGTGGCCCCGAACCTGCGTGGGGCTGCCATAATGTCCCCGCAGCATACAACAACAAGGCGAGTTCGATGAAGAACCCCTTCCACGCAAAGGTGCTGTTCCATGACAGCAAGAACTGCACCGGCACGGCCGGCTACACAGCACAACCGGAAAGCCAGGACAAGGATCTGACGAACAACGGGTTTGATGACAAGACGTCCTTGATCAAGTACGTAGCCGCGTAAACCAGAAGGGTGAGGCGGCCTCCTGCGCCACCTCACCCTGGCCGCGTTCCCGAATGGTTTAGAAACTCCTTTGCAGGGCGAGGCACGTGGGGGTTCAGAACCGTCCGCGACCACTGCCCCGGCATCTCGAGGAAGAACTTTTGCGCGTCTTCGACCGCTTCTGGTGCTCCCCCCAGCCCCCGTGCCCTCCCCGGTTCAGGCTTGGCCTCTCCGGCGTCGCCCGTACGGTCGAACAGGCCGGTGACAACTTCAAACTCGCCCGCACCGAAGGCGACCGTGCGCTTGCTGGGCAGCGGCTACGGCTCCGCCTGAGGCGCCTTAGAAACCATCTCATTTGGTGAGTCTGCGGTAGCAGATGAGGGTGCAGGCAAGGCTCGTGAAGGCGAGGAAGTAGTCGGCCTTGCGTTCGTAGCGGCGGTGGAGCCGGCGGCAGCCCGCGAGCCAGGCCGTTGGGTCGGTGCGTTCGATGGTCCAGCGGTGTCGGCCGAGTCGCTGTGAGGTCTCGACGCCCTTGCGGGCGATGCGATGGCGGATGCCCCGCTGGGACAGCCATTGCCGCAGGTGGCGATAGTCGTAGCCCTTGTCTGCGTGAAGCTTGCCAGGCTTGCGTCGGCGAGGGCCTCGGCGGGACCGGATGGGTGGTATGCCCTTCACGAGCGGGATCAGGGCCTGGCTGTCGTGAACGTTAGCGCCGGAGATCCCGACCGACAGGGGCAGACCGGTCCGCTCGGTGATCAGATGGATCTTCGAGCCGTACTTGCCCCGGTCGACAGGATTCGGACCCGTCAGGTCCCCCTTTTCAGGGCCCGCATGTTCACCGAGTCGATCGCGCACCTCGACCAGTCCAACTCGCCGCGGGAGCCGAGTTCATCGAGGACCAGGCGGTGGAGCTTGGCCCACACTCTGGCCTTCATCCATTCGGTAAACCTGCGGTGGGCCGTCGCACCGGACGGCCCGAACGACGCGGCAGGCAGCTGCTGCCACGTACAGCCCGACATCGCCACGAACACGATCGCCGCCAGCACCTCCCGGTCACCATGGCGGCGCCGGCCACTACCCTGAGGTCGCGACGGCGCCTCCGGCACCACCCGCTGGAACAACTGCCACAACTCATCTGGCACCAGCCGCTCAACGATCCCCACCCCGGCAGGCTACCGGCACCAAGGAGAAGGCCCGCAGTCAGCGGCCCATCCCGCGCTGCTCGTCGAAACGACGCAGCACCCGTACCAGACGCCATATTCCGGCCGTCGCTCCGAGCAGTGCACCCCCTACCAACACGCCCTTCTTCGCTGAACCAGAGAACCCAAGGACTAGCGCGAGAGTCAGACCGACGGCGAACACCGCCGCAGCCAGCGCGACGGCTGTCACCAGGGCGAAAACAATCTCCACCGTCATTGCGTCCTTTTCCCACCGCGACTCACGCCCCATGTCCATGCTGCAAGTCTCACATCACGGTCAAGCCATGGCGCCTGGGCCGGACAGCCTGAACTCTCATGTGCGGAGGCGCACTTACCAATGGAGATGATTTCTTAGCCGGTTCGGCTCTCCGTCAGAAACCCTGCTCCACGAGGATCTGGGGGGCTTCGGCGCCGCGCACGAAGGTGTACTTCAGCCAACCGTTACCGCCGTCGAAGAACTCGGGCGTTCACCCTTTCAGGACCGTTTGGGAAGCTCAGGACGCAGACTGCCAATAGAGAAATCGCTCCGCCAATTTTCAATATATATTCTATTTTGGGCTGATTTGCGCACGGTCGGCATGTTGACAGGTTGGAGTTCCGCATGCACGATCATGGGATCGCAAGCTCGTCGCGGTTGGGATATTTACGCCACCCTTCAAACGGCGACTGCTACTGAAAGCCTTCGCAAACATCCCGTCAAAACCGAACAAATGGAGAGCGTATGCGAATAGCGAAAGCTCTGGGGACCATTGCAGTTTCGGCTGGCCTCTTTTTCAGTATGGCAACAAATTCGTATGCGGCAGACGCTTCTTGGTACACGAACGACGGCGACCCTGGTGGCCGAATTGAGTGGACCGCAAACGGAGACATTGTCCGCGTTTGCGACGTCGAGGCGGACGGCTATGCTGCAATTGGTTACGTCGCCAATGGCGAGACCACGATTTACAGCCTGCAGGCTGGCGGTAATGGCGTATGCAAGACGGCGCGCGCCAGCGACGGCGGGACGCACGACTTGGCGGAAAATCGCTACTACAACTTCACCATCTGTCTCAAGCAATCTGGCTCTGCCCCTGAATATTGCGACACAAGGGTTTTCTTGACGTGACCTGTTGGTCTCGCCATTTCATAGCGGCTCGCCAGTCCAACTGGCGGGCCGCTCTGGCTTGATGACGTGAAGAGTCTGAGCCAACTCGGGCTGCGCTAACACCGGCTAGCATAGAGAGCTGAATCGGTGCTGATGGCCGTGTCCAGGGCGGAAGCTGAGCGTTCCGTCTGGTATGGGGATGTCGCCGGGGATCGTGTCGGCTGAGCTGTGGGACCGCCTTGAACCGCTGCTGCCGCAGCGTGAGCGCAGGTTCCAGTATCCCGGCCGCAAGCCATTACCGGACCGGAAGTGCTGTGCCGGATCTTGTACGTGCTGCACACTGGAATTCAGTGGGCGTACCTGCCGCAGGGACTCGGCTTCGGCTCGGGCATGACGTGCTGGCGGCGGCTTCGTGACTGGAACGAGGTCGGTGTCTGGCAGCGGCTGCACGAGGTCCTGCTAGCCGAGCTGAATGCGGACTGACGGGCTGGGCCGGTCCCGCTGCGTGGTCGACCCCTCCCGCGTCAGGGCGCAAAAAAAGGGGGAACCACACGGGCCCCTCGCCAGTCGACCAGGCCAGACCGGGCCGACGCGTACAGGTTGGCCAGGACGTCCGGCCCTTGATCGAGCTCCTCGTCGGTCAGCGGGCAGCTCATCCGCTCGCGCAGTGCCTCGCGAGTGGCGGCGACACGTTCGGCGAGCTGATCGGCGGTGAGCTGATGGGCCACCAAGGGGGCGGCGGTCGTGATCTGTGCCATGACGTCACCGTGGCCGGACCGCTTCCCTTCCCGTCCCGGTTTCCCGCCTTCTTCACCCGAAGGTGCTCACACCGGCGTCGCCCTTGAGCCGCTCCACGAACACCGACCAGGAGCCGGCCGAGAAGACCAGGCGGGCCGTCGGGGTCTTGCTGTCGCGGACGGGGACTATGCCGGGGTAGCCGTCGGCAACCTCGACGCAGTCGTTGGCTCCGCCCTCGCTGTAGCTCGACTTGCGCCACTCGGCGGTGCTGAGATCAGGGATACGCGTCATGGTCTGTGCTCCTCCAGTACGTCGCTGATGAATGCGAGCGAGTCCGACGGGGACAGCGCCAGGTCGCGGAGCCGATCGTAGGACAGTCGTTGCCGCAGGACTTCGTCCGGATCTTCGATCAACCGGCTGCAACCGTTGCCTTCCTTGTAGGCAACGGCGCTTCCGTCCCTTTGCCAGAGCAGGGTCAGCGACCCGGTCATGTGATGGTGCGCTCCCGCGGAGAACGGCAGGACCTGGAGCGCCACGTTGGGCCACATCGCGGCAGCCTCAAGATGCAGCAGCTGGTCATGCCAGGTCTTGGCCATGGCAGCGGGACGCCTCAGGGCGAACTCATCCATGATGATGCGGACTTCGGGTTGCGGTTTCTGCCGCAGGACGTACTGTCGCCCGAGCCGTGCCGCCACCTGCTCCTCGACAGCAGCGTCACCATCGGCCGTTGTCTGGCCCCCAGACAACACCTCGCGAGCGAAGTCCTCGGTTTGAAGGAGCCCGGGAACACCCGGCGTGAACACGCAGATGACCCGTGCCGTCGCCTCCAGCCCCATGTAATCCTTGTACTGGTCCTTGAACGCGTCCAGCCGCGCCGCCCTCCAGTGACGTAACAGCAGGTCACCGGTGCCGTAATACCCGTCCAGGTCCTCCATGACCGTAACCTTGGACAGCCGCTCGCCCGACTCCAGGCGGCTCAGATAGCTCTTCTCGTACCCGGTCTCGTCGGCCAACTGACCGAGCGACTTCCCGGCCTTCTCTCGCAGAACCTTCAGCGTCTGCCCCAGAATCGCCCGCCCGGAAACCGGCTCCGTGTCAATCTTTTCGCCCACGTCACCCCTCCCCGTTGCCTGGCACCCCAGACAACACCGAACCTCTTCCGCAGCGTACGCCGAAGCTGTGACGATCGAGACACGAACGGTAATCACCGCTCGTCACGCCCCCTGCCACGACAAAACCCCCGCGACCGATGCTGCTCGGCCCCGGG
The DNA here is from genome assembly GCF_044763345.1 of Streptomyces sp. NPDC096132. Lineage (NCBI taxonomy): Bacteria > Bacillati > Actinomycetota > Actinomycetes > Kitasatosporales > Streptomycetaceae > Streptomyces > Streptomyces sp. NPDC096132. The sequence goes on from NZ_JBIWGA010000006.1 coordinate 414,360, forward strand.
GGCGTGGCCGACGCTTCGAAGGAGCGCCGTCATGCGCGAACGTACCGCCGGATTCATCGAATGGCTACTCCTCGCACTCGTGCGAGCACTGCTGCCCACCAGGGGGCGCCATCGCACGGCCCCGGCCCAACCGGCCGTCAGCAACGAGCCGTTGAACACACACCCGCACCGCCCGCACAGCGCAGCATGCCACTTCGAGTACGACACCCCCCTCGTACGCCCCTACCTCCTCACCCCCGACGAGCGCCACGAACGGAACCTGCAACGGCAGCGCCGCCGCGCCCTCTGGCCGGCAGCCCACGGCATCGACGTCGGCCCGCGCCGCATCCACGGAGTGGAGGTCTCCGCGTGAACACCGCAGAAGAGCACAGGCTTCGCCTCCTGCCCTGGACCACCCCCGAGGGCAAACCCTGCTACCTCAGCACTGACAGCGACGCCAGCAGGCTCTCCCTGCTCGCCGACGACGTGGAGGCCGCCCAACTGGAGTCGGGAGAACAGGTACTTGCCGGAGCCAGAGCCGTACTCGCGGACCCCGTGGCCGGGGAGCGGGCACTGCGCTTCGCGCTCCGCAGGACGACGGAGTGCCTGGCGGACGCCCTCCGCGTCGCGGTGAGCCGGGGTGAGCGCCTCCGCGACCACGACGAGTGACAGCGCGGCGGGACGGCCACGGCATGTGGTCGTCCTGCCGTGTCTCAGTGGAAGCCGAGCATGCCCGGGGAGTCGATGTCGACGGTGAGGATGCCCGGCGGGTAGTCGTTCTCGCGCCCGGTCAGGATGATCGACATACCGCCGGTCTCCTGGTGCGGGGTCGCGACGTACAGGGTGTGGCAGATGTCGGTGCCGCCCCAGCCGTCCCGGTGCATCGCTCCGACCGTGGCTGCCGCGGTCTGCGTCAGGGGGTCCACCATTACGCCAGGGAGAGCAAGAACATCGCTCGCGATGCCCTTCTCCTGCGACTCCGCGTACATGAGGCACAGCGCCGGGATGTGCAACCAGTCACCGGGCGTATGTGCCACATTTTCCGCGAGGTGGTGGAGCGCGCGATGTCCCCCGGCAAGCGCTACCACCGCGCTGGTGTCGAGAAGGATCATGCTGCGGCCTGATTCCGCAGGGCGTGCATCTTCTCGGCGGCCATCGCGTACACGTTGGCCAGAACGTTGGGCCCCTGATCGAACTCCTCGTCCGTGAGCGTGCAGCTCATCCGCTCGCGCAGCACCTTCCGAGTCGCGGCCACCCGCTCCGCGATCTGCTCCGCCGTGAGCTGCTGCGCCGCGAGCTCCTCGACGAGCTGCCCCAAGGTCATCCCCCGGTCCTTGGCGACCTGGGCAAGGTGGTCCCGGGCCTGGCGGGACACCTGAATGGTCGTGTGATCTGCCATGGCTCCACCATAGCCACACCGCAGCCGACCGTTTCCGGCCTTGGTTCCTACTTCACCCGATCGTGTTCCAGCACCCCATCGTCGAAATTCCCTGAGTTCGGCAACCTTTCCGTTCCGCGCGGCGACATACCCGCGCTCCCACTCCCAGCACGGAACGGAATGTCTCATGAGCGCCCACAGAAGCACAGGCACGGGCACGGAGACGGGCAAGCCCCGGCACCGCAGGCGCCGGACCGCGCTCGCCGCGGGAATCCCCCTCGCCCTCACCGCCGCCGGCACTCTCGCGTACGGCACGGATCTGGGCCTCTTCGGTGCCGACTCCCAGCGCACGGCGTCCGCGGCCGCGCCCGCCTGGGCCACCGCCTCCGCCGACGGCTTCGCGTCCGTCGACGCGCTGGGGCAGAACGGGACGTACGGCGGCCGGGACGGCAAGACGGTCACCGTGAAGACCCTCGCCGACCTGGAGAAGTACGCGACGGCGAGTGAGCCGTACGTCATCGTCGTCGCCGCGACGATCAACATGGACCCGGTCGGCAAGGAGATCAAGGTCCAGTCGAACAAGACGATCATCGGATCCGGGACGTCCGGGCAGATCGTCGGCGGCGGCTTCTTCCTCGGCCAGGGCGTCCACAACGTGATCATCCGGAACCTCACCATCCGGGACGCGTACCAGGGCGTCTGGAACGACAAGGAACACGACTACGACGGCATCCAGATGGACGGCGCCCACCACGTCTGGATCGACCACAACGACATCCGGCACATGGCCGACGGCCTCATCGACAGCCGCAAGGACACCACCTATCTGACCGTCTCCTGGAACAAGCTCAGCCAGGAGAACAAGGCCTTCGGCATCGGCTGGACCGACAACGTCACCGCGGACATCACCATCCACCACAACTGGATCCGCGAGACCGAGCAGCGCAACCCTTCCACGGACAACGTCGCCCACGCGCACCTCTACAACAACTTCCTGGAGGACGTGGCGGGGACGGACATCAAGTCCTCGTACGGCAACTACGCGCGCGGCAAGACCAACATGCTCCTGGAGAACTCCTACTTCCAGGGCCTGACCAACCCCGTCGTCCGGGACGCCACCGCGACCCTCGTCCAGCGGGGCAACGTCCTCTCGGGTACGACGGGCAAGAACGAGAGCGGCGGTTCGGGCGCCGCCTGGGATCCGAAGAAGTACTACTCGTACACCCTGGACAAGACGGCCGACGTGCCCTCGCTCCTCAAGTCCGGTACAGGTCCCCGCAGTTCCCTCGGCACCACCACGAGCGCGAACACGACCAAGGCGGCCGCCACGACGATCACCGTCGCCGCCGACGGCAGCGGCCAGTACCGGACGGTCCAGGCCGCCGTGGACGCCGTACCCGCCAACAACCCCTCCCGGGTGGTCATCTCGGTCAAGCCGGGGACGTACCGCGAGGTCGTCAAGGTCCCGGCCAACAAGCCGCACGTCACCATCCAGGGCTCGGGCGCCAGCCGCAAGGACACGACCATCGTCTACGGCAACGCGGCGGGTATGACCAAGCCCGACGGCTCCGGCACCTACGGCACGCCCGGCAGCGCCACCGTCTCCGTCCTGTCGGACGACTCCCAGGTCCGCAACCTCACCGTCACCAACGACTTCGACGAGTCCAAGCACCAGGACATCGCCAACCAGGCGGTGGCCCTGCTGACCCAGGCCGACAAGATCGTGCTCGACGGGGTCATCGTCAACGGCGACCAGGACACCCTGGAGCTGGAGACCGCCGCCAAGGACAAGCTCGGCCGGGTCTACATCAGCAACTCCTACATCACCGGCAACGTCGACTTCATCTTCGGCCGGGCGACGGTGGTGGTCGACAAGTCCGTCATCACGCTGAAGAAGCGCTGGAACGGCACCTCGGCCGGCTATGTCACCGCCCCCAGCACCCCCGCGAACCGCAAGGGCATCCTCATCAACCGCTCGTCGGTCAACGGTGACGTGAGCGCGGCCTCCTTCTACCTCGGCCGCAACTGGCACCCGGGCGGCGACACGACGGTCGACCCGCAGACCACGGTCCGCAACACCACCCTCAGCGCGGCGGTCAAGTCCACGCCCTGGTCGGACATGGGCGGCTTCTCCTGGAAGGACGACCGCTTCGCCGAGTACCAGAACACCGGCGCGGGCGCGGGAGCCGCGAGCAGCAACCGTCCGCAGCTGACCGCCGCCCAGGCCGCCGACCAGGAGGTCGCGGACTGGCTGGGCGACTGGACCCCGTCGGCGTCCTGATCCCAGCCCACGCACACCCCTCTGCCAGGCCGGCCACAGCCCCTCGCCCCACCGTGAAGGAATGGTGAATCAGACGGTGAGGGGAACGGCAGCGGACACCACGACGATCACGGCGGGCAGGATCCTGCTCGCCGACGACGACGCGGACATACGGGAAGGCATCGGCAGACTGCTCAGGTTCGAGGGCTACGAGACCGTCCTCGCCGGCGACGGACGGCTCGCCCTCGATCTGATCGCGGCCCCCGGCGGCGCACCCGACCTGGTCCTGATGGACGTCACCATGCCCGGCCTCGACGGCCTGGCCGCGACCCGCCGCATCCGGGCCTCGGGCAGCACCGTCCCGATCCTGATGATCACCGGCCGGGACGCCGTGGGCGACCGTATCGTCGCCCTGGACAACGGCGCGGACGACTATCTGATGAAACCCTTCGCCGTCGAGGAACTCCTGGCCCGGGTCCGCGCCCTGCTCCGCCGCGCCGCCCGTCGCACGCCCCCGCGCCCGCCGCGGCCCGTCGCCCCGGAGCTCCTCACGTTCCACGACGTCGTGATGGACCTCTCCACCCGCACGGTCACCCGGGCCGGCCACCCCCTCGACCTCACGCGCACGGAGCACACCCTCCTGGAGTACCTCCTGCGCCACCCCGCCAAGGTCCTCACCCGCGCCCAGATCCTCCACGACGTCTGGGGCTTCGACTTCGAACCCACCTCCAACACCCTCGACGTCTACGTCATGTACCTCCGCCGGAAACTGGAGACCGGCGGCCTGCCCCGGCTCATCCAGACGGTGCGGGGGTTGGGGTACATGCTGCGGACGGCGTAGCCGGTCCGCCCGAGCGGCTACAGCCTCAGCACCAGGGTGTCGTCCGTCGGGCGGTGCTCCGCCCAGGGCTCGGTGAGGCGGGCGTACGCCGGGCAGCGGCTCATCAGCTCGTCGTGGGTGCCCGTGTCGACGAGCCGGCCCTCGTCGACGACGAGGATGCGGTCGGCGTCGGGGGCGAGGCTGAGGTCGTGGGTGATCATGATCGTCGTACGGCCGGACATGAGGCGGCGCAGCGGCTGGACGATCTGACGGGCGGCCACGGAGTCCAGGCCGGCGGTGGGTTCGTCGAGGACGAGGACCGGGGCCGCGCGGAGCATGGCGCGGGCGATGGCGACGCGCTGGAGCTGGCCGCCGGAGAGGGCGGCGGTGCCGGGCGCGATGGGGGTGTCGTAGCCGTCGGGGAGGGCGGTGATGAAGTCGTGGGCCGCGGCGGCCCTCGCCGCCTGTTCGATCTCCTGGTCCGTCGCGCCGGGGCGGCCGCACGCGATGTTCTCGCGGACCGTGCCGTTGAGGACGAGGGTCTGCTGGGGCAGGAGCGTGATGTTCTCGCGGACGAACTCCAGGGGGACGTGCGGGAGGGGGACGCCGTCCAGGCAGATCGCGCCCGCCTCGGGGTCGTAGAAGCGGGTGAGGAGTTTGGCGAGGGTGGACTTGCCGGCTCCGCTCGGGCCCGTGACCAGGACCAGTTCGCCGGGGCCGGCGGTGAGGGTGATGTCGCGGAGGGAGGGGCGGGGGGTCTCGGGGTAGGTGAACGTGACGCCGTGGAAGCTGATCCGGCCGTGGACCGGCCAGGTGGGAACCGGGTCGGAGGGGTCCGCGACCGCCGGTTCCGCGTCGAGGATCTCGGCGATGCGGTCGGCGCCCGCCGTCGCCGCGGTGACCGTCAGGCCGAGCTGGCCGAGGCTGCGGACCGGGGGGTAGAGGTAGCCGACGAAGGCGGCGAAGGCGAGGAGCGTGCCGAGGGTCATGCGGCCGGCCGAGATCTCCCAGACGCCGAGGCCGATCACGGACAGGACGCAGAGGGTCTCCACGACCTCCACGAACTGCTCGTACATCTCACTGAGCCGTGCCCCGCGCACGCTCGCCCGCATCCAGGCGCGCGCCTCGCGGTCGAGGCGCCGCTCCTCGTCGGCGCGGCGGTTGTACGCCTGGGTCAGGACCACGTTGCCCAGGGACTCCTCCACCACCGAGGTGATCGCGCCGTCCGCGACGCGTTCGTCCTGCGAGGCCTGCTTGATCCGGCCGGAGAAGCGGCGGGCGGCCAGGAGGAAGAGGGGCGCGAGGAGGAAGGTGGCCAGGGCCAGGTCCCAGCGCAGATACAGCGCGGCGACCGCGTAGAAGACGGCGGAGAAGGCCGCGGAGATCGTGCCCACCACGCCCGACACCACCAGCTGCTCGATCGCCTCCACGTCTCCCGTCAGGCGTTCCACCAGGTCGCCCTGACGGTGCTTCTGGAAGAAGTGCGGCGGCAGGTCCTGGACATGGGCGAACGTCCTCGCGCGCAGCCGCAGGACGAATCGTTCCGCCGTCCAGGTCGCCAGTGAGTTGCCCAGGTAGCCGACGAGGGCGCCGGACGCGGCCACGGCCAGCCAGGCGCCGGCCGGGCCCCAGAAGGCGGAGAGCGAGCCCTCCTTCAGGGCGTTGTCGGTGAGTTCGGCGAACAGCAGGATGGCGGCGGTCTCGGCGAGCGCGGAGACCACCACGCAGGCCACGATCACCAGCATCCACCTGCGGTCGCCGCGGGTCAGCGGCCAGAAGCGACGGAAGGCCTCACGGGCTTCCCTCATCGTCGACGACTCCCTTCCAGTAGACATGCCGAGGCGGGGCCGCCGGCACGAGAACGCTCATGCCGGTGACCCCGCCTCGTGGCGTCCGGTCAGCCCTTGTGTGCGACCGGGCGGCGCTTCGGGGCCGCCTTCGGCGCCGGCTTCTTCTTGGCGACCGGCTTCGGGGCGGGCTTGCCGGTCTTCTTGGCGACGGGGGCGATCTTGTGGAAGCTCATGTGAATTGCCTTTCTTTTTACGGGTGCCAGTTATGTGCTTCTGTGAATTGCGTGTCAGTTCTTATGGGACACCGGGCGGCGCTTGGGAGCGGCCTTCGGGGCGACCTTCTTCTTGGCCACCGGCTTCGGGGCGGGCTGACGGGTCTTCTTGACGGGGGCGATCTTGTGGAAGCTCATCGTGTTCTCCGTTCGCTCTGTTTGCTTTCGACACGGAAAACATTACGGGACGCCCGGCGAAGAAAAGGCCAATTCCGCTTAGACCTCGATGAATTACGGCTGAGATGGGTTTTCAGGCGGATTCGGGAACCAAACACGGACTCACACAGGTTTTAAATGCGGAGAGGCCGCCGCGTCGGTGACGCGACGGCCTCGCTGCGGAGCGGGTCGTGGACTACTTCACGATCGTGATCCGGTTCGTCACCGGCGGGGCGATCGGGCTGCCGGCCGAGGAGTTGGCCGTCAGGTACTGCTCCAGGGCCGCCAGGTCGTCCGTGCCGACGAGGTCGTTCGTGCCCTGGCCCAGGGTGGTGAAGCCGTCGCCGCCGCCCGCGAGGAAGCTGTTCGTCGCGATGCGGTAGGTGGCGGCCGGGTCGACGGCCGTGCCGTTCACCTTGATGGAGTCCGTGACGACCCGGTCGGCGCCGGTCTTCGTCAGGTCCAGGGTGTACGTCAGGTTGGCGGACGGCTGGAGGATCTTCGGGGAGCTCGCGTTCGTCCCGCTCACCTGCTCCTTGAGGACCTGGATCAGCTGGGCGCCGGTGAAGTCCTGCAGATTCACCGTGTTGGAGAACGGCTGCACGGTGAAGCCCTCGGCGTACGTCACCACACCGTCGCCCTCGGTGCCCTTGGCCGCGTAGGTCAGGCCGGCCCGGACACCGCCCGGGTTCATCAGCGCGAGGTCGGTCTCGGCGTCGAGGCCCTTGCCGTACGCCAGCTGCGCGTCCGCGATCAGGTCACCCATCGGGGACTCGGTGCCCGTGCTGGGGATGTCGGCGGAGATGTAGCCGATGGCGCGGTTGCCGATGGGGGCGGCGAGGGTGTTCCACTTGCTGATCAGCTCGGTCATGTCCGGCGCCTTGGCGACGGTCCGGGTGACCACGTGGTTCGCCGATGTCGGCGACTTCACCGCCGTACGCGCGATGTCGCCGGTGAAGCGGTCGTACGTCAGCGTGGTGTCCGTGTACAGGCGGCCGAAGGACGCGGCCGAGGTGACCATGCGCGGGTTGCCCGCCGGGTCCGGGATCGTGCAGACGTACGCGGCGTGCGTGTGGCCGGTGACCAGCGCGTCGACCGACGGGCTGATGTTCTTCGCGATGTCGGCGATCGGACCGGAGATGCCGTCACCGGCGCCCGGGGAGTCGCAGTTGTAGTTGTACGCGGCCGACGCCGGCTGGCCGCCCTCGTGGATCAGCGCCACGATCGACTTCACGCCCTGGCGCTGCAGCTCCCTGGCGTACTTGTTGATCGTCTCGACCTCGTCCTTGAACTTCAGGCCCTTGACGCCCTCGGCGGAGACGACACCCGGGGTGTCCTCCAGCGTCACGCCGATGAAGCCGATCTTGACGTCCTTCTTCTTCCAGACCCAGTACGGCTTCAGGATCGGCCTGCCGGTCTTCTCGTTGAGGACGTTGGCCGCCAGGTACGGGAAGTCGGCGCCCTCGAACTCCTCGTCCGTGTAGCAGCCGGCCGTCGGGTGACAGCCGCCGTACTGCAGACGGGCCAGTTCCTTCGCGCCCTCGTCGAACTCGTGGTTGCCGACGGACGTGACGTCCAGGTCCAGCTTGTTCAGCGCGTCGATGGTGGGCTCGTCGTGGAACAGGCCCGAGATCAGCGGCGAGGCACCGACCATGTCACCGCCGGCCGCGGTGATGGAGTACGCGTTGCCCTCGCGCGCCTCGCGCAGGTGCGTGGCGAGGTACTCGACACCACCCGCGTCGATCGTCTTCGTGGTGCCGTCCGCCTGCAGTTCGGTCACGCGGCCGGACGAACCCGACGGCGGCTCCAGGTTGCCGTGCAGGTCGTTGAAGGACAGCAGTTGCACGTCCTGGTAGCGGCTCGGCAGCGGCTTGCCGTGCCCGGTGTCATGGGCGTCCGCGGGGATCGCGGCGGCCATCGCGCCCGCGGTGGCGAGCGTGGCGGCGGCCGCGAGCAGACGGTACGTACGGCGTCTGCGACTCGGGTCCGGCTGGGAAGTGGCTGGCATGCGCCCCCCTGAAAATCGGCTGAAGTAGGTGGCCCCGTCCGGCGCAGCCTAAGGTCAACGCGCGTAGCGCGACAGGGGGTTCGTGGTTACATCCTGGTTTCCCTTTGCCCTCCGCTTTGCCCCCACTTTGCGGCGCCCGCCCCTTACCCTCGTACGCATGACCAGCGACGACATCGCCCGGCCCCACGGCTCCCGATCCATCGAGACCCTCTCCGAGCTCTCCCCCGAACAGACCGATGCCGTCCTCGACCTGCTCGCGGAGGCCGCCCACACGGACGGCCAGCAGGCGGTGTCCGAACAGGGCCGGCTGCAGTTGCGCGGCGGCGCCCGCGAGGGCGTCTCGCACCTGGTCCTCACCGTCGGCGACGCACTCGTCGGCTACGCCCAACTGGAGGACACCGACCCGGTCGAGGCGCCGGCCGCCGAGCTGGTCGTCCACCCCTCCCACCGCGGCCACGGCCACGGCCGCGCCCTCGGCGCCGCCCTGCTCGCCGTCTCCGGCAAGCGGCTGCGGGTCTGGGCCCACGGCGGTCACTCCGCCGCCCGCCACCTCGCCCAGGTCCTCGGTCTCACCCTGTTCCGCGAACTGCGCCAGATGCGGCGGTCGTTGGCCGACCTCGAACTGCCCGACCCGGTGCTGCCCGAGGGCGTCACCGTCCGCACCTTCGTCCCCGGCCAGGACGACACCGCCTGGCTCGCGGTCAACGCCGCCGCCTTCGCCCACCACCCCGAACAGGGCTCCCTGGTGCAGCGGGACCTCGACGACCGCAAGGCCGAGCCCTGGTTCGACCCCGCCGGCTTCTTCCTCGCCTTCCGCGGCGAGGACCTCATCGGCTTCCACTGGACCAAGGTCCACGCCGAGGAGCAGCTCGGCGAGGTGTACGTCCTCGGCGTCGCCCCCGGCGCCCAGGGCGGCGGCCTCGGCAAGTCCCTCACCACGATCGGCCTCCGGCATCTCGCGGGTCAGGGCCTGCCGACGGCGATGCTCTACGTCGACGCCGACAACAAGGCGGCGGTCTCGGTGTACGAGAGGCTGGGCTTCGTCGCGCACGAGACGGACTTGATGTACCGGACCGAGACGTGAGGTTCCTCGAACGGTGACCGCTCGTCGGGGTGAGCCGCGCGCGGCTCATCGCCGGACGCGGGCCGGGCCGTGTCCCGAGCGCTCCGGGGTCCACAGGGCGCACACCGTCAGCGTCACCAGCAGGATCGCCGCCCAGCGCACCTGCGTGGCCTCCCACGAGGAGTCGTCCGGGGTGGCCAGCAGGCCCCAGCGGTTGGGTATCAGCATGACCACCGCGGCTGCCGCGCCCAGGCGGGCGGCCGTCCTCCTGCCCACTTCCGCGGTGTCCGTGAAGCGGATCGCGGTCGTGGCGAGGGCGAGCGCGGCGACGGTCGTCGCCGCTGCCTGGAGGGTGATCGGGAGCAGTGGGGGGCGGGTGGGGGACGGTACGAGGAGGAGGACCGTCGTCCACCACAGGGCGGTGAGGGGGGCGGCGAGGGCCAGCCGCAGGACCGTCCTCGTCGGGCGGGCTATCGGGGTCGCCGCACTGGTGTTGCGGGCCGGGTCGTCCAGGAGGAAGGCCAGACCCACGGCGCCGACGAGGGCGGCGAGACGCAGGACGAACAGCCCCTGGTAGGTGTCCGGGGCGTGATCCGGGAGGCGGGTGCTCGCCGCGAGCAGCAGGCCCAGCCCGGCCGCGGCGCTCAGGGCTCGCCACGGGAGGGTGCGCCACACCGCCGGCAGCAACGAGCGGAGCAGTGCTCCCGAGATCCGCCGCTCCGCGGCGTCCCCACCGGTGCCCGTCCCCAGGTTCATGGCCGTGCCCTGCCTTTCTCCGTCTGTTCCCCGTCGTTCTCCGTCTGCTCCTACTCGTCGCACGACTCCGCTCCCTTCGGGACCGGGACTCCCAGCAGCTTCGCGGCCTCGGCCGTGGTCGTCGCCGGGGAGGTCAGTTCCGTCCAGTGGGACTTGACGCGGGCCGTCACCTCGGCGCCGGGACGCTGCAGCAGCTCGCGGACCACCGTCGTCTGGTGGTCCGTCAGGCTCACCGGGTCCGTCGGAGCCAGGACGATGCCGGAGCCCTCGGTGCTGTCGTCCAGCCGGACGTTCTGGAAGGTGTCCATCGGCGTGGGGTCGCTGCCCAGGGCCAGCCACATGATCGCCACGGACCGGGCGTCGCACAGGGGGCCGCCGCTCTCCGCCGCCTTCTCCGAGCCCATGACGAGGACCGTGGCGACGCCGACCGCGAACTCGGGGACGCGGTTGCCGCCCCAGCGGGTGGAGACCGTGACCTGGCCGGGCGTGGCGGAGGGTTCGAGGTACCCGTCGACCTCCACTCCGCCGCTGGTGTCGATGCGCTGGCGGATCGTCAGCGGTGTCCGCGCGGCGGTTCCTCCCGCCAGGGACCGGACGCGGTCGGCGACTGCGGCCCACTCGGACCGTACGCCGTTCCACTCGGGGAACGCGCAGTACGTCGAGCCGTCGTACGTCGCGCACGACTGGACCTTCTCCGGGTGTTCGGAGGCCGTCCTGCGCGCCGCCTCCAGGGCCGCCGTGTCGTGCGGCAGCTGGCCGATCGCGCCGGCCACGGTGGTCGCGAGGGCGAGGCCGGTCGCGGCCTTGACGGCCCGGGTGCGGCCGCCGGACAGCAGCAGGGCCGCGCAGGTCACGAGCACGCACAGGCCCACCAGATACAGGGCGTGCCAGGCGGCGGGGCGGCCGAGCAGGTCGGCGGGGACCGGATCGCCGCCCTTGTCGACGTCGAGGGTGATCGGGGAGAGCCAGCCCCACCCGTTGTCCCCGGCGCCGGCCGCCGAGGCCATGATCATGGCCAGGTAGAACGCGATGACGAACAGTATGGGAGCGAAGGCGGAGGGCAGCGCGCGGGCCAGCAGGACTCCCGTGACCCCGGCCAGCAGGACCGTCAGGGGGGCGGCGGCCAGTTCGCCGAGCGAGCCGTGGCCGATCGCGCCGGGCTTCATCGCCTCCCGGAGGTACTCGACGGCGACGACGAGCGCGGTGAGCGCCGCGAACGGGACCGCGGAGAGCGCATGGGCGACCGTGCGCCGCCAGGGCTCCAGGGCGAGCACGCCGAACTGCTGCTCCGTGGCGTGCTTCCGGGAGCGCAGCGCGGCCGCGTTGGTGCAGACGAGGACGGCGATGGCGAACAGCGGCCAGGCCGACTGTGTGGCGCGGTCGACCGTGTTGAGGACGGGGAAGTCGTCCATGCCCTCCTGGCGCACCATCCGCAGGGCGACGAGGAGGACTTCGAGGGCGAAGAAGACCAGGATCTGGATCTGGAACAGCAGTTCGCGGGTCTCGAACCGGGCGAGGGCGAGGATCGCGGCGATGTGGCCGCCGGTGGGCGGCTGCTCGGGGAGGGCGGCCGCGGTCTCCTCGACCGGGGAGGGCGGGGTGGCCGTGGCGCTCATGCCGTCACCTCGGCGCTCTCGCCGTCCAGGGCGAGCAGATAGCCGTCTTCCAGGGTGGGTTCGAGCAGGTCGGCGCCCGCGGGCGGGTCGCCGATGTTGCGGAAGGTGCCGAGGCCGGTGCGCCAGCCCGCCAGCGCGCCCGGGTCGCGTTCCGCGCTGCTCCAGACCCGGCCGGCCGCGCGGGCGGTCAGGTCGGCGGGGGTGCCCTCGAAGCGGACGCGGCCCTGGGCCAGAACGATGACGCGGTGGCAGAGCATCGCCACGTCCTCCGTCTGGTGCGTGGACAGCAGGACCGTGCGGCCCTCGCCCGCCTGGGCGATCAACTCGCGGAAGCGCATGCGCTGTTCGGGGTCCAGGCCGACGGTCGGCTCGTCCAGGACGAGGAAGCCGGGGTCGCCGACGAGTGCGGCGGCCAGGGCGACGCGCTGCCGCATGCCGCCGGAGAGCCGCTTGAGGCGCTTGCCGCGCACGTCGGAGAGGTCGACGGCGTCCAGGACGCGGCGTACCTCGCGGTGGCGGGCTCCTCGGTCGGTGAGCTCCTTGAGGATCGCCACGTAGTCGACGAACTCGAAGGCCGTGAAGTCCGGGTGGAAGCCGGGGGTCTGCGGCAGATAGCCGAGCGTGCGGCGCAGGGCGAGGCGGCCGCCGGCGGTGCCGGGGGCGTGGCCGAGGGCCGTGAACTCGCCGGCGTCGGCCGGTACGGCCGTGGCCAGCACCCGCAGCAGCGTGGTCTTGCCGGCGCCGTTGGGGCCGAGCAGCCCGGTGACTCCGCGGGTCAGCCGCAGCGAGACACCGTCGAGGGCCCGGGTCCCGCCGTAGCGCAGGGTCAGGCCGTCGGCCCGCACGGTGATGGGCTCGGTGGTGGGGTCGATGGTCACGCGGGACTCCTGAAAGTGCGGTGGGCGGGCGGGGCAGGGGGCCGGGTCATGCCGTCCCCCCGCCCGCGAAGCCGCCCATCGGGCGGGCGTCGAAGCGGTCTCGGGCCTGGTAGAGCAGCAGGGCGGCGAGGACCGCCACCCCGGCGGCGGCGGCCTGGCCGACCGCGGTGAACGGGGCCAGGGTCCCGTGGGTCTGCGCGCTCGCCTGGGCCACGAGCAGGCTCAGCCAGGCCCCGCCGACCAGGGCGGGCGCAACGACCGGGCCCAGCCGGGCGGAGAGCGCGAGCGCCGTCGTCGTGAGGGCGAGGGCGGGCAGCAGCCAGGCCAGGGCCATCAGTCCGTACCCCGGGAGGGCGAGGGTCGCCAGGCCGTTGAGGGCGAGGCCCGCGGTGAGCACCGCGACCGTACGGATCATCAGCAGCCGGAAGCCGTGCAGCGGGGCGACGACGGCCATCTCGTACGTCGGGTCGATGGCGGGGCCGTAGGACAGGGCGACGCCGGCCAGCGGGAGCAGCGGGGCGAGCGCCAGGAACAGCCCGGGCACGTCCGCGACGCGTACCGCCAGTACCGTCATGACCAGCAGGAACAGCACCGACAGCAGCCAGGACCGGCGCAGTATCGGCGTCGCCGTGAGCAGGCGCGCGGTGTGGTCGGCGACGCCGATCCGCACCAGGAGCCGCTCGGTGAGGCTCGGCCGCGGCGCGTCCAGCTCGGCGTCCAGCCGCTCCCAGCCGGCGTCCAGTGTCACGGGGTCGGCGGTCAGCGCGAGCCGGGCCCGGCACTCCTCGCACGCGGTGAGATGGGTGTCGGCGGACCACAGCAGGGGCGGCGCCAACTCGCCGTGGACGTAGGCGCGCAGATCCTCGTCCGCCACATGCCACGTCATGCCTGTGCCTCCCTCGGCTGGTCGATGCCCGCGCCCGGGCGGGCGTCGGCCGCTGCTTCGTACGACGTCGGGCGGTCGGCCCGGTGCCATGTCACGCGCTCTCCCGCGCAGGCCGCGGCCTCGGCCTGCGCGTACCAGCGCAGTCCGGCGTCCCCCGTGCGGCCTGTGCGCCGCACGGGCCCGCGGGTGCCGCGGCCTGTGTTGTCCACGAACCGCCTCATGCCAGCGCCTCCCGCAGTTGCTTGCGGGCGCGCAGGGCCCGCGTCTTGACGGTGCCGGGCGGGATGCCGAGCAGGACGGCCGCCTCCCGGGTGGTGAGCCCGTCGATGACGGTCGCCTGCAGGACGGCCCGCAACTCCGGTGAGAGGCTGGTGAGGGCCCCGGCGAGATCCCCGTGCTCCACCCCCGCGAGCACGCGCTCCTCCGCCGAGACCTCGTCGCGGTGGCGCAGGCGGGAAAGGGCCTGGCGCAGCCGGCCGCGGGCGCCGTCGCCGCGCAGGGCGTCGACCAGCCGCCGCGCGGCGATGCGCCACAGCCAGCCGGCGGCGTCGCCCTCCTCGCGGTAGCGGGCGGTGCCCCGCCACACCGCGAGGAACGTCTCCTGTACGACGTCGTCGACTATCCCGGCGTCGGCGCAGCGGCCGCGCATCCGCGCGGTCAGCCACGGCGCGTACCGCCGGTACAGCTCCTCGAAGGCGTGACGGTCCGCGTCCGCCGCGATGGCCCGCAGCAGATCCCCGTCGCTTCTCGTTTCGCTCACGACCCCTCATCGGTCCGGCCCCGCCGATCGGTTCACGATCGGGCCCACAATTTTTTCCCGCCCCGCCCGGCCCGGATCTCACGGCACCCGACCTGGCCTTTCGCTCCGATCTTGACTTCCTCCCCCGCTTCCACCACCCTTTCACTACTCAATTAGTGAAAGGGTGGTGATCCGAGTGGTCGAGTACCGCATCGACCGGCACAGCGGCGTGGCCACCTACGTCCAGATCGTCCAGCAGACCAAGCAGGCCCTGCGCCTGGGTGTGCTGCGGCCCGGCGACAAGCTGCCCACGGCCCGCGAGGTCGTCGAGGCGACGGCCATCAACCCGAACACCGTGCTGAAGGCGTACCGCGAGCTGGAGCGCGACGGGCTGGTGGAGGCGCGGCGCGGGCTCGGCACGTTCGTGCGGCGCGGGCTGAGCACCGCCCCGGCCCACTCGCCCCTGCGTGCCGAGCTGGACGCCTGGGCCGTCCGGGCCCGGGACACCGGCCTGGACCGCGACGACGTGGCCGCGCTCTTCACGGCCGTACTCGAAGAACACTTCGCCGCACGCGAAGCACACTTTCAGGGAGACCCCTCATGACCGACACCGCCATGGCGGCAACCGCGCTCGGGAAGCGTTTCGGCCGGCGCGGGGGCTGGGCGCTGCGGGACTGCACGTTCCGGCTGCCGGCCGGCCGCGTCTGCGCCGTCGTCGGACCCAACGGGGCCGGCAAGTCCACGCTCCTCTCCCTCGCCGCCGGGCTGCTCGCCCCCACCGAGGGCACGGTCGCCGTCCTCGGCACGGACCCCGCTTCCGCACGCGCGCGTGTCGGTTACGTCGCCCAGGACAAGCCGCTGTACCCGCAGCTCACCATCGAACAGACACTGCGCGTGGGCGCCGACCTCAACCCGGGCCGCTGGGACGCCGCGACCGCCGAGCGGATCGTCTCAGCGGGCGATCTCGACCCCAGGCGGAAGATCCGCGCGCTCTCCGGCGGCCAGCGCACCCGCGTCGCCCTCGCGCTCGCCCTCGGCAAGCGGCCCGAACTGCTGCTCCTGGACGAGCCGATGGCCGACCTGGACCCGCTCGCCCGGCACGACCTGATGGGCACCCTGATGTCCCAGGCGGCGCAGCACGGGACGACGATCGTGATGTCCTCGCACGTGGTCGCGGAGCTGGAGGACTCCTGCGACCACCTGCTGCTGGTGGGCGGCGGCCGGGTCCGGCTGGCCGGGGAGCTGGACGACCTGCTCGACGCGCACACGCGCGTGAGCGCGACGACGGAGTCCGCGGACGCGCTTCCCGACCTCGCGCCGCACACGGTCGTCGAGTCCCGTGTCACCGGCCGTCAGTTCACCGCGCTGATCCGCCCCGCGGGTCCCCTCGCCGACGGCTGGCGCTCCACGACGCCCTCCCTCGAGGAACTCGTCCTCTCCTACCTGCGCAACCCCGAAGCCGCCTCCCTGACCCCCGCGGCGCCCGAGGAGGCCCTGGCATGACCACCCGGCTTCCCACCGAGCCCCGCCGAGCCCAGGAGGCCGCCACATGACCACCCTCTCCCCGCCCGACACCGCTCCCGCCGTCCCCTCCCCCCGCTGGCTCCTGCGGCTGCACCGCCCCGCCCTGTACGTGTGGCTGGGTACCGTGGTCGTCCTCGCCGCCGGCCTGCTGTGGCTGTGGGGCCCGCTCACCGACGCGTCGGCGGCGGCCTGGCGGCAGTACCGAACCGACTGCGGCGACGGCGCCACCTGCACGTACGACCAGAACGCGATCGTCCGCTACAAGAGCGTGTACAACTACACGACCCTCGCCCTGACCGCGCTCCCCTTCGTCGTCGCCGCCTGGGCGGGCGCCGCCCTCTTCGGCCGCGAACTGGAGCAGGGCACCGCGCACCTCGCCTGGACGCAGGGCCTGTCCCCGACCCGCTGGCTGGCCACCAAGCTCGCCGTGCCCGCCGCCCTCGTGGCCACCGGCACCGGTCTGCTGGTCACGCTGCACCGCCTCATGTGGGCGGCTGGCGACGGCCGTATCGACACCGCCAAGCCCTGGCACGACAACCTGACCCTGCACACCAACGGCCCCACCACGGTCGCCTTCGCCCTGACCGGCCTGGCCGCCGGCGCCCTCGCGGGCCTGCTGCTGCGCCGCACCCTGCCCGCGCTGATGCTGGCCCTCGGTGCGGTCGCCGCCGTACGGGTGCTGGCCGCTCAGGCCCTGCCGCACCTGTGGCCGGGCGTCACGAAGATCAGCGGCCTCCGCACCGGTCCGAACGGCGCGGGCCTCGAGTTCGACTCCGGCCTGGTCACAAGCGACGGCGCGCACATCCCCGACCCCGGCTGCGGGGTCGTCCTGGCCGCCCACGACGCCTGCGACACGCTGTACGCCAAGCTCGACGCCACCGGCTTCTACGCCACCTACCACCCCGAGTCCCACTACTGGGCCCTGCAACTGACCACGACCGCCCTCGTCCTGGCCGTCGCCGCCGCCCTCACCGTGGCCGCGTTCACCCTGCTCAGGCGCTCCACGGCCACGCCGACGAACACCGCCGCACCCCTCACCCGGACCCCGGCCGCGCCCGCCGCCCAGGAGGCCGCCGTATGACCGCCGTCGCCGACGCGAGGCCCGCCGCCGCGAGCCCTGCGGCCCCGAGCACCTCCTGGGGCACCGCCCGTACCGTCCTGCGCCTGCACCGCGCCGCCCTCGTCGTGTGGGCCGTGTTCGTCGTGGGCCTGAGCGGCTGGCTGGTGTGGCTCGCCGAGGTCACCGCGAAGGAGGAGCGCAAGGCGCTGGAGGCCTGCGACCGCGCCGGTCAGGACTGGTGCGACATGACGATGGTCGGCCTGCCCGGTTACGAGGTGGGCATGGGCTGGGTCGGCCTGCTGGTCGCGTACGTCTTCTTCGGCACGGCCGCCTTCGCGGGCGGCGCGCTGATCGGCCGCGAACTGGAGAACGGCACCGCGCGCCTCGCCTGGACCCAGGGCATCACCCCCACCCGCTGGCTCACCGCCAAGCTCGGCGTCCCCGCGCTCGTCGTGACCGCCGGCGCCACCGCGCTGGTGCTGGTGTACCGCTGGGCCCGGTCCGGCAACCAGGACCTGCTGTACGACGTCTGGTCGGACAGCACGTTCCTCTCCCGCGGTCCGGCCGTCGTCGCGTACGCCCTCTGCGCGCTCGCCGTCGGCGCGCTCACCGCGCTCCTGCTGCGCCGTGCGCTGCCCGCCCTCACCGTGTCCGTCGTCGCGACGGGGCTGCTCGCGTTCGCGGTGGCGCAGTACCGCGGCTCGTTCTGGCCCACAGTGACCCTCACCTCGGCGACGGAGGGCTCCGACTACCCCCTCTCCGCGTGGGAGGTGGAGAGCGGCGCGCTGATCCATGGTCGTCAGGTCCCGAATTTCGACGTCACCCGTTGTTACGGCGGCTCGACCGCCAGGACGCAGGGCTGCTTCGACGACCTCGGCGTCACCGGCTTCTACACGACCTATCACCCCGAGTCCCACTACTGGCCGATCCACCTCGTGGAAACCGGCATCGTCCTCACCGTGGCCGCCCTCGCGACCACCGCCGCCTTCTGGCTGCTGCGCCGCCGCACGGTCTGACCCGACCGCCGTACGGTCCGGGAGCCGGGACCGGGGATGCGGTCCGGGAGCCGGGACCGGGGGTGCGTACGTCCTTCCGCGGGGGGATGGACGTACGCACCCCTCAAAGCCCTCGCCGCCCGACGCCCGCGAGCCGCCCCCCGATATCCCACACGCCATGTCTCCGTAACCGCCGGTTCAGACGACCTTGCGACGCTCGGCGAATGAAGCCCGCCGTGCCCGAGGCCTCGCCGCCCCCCGAGGGAAATGAACCCGACGGGACAGCCGCCACGCTCCCGCCTGCACGTTCTGACGCGCCCGTAACGTTCCTGGCGCGGAACAATGGGTACATGAGCCAGTCACACGCCGCCCAGGCCGATGTCCAGCACGCGCAGCCCTCCGTGGGCTCCATAGCCGCGCACCGCCCGCACACCGTCGCGGCCGCGGTCTCCGATCTGGAACCCGACATCGACGCCGACCTCGACGCGTACGAGGAGTCGAAGCTCGACGGGGTCCAGCTTCCGCAGGGCCGTTTCCTCGACCGGGAGCGCAGCTGGCTCGCGTTCAACGAGCGGGTGCTCGAGCTCGCCGAGGACCCGAACACACCCCTCCTCGAACGGGCGAACTTCCTCGCCATCTTCGCGAGCAACCTGGACGAGTTCTTCATGGTCCGGGTGGCCGGTCTGAAGCGCCGCATCGCGACGGGCGTGGCGACCCGCTCCGCCTCGGGGCTGCAGCCCCGCGAGGTGCTGGAGATGATCTGGGCCCGCTCGCGCGAGCTCATGGCCCGGCACGCCGCGACCTACCACGAGGACATCGCCCCCGCCCTCGCGGAGGAGGGCATCCACCTGGTCCGCTGGAGCGAGCTGACGGAGAAGGAGCAGGCCCGCCTCTTCACGCTCTTCCGGCACCAGATCTTCCCGGTCCTGACCCCGCTGGCGGTCGACCCCGCGCACCCGTTCCCGTACATCTCGGGTCTCTCGCTGAACCTCGCGGTCGTCGTACGCAACCCGGTGAGCGGTCACGACCACTTCGCGCGCGTCAAGGTGCCGCCGCTGCTCTCCCGCTTCCTGGAGGCCTCCCCGGGCCGTTACGTCCCCATCGAGGACGTCATCGGCGCCCACCTGGAGGAGCTGTTCCCGGGCATGGAGGTGCTGGAGCACCACGCCTTCCGGCTCACCCGCAACGAGGACCTGGAGGTCGAGGAGGACGACGCCGAGAACCTCCTCCAGGCCCTGGAGAAGGAGCTCATGCGGCGCCGGTTCGGCCCGCCGGTGCGCCTGGAGGTCGAGGAGTCGATCGACCGCAAGGTGCTCGACCTCCTGGTCCGCGAGCTGAAGATCAGCGAGGCCGAGGTCTACCCGCTGCCCGGCCCGCTCGACCTCACCGGTCTCTTCCGCATCCACGGCCTCGACCGGCCCGAGCTGAAGTACAAGAAGTTCATCGCCGGCACACACCGTGACCTCGCCGAGGTGGAGTCCGCCTCCGCCCCCGACATCTTCGGCGCGCTGCGCAGCCGCGACGTACTCCTGCACCACCCGTACGACAGCTTCTCCACCTCCGTGCAGGCCTTCCTGGAGCAGGCGGCCGCCGACCCGGACGTCCTCGCGATCAAGCAGACCCTGTACCGGACCTCCGGCGACTCCCCCATAGTCGACGCGCTCATCGACGCGGCCGAGTCCGGCAAGCAGGTCCTCGTCCTGGTCGAGATCAAGGCCCGCTTCGACGAGCACGCCAACATCAAGTGGGCGCGGAAGCTGGAGGAGGCCGGCTGCCATGTCGTCTACGGCCTCGTCGGTCTGAAGACCCACTGCAAGCTGTCCCTGGTGGTCCGTCAGGAGGGCGAGACGCTACGGCGTTACAGCCACGTCGGCACCGGCAACTACCACCCGAAGACGGCCCGGCTCTACGAGGACCTCGGCCTGCTCACCGCGGACCCGCAGGTCGGCGCGGACCTGTCCGACCTGTTCAACCGGCTGTCCGGCTACTCGCGCCGCGAGACCTACCGCCGTCTCCTCGTCGCCCCCAAGTCGCTGCGGGACGGCCTGATCTCCCGCGTCGAGAAGGAGATCCAGCACCACCGCGCGGGCCGTCCCGCGTACGTCCGCATCAAGGTCAACTCGATCGTCGACGAGGCGCTGATCGACTCCCTCTACCGGGCCTCCCAGGCGGGCGTGCCCGTCGAGGTGTGGGTGCGCGGCATCTGCGCGATCCGCCCGGGCGTCCCCGGACTGTCGGAGAACATCAAGGTCCGCTCGATCCTCGGCCGCTTCCTCGAACACTCCCGGGTCTTCGGCTTCGGCAACGGCGGCGAGCCCGAGGTGTGGATCGGCAGCGCCGACATGATGCACCGCAACCTCGACCGCCGTATCGAGGCCATGGTCAGGGTCGTGGACCCGGCCCACCGGGCGGCCCTGAACCGGCTGCTCGAAACCGGCATGTCCGACGCCACCTCCTCCTGGCACCTCGGCCCCGACGGCGAGTGGACCCGGCATGCGACCGACCCGGACGGCCAACCCCTGCGCAACGTCCAGGAGATGCTCATAGACGCCCGGAGGCGCCGGCGTGGCACAGCGACACCATGACCTGACGGACCCCGCGGCCGGGCCCGCCCCCGCTCTCGGCTCCGCCCGAGCGGCGGGACCCCCCACCGGGGACGCCCTGGAGGGCTACCTCCGGGCCCAGGCCACGGACTTCCTCCGGGCGCTGCGGCTGCACCGGGAGACGGGCGGCGGTACGTCGTCCAACGGGTCGTCGGCGGGCGGCCCGGCCTCCTCCGGTGCGGCGGGCGGCGCGGAGGAGGCCGTCGACGCGGCGCGCGCCCTGCGCCGCACGGCCCGCCGCATCAGCGGCAGCCTGCACACCTTCCGCCCCCTCCTCGACCCGGAGTGGTCGGAACAGATCCGCCCGGAACTGGCCTGGCTGTCGGGCACCCTGGCCCTGGAACACGCGTACGCCGCCCGCCTGGAACGCCTCCTCCTGGCCCTGCACCGCCTGTCGGGCTCGACACCGATGCCCGCCCAGACGTCCGCCGCGGGCGCGGGCGCCCCCTCCGCCGCCGTGGCCGCGGGCAGTCGTGCCACTGGGGCGGCACCCGTCCCCCAGCGAGCGGCACCCGTCCCGGGCGGCACCCCGCCCACCCCCGACCGCGGCAATCTCACCGTGGGCGCCGCCAAGGCGGGCGCCCTCCTCGACCGCCAGCTCACCCTCGCCCGCACCCGAGCCCACAGCACCGCCCTCCAGGCCCTCGGCTCGAGCCGCTTCCACGCGGTCGCCGACAAGGTCGCGGTCCTCGCCAGCGAGGTCCCCCTCACCCCCACCGCCCCCACCACCGACCTCCGCCCCCTGGCCACCGCCGCCGAGGAACGCCTCGCGGACGCCGTCGCCGCCCTCCCCCTCCTCACCGCGGGCCACCCGTACAACGCGGAGGCGCTGGTCCACGGCCTCTCCCCGGACCCCGCCCCGCACCCGCAGGACGCCCCCTGGCACCAGGTCCGCCTGCTGCTGCGCCTGCACCGCTACGCCTGCGAGGTCCTGTACGGCCGCGACACCCCCCTGGACATGCGTCTGATCACCGCGGGCCAGTCCCTCGACCGGCACCGGGACGCCTCGGAGGCGGCGGCCGCCGCGGCCCAGGCGGCCCGGACGCCCCGCATCGCGCCGGCCACCGCGTACGCGCTGGGCGTGCTGCACGCGGATCAGCGGCATGAGGTGGAGGCAGCGCGGTACGCGTTCCAGCGCTGCTGGCAGAAGCAGACCTACGGCACGCCGTAGCCCGGCCCCACGGCACGCCGCATCGGCACGCCGTGGACACCGTGCCGTAAGGGCGTGGACGGACCGCCGTAAACAGGAGGACAGCCGACAGGGGAAGACAGGAAGTCAGAGAGCCGGTCATCCAGGCGGTGAGAAACAGTGAGCTACCCGAACCAGACCCTCGTACAGGCCGCCGGCTGCGTCCTGTGGCGCCGTTCCCCGGGCGGGGGTGAACTGGAGGTGTGCCTGGTCCACCGGCCCAAGTACGACGACTGGTCCCACCCCAAGGGCAAGCTCAAGCGGGGCGAGGACCCGCTGGCCGGTGCCCTGCGCGAGGTCGCGGAGGAGACGGGCTACCGGGCCGCGCCCGGGGCCGCGCTGCCCACCGTGCGGTACGAGGCGAACGGCCGCCCCAAGCAGGTGCGCTACTGGGCGGCCGAGGCCGTATCCGGTGGCTTCACCCCGAACGACGAGGTCGACCGCCTCCTCTGGCTCCCCCCGTCGACGGCCCGTGTGCGCCTGACCCAGGCCCGGGACCGCGACCTCGTGGACGCCCTCCTGAACACCATGCGCCTCACCTGACCCGGGACCCGGCCGTGTCCTCGACGTGAGCGTTCCGTGACCTAACCAGGCCGTCCCCAGGGGTTCACCCGCCGTTCATTCACGCCCGTAGGCGCCTTCACCTGATCTGCCTAATTTCGGCCTTACCCGGTGCGGAACGCGTCCAGACGGACGCGGCCATGCCACCCATGACTTTCGCACGCCGCCGAATTCAGGACGGCGGCTCCTGGAAGGATCTCCCTCAAGTGAAGCTTCAGCGCATGAACCGGCGGGCCCTCACCCTCGGTGCTCTCGCCGTCTCCGGCGCCCTGGCCCTCACGGCGTGCGGCTCCGACGACACCGGCTCCAGCAGCGACAGCAGCTCCTCCGCCACCGCCGCGGCCGGCTCCATCAAGTGCGACGACGCCAAGGGCCAGCTGCTCGCCGACGGCTCCTCCGCGCAGAAGAACGCGATCGACGCCTGGGTGAAGAACTTCACTCAGGCCTGCTCCGGTGTCCAGGTGAACTACAAGGGCTCCGGCTCGGGCGCCGGTGTCACCGCGTTCACCCAGGGCCAGGTCGCCTTCGCCGGCTCCGACTCCGCGCTGAAGCCCGAAGAGGTCACCGCCTCCAAGTCGGTCTGCTCCAGCGGCCAGGGCATCGACCTGCCGATGGTCGCCGGCCCGATCGCGGTCGCGTACAACGTCTCCGGTGTGGACGACCTGACGCTGGACGCCGCGACGATCGCCAAGATCTTCGACGGCAAGATCACCAACTGGAACGACGCGGCGATCGCCAAGCTGAACCCCGACGCGAAGCTCCCCGACCTGAAGATCCAGCCGTACCACCGCTCCGACGAGTCGGGTACCACGGACAACTTCACCAAGTACCTGATCGCCGCCACCCCGGACAACTGGAAGTACTCCGGCGGCAAGGCCTGGCAGGCCAAGGGCGGCCAGTCCGCCTCCGGCTCCTCCGGTGTCGCCCAGGGCGTGAAGCAGACCAACGGCGCGATCGGCTACATGGAGCTGTCGTACGCCAAGGACGGTCTGGGCACGGTCGCCATCGACACCGGCGCCTCCGCCCCGGTCAAGGCCTCCTCCGACGGTGCCACCAAGGCCGTCGCCGCCGCCCAGGTCGTCGGCACCGGCAGTGACCTGTCGCTGAAGCTCGACTACACCACCAAGGCCGACGGCGCCTACCCGATCACCCTGGTGACGTACGAGATCGTCTGCGACAAGGGCAACAAGGCCGCCACCCTGCCCGCCACCAAGGCGTTCCTGCGCTACATCGCCAGCACGGAGGGCCAGGGCATCCTCTCGGGCATCGACTACGCGCCGATCCCCGACGCCATCATCTCCAAGGTCCGTACCACCATCGACGGCCTGAGCTGATCTGAAGGTGCGGTCCGGCGCCGGGGAAACCCGGACCGGACCGCACCCGTCCGGTGCACCGCCGCCAGGGGCCGCCCCGCAGCCGGCCCCGCCCGAGCCGCCCACACCCGCAGCGGCTCCGCAGACCGGAGACCCCCATGGACATATCGACGCACAAGACAGGCACCGGGGCCGACGACTCGCCTCCGCCCCACGACTCCCTTCCCCCCATCACCCCGCAGCCCGCGAACGCCGAGCAGAAGCGCGCGGCCCGCGGCGCCACCCGACCCGGTGACCGGATCTTCCTCGGTCTCTCCCGCGGCTCGGGCATTCTGCTGCTGGCGATCATGGCGGCGATCGCGGTCTTCCTGACCTACCGCGCCTACCTCGCCATCAGCGAGGACGACGCCAACTTCCTCACCACCTTCGAGTGGAACACCGGGGTCGTCCCGCCGAAGTTCGGCGTCGCGGTCCTGGCCTTCGGCACGGTGGTCTCGTCGATCATCGCGATGGCCATCGCGGTCCCGATCGCCGTCGCCATCGCCCTCTTCATCACGCACTACGCCCCGCGCCGCCTGAGCGGCCCCATCGCGTACGTGGTCGACCTGCTCGCCGCCGTCCCGTCCATCGTGTACGGCCTCTGGGGCGCCCTGGTCCTCGTACCGCACATGGACGGCCTGTTCGGCTGGCTGAACGACTACCTGGGCTGGACCGGGATCTTCTCCTGGGACGAGGGCGCCCCGCGCTCGATGCTCACGGTGGGCATCCTCCTCGCCATCATGATCCTTCCCGTGATCACCAACGTGAGCCGCGAGGTCTTCCGCCAGGTCCCGCAGATGCAGGAGGAAGCGGCCCTGGCGCTGGGCGCCACCCGCTGGGAGGTCATCCGCATGGCGGTGATCCCCTTCGGCCGCTCCGGTGTGATCTCGGCCTCGATGCTCGGCCTCGGCCGCGCGCTCGGCGAGACGATGGCCGTCGCCACGGTCCTCTCCCCCGACTTCGACATCCACGCCAGCCTGCTGAACCCCGGCGGCGGCACCTTCGCCCAGAACATCGCCAGCAAGTTCAACGAGGCGACGGAGTACGGCCGTGACGCGCTCATCGCCTCCGGTCTCGTCCTCTTCGTCATCACCCTGCTGGTCAACGGCGCGGCCCGCATGATCATCGCCCGCCGCAAGGAGTACTCGGGGGCCAACGCATGAGCCACGCAACAGCAGTCGCCGACAAGCGCCCCAGCACCCTGCGCGGCGCGAGCCTCCCCAAGTGGTCCCCCTGGGCGATCGCCGGCGGTTCGATCGTCGTCGCCGTCGGGATCGGCCTCGCGGCCGGCCTGGACAGCAAGGTCCAGTGGGGCCTGCTCGCGGGCATCCTCTTCGTCCTCGGCACGTACGTCATCGCCGCCAAGGTGGAGGGCCGCCGCCAGGCGAAGGACCGCATCGCGACCTCCCTGGTCTGGGTCGCCTTCCTCCTCGCCGTGGTCCCGCTGGTCTCGCTGATCTGGACGACGATCGTCCGGGGCGTGAAGGTCCTGGACGTCTACTTCCTCACCCACTCGATGGGTGTGGTCGCCGACTCCGAGCCGGGCGGCGGTATCTACCACGCCATCATCGGCAGCCTCGAGCAGGTCGGCCTCGCCACCCTGATCGGCGCCCCGATCGGCATCCTCACCGCGATCTACCTCGTCGAGTACGGCCGCGGCGGCCTGGCGAAGGCCGTCACCTTCTTCGTGGACGTCATGACGGGCATCCCGTCCATCGTCGCGGGCCTGTTCATCCTCAGCCTGATGCTGATGTTCGACATGCAGCCCTTCGGCTTCGCGGGCTCCCTCGCGCTGGCGATCCTGATGATGCCGGTGGTCGTCCGCTCGACCGAGGAAATGCTGAAGCTGGTCCCGAACGAACTGCGTGAGGCAAGCCTGGCGCTCGGCGTCCCGAAGTGGCGCACAATTCTGAAGGTGGTCGTCCCGACGTCGATCGGCGGCATCATCACCGGCGTCATGCTGGCGGTGGCCCGCATCGCCGGCGAGACGGCCCCGGTCCTCCTGCTGGTCTTCGGCAACCCCTTCATCAACAACAACCCCTTCGAGGGCGCGCAGGCCTCGCTGCCGCTGTACATCTACCAGCAGTACGCGCAGAGCGCCGGCTCGTCGGCGGCGTACGACCGCGCCTGGGCGGCGTCGCTCACGCTGATCGCCTTCGTGATGATCCTCAACCTGGTGGCCCGGGCGATCGCCCGCTGGAAGGCCCCCAAGACCGGTCGCTAAGGCGACATTTTCCCGCTCCGCGGGGCGTGGCCCCTCAGCTCAGCGACCGAGACGGAAGTGAAGTAGTAACCATGTCCAAGCGAATCGATGTAAGCGGGCTCACCGCCTACTACGGCACCCACAAGGCGATCGAGGACATCTCGATGACGGTCGAGCCGCGCTCGGTGACGGCCTTCATCGGCCCCTCCGGCTGCGGCAAGTCGACGTTCCTGCGCACGCTGAACCGTATGCACGAGGTGACGTCGGGCGGCCGGGTCGAGGGCAAGGTGCTGCTGGACGACGAGGATCTGTACGGCGCCGGCGTGGACCCGGTGTCCGTCCGCCGCGAGATCGGCATGGTCTTCCAGCGGCCGAACCCCTTCCCCACCATGTCGATCTTCGACAACGTGGCGGCGGGTCTGCGCCTCAACGGCAGCTACAAGAAGGCCGAACTGACGGAGATCGTCGAGAAGTCCCTGAAGGGCGCGAACCTCTGGAACGAGGTGAAGGACCGCCTCAACAAGCCGGGTTCGGGCCTCTCTGGCGGCCAGCAGCAGCGCCTGTGCATCGCGAGGGCGATCGCGGTCGAACCGAAGGTCCTGCTCATGGACGAGCCCTGCTCGGCCCTCGACCCCATCTCCACCCTCGCCATCGAGGACCTGATCGGCGAGCTGAAGGAACGCTTCACGATCGTCATCGTGACGCACAACATGCAGCAGGCCGCCCGCGTCTCCGACCGCACGGCCTTCTTCAACCTCGCGGCGGTCGGCCAGCCCGGCAAGCTGATCGAGATCGACGACACCGAGCGCATCTTCTCCAACCCCTCGGTCCAGGCGACGGAGGACTACATCTCGGGCCGCTTCGGCTAACCCCGACGCCCCTCCCAAACCCCTCGCGGTGCTGCATGGCGGTGCCACCGCGAGGCCACAAAGGGCCCGCCCCCCGACTGCCTTGGGGGGCGGGCCCAGGTGGTTGGCTGGGGGGTGGGGGGCGTGCGTGTTGCCTCCGGCGGGGGCGGAGGTGGTGCGGGTTGCCCCCGGCGGGGGGCGTGCGGGTGCCCCCGGCCGGGGGGCGGAGGTCGTACGGGTTGCCCCCGGCGGGGGGGGGGCGTGCGGGTGCCCCCGGCGGGGGGCGGAGGTCGTACGGGTTGCCCTCGGCCGGGGGCGGAGGTCGTACGGGTTGCCCCCGGCGGGGGGGCGTGCGGGTACCCCCGGCGGGGGGCGGGGGGCGTGCGGGTACCCCCGGCGGGGGGGGCGGAGGTCGTACGGGTTGCCCCCGGCCGGGGGCGGAGGTCGTAAGGGTTGCCCCGCGTGTTACCCCTGGCGGGGGGGGCGGAGGTCGTGCGTGTTACCCCCGGCGGGGGGCTGGGGGCACGGGCGCGGTCGCCCTCGGCAGGGGGCACAGGCCATGCCGTCTGCCTCCGGCGGGGGACCATGTCGTGCAGGTTGCCTCCGACGAGGGGGAGGGCCGTGCAACTGAGTTCGGCAGGCGGCTCTGGGGCCCGTGAGGTTGCCTGGTCAGGGGTGGCTGCGCCCTGGGGACTGGGCCGCCCGTGCCTACGACGAGTTGGGCAGGTAGCCGCCAAGTCGGAACACGCCGGCGAAGCCGGGCCGGGATCTGGGCCGAAGCCCCACCAGGGTCCGGGGCGAACGCCCGCCGGGATCCAGGGCAATGCCCCACTGGGTTCCGAGCCAATGCCCCACCGAGATCGGGGGCGAAAGCCCCACCGGGATCCGAGGCGAACGCCCTACCAGGATCGGGGGCGAAAGCCCCACCGGGATCCGAGGCGAACGCCCTACCAGGATCGGGGGCGAAAGCCCCACCGGGATCCGAGGCGAACGCCCCACCGAGATCCACAGCCGAAGCCCACCGGAATCCGGGCGAACGCCCCACCACGATCCGAGCCAAAGCCCCACCGACATCCGGGGCGAAGCCCCATACAAGGCCGCCCATCCAGCCAACCGAGTCGGGTGGTGGGTGGGCGGGGTTTGGGGGTTCGGGGCGGAGCCCCGGGGCGGGTGCCGCTCGGCCGACCGAGTCGGGTGGGCGGCGGGCCTACAGGAACGCCAGGTTCACCACCCAGAACGACGCCGCGGCGACCACCGCAGCCGCCGGCATCGTGATGAACCACCCCAGCACGATGTTCTTGGCAACACCCCACCGCACCGCATTGATCCGCTTCGTCGCACCCACACCCATGATCGCCGACGTGATCACATGCGTCGTGGAGATCGGCGCCTTGAACAGAAACGCCGTGGTGAACATGATCGACGCCCCGGTCGTCTCCGCGGCGAACCCCTGCGGCGGATCCAACTCGATGATCTTCCGCCCCAACGTCCGCATGATCCGCCACCCACCTGCGTACGTCCCCGCCGACAGCATCACCGCGCACACGATCTTGACCCACACCGGGATCGGATCCCCGTAGTCCTCGACATCCGCGATGACCAGCGCCATCACCACGATGCCCATCGTCTTCTGCGCGTCCTGCAGACCATGTCCCAACGCCATCCCGGCCGCGGAAACGGTCTGCGCTATCCGGAACCCCCGCTTCGCCTTGTGCGGATTCGCCCGCCGGAAGATCCACATGATCGCGGTCATCACCAGATAACCGACGATCAGCCCGACGACCGGCGACACGAACATGGGGATGACGACCTTGTCCAGGACCCCGTTCCAGTAGACCGTCGTACCCCCCGCCAGCGCGGCCCCCACCATGCCACCGAACAGCGCGTGCGAGGACGAGGACGGCAGCCCGAAGTACCAGGTGACGAGGTTCCAGGTGATCGCGCCCACCAGTGCGGCGAAGAGGATCCCCATCCCCTTCGACCCCTCGGGCGTCTGGATCAGCCCCTCACTGACGGTCTTGGCGACCCCGGACCCGAGAAACGCCCCCGCCAGATTCATGACCGCGGCCATCGCCAGCGCCGCCCGCGGCGTCAGCGCCCGCGTCGACACGGACGTGGCGATCGCGTTCGCGGAGTCGTGGAAACCGTTCGTGTACGTGAAGCCGAGCGCGACACAGATGGTCACGACCAGAGCAAAGGTGTCCATGAAGAGCTCAGGACTCCTTGACGGCGATGGTCTCCACCGTGTTCGCCACATGCTCGAACGCGTCGGCCGCTTCCTCCAGCACGTCCACGATCTGCTTGAGCTTCAGCACCTCGATCGCGTCGTACTTGCCGTTGAAGAGATGCGCCAGCAGCTTCCGGTGGATCTGGTCCGCCTGGTTCTCCAGCCGGTTGACCTCGATCCAGTACTCGGTCAGGTTCTCCATCGTGCGCAGATTCGGCATCGCCTCCGCCGTCAGCTCCGCCGCCCGCGCCAGCACCTCGATCTGCTGCTCGACACCCTTGGGCAGGTCCTCGACGTTGTAGAGGACGACCAGGTCGACGGCCTCCTCCATGAAGTCCATGATGTCGTCGAGGGACGAGGCGAGGGCGTAGATGTCCTCACGGTCGAACGGCGTGATGAACGAGGAGTTCAGCTGGTGAAAGATCGCGTGCGTGGCGTCGTCACCGGCGTGTTCCGCGGCCCGCATACGCTCTGCGATCTCGGCCCGGCCGGCGGTGTCCGCCCCGAGCAGTTCCATCAGGAGTTTCGAGCCGGTGACGATGTTGTCCGCGGATGCGGCAAACATGTCGTAGAAGCTCGTCTCCCTGGGGGTCAGACGAAAGCGCACTTGGGGTCCTCAGGATCCATCGGTTTCGGTCAGGCTAGGGGCCAGGGTGATGCTAAGCGCACCATCCGGACATGGCTATCGGGCCGTCCCCCAGTGTCACCCATCGGACAGAGTGATCAGCACAGGGGCACTTCAAGGGTCCTGTACCCGGCAAAGTTCGTTACGATATACCCGGCAGGGGTATATGTCCGAAACGGGAGGACGCGATGACGACGACGGAGGCCACCGAGCCCACCAACCCGACGCCCCCCGGGGACCTCTCCCCCACCCCGCACGCGACGCACGGCTACCACAAACAGAAGGAAGAGCACCTCAAGCGCCTGCGCCGGATCGAGGGCCAGATCCGTGGCCTGCAGCGGATGGTCGACGAGGACACCTACTGCATCGACATACTCACCCAGGTGTCCGCCTCCACCAAGGCCCTGC
The DNA here is from genome assembly GCF_044763345.1 of Streptomyces sp. NPDC096132. NCBI lineage: Bacteria > Bacillati > Actinomycetota > Actinomycetes > Kitasatosporales > Streptomycetaceae > Streptomyces > Streptomyces sp. NPDC096132. The sequence goes on from NZ_JBIWGA010000006.1 coordinate 444,556, forward strand.
AGTCCTTCGCCCTGCAGTTGCTGGAGGAACACCTGCGGCACTGCGTCGCCGACGCGGCCCTCAAGGGCGGCGACGAGATCGACGCGAAGGTGGAGGAAGCGACGAAGGCGATCGGCCGCCTACTGCGCACCTGACCCGGAGCCGTCCCGCTCCTCCGCCACCCGCAGCACCTGGTCGATGCTCTCCAGGCTGAGTCGTTCCTCCCCGGCCGCCGAGGCCGCGATGATCAGCTCCCCGCACAGCTCGATCTCGGCGAGGGCCACGTGGTCCTGAACTGCCGTACCGCCGACCGGAGCCACGCGCATCACCTCGTCTCTGCCGTCACCGGCTTCCTAGAGTAGGGAGCGGTATACACCGCGCGCATGGCACGGACGGGCTAGTCCTTGTTGCCCGCCCTGTGACGGATCTCCCTCCTCACCCCCACCCCCGTACCCCTCACTCCTCCGCGATCCGCCCCGCGTAGATGTCCCGCGCCGCAGGCAGCCGTACGTCGACGGGCGTCCCGAAGTCGTACAGCAAGGTGGTCGACGCCACCGCCACGGCCTCCTGCCGCTGCCGCCCGTTCACAAAGCTGAAGCGGTGCCGGACCTTGCGGATCCGCCCGTCGTCGTCCAGGTAGACGTCGAACGGCACGTGCGCGGTGGCGAACCCTTTCGCCGCCGCGGCCAGCGCCCCCCGGCTCCCGGCGGACGCGTCGTCGGCCGCCACCGCCAGATCCGCGGTCCCCCGGTAGTGCCGCACCGCCGTCCCGGCGACCTCCGTCCTGCCCACAAACGTCGCCGTACGCGCCCCCCGCAGCACCTCCGCCGCCGCGAACGGATCCGTGGCGCCGCCGGTCACCAGGTTCCCGTCGGACAGCGTCGCCGTCTCCACCCGCACCCACTTGTCGTCGGGGACGCCCGCACCCCGGTTCTTCATGAACAGCGCGCCCGGCGCGAGCAGTTCGGTGATCGGCCGGTGCTCGCTCGTCCCCGCCGGATCCTGCGGCAGCAGCACCCTCAACTGCCCCAGCTGCCTACGGTAGTCGTAGACCCCCTCGCCCCGGATCGTCACCCGGGTCCCGCCGGTGGCCATCTCCATGGACGTACGGGCCCGGGAACTGCCCGCCGCCCGCAACGCGTCGGCGGACCGGTGCAGCAGCTCCACCGCCTCCCCGCCCCGCGCGTCCTCGCCACCGCCCGCGCCGCCCCCGGACCCCGAACACCCCACCGCGCCGGCACAGCCCCCGACGACGAGCCCCGCGACGACCGCCACACCGCGCCACCCGCACCGCCTGTGCCACCGCTCGTCCATCGTCTGCCTACCCCCAGCCGGTACGTCCGTCACGGGCCCCCTGTCGTTCCGCCTAACGACGACCCCGTGCCCCCGTCACGCGCCCCGCCCCCGGCGCGACCGCCGAACGGGCGCCGTGCAAGTCCCTTACCGTTCCTGGGTAACGTTGTCTGCGTGACGCAGCAGGACGGCTCGGCCCACCCCCGCACCGACGGGGAGCACACCACCACGACCGTCGAACAGGGCAGGTTCTGCCTGGCCCGCTGCACCTGCGGCTGGCGCGGTCCGGCCCGCAGGGCGAGAAGCCTGGCCAGATCGGACGCCGAGGGCCACGCCCGCGGCTGACGTCACCGTTCCGTCACCGCCGCCGTCCGCGGGAACCCGTAGCCTCGACGTCGCATCTCGCACCATGTGAAGCCGACAGGCCGTGGGAAGCCGACAGGCCGACGGAAGGCGCAGTACATGGAACGGCGTACGTTCATCGCAGGCGGCACGGCCGCGGTCGCGGCGGTCGCCACGGCGGCATGCAGCTCGTCGAACGGCAGCAGCGCGCATGCCTCCAGTGGCGAGAGCGCCACCGGACTGACCACCCTCACCACCTCCGCCGCCTCCGCGCCCGCCAACTGGACGGCGCTCGCCCGCGACCTGGACGGCACGCTCGTCCGCCCCGGCGACGCCTCCTGGACGACGGCCCGCCGGCTCTACAACACCCGCTTCGACAACCTGAAGCCGGCGGCCGTGGCGTACGTCGCCCACGCCGACGACATCCGCACCGTCCTCGCCTACGCCCGCGCCCACCGCACCAAGGTCGCGATCCGCAACGGCGGCCACTCCTACGGCGGCTGGTCCTCCGGAGACGGCCGGCTGATCGTCGACGTCTCGAAGCTGAACAAGGTCCGCGCGAGCGGCAGTACGGCCGTCGTGGGCGCCGGCGCCAAACTGATCGACGTCTACCGCGCCCTCGCCGCGAAGGGCGTCACCATCCCGGCCGGCTCCTGCCCCACGGTCGGCGTCTCGGGCCTGGTCCTCGGCGGCGGCCACGGCGTGGTCTCCCGCGCGTACGGCCTGACCTGCGACAGCCTCACCCAGGCCACGATCATCACGGCGGACGGCAAGCAGCTCGTCACCAACGCCACCCAGAACAAGGACCTCTTCTGGGCCCTGCGCGGCGCGGGCAACGGCAACTTCGGCGTCGTCACGGAACTGCACTTCAAAACCCACCCCGCCCCGCAGGCCGTGACCGGCTACCTCACCTGGCCCTGGGCGAAGGCCGCGGCCGTGGTGAAGGCCTGGCAGGAGTGGGGCCCGTCACAGCCGGACGAGATCTGGTCCTCCCTCCACCTGGAGAGCCCGGCGGGCGGCACCCCCCGGGTCGCCGTCGCCGCCTTCTGCATCGGCACCTACGGCCAGCTCCAGAACGCGGTCGACCGCCTGGCCGACAAGGTGGGCGCCCCCGCGTCCTCCGTCTCCCTGCGCCGCCGGTCGTACGAGGAAGCCATGGAGATATACGCCGGCTGCTCCTCCTTCTCCACCGACGCCCAGTGCCATCTGCCGGGCTCCACCCCGGGCCGCTCCCCGCAGGGCAAGCTCGGCCGGGAGACGTACACGGCCCGCTCCGACTTCTTCGACCGCTCCCTGTCGTCGGCGGGCATCCAGACCCTGCTGAAGCAGATCACGTCGGTCCAGGGCGGCGCGGGCAGCATCGCGCTCACCGCACTGGGCGGCGCGGTGAACCGCGTGTCCCCCACGGCCACGGCGTTCGTCCACCGCCGCTCCCGCATGCTGGCCCAGTACATCGTGTCGTGGAGGGCGGGCACCACGGGCTCGACGGCCCAGACCTGGCTGAACGGGGCCCACAAGGCGATGAAGCCGTACGCCTCGGGCGCGGCGTACCAGAACTACGCGGACCCCACCCTCACCGACTGGCGCAAGGCGTACTACGGCGACGCGCTCCCGCGCCTGACCCAGCTGAAGAAGCGGTACGACCCGACGGGCTTCTTCACCTACCCGCAGGCTCTCTGAGCTCAGGCGGCGAGGTCCCGCTCCTCGGAGGCGGCACCGGACCGGGCTCCCGGGATGAACGCGTCCCGGGCCCGGTCCCTCGCCTTCCGGCTCCGCACGATCCACCCCACCCGGGGCGACCGCTCGACGGCCTTCACCAGCGGGGTGAGCGCCAGGGCGGCAAGGGGCGACAGCAGCAGGGCGACGGCGGTCCCGAGCGCGAACCCGCCGACCACGTCGGTCGGGTAGTGCACGCCCATGTAGACCCGGCAGAACCCTTCGAGCAGCGCGATCCCGATCCCGACGAGCCCGAACTTCCGGTTGGCGACGAACAGTCCGACCGCCATCGCCATGGTGAGGGTGGCGTGATCGCTCACGAACGAGTAGTCGGTCTTGCCGGAGACGAGGACCTCGAGCCCCTGGTGATCGAGAAACGGCCGGGGCCGCTCCACGAAGCCCCGTATGGGCACGTTCACCAGCACCGCGACGGCGGCGGCCAGCGGAGCCCACACCAGCGCGGCGACCGAGGCCGAGGCCTCCTCGGCCCCCCGCACCCCGCGCCGCCCGCTCGCCCAGCACCACACGATCAACAGGACCATGGCGAGCAGCAGTCCGTACTCCCCCACGAACTCGACGATCCGGTCGAGCCAGTGCGGGGCGTCCTTGGCGAGCCCGTTGATGTCGTAGAGCAGGTCGACGTCGGGGTTCGACCCGGATTCGGCGAGTCCAGCCATGGTGCTGCGGCCCCTTCGTCATGTTCTGCCCAGCGCATCTCACGTGCGCCCGCCCCAACAGGAACGCACGGCCCCGGTTGATACGTTCCACTCTCCACTGAATGATCACGCAGACGTTATCGAAGAGAGATACATCGCCGCAGCTCAGGGGGCGGGTCCGAAGACCCTTCACACGTTCGTGGGGAGCGCTTTCGCGCCATCTTCGGTGACGCGGGTGGCACCAAAGTAGTCAGCCGTGTCGATGGGATCAAACCGGATGACGGCGCCCGTGTAGGGAGCGTCGATCATGTACCCGCCCCCCACATAGATCCCCACGTGATGGATGGCCCGCGAGTTGCCCAAATCATTGGAGAAGAACACCAGATCCCCCGGCAACAACTCGCTCCGCTTCGGATGCGGCCCGGCGTTGTACTGATCATTGGCGACCCGGGGCAAGGTGATCCCCACACTCGCGTAAGCAGCCTTGGTCAACCCGGAACAGTCGAACCGTCCCCCCTGCTCAGGCGTACCGTTCCCACCCCACAGATAGGGCGTCCCCAACTTCTTCTGCGCGTAGTAAATGGCCCCGGCGGCCTGCTTGGAGGGATCTACGCGGGTGACGGGGGCGGCGAAGCTCTTCTCCAGCGTGCGGATCGTCTTGACGTAGTTCTGCGTCTCCCGGATCGCCGGAACGCCGCCCGCCCTGATGACGCGATCGGGGCCCGCGTTGTAGGCCGCGAGCATGTTGTTGGTGATGTCGCCCGGCACGGTCTTGACGTACTTGGCGAGATCGCAGTCGTACGAGGCGGCCGATGGAATCGCGTCATTCGGATCCCAGATGTCCCGGTCGCCGTCCCCGTCGCCGTCGATGCCGTGCGTGGCCCAGGTGCTGGGGATGAACTGTGCGATGCCGCGCGCGTCCGCGGGGCTCACGACATCCGGGTCAAAACCGCTCTCCTGGTACAACTGGGCAGCCAGGAGTGCGGGATTGATGGCGGAACAGAGATTGCCCCACTTCTGCACGAGCGCGCTGTAGGCGGACGGCACGGCCCCCTTGGCCAGCCCGACGCTTCCCGCACCGACGCCGTTGACCAGGTTCCCCGCCACGACGTACACCCCGATGACGAGCAGCATCACGAAGCTCAGCCCGAGCCCGACCACGGCTCCGCCGACCACCCAAACTTTTCGCACGCCTCAACCCTCCCCCACCACAGGCCTGTTTACGGGTTTTTCCCGAACCTGTCCATGTCGTGTGCGCTACTTCGCGACGAACCCGTCGCAGAGAATGCTCGCGTATTTCTTGGTTCCTTGGACATGGAGGAAGAGCACCGTCCAGTCACCGGGGTCGTTCTCGACAGGTATGGCCCCGCCGGCCTCCTGGCCCCGCACGATCTGGTGGAAGTCGTCCGGATAGGTCAGTTGCACCCACTCGGTGCCGGCCGCGACGGGCTTGCTGGTGTAGCCCAGGTCCAGGTTCGCCTGGGCCGCGCCCTCGAAGGGTTTGCCCGTGTCCTGGTCGATCGCGTGCGGGGCCTTCACGGCCACGGAGACGTAGTACGGCTCGGAGACGTCGTACTTGAGCCGGAATCCGATGCTGCCCTTGCCGGAGGTGTAGGGGCCGTTGCCGTCCGCCGCCGAGACCGACCACTGGAATTGCACGTTCTGCTCCTCCGACGGCAGGTTGCACGCCCCGGTGCCACCGCCCGCCGAGGTCGCGTCTGCGTCCCAGAAGTCACGGGAGGGGTTCGTCTGCTCCACGTAGGCCGGTGGCTGCAGTTCCGACTCGTCACCGCCGGGGGTCGTGACCGCCGCCGAGGTGGTCCCCGGTCCCGCCGTGCCCTGCGTGCCCTTGCCGGAGTCGCCGTCCCCGCCCGGAAGGAGCGTGAGAGCGGCCACGGCCCCCACGACGACGGCCACGCCCGCGGCTCCGGCGATCAGCCACGACTTCCCACGCGGCCGGGCGGTCGGGGCCGGCTGGGCGGCCTGGGTGGGCGTGTAGCCGTAGGGGTGCGGGGCTCGGGGCGCCACCGTCGGTGCGTCGTGCAGGCCGGCCGCTGCGTCGGCCGGCGGGGTGGCGGGCATCGCGGGCAGGGCCGACGGCGTCGAGGGAACCGCCTCCCCCAACGCGGCGAGCCCCCCGTAGAACGGGTCCTCGACGAGCGCGGTCCGCACGCCGCATCGCGCGACCACCTCACCGAGACCGGGCCGTGCCGCCGGGTCCTTGGCCACGCACGCCTCGAGGAGAGCGGCCAGCCCCGGATCCACACCGGCGAGGTCGATGGCTTCGTGGACGGCGCGATAGCTGACGCCGGCGGGTTCGCCATGCCCGAAGGGCGGACGCCCCGTGGCCGCGTAGGCCAGGGTCGCGCCGAGGGCGAAGACATCGGCGGCTGGCCCGACCTCGTTGCGCAACAGCACCTCGGGAGCCGTGAAACCCGGTGTGCCGGGAGCGAATCCCGCCTCGGTGAGCGCTGTCTGCGCCGCGGTCCGCGCTATGCCGAAGTCGATGAGCTGCGGCCCCTGCGCCGCGAGGATCACGTTCTGCGGCTTGAGGTCCCGATGGGTGACCCCGTACGCGTGCACCGCCGCGAGCCCCTCGGCCAGGGCCGCGAGCAGCGCCCGGCACGTCTCCACGGGCAGCGGCCCCCTGTGCGCCACGGCGTTGCTCAGCGTGGGCCCGGGTACGTACTCGGTCGCCAGCCAATACGGCGCCGCGTCCAGCGAGGCGTCGATGAGGTTCGCCGTGTACGCGCTCCGCACCGCCCGCACCGTCTCCACCTCCCGGCGGAACCGTGCCAGCGCTTCCGGATGGTCGGTGATCTCGTCACGGATCACCTTGAGCGCGACGAGCCGTCCCCCGGGCGACCGCCCGAGATACACCTGCCCCATGCCGCCCGCCCCGAGCCGGGCCAGCAGCGTGTACGCGCCGATCCGCGCCGGGTCCCGTTCCTTCAGTGCGTCCACTGAACCGACCATGCCACATAGATCACTTCGGGAGATACAGGGTCGGCCCCGCACCCGCCCGCGGCAGCTGATCCGGCGTCAGCCGCACCGGACGGCCCCCGGGGTCAACACCAGCCCCCGTCCACGTCAAACGCGGACCAACAGTCGCCCCCGTAATCCCCATCCACGCCCATGATTCGGCAACGCCGTCACCCCGTTCCGGACTCGGACATACGTTCCAGGCCGTGAACTCTGACGAAACCCCCCACAGAACCGCCCGCCGCTCCCTCCTCCGCGGCCTCGCCGGCGCCATGACCCTGGGCGGCGGCGCCCTCGCCCTCGGAGCGGCCCCGGCCTCCGCCGCCCCCACCCCTCGCGGCACCACCACCCCCCGCCCCACCACCGCCGACGAGGCACTGCGCGAACTGGCCGCGGGCAACCGCCGCTGGCGCACCTACTGCGAGCGGCACCCCGACGAAACCCCCGCCGTCCGCCAGAGCCTGACGGCGGGCCAGCACCCCTTCGCCGTCATCCTCGGCTGCATCGACTCCCGCGTGCCCCCCGAGCTCGTCTTCGACCAGGGCCTCGGCGATCTGCTCACCGTCCGCTCCGCCGGCGAGGTCCTGGACGAGGCCGTCCTCGGCAGCGTCGCCTACGGAGTGCTAGAACTCGACATCCCGCTGGTCGTGGTGCTCGGCCACCAGTCGTGCGGCGCCGTGAAGGCGGCCGTCCAGGCGGACGAGTCCGGCGAGGCCCTGCCCGCCCACATCCAGTACCTGGCCGACCAGATCGCCCCGAACATCGACCGTACGAAGGAAGGCGACGCCCGCGTCGACTCGACCATCGACGCCAACATACGAGCCGTCCGCTCCCGCCTCGCCACCGAACCGGACCTCGCCGCGAAGATCGCCGCCGGCGAACTGGCCGTCGTGGGCGCCCGCTACGAGCTGACCACCCAGCTCGTCCACCCCGTCACCTGACCCGGGGAACCCGGGGAACCCGGGGAACCCAGGGACTCTAGGGGTCGGAGGCCGCCTCGCGGTACAGCTTCGCGGCCTCCGCCCCCAGCACCACGCTGTACGAGATGTCCGCCGTCGCCCCGCCCTGTTCATGGCCGCCGAGGACGCCCACGACCTGCCCGTCCCCGTTCACCCACGGGCTGCCGCTGGTCCCGCCCGTGAAGTCGGGGCAGTCGACGCGCTGTTGGGTGGCGCTGTGCGAGGTCGGCCGGTTGATGCAGCGGATCGGGACCTCGCGGGTGTTCGGGTATCCGGTGACGGTCACGGCGGTCGCTCCGGTGGTCGTCCGGGTGGCGAGCCGGTTGCCCCCGACGACGTCCTCGACGCCTTTGCCGTCCCGTGCCCGAAGGGTCGCGAACGCCACGTCGCTGTCCTCGTCCTGCCCCTTCGCCCACCCGTCGGGCAGGAAGACCCGGGCGACCTTCCAGACGCCGTAGGGTGCCCTTCCGTCCCGGTACCCCGGTACGAAGACGAGGTCACCGCCCTCGCCGAGGCAGTGGGCGGCCGTGACGACGAGGTTGCGGTGCACGGCGTGCACGACGGAGGCGGTGCAGAAGTGACCGCCGGCGAGGTGACCGGCGTCCTCGGCGTCGAACAGCGCGCCGACCCGCGCGGAGTCCTTCGTCGCCGCGGCCACGGTGGTGACCCCGAGCGGCCCGAGCCCGCCGTCGGCGGCGGCCTCGGAGGCGGAGGTGACGGCCACGGCCAACAGCACGACCGCACCGGACAGCGCGTTTCGCTTCATCGGCCCCACTGTGTCCCACCAAGGTGAGAGAACCGTCAGACGCGCCTCCCGGAGCTAGGGTGAAGCCCATGGCTGACATCCCCCCGGACCTCACCTGGATCCGTGCCGCCCCGCCGGGGGCGACCGGCCCCGGCCCCTGGATCGAGATCGCCTTCGGCGAGGGAAGCGGGGAGGACGGCGAGGCCCCCGTCTACCTCCGCGAGACCAGCGACCCCGCCAACGTGGTCACCACCAACCGCCGCAAGTGGGACGCCTTCGTCCTGGGCGTCCAGGCAGGCGAGTTCGACCACTTCGTGGAGGGCGTCGAACTCGGCGACTGACCGTACGAAGGCAGCCGTCCAGGGCACCCGCCGACCGCACGACGACGGCCACCCGGTGCACCCGCTGACCGCACGACAGCGGCCGTCCACTGCACTCGCCGACCGCACGACGACGGCCGCCCAGCGCATCCACTGACCGCACGAGGGCAGCCGCTCAGCGCACGCCGACCCCCGAGCGCACCCCCGTCAGCTCCTCCGACAGCGTCCACAGCCGCCGCGCCGCGTCCGCGTCGCAGGCCGCCGCCGACCGCCCCACCAGCGTCGGCGCCCCGCGCATCTCGCCCAGCCCGTCCGGTCCGACGTAGCTCGCGCCGGGCAGGTCCTGGGTGGCGGCGTAGAGGGTGGGCAGGGCGCCCGCCCGGTCGTCCTGGGCGAGCAGGGCGTTCCCCACGCGCATGAAGACCCGGGCCAGCGGGCTGGCCGCATGACTCTGCAGGTTGGTCGCGGAGTATCCGGGGTGGGCGGCCAGGGCCCGGACGGACGAGCCGGACTCGGCGAGACGGCGCTGGAGTTCCAGGGTGAACAACAGGTTCGCCAGCTTGGACTGGGCGTACGCCCGCTGCGGGGTGTACCGCGCCGCCATGTTCACATCGTCGAACTCGATCACCGCGCCGCCCCACCGGTGGGCGCCCGAGGAGACGGTGACGACCCGGTCGGTGACGTACGGCAGCAGCAGGTTGGTCAGGGCGAAGTGACCCAGGTGGTTCGTGCCGAACTGCCGCTCGAAACCGTCCGCGGTCGACTCCCTGGGCAGCATCATCACGCCGGCGTTGTTGATCAGCGTGTGCAGCGGTGCCCCCGCCCACTCCGTCGCGAAATCCCGTACGGACGACAGGTCCGCCAGGTCGAGGCGCCGGACCTCCGTACTGCCCGGGATCCGCGCCGCGGCGGCCCGCCCGCGCTCCGGGTCCCGTACGGCGAGGACGACGTGCGCCCCCGCCTTCGCCAGCGCGTCGGCCGCGGTGAACCCGATACCGCTGTTGGCCCCGGTGATGATCACCGTGCGCCCGGTGAGGTCGGGGATGTCCGCGGAACTCCATGCCTTCTTCTTCTCAGCCATGAAGCCAATGTAGACGCTGCCAACAAAGGTGGCAACGACAACAATGATGGCGCCGCCTACATCGGGATATGATGTCCACATGCCGCCGTCGCCGTCGCCGTCCCTCGAGAACCGCCCCTACCACCACGGCGACCTCCGCTCCGCCCTGCTCGCCACCGCCGAACGCACCCTCCGCGACAGGGGCGCCGCAGCCCTCTCCCTGCGGGAGCTGGCCCGCGAGATCGGCGTGAGCCATGCCGCGCCCGGCCGGCACTTCAAGGACAAGCAGTCCCTGCTCGACGCCCTCGCACTCAGCGGGTTCGACCGGATGGCCGAGGTCCTGGAGGCCGCCGACGACCCGGCCCTCCCCCTGGAACCCCGGCTCACCGGGCTCGCCCGCGCCTATCTGGGCTTCGCCATCGACAACGCCGCGCTCCTGGAGCTGATGTACGCCCGCAAGCACGCCCCCGCCGACCCCGACGGCTCGGACACCCCGGCCCGGATGGCCGCCGCCGTGGACCGTACGGTCGGGTCGCTGGAGCGGCTGATCGCGGACGGGCAGCGGCGCGGCGAGATCGTCGAGGGCGACCCGGCCCGGCTGACCGTGTTCCTGGGGGCCACCCTGCACGGCTATGCCTCGTTCACGGCGAACGAGATGCTCGCCCCCGAGTCGGTCCTCGCGGGCGTCGCGGACCTGGTCCACCACACCCTGCACGGCCTGATCCGCCACTGACGGCCCCGCCCGCCCGGCCACCTGTGTCCGGGCTGTGAGCAGGGTCAAGATCCAGCCATATCCCGTCCATCCGCCCACCATCGACGGGCAATCCCCCAACCCCCCTGAGTAAGGCGGAAGTCAGAACTCCGCAACCCTTCTTGTTGTCGCGTACTCAACAAGCGCACAGTCGTCGGCGGGCCGCCGCCCGCCACCGGGGACCACGTACCGGTGGCAACGCATCACCCCCCACCCGCACCGCCCCTGTCACCCACCTTCAGGAGCTGTCCGTTGCGTACGACGACTTCCCCCAACCCCCCTGCCGCACCCGGCAGATGGCGCCGCATCGGCGCCTCGGCCCTCGGCGCCGCCGCCCTCGTCCTCGCCGGCCTCGGCACCGCGGCCCCCGCGAGCGCGGCCCCCACCACCCCCACGAGCGCCAAGGTCACCTGGGCGGCCACCCCCTGCGCCACCCCCAAGCACAAGGGCGAACTGGCCTGCGACTCCTTCCGCGTCACCGGCGGCACCACCGCCTTCCAGAAGGCGCGGGCCAAGGAGACCGGTGACACCGCGAAGGTCACCCCCAAGGCCGCCGCGGCCAGCCCCACCGGCTACGGCCCGTCCGACCTCCAGGACGCCTACGGCCTGACCGACGCCGCCGCCGACAACGGCTCCGGCGAGACCATCGCGATCGTCGACGCCTACGACGACCCGAACGCCGAGGCCGACCTCGCGAAGTACCGCTCGTACTACGGCCTCTCCTCCTGCACCACCTCCAACGGCTGCTTCAAGAAGGTCAGCCAGACCGGCTCCACCACCTCCCTCCCCTCCGCCGACAGCGGCTGGGCCGAGGAGATCTCCCTCGACCTCGACATGGCCAGCGCGGTCTGCCCGAACTGCAACATCCTGCTCGTCGAGGCCAAGTCCGCCACCATGGCCAACCTCGGCACCGCGGTGAACCGCGCCGTCACCCTCGGCGCGAAGTACGTCTCCAACAGCTACGGCGGCTCGGAGTCCTCCTCCGACACCTCGTACGACTCCTCGTACTTCAACCACGCCGGCGTCGCCATCACCGTCAGCGCGGGCGACGAGGGCTACGGCGCCGAATACCCGGCCGCCTCCAAGTACGTGACGTCGGTCGGCGGCACCGCCCTGTCCACGTCCTCCACCACCCGCGGCTGGACCGAGAAGGTCTGGAACACCAGCTCCACCGAGGGCACCGGCTCCGGCTGCTCCGCCTACGACGCCAAGCCGACCTGGCAGACCGACACCGGCTGCTCCAAGCGCACCATCTCCGACGTCTCGGCCGTGGCCGACCCGGCGACCGGCGTCTCCGTCTACGACTCCTACGGCGTCACCGCCGGCTGGTACACCTTCGGCGGCACCAGCGCCTCCGCGCCCATCATCGCCGCGGTCTACGCCCTCGCCGGCACCCCGGGCAGCAGCGACTACCCGGCCTCCTACCCCTACGCCTACCTGGGCACCTCCGCCCTGAACGACGTCACCAGCGGCAGCAACGGCAGCTGCTCCTCCAGCGCGAGCTACCTGTGCACCGCCAAGTCGGGCTACGACGGCCCCACCGGCGTGGGCACCCCGGAGGGCATCGACGCCTTCACCGGCTGACAGACCCTCACCACACCCAAGAACAGCCACGGTGGACCGTGGGGGCCACAGTGGCACGGGCGAACGGGCCGCGGCATCCAGCCGCGGCCCGTTCGCCATGCCGTCGAGCCGGGCATGAGAACATCGAAACGTACACTCACCCGACCAGCCGTCAGAAACGGCAAGGCGCCCTGAAGTGGGTCAACGACGGAACCACACCCAGGTTCCGCTCCGACCTCATTGCCCGGCGTGACCTGCCGTGATACACAGAGTGACCGTACGAACCATTCATACGAATCCCACCCGTCAATGACGCCAAGTCGACATACGACGGCGACATCGTCGGCGACAATGAGGCCTGACCTCTGCGCTCCGCAGGGGACACGCGGAACTACCCACCAGGGGCGGTGACTTACATGCTGTTTGCGGCCGACAAGGGCGACATCAACACCATCATCGGCGGGATCGCTCCGGACTGGGGCCCCTTCGGCAGCCTGGGCAACGAGGCCAAGGTGATGATCGAGGTCGTGATGGCGGTCGCCATCCTCCTCTGCCTCGGCATCGCCGTCTGGGGCGCCGCCAAGCAGCGCATCGGCGCCACGGCCCTCCGGGACACCTTCAGTGCGGAACAGGGCAAGGGCCTCATCATCGCCGGTCTGACGGGCGTCTTCATCATCGGCTCACTCGGCACACTGTTCACGATCGTGTACGGCATGGCCGTATAGCCGCCTGTCCCGGCCCCGTCCGAGCCCGTCCGGGCACCCCTCCACCCCCACCCACCCGTCGTGCCCACCGGCTGAGGTTGCGTTTCCCTGATGTCGAGTCACCACACCGCGCCCGCGCGGGAACCAGCACGGCTACCGTCGTACTTCTACGCTTTTCGGTACGGCAGCGAGGGGGCGAACGCGGCATGACTCCCGGCGACGAACACGACTACGGCGAGCCCGCGGGCACCCGCGTCCGCCTGCCCGAAGCCGACCCCTACGGCGGCGCCCGCCGCCCCGCCCGCTCCTCCTCCCGCAGCCTGGTCACGGTCGTCGGCGTCGTCGTCCTCCTCATCGCGGCCATCGCCTTCGCGAACCGCGGAGGAGACGACTCGTCCTCCTCGACGACCACGCCGGACGGCAACAAGCCGGAGACGTCGACGACGGCGGCGAGCGGGACGAAGCCGGTGGAGTCGAAGAGCGGTGGCATCCCGACCGGGTACGCGCACGACGCGCAGGGTGCCCAGAGCGCCGCCGCCAACTACGCCGTGGCACTGGGATCGGCGGACATGTTCAGCAAGGACAGCCGCCACCAGATCGTCGACACGGTGTACGCACCCGGCATCGCCGCCACCAGACAGTCCGCACTGGACACCGCGTACTCGAACGAGACGTTTCTGAGCAACATCGGCCTCGACAAGGACGGCACCGCCCCGGACGGCCAGACCTTCATCTCACGGATCGTCCCCGTGGGCACCAAGGTCACCGCCTCCAGTGCGAGCAAGGCCACCGTCGAGGTCTGGTACACGTCGCTCTTCGGTCTCTCCGGCACAGCCTCGACCAACCCCGTCTCCGAGAGCTGGTACACCACCACCTACCAGCTCACCTGGGTCAGCAACGACTGGAAGGTCACCGACTTCCAGCAGAAGGACGGCCCCGTTCCGGTCGGGCGCGACCAGCAGGCCTCCACCAGCGACGACATGACGAAGGCCGTCGAGGAGTTCGGAGGGTTCACGTATGCGCGCTAAGCACCTCTCCCTCAAGGTCACGGCTGCGCTGGCCGCCGTTCAGACCACCGCGGTCCTGCTGGCCACCCAGGCCTTCGCCGCGCCGTCGCCGAGCCCGTCCCCCTCCCCCTCGGCATCGCCCTCCGCCTCGCCCAGCGACGGCACCTGCGACCTCATCCGCGGCCCCGCCCAGGAGTACTGCGAGAGGGGGAACAACCCCGGGGGCACCACCACGCCCAGCGTCTCCGAGACCACCGACCCCCTCTCCTCCCTCGCCAAAGGCTGCGCCGACGCCGCCGCCTGGACCGTCGACAAGCTCAGCGAGGCCGTGAAGGAGACGGCGAACGTCGACTTCACCAACACCAAGTTCCTCCAGCAGTACGCCGTCGTCTTCGCCGCCTCCACGGTCCTGACGATCCTGCTGTGGCTGCTGGCGGTCGCCAAGCGCGCGGTCCGCGGAGTCCCCCTCACCACCGCCATCGGCGAAGCCGTCGGCTTCCTCTGGCTCACCGTCCTCGCCTCCGCCTTCACCCCGCTGATCCTCTACACGGTCGTCTCGGCCACCGACGGCATCAGCGACGTCCTCGCGAAGACGACAGGCGACCAGACCGACACGTTCTTCGGCACCTTCTCCGGCGCCCTGGCCAAGGGCGAGGACATCGGCGGCGGCCCGATCATGCTGATCGTCGTCTCCCTCGTCTCCATCCTCGCCGCCGGCGTCCTGTGGCTGGAGCTCGTCATCAGGGCCGCCCTGCTCTACGTCGGCGCCCTCCTCGGCACCGTCGTCTACGCCGGCCTCGTCGACAAGAACCTGTGGAGCCACGTCCGCCGCTGGGCCGGCATCATGATCGCCGTCATCCTGGTGAAGCCGGTCATCGTGATAGTCCTCGGCCTCGCCGGCGCCCTGTCCTCCGACGACGGCCCCGACGCCTTCTCCGCCGTCGTCTCCGGCCTCGCCATCATCCTGCTCGCCATCTTCGCCAGCGCGATGATCTACCGCTTCGTCCCCGGCTTCGGCGACGAGATCGCGAACTCCCGCAGCAACCGCATCATGCAGGGCGCCGAGGGCAAGGCCGCGGCCGTCATCAGCTCCCCTGCGACCCTCGTCGCCCAGGGCATCAAGACGCACAGCACCCGCGCCGACAACAACGGCGGCGGGGGCCAGTCCTCCTCGTCGGCCCCCCGCCCCTCGAACCCCGCCTCCGGCGGCGTCGCCGCGCACAGCTCGCGCACCTCGAACGGAGGCGGCGGATCTGTCCCCTCCGCCGCACCCGCACCCCGCTCCAGCAGCGCGGTGAACACCCCGCACGCCGGCAACACCCGCAACAACCGCACGGGAGGTGAAGGGCGTTGACGACCGAGTCCCACGTGTCCCACGCGGTCTCGCCCCGCCGCACATATCTGATCGGCCGCGCCCGGCCGAACGCGATCGTCGGCCGCAACCGCGAGACCGGCGAGATCGCGCTCATCGTCATCGGCGCGTTCCTCGGCATGATGTGCGGGCTCCTCGTCCCCGTCCTCGCCCTGCGGATCGTGCTGCTCACCGGCTTCCCGATGATCGCGCTGGCCGCGGTCTACGTGCCGTACAAGCACCGCACGTTCTACAAGTGGTTCGAGATCAACCGCAGCTACAAGCGCACCCTCCGCCAGGGCACCACGTACCGCTCCGGCGTGATGGAGGCCGGCACCCGGATCGACGGCCAGGAGGTCGAGATCGGCCCGCCCCCGGGCATCGGCCGCATCACCTGGCTGGCCGCCCCCTTCGGCCCCGACGAGATCGCCGTACTCCTGCACGCGGACCGCCGTACCGTCACCGCCGCCATCGAGATCGAGGGCCCGGGCGTCGGCCTGCGCGACAGCGAGGACCAGGAAGCCCTCGTCGACCGCTTCGGCACCCTCCTCAAGCACGTGGCCAACGGCGACGGCTTCGTCACCCGTCTGCAGATGCTCGCCCGCACCCTCCCCGCCGACCCCGACGCCCACGCCAAGGACGTCGCCCAGCGCGGAGACGCCGCCGCCCCCGGCTGGCTGTCCCAGTCGTACGACCAGCTCCAGTCCATGGTGTCCACCAGCAGCGAGCAGCACCGCGCCTACCTCGTCGCCTGTATGCACTACACCCGCGAGCTGGCCGCCGAGGCCCACGCCATGGCCCGTGCCGCCCGCCCCCAGTCGGGCCGCAAGCTCGACCGCGACGCCGGCCTCGCCGTCGTCATGGCCCGCGAGCTCACGGACATCTGCTCCCGCCTCCAGGAGGCGGACATCCGCGTACGCCAGCCCCTGGGCCAGGGCCGCCTCGCCTCCCTGATCCACTCCATGTACGACCCGGACCACCCCATCGACCACATCCAGGCGATGACCCGGCGCAACGCCTGGCCGGCCGAGCTCGACGCCATGGAGCCGACGTTCCTCCAGGCCAAGACCCGCGAGTCGTCGACCCGCGCCCCCTGGTGCCACGCCACCGCCTGGGTCAAGGAGTGGCCGATGACGCCTGTCGGCGTCAACTTCCTGGCCCCCCTCCTGGTCCACACCCCGGACGTCATCCGCACCGTCGCCGTCACGATGGACCTCGAACCCACCGAGGTCGCCATCGAACGCATGCTGACGGAGAAGACGAACGACGAGGCCGAGGCGAGCCGCGCCGCCAAGATGAACCGGACCGTGGACCCCCGCGACGTCGCCGCCCACTCCCGCCTGGACCAGCGCGGCGAGGACCTCGCGTCCGGCGCCGCCGGCGTCAACCTGGTCGGCTACATCACCGTCTCCTCCCGAACCCCCGAGGCCCTGGCACGCGACAAGCGCACGATAAGGGCGTCGGCGGGCAAGTCGTACCTGAAGCTGGAGTGGTGCGACCGCGAGCACCACCGCGCGTTCGTGAACACGCTCCCGTTCGCCACCGGCATCCGAAGGTAGGGGCATGACATGCGGGACCCGCTGACCGTCCTCACCGACTCCTTCGCGTCCTTCCTGTTCGGCAAGGTGGAGACGACCCGCCTCCCGGTCCGCACCTCCACCGGCCAGGCCCAGGCGGTCTACCTGCCGACAGCCGCCCCCGGCCTGGGCGACTCCGGCGTCATCATCGGCCGCGAGGTCTACTCCGGGAAGGGCTACATCTACGACCCCTTCCAGCTGTACGGCCAGCAGCTCCCGGCGCCGCACTGGCTGGTCCTCGGCGAGTCCGGCAACGGCAAGTCGGCGCTCGAGAAGACGTACGTCCTGCGCCAGCTCCGCTTCCGCGACCGCCAGGTCGTCGTCCTGGACGCCCAGGGCGAGGACGGCGTCGGCGAGTGGAACCTCATCGCCCAGGCCCTGGGAATAACTCCCATCCGCCTGGACCCGATGGCCGCCCTGGACCACGGCATCCGCCTCAACCCCCTCGACCCGTCGATCACCACGACGGGCCAGCTGGCGCTGCTCCGCACGATCATCGAAGTGGCGATGGGCCACGGCCTCGACGAACGCTCCGGCTTCGCCCTCAAGGTCGCCCACGCCTACGTCAACGAGACGATCGTCGAACGCCAGCCGGTGCTGATGGACATCGTCGAACAACTCCGCCACCCCGAACCGGAGTCGGCCGAGGCGATGAACGTCGCCATAGACGACGTCCGCGCCTGGGGCCTGGACGTCGCCCTGGTCCTGGACCGCCTGGTCGACGGTGACCTGCGCGGCATGTTCGACGGCCCGACCACGGTCGGCATCGACCTCGACGCCCCTCTCATCGTCTTCGACCTCTCCCACATCGACCGCAACTCCATCGCCATGCCGATCCTGATGGCGATCGTCGGCGTCTGGCTGGAACACACCTGGATCCGCCCCGACCGGAAGAAGCGCATCTTCCTGGTCGAGGAGGCCTGGCACATCATCAACAGCCCGTTCGTGGCCCAGCTCTTCCAGCGCCTGCTGAAGTTCGGCCGCCGCCTGGGCCTGTCCTTCGTGGCGGTGGTCCACCACTTGTCGGACGTCGTGGACGGCGCCGCGGCGAAGGAAGCGGCAGCCATCCTCAAAATGGCCTCCACCCGCACGATCTACGCCCAGAAGGCGGACGAGGCCCGAGCGACCGGCCGCGTCCTGGGCCTCCCGCGCTGGGCGGTGGAGATCATCCCCACCCTCACCCCCGGCATCGCCGTCTGGGACGTCAACGGCAACGTCCAGGTGGTCAAACACCTGGTCACCGAGACGGAACGCCCCCTGGTCTTCACCGACCGCGCCATGACGGAGTCCTCGACGGACCACCTGGCCTCCGAGGACGCCCTGCACGCCGCCGAGCTGGAACAGGAGCGACGCGCGACGGCCTTCATGGAACACCACCTGGCCGACTTGGACGACTCGTCCGAGTCGACGGTGGCCTAGGGCGGCGGGGGACTGCCATGAGACCCGGTGACGAACGCGCCCCCGGCCGCGAAGGCGGGGGCGGCGGCATCCCCGACGGCCTCCTGCTCGGCCTGCTCGCCTTCCTCCTCGGCATGACCCTCCTGGTCTGGACGGCAACGGGCCTGGCCGCCCTCTTCACCCACGGCTCCTGGCCCACCGGCGTCACCTTCACCCGCACCCCCCTGGCCATGCGCCACCTCATCGCCCAGCCCCACGACATCCCCGGCGCCTGGCCGGAAGCCACCCCGACCGCCCTCTCGGGCTACGGCCTCTTCTGGGGCCTCTTCATCGGCCAACTGATGATCCTCTTCGTCCTCACGGTCTTCGCCATAGGGACGGTGGCGCGCTGGAGGGTGGTACGGGCCCGAAAGAAGGCGTCGGCCGAGCAAGAGCCACCGACGTACGACGTACCGACTCCCAGGACCGAGGCAGAACCGGAACCGGAACCGGAACCGAGGACCGAACCGGAACCCAACAGGGAATGGCAACCGGGAGTGGAGGCCCAGCAGACTGCGACACTCCCCTCGACTCCGCTTCCGCAGACACCCTCGACCCCCGCTTCTCTGTTTCCGGGCGAACGGGTGGCTGGGTGGGAAACCAACCGCGCCGAAGGCGCGGTGCTCTACGCCCCGAGGGAAAGCCGCTACACAGCCGCAGCCCAGGCGATCCGAGACGCGGCCGGCCCCACCCTCATCCTCACCTCCAACCCCACCCTCTGGCAGGACACCAAGGACGCCAGAGCCAAACTGGGCCCGGTCCACCTCTACGACCCCACCCACCGCTGCGACACCCCCGCCCGCCTCCACTGGTCCCCCACAGCGGGCTGCGAGGACAAGGCAACAGCAGCCGCAAGAGCCACCGCCCTCCTCACCCCCGTACGCCCCACAGCCCGCCTGGACCAGGCAGTCACAGAAACAGCGGAAACCCTCCTCCGCTGCTACCTCCACGCCGCCGCCATCGACGGCCGCACCATCCGCCACGTCCACCGCTGGTCCCAGGGCACCGCCATCCAGGAAGCGGTCCGCACCCTCCGTACGAACCCCAAGGCCGCCCCCGGCTCCGCCGGCGAACTGGAAGCCACCCTCACCGCCCACCCCGAGCGCAGGGACATCGCCCAGGAACTCGCTGCCCGAGCTCTCTCCTCCCTCTCCACGATCAACATCCGCGAGGCATGCACTCCAAACCGAACTGATGCCCTCGCCTTGGATTCCTTCGTGGACGAAGGGGGAACGCTTTATGTGGTCGGCGAATCCATCGAGGACCCCAGGACAAACCCCGGCGCCATGCCTCTCCTCACGGCCCTCGTCTCCAGCGTGGTCGAGCGCGGCCGGCGCATGGCCGAACGGTCATCCTCCGGTCGCCTCGACCCACCACTCACCCTGGTCCTGGACGACATCGCGGCCGTAGCACCTCTCCCGCAGCTCCCGGACCTCCTGTCCACCGGAGCGGACCGCGGCCTCCCCACCCTGGCCCTCCTCCGCTCCCGCGAACAGGCCCGCTCCCGTTGGCCCCACCACGAACTACCGGTCTGACGGCACCCCCCGCTCGAGTACGAACTCCTGCTCGATCTCCCCCGAGAAGTCCCCGAAGCCCTCCCCCACCGGCACGCTCACCCCACTGGGCACGAACCCCACCTTCCGGTACGCCCCCTGCGCCCGCAGGTTCTTCTCGTGCACCAGCAGCCGCACCCGCTCCGCCCCGATCCCCCACGCCCACTCCACGCCGGCCTCGAACAACCCCCGGATCACCGCGCCCCCACGCCACTCGGGCCGCACGTACACCCCCACCACATGCCCTTGCCGCCGCTCGACGGGATACCCCGCCCAGTCCACGCTGCCGGCCTCCTCCACCAGTACGGTGACCGACCCGACCCACTCACCGCCCTCGGCCTCGGCAATGAACTGCCGAGCCCCGACACCTTCCTCACCAGCCCCCGAGGCCCGCTCCTGCCAGAAGGAGTCCGGCCGCCCCGCAGCATCCTCATACGTCTCCAGAAAGGCGATCGAGGCCGCGGAATCCCTGAGCGCGACCAGTCGAAATGCCTTCGCCGAGTCCCATTCCTCGGCCCGTATACCCCGTACAACAAAGTTATTCATGCAGGTCACCGTAACGCAGAAAACCCCCGCACCAGACGGTGCGGGGGTTTCCCGGAATGATTGTTCGGCGGTGTCCTACTCTCCCACAGGGTCCCCCCTGCAGTACCATCGGCGCTGTAAGGCTTAGCTTCCGGGTTCGGAATGTAACC
>NZ_JBIWGA010000007.1:0-100245 GCF_044763345.1 Streptomyces sp. NPDC096132
GGACCGTCTCGTAGACGACCCGCAGCGTCGTGCGGGAGACTCCGGCTTCCTCCGCGGTCTGCCGCTCACTGGCGTGGTGCAGGGGGCCGCCCGCGATCTCGGCGAAGTTCAGGTGCGCCCGCAGCACCCGCAGCGCGGTCCGTCCTCGCTCACCACGCCACGGTGTCGTCTCGATCCGGTCCCGCAGTGCGGCGAGGACCTCGTACGCGTCGTGCCGGGAGCTCAGCGCGATGGTGGTGCTGATCGTCTTGGAAGCGCTGTTCCAGACCCGGCGGATGTAGTCCAGGGCGCGGGTCTGCCCGGAGCGCAGCGCGATGCCGCGAGTGTGCCGTCCGCCTTCGTGCTCAGGGTGCAGCAGAAGTTGCGTCAGCTGGTCGATGCTGCCGCCGGCGCGGGCGACGTGGCAGGCGATGGCTGCGGTGATCCGGTGTCCGTGCTCGGCCGCGCCTTGGCGGTCCGCGCGCGGGATCACGGTCCGGCCGTCGGAGGTGAGTCGGCTGTAACTGCCGGTGGCGTAGCGGCCGGTGAGGTCGCCGAGCAGAATGAGATCGGTTGCAGCCGACGGAAGTTGGGCGTAGCCCAGAACAACGCCGTTGAATTGGGATGCGTTTGGTCGAGAGAGGTCGTGATGGGTGTTGTGCGTCACGGTGGGGTCGTCTCGCAAAGACGTGGACGCCACCCAGGCCCGCTAAAACCACGGGTGGTGCCCGGAACCGACCTCCATCAGCGCCGGCAGGGTCCCCAGGATTGCCGTCCTGGAGGCCCTCGTCATACCGGCCCCGAGTGGAGGCAGGCGTCCCCATCGCAGCTCGACCGAGGTCGAAACAGAGCCCCGCCAGAGTGGTCCACTCTTGATCCACCCCGGTCAACTCAGGTCCCCCAGAGGCCTGTTGCAGAGGCTGATGCCTCTGACTGCCTCCGAGCGACCCGGGTCGAACCGGGGTCGAATCAGAGCGGTTTCCTCTGACTGCCTCCGCTCGCCTCTGCAACCCGACCTAGCAGGTCACAGCCTCATCGCCCCCACACAAGCGCAGGTCAGAAAGGTGCGCTAGCTGTACCACTGGTTCCTGGCGAAGGCGGTCGTGTGCGGCATGGATGCGGCTCCCGTCGTTGGGTGATGGCGACATCGTCGGGAAGGGCGTCGCGGCGCCGCAACACCTCTTCCGCCTCACGGAAGGGGCTGGGGAAACTGCCTGTTCAGGGCGGGTGCTCATCTGTTGACCAGAGCTCTCTCGCGCTCAGGTCCACGGTCCGCCGGGGCCGCGCCTGCGCCGGTCGCGGGTGGTGCTCGTCGGGTCGGAAGACGGGGCGAGCGGGTGGAGGCAGGTTTGACGAGGCCGTGGAGGTGGGCGTAGGCGACGGCCTGGACCCGGTCGCGGAGGTTGAGTTTGGTCAGGATGCGGGAGACATGGCTCTTCACGGTCTCGTCGCCGATACCGAGGCGGTCGGCGATCTCGGTGTCGGTGCAGGCCTCGGCGACCAGCAGCAGCACGTCGCGCTCCCGCGAGGTGAGGTGTTCCAGGCTGGCGGGGACGGCCGGCGGCGCGACCCCTTCGGCGAGGCGGGTCAGGAGGCGGCGAGTCACCGAGGGATCGATGAAGGCGTCGCCGCGGGCGGCGACCCGGACGGCGGCGATGAGCTCCTCCGGGGGGAGGCTCTTGAGCAGGAAGCCGCTGGCTCCGGCGCAGGGCGCGGTGGACGTAGACGTCCTGGTCGTAGGTGGTCAGCAGAACGACCCTGGTGCTGTTCTCCCACGACGACGGCCGCGAAGATCACCCAGTGCCACGTCGTCAGCGGGTGGGATCCGTCGGCGAGGAGGAAGCCGAGGCAGTCCACGACCAGGGTGGTCGCGGCGACCAGGAGCGACTGCCGGGTCAGCGATCCGCTGACGTCGCGGGCGCGGACGGACGCGGCCCGGCGCCCCACGTGCTTCACGTCGTCCCCCGCTCGGGGGAGGCGGCCTCCCCTCTCACATGACCGTCCTCTCCCAGCCCGGCCCCCCGATGGCCCTGAGCTACTGACGAGCGGATCCCCGTCGAGCGCGTCGCGGCCCGTGGCCTTGAGGGGCGGTGCTTCAGGGGTGTGTAGCGCGACCGGCGAGGGTGCGGCCGCACCCTCGCCGGTCGTTCTTTCACACCATTGCGACGGGTGTCAGGTGAGGGTCCACTTCTGGTTGCTCTGGCCGTTGCAGGTCCACAGGATGAGCTTGGTGCCGTTGGCGGTCGCCGCGCCGGAGGCGTCCAGACACAGGCCTGAGAGGTTGTTGGTGAGGGTGCCGTCGGAGTGGGCGGTCCACTTCTGGTTGGTGCCGTTCGTGCAGTCCCAGATGATGACCTTGGTGCCGTTGGTGGTGCCGTTGTTGTCGGCGTCGAGGCACTTGGTGCCGTAGACCACCAGTTCGCCGCGTGAGGTCTGCTGGAGAGTCTGGTTGCGGCCGCCGGAGCAGTCCCAGATCTGTGCCTGGGTGGCGTTGACGTACGTGTTCTTCTCGATGTCCACGCAGCGGCCCGAGGCGGAGCCGACGAGGGCCGCCCCGTCGGTGCCGGGGACCCCTTGGACGCGGAGGGCGTCGATGTCGGGTGGGGTGCCGCCGGAGACCGCGGCGAACTTCACGGTGTTCGCGCCCTTGGCCAGATGGGCGAGCACGGAGACGGTGCGGTAGGTGGTGGCCGAGCCGGTGGGCGGGAAGGAGACGACGTACGCGTACTGGCCGTCCACCTTGATGGTGGCCTTGCGTGCGGTGGTGCCGCCGTTGGAGTAGGTGATGTCCACGAGCTTGGTGCCCGCCGCGGAGGCGGTGACGCCGAAGCTCGGCGTGGTGGCGGTGGTGGTGTCCTCGTACGTCGTGCCGGATGCCTCGGTGCCGGAGACGGTCAGCAGCACAGCGTCGTTCGCCGGGACGGAGGTCGTGTAACTGGTCGCGAAGGATCCGGCGTCGGTGCGGGTCCAGGCGTTGCGTACGGTCGCGTTGGCCGGGGTCAGGCCGAGGTCGGCCCAGCGGACGGTGATGTTCGCGGCGGAGCCGGTGCGGTTGAACAGCATCACGGCTCGCTTGCCGGTGCCGGCGAGTACCTTGCCGTACACCTGCAGGTTTCGGGTGTCCTCGGCGACCTTGACGCCCTGCAGGCCGCGCGGGTCCTGGTCGATGGCGAGGACCTCGGGGTTGGTGAGGATGTCGCGGGTCTCGGTGGTCATCGTGGCCACGTTGTTGCCGGCCAGCAGCGGGGCGCCCGCGATGGACCACAGGCTCATGTGCAGCCGGTTGCGGGCGGCGGTCATGCCGTTGAGGCCGACCATGAGCATGTCGGGGTCGTTGTAGGAGCCGGTGTGCTGGGCGGCGGGCTGCAGGGCCTCGTCGAAGTTGCGGTACATCTTCGTCAGGCCTGGGGTCTCCTGGTACAGCAGCACGTCATGGCTCGTGCGCCACAGGTCGCCGTAGCCCGTGGCCCAGTTCCACGGCAGTCCGGTGCCCCATTCGCAGAAGGACAGCACCAGGTCGCGGCCGGTCACGGCGCTCGCGGCCTCGTTGGCGGCGGCGATCTGCTTGTACGTGGTCTCCTGGTCCAGTCCCTCGACCTGACCGCCGCACCAGTCGATCTTGACGTAGTCGAAGCCCCAGCGCTGGAAGGTCTCGAGGTCCTGCTGGTAGTGGCCCTCCATACCGGTGTCGGGCGCCGCGGCGCGGGTGGTCGGGTAGTAGTAACCGCAGCCCTGCTTGCCCGCGTCGGTGTAGATGCCGGCCTTCAGGCCCTTGCTGTGGATGTAGTCGGCGATCGCCTTCATGCCGCCCGGCCACAGGGTTTCGTCGACGACGATGTCGCCGTCCGCGTCCCGGTCGCCCTGCCACCAGCCGTCGTCGAGGTTGACGTACTGGTAACCCGCGGCAGCCATACCGGAGGAGACCAGAGCGTCGGCCTGCTGCTTGATCACGCTGTGGTCGATGCTGCTGAAGAAGGTGTTCCAGGACGCCCAGCCCATCGGCGACGGTGTGACGTCGATCTGGTTGGTGCTCACGGCAGTCGGCTCGGCGAACAGGGACACCGACGGCTCCTGCCGGTCGAGGCTCGCCAGGCCCGTGACCGCGAGAGCGGCGGCCAGGGCCTGAGCGGCAACGCGTCTGGTCCATCTTCGTACCGCGGGGTGCGACATGCGGCTCTCCAGGGGGGAAGGAGGGGGATCACTGGCGTGCGAGGCTCCGGGCCGACGGTGGCCGCCGGGCCTTGTCACTACGTCGGCTGCTGCCGGGGTTCTGGGCCCCGGGAGACCGGTGAGCTGTCGACGTGGCGGGGACGTGTACTCGGTGACCACCTTGAGGGACACGCCCTCGCGGCTAGAGCCACCGTCCGATATGTCGGACGGTGGTCGATGAGCCGGTCAAGAAAGTAGGACTGAGAGGGTGTCAGGTCAATGGTTCTGTCGTTTCTCGTTGGATTCTGTGTGAGTGGCGGAACCGTGAAGTGGGTGTGCCCGTGACGGATCAGGGAGCGTGGGCGCACAGGTCGGCCGACCCTGGGCCCGTCGACCGAGCCGACCGAGTCGCCGGCGTCGAGGACGCGGCCCGCCCGATGCGCCTCGGAACTGAAAGGCGCCAGCGTGCTTGCCTCTGCGGCGCGCATGGCGGTGCATGCGACTGGCGATGCCGTCGGCCCGGATGACGGGCTGAAGCGGCCCTGGAGACCTCGGACGGGAACGTCGACGACGTGGTGCGGTCGACGAGGCTCTGGCGTTCTCGGCCTGGCGTGGGAGATGCCGGCCCGTGCGCCCGGCCCTTCGCCGAGCGGGCGTCACTCGACGCGTCGGCGCCCTGTTGAGGCCCATTCGGCGGGCCTCACGGTGTGCGGAACCCCCGGAAGGTCACCTGCGTGCGGCTTTCGAAGCCGAGCCGTTCGTAGAGCGCGATCGCGGCGGTGTTCGTGTCGGCCACGTGCAGGAAGGGGCGTTCGTTCCGGGACAGGACGCGTGCGGCGAGCGCGCTCACCAGGCGAAGAGCGTGGCCCTGCCCGCGTGCCTCAGGAGTTGTGCAGACAGCGCTGATCTCGGTCCACCCCGGAGGCCGCAGCCGTTCGCCCGCCATGGCCACCAGCCTGTCCCCGTCACGGATGCCGAGGTAGGTGCCCAGTTCGTGGGTGCGCGGCCAGAACGGTCCCGGTTGGGTCCGTGCCACCAGATCGAGCATCTCGGGCACGTCGGCCGCACCCAGTTCGACCACGCCCGGGTCGGTCGTGGCACCGGCCTGAACGGGTCGGTCGCCGCGCCAGATCATCTGTCGGCCTTCCAGGGTGAAAACCGGCTCCCAGTCCGGAGGCGGGGCCGCCCGGCAGCTGAACATGTCGGCGAACCCGCCGCTGCCGAGCAGTCCGGCGAGGTCGGCCCAGTCCGTCGACTCCGCGGCGGCGGGCACCGCCGAGAACGTCGCGACGTCCGGCAGGTAGGTCACGGCCCGGCCGAGGCGGCGGGCGAGTCCCGCGTGACGGCCGCGCAGCGACTCGCCCACCGGGTCGTCGAGTACGGCGGCGTCCCTGCTCGTCATCGTGATGCGCCTTTCTCGGACCGTTTCGTGGATCCTGATCTCCGGGTCCGCGGACAGTCAGGGCTTCAGGCCGCCGACGACGTCTTACGCCATGCCCGGGACGTTGGATTCATGGCCGTGATTCCGGTAAGGGCGGCGGAGTGATGGAGTCGTGATGGAGTCATAACCTCTGTCAATCGCCCATGCCCTCATCGGCGTACTGAGCGAGAGTCGCGACGAAGTGCTCCAGGTCGGCGGCGAGCGGGGTGCCGTTGTCCCAGACGGCCTCGTAGGCGATCTCGACGGGAGCCCCGGCCCGGACGAGGGGGCGGCTGCCGCCGTGTTCGGGTGTGGTCTTGGACTGGGGCAGCAGCGCGGCGCCCACGCCCATGCGCGCCCACTCGTCCAGCACGCGGTAGTTGGAGGCTTCGCCGGGGTAGGTGCGCAGCGCCAGGTCGTGGCTGCGGAAGAGTTCGGTGGTGAAGGTGGTCAGTCCGCAGCTGTCCGGTACGAGGATGTAGGCGGCGTCGGCCGCGGCGTGGAGCTCGACCGGGCTCTCGGTCCGGGAGCCGGCGGGGTCGATGACGACGACCGGCTCGCGGGAGATGACGCGGCGCCGGAAGGTGGGCATGGCCTGCACGGCGGGCACGAGCACGATGTCCAGCTCACCTGCTCGCAGGTCGTCGCGCAGGTGGGTGAGATCCGCCTCGCGCAGGACCAGGTCGCGCGGCCGGGCCAGGTTGCGGGCGGCGTCGAAGGCCCGGGCGACGAGGTCGGCGCCGATCAGCGGGGAGACGCCCATGCGGATCGTGTCGGCGGTCGGGTGGGCCAGCCGGTGGGCCTCGGCGACCACCGAGTCGAGGGCGTCGAGGGCTTGGTCGATCATGGGCAGGATGCGGGCGCCGTCCGGGGTCGGCGTGACCCCGCGCGGCGAGCGTTCGAACAGCGTCACGCCGAGTTCCCGTTCCAGGCGTGCGATGCCGTTGGACAGGGCCGGCTGGGTGACGCCGTAGGCTCGCGCGGCGGCACTGAAGGACTTCGTCGCGGAGACGGCCCGTGCGTAGCGCAGCCCCTCGATGTTCATACTGCTCCCCTCCTGGCTATAACTAGCATTTATACCCCCATTCCCCATGATCCTCTACCGGGGTCCTCCGGAACGCCTTACGGTGCAGACGAAGCCGCACCTGCGGTATTGCGTGGATAGCCACGCCCCTTTTCATTTCTTGGAGAGAATCCCGTGGCCCAGGATGCCAACCGTTTTCACCGGGCCGCACAAGTGGCGGAGCCCGGGGGCGCCGTACGGGTCGTCCCGGTCGAGGCACGGCCGCCCGGGGTCGGCGAGGTGCGTGTCGACGTGGCGGCGACCGGGATCTGCGGCGCCGACATCGGCACGGTCTGCAGTCCCGCTCCGGCGGCCGGCTTCCCGATCACTCCGGGCCACGAGGTCGCCGGGGTGATCGCGGAGCTGGGCCCCCAGGTGCAGGGCTGGGACGTGGGGGAGCGGGTGGCCGTCGGCTGGTTCGGCGGCAGCTGCGGGCACTGCTCCGCCTGTCGGGTCGGGGATGTCGTCCACTGCCCGGAGCGGAAAGTGCCGGGACTGTCGTATCCCGGCGGCTGGGCGAGCACCATCACGGTTCCCGCCACCACCCTCGCCCGGATCCCCGAGGGGCTGTCCGCGGCGGAGGCCGCGCCCTTCGGCTGCGCGGGCGTCACCACCTTCAACGCCCTGCGGCACTCCGGCGCCGGGCCGGGTGACCTGGTCGCCGTCCTCGGGATCGGCGGTCTGGGGCATCTGGCGGTGCAGTTCGCGGCGGCGATGGGGTTCGAGACGGTGGCGATCGGCAGGGGCGAGGAGAAGCGGAAACTCGCCCAGGAACTGGGCGCGCGGCACTACATCGACACCGAACGGCAGGGACCCGGAGCCGCGCTGGGGAAGGTGGGCGGGGCGAAGCTGATCCTGTCCACGGCCGCCGGCAGCAAGCCGCTCGCGGAACTCGTGGACGGGCTCGCCCCGCACGGGCGGCTCACCGTCGTCGGCTTCGACGGATCGCCCTTGCAACTTCCCCTGGCCAAGCTCGTCATGAGGGCTCGCAGCGTCAGCGGTCATCTGACCGGCAGCCCCGCCGACACCGAACAGGCCATGCGTTTCGCCGTCGCCACCGGTGTCCGCCCCCGGGTGCAGACCGTCCCGCTGGAGGAGGCACAGCAGGCGCTCGACACCCAACAGGCCGGCAAGGCCCGCTTCCGGATGGTCCTCGCCCCCGGTGCCTGACCGCCGTCGTGGAGCGGAGAAGCACACCGGCAGAGCAGAGAAAGGGAGCCGCGCATGCTCCAGCAGGACGGCCACGACGTGGTCGTGATCGGTGCCGGGATCGCCGGACTGGCCGTGACCGCCGCTCTGACGGCGGCCGGGCGCGACACCGTCTGCCTGGAGGCGCGGCACCGCTGCGGCGGGCGTCTGCTCAGCGTCGCGGCCCCGCCGGGGGCGCTCGACCTGGGGGCCACCTGGTTCTGGGACGGCGAGCGACGGGTCGCGGATCTTGCCGCGCGGCTCGGCATCGACACCTTCGAGCAGCACCTCGCGGGGGACACGATGCTTCAGGACTCCACCGGGGTACGCCGGCTGGCCGGCGATCCGATCGGCGTCCCCGCCCGTCGCTTCGCGCCAGGAGCCGACACCCTCGCGCGCGCTCTCGCGGCCGAGCTGCCGGCGGACGTCCTGCGACTCGACACCCCGGTCACCGCGATCCATCGCCGCGCCACCGGCGGGCTCGACGTCCGTACGCCGGACATGGTGCTGCATGCCGAGCACGTCGTGCTCGCCGTTCCGCCCGCGCTCGCCCTCTCTCACATCGCCTTCGATCCGGAACTGCCCCCGGACCTGGTCCGCCTCGCCCGGACGACTCCGGTGTGGATGGGGGCCGTTGCCAAGATCGTCGCCCGATACCCGTCCGCTTTCTGGCGGGAGGCGGGGCTCGCCGGGGCGGCGTTCAGCAGAACCGGCCCGCTGCAGGAACTGCACGACATGTCGGGGCCCGACGGGCGGCCCTCCGCGCTGTTCGGCTTCGCCCCGGCCCAGGCCGTCGGCCCCGGCTTCGAGCAGGCGGTGACCGCCCAGCTGTCGCAGCTCTTCGGCGCCGCCGCCGCGGAACCCGAGTCGCTCCATGTACAGGACTGGAGCAGCGAGCCGTGGACCGCGCCGCCCGCCGCGCATCGCCTGGCCGACTACTCCCTGTTCGGGCACCCCCTCTACCAGCGGCCCGCGCTGGACGGCAGGCTGCACTGGGCCACGACCGAGACATCCGTCCAGTACGCCGGGCACATCGAGGGCGCTCTCGCCGCCGCCGAGCGAGCGGCCTGTGCCGTTCTGTCCACACCCCCTGCCCGCACGGGCACCCCCGCTCCGTGACAACGGCACCCCTGAACGCAGAAGAGGCGACACCATGCACGAGATCGAAGCACTGCTTGGCGAGTACGACCGCGCCCGCGCCTACACCGACGACCTGTGGCGGGACCTCACCCCGGACGAGGTGACCTGGCGTCCGCACGAGAACTCCAGCGCCATCGGCTGGCATCTCGGCCATCAGGCCCACGTCGCCCACTTCATGATCCGCAACCTCACCGCGGCCGAGCCCAGCCCCGACCCGGAGCTCGACGGACTCATGGACTCGGCGAACCCCGAGCAGTTCCGGGGAGCCCTGCCCACCGTCCGGCGACTCACCGACTTCCGTACCACCGTCGCCGAACGCGTGCACGCCCGCATGGGCGACATCGCCGCCGGCCGGGTCGGCGCCCCCACCCAGCTCACCATCGTCGCAACCCACTTGCTCACGGCGCTCATCAACCACGAGTACCAGCACGACCAGTGGATCAGCGAGGTGCGCGGCAACGATCTCGGGCACGCCCTGCCGCCGGATCCCGACTGCGCGCACGTCCGGCGTATTGACGGCTACCTCGTCGTTGACGGGTTGTAGCCGGCCGTCGACGAGTCGTGGTCAGTTTCTGGCACGTCACCACCAGCCCGGCGCTGCCGCCGTTCGTGCAGCGCCGGGCGATGTCGTCCCCTGCCGGCTTCGGCCGCCTCACCGGAAAGAAGAAGTCCCCGTGACGAGTACCGCCTCAGACACCCCAGCTGGTATATCCCCCCGGTCCGAGGCACAAAGTCGAGTCCTCACCGTCCTGGTCTGCAGCCAGGTCCTGAGCGGGGCCGGGCTCGCCGCCGGTATCACCGTCGGTGCCCTGCTCGCGCAGGACATGCTCGGCTCCAGCGACCTCGCGGGCCTGCCCAGTGCCTTGTTCACCGCCGGCTCGGCCCTCGCCGCCGTCACTATCGGCCGTATCTCCCAGGCCCGGGGCCGCCGACCGGGCCTGGCCGCGGGATACCTGACCGGAGCCGTCGGCAGCGCGGGTGTCATCGCCGCGGCGGTCGCCGACAGCCCCGTGCTGCTGTTCATCGCCCTGTTCGTCTACGGCGCCGGGACGGCCACCAACCTCCAGGCGCGCTACGCCGGAGCCGACCTCGCAGCGCCCGCCCACCGTGCCCGCGCGGTCTCCACCGTCCTGGTCGCCACTACTCTCGGCGGCGTGGTCGGCCCGAACCTCGCCGCGCCCACCGGCGACTTCGCCGACCACCTCGGTATCCCCACTCTGGCCGGGCCGTTCCTGCTGGCCGGCGCCGCCTACGCGCTGGCCGCCCTCGTCCTGGCCGTCTGGCTGCGCCCCGACCCTCTGCTGCTCGCCCGCACGCTCGACCTTCAGCAGCCGACGGAGGCCACCGCGGCGGAGACGCGCGGGCCGGGGCTGATGCCGGGTGCGCTGACGATGATCCTCACCCAGCTCGTCATGGTCGCGATCATGACGATGACCCCGGTGCACATGCACGACCACGGGCACGGCACCGCCGCCTCCGGCCTGGTCATCGCCATCCACGTCGGCGCCATGTATCTGCCCTCACCGCTGACCGGCTGGCTCGTCGACAGATACGGCCCCACGGTCGTCGCCGCCGCCTCCGGACTCACCCTCCTGGCCGCCGGCCTCACCGCCGCCGCGGCGCCCGCGGACTCCGTCGCCCTGCTCGCCCTGGCGCTCGCCCTGCTCGGGCTGGGCTGGAACCTCGGCCTCGTCTCCGGTACGGCGATGATCACCGACGCCGTGCCGCTGGCGACCCGCGCCAGGACCCAGGGGCTGGTCGACGTCTCGATCGCCATCGCCGGCGCCACCGGCGGCCTGAGCTCAGGTCTCGTCGTCGCGGCCGCAGGCTACCCGGTCCTCGCCCTGACCGGCGGCGTCCTCGCCCTCGCCGTCCTCCCGGCGATCGCCGTCAGCGCGAGCCGCCGATGAGTAGGCCCGCTGCACCCGCCGGTGCCGGCCTCACCGTGGACGGCACCGGATTGCTGTGCGTCACCCTCTTGCTGCGTCTTCGCCGGGCCATCGACGGTGCGGCGGCGGGCACCGTCGTCCACGTCGTCGCCACCGATCCGGCCGCGCCGCTCGACCTGCCCGTCTGGTGCCACATGACCGGGCACCTGTACCTCGGTCCTGTCCCGGGCACCGACCGGGCGGTGTACGCGCTGCGGCTCGCCGCCGACGCGTACCCCACCCACCCCGAGGCCCCGTGGCGGCGAGCCGGAGACGTACAGGGAGGTGCGCATGTGCCGTCCCCTCCGCCCGGCGATGCGAGGAACCCTCTTGCATGTTCTATGGCATACCCCATAAGTTACCTATCGGTAGTGGCCGTGGGCGCCCGAGGAAGGCCGGTGACGGTGTGAGTCCGCGCAAGAGCGACAGCCGGGAGCGGATGGTCCTCGGTGCCGCCGCCCTGCTGGGGGAGTACGGCGCCGGCGCGACCAGCGTCGACCGGGTCCTCGCGCACACCGGTGCTCCGCGCGGATCGGTCTACCACCACTTCCCGGGCGGGCGCGCCCAGTTGATCGACGAGGCGGTGGCGCGGGCCGGTGACTACATCGCTGGCCTCATCGACGCCGCGACACGGGCCGACGACGTGACGGAGGCGATCGACGCGTTCTTCGCCCTGTGGCGGAACCGGCTCGTCGACAGTGACTTCCGGGTCGGCTGCCCGATCGTGGCGGTGGCCGTCGAGACCAACGACGACGCCCCGCAGCTCGTCCGCGCGGCCGCCGAGGTCTTCGCCCGCTGGCGCGAGGCGCTGGCCGCCCTGTTCCTGCGCCACGGTCTGCCCGAGGGGCGGAGCAGGAGGCTTGCCGCCTTCGTGATCGCCGCGGTCGAGGGCGCCGTGATCATGTGCCGGGCCGAACGCAGCACCACGCCGCTGGACGACGCCGCCGCCGAGATCCACGACCTGTTGGTCCACGCTCTGCGCGACCGGCCCGACGCCGACCCCGATCCCGGTCACGGCACCCGCTCGTGACCGCCCAGCCCGAGAGAGCCGCCATGCCTCAACTCGACCGACAGGACGACGTCTTCATACTCGATCTCGGAGACGGCGAGAACCGTTTCCACCCCGACTGGATCGCCGCCGTCGACGCCGCGCTGGACGAGGTGGAGAAGGCGGACGGGCCGCGCGCCCTGGTGACCGCCGCGACGGGCAAGTTCTACTCCAACGGCC
Source organism: Streptomyces sp. NPDC096132 (assembly GCF_044763345.1). Lineage (NCBI taxonomy): Bacteria > Bacillati > Actinomycetota > Actinomycetes > Kitasatosporales > Streptomycetaceae > Streptomyces > Streptomyces sp. NPDC096132. The sequence goes on from NZ_JBIWGA010000007.1 coordinate 12,096, forward strand.
TCGACCTGGACTGGCTGTTCGCCCACGCCGACCAGCACATGGACTACGTCGTGTCCGTGCAGGCGCTCTTCGCCCGGCTGCTGTCCCTGCCGGTCGTCACCGTGGCGGCCCTCCAGGGGCACACCTTCGCCGCCGGTGCCATGTTCTCCCTGGCCCACGACTTCCGGGTGATGCGCGCCGACCGCGGCTTCTGGTGTCTGCCCGAGGCCGACATCAACATCCCCTTCACACCCGGCATGTCCGCCCTCATCCAGTCCCGACTGACGCCCCGGACCGCCCACGAGGCCATGGTCACAGCCCGGCGCTACGGCGGCTCCGACGCCCTGGACGCCGGTATCGTCGACCACGCCGTCGACGAGGGCGCCGTACGGACGACGGCAGTCGGGATCGCGCGAGCCCAGGCCGCCAAGGCGGGCGACACCCTCGCCACCATCAGGACCCGCATGTACGCACCCGTCCTCGCCGCCCTGCGGGACACCAGCAACCCCCTCGGCTGAAACCCCGAGCAGCACAGAGCTAGGAGCAACCCGTGTCCACGACCGACCCCACCGCCCTGTCCGGCCTCGAACTGATGCGCTGGATACAGTCCGTGCGGCCGACCGACACCGACATCCCCTCGATCGGCAGGCTGCTCGGCATGCGGTTCGACGAAGTGGAACACGGCCGCGTGGTCATCTCGCTCGACACCCGGCCCGACTTCGCCAACCCCCTCGGCGCCGTCCACGGGGGCATCGCGGCCACGCTCCTGGACTCCGTCATGGCGTGCGCGGTGCACACCACCCTGCCCGCGGGCGTCGCCTACACGACCCTCGAACTCAAGGTCAACTACATACGGGCCGCCCACACCGGCGGCCAGACGCTCAGCGCCGAGGGAAACGTCATCCACGCCGGCCGCCGCACCGCCACGGCGGAGGGCAAGGTGGTGGACGACGAGGGGAAGCTGATCGCCCACGCCACCACGACCTGCCTCATCCTCGGCAGCGACTGAGGACCCCGCTGCTCTGCACGATCCGTGCGGTCATCGCCAGGACGACGGCCGCGAGCAGGGCCAGGGCGGCCGAGCGACGCCGACGCGGCGGCGAGAGCCTGCTCGACCGACTCCGGATCGCGGACGTCCGCCGCGAAACCACGCGCGGTGACGCCGTCGGATTCCAGCCTGGCCGCCAGCTCGTCCACACCGGCCTGCAGAGACCCGGCCTGAGCCGGACGGCCGCCGCGCCGGGGCGTCCAGGACTCAGGGCCGCGGGATCACCGGCGCGTCGGTGCGGGACGCGATGTCCTGGGCGGTCACGCCCGGGGCGCATTCCACCAGTGCCAGGCCGTCGGCCGTGACGTCGAGGACGCCGAGGTCGGTGATGACGCGGTGGACGCAGCGCTCGCCCGTGAGCGGGAGGGCGCACTCCTTGACGATCTTCGGGGTGCCGTCCTTGGCGGTGTGCTCCATCAGGACGACGACGCGGCGGGCGCCGTGGACGAGGTCCATCGCGCCGCCCATGCCCTTGACCATCTTGCCGGGGATCATCCAGTTGGCCAGGTCGCCGGTGGCGGAGACCTGCATGGCTCCGAGTACGGCGGTGTCGATGTGGCCGCCGCGGATCATGCCGAAGGAGAGGGCCGAGTCGAAGAAGGACGCCCCCGGGAGGACGGTGACGGTCTCCTTGCCGGCGTTGATCAGGTCCGGGTCGACCTCGTCCGCCGTGGGGTACGGGCCGGTGCCGAGGATGCCGTTCTCCGAGTGCAGGACGACGTGGACGCCGGGCGGGAGGTGGCCGGGGATGAGGGTGGGCAGGCCGATGCCGAGGTTGACGTAGGTGCCGTCGGCGAGTTCGGCGGCGGCGCGGGCGGCCATCTGGTCGCGGGTCCAGCCCGGTCGGGTGCGGACGGTGGCGCTCATGCTCGTACGGTCCTCTTCTCGATGTGCTTGTCGGCGGCCTGGGCCGAGGTGAGGGGCACGACCCGCTGGACGAAGATGCCCGGCAGGTGCACTTCGTCGGGGTGCAACCCGCCCGGTTCCACGAGCTCTTCGACCTCGGCGATCGTGACGCGTCCGGCCGTCGCGGCGAGCGGGTTGAAGTTGGCGGCGGACTTGCGGAAGACCAGGTTGCCGTGGCGGTCGCCGCGCCAGGCCCGGACGAGGGCGTAGTCGGTGGTGATCCCGAACTCCAGGACATGGGTACGGCCGTGGAAGGTGCGGGTCTCCTTGGCGGGGGACGCGTAGGCCACCGACCCGTCCGGCGCGTACCGCCAGGGCAGACCGCCCCGGGCGACCTGTGTGCCGACGCCGGCGGGGGTGTAGAAGGCGGGAACGCCCGCGCCGCCCGCCCGCAGCCGCTCGGCCAGCGTGCCCTGCGGCACCAGCTCCACCTCCAGTTCGCCCGACAGGTACTGCCGGGCGAACTCCTTGTTCTCGCCGACGTAACTGCCCGTGACACGGGCGATCCGGCCGGCGGACAGCAGGACGCCCAGCCCGCGCCCGTCGACCCCGCAGTTGTTCGACACGACCTCGAGGCCGGTCGCGCCCTGGGCGTGCAGGGCCTGGACGAGTACGTCGGGGATGCCGCTGAGGCCGAAGCCTCCGACGGCCAGCGACGCGCCGTCGGGGATGTCGGCGACCGCCTGCGCGGCGCTCGGACTCACCTTGTCCATGGAGGGAGGGCCTTTCTGCCGTGCGTTGGTGCTGGGTCAGGCGCCCGTGCGCAGGGCGTCCGAGATCGACTTGGTGCCGCCGTGCGCGGTGAGGCCGCCGTCGACCGGGATCTCCGCACCGGTGATGAAGGAGGACTCGTCGGACAGCAGGAACACCACGAGCGGGGTGATGTCGTCGACGGTTCCGGTGCGGCCGAGCGGTGTCTCCCGGAGGTTGGCCTCGCGGAAGGCGGGCGCGGCGGAGGCGGTCATCTCCGTCTCGACGAAGCCGGGGTGGACGGTGTTCACGCGGATGCCGCGGGGGCCGAGTTCCATCGCGGCGGTCCTCGACAGGCCGCGCAGCGCCCACTTGCTCGCCGTGTACGCGACCGGGTAGTGGGCGGTCAGCGCCGCCGAGGAACCGACGTTGACGACGGAGGCCCCCGGGCGCATCAACGGCAGGAGGTACTGGATGCCCAGGAGCGGACCGGTGACGTTGACCGCGTGGACCCGGGCCATGTCCTCGGGCCGTACGTCGTCGAGGCGGGCGCGCCGGGTGACGCCCGCGTTGTTGACCAGGCCGTGCACCTGCCCGTAGGCGTCGCGCAGGTCGGCGGCGAGCTCCGCCCAGTCCTTCTCGCTGGTCACGTCGAGGCGGCGGCAGCCGGGTGCCTCCGTCACGTCGGTGGCGACGACCCGGGCGCCCTGCCGGGTCAGCGCCTCGGCCTCCGCGGCGCCCTGGCCGCCGGCCGCGCCGGTCACCACGACGACCTTGCCGAGCAGCCGCTTGGGACGGAGTCCGTCGGTCACGGCCGCTCCCGCGGACGGCGCCGGGCGGCCGGAACCGGTACGGGATCGGGACCGGTCACCACGGTGTTGGAGAGCGTGCCGATGCCCTCGACGGTGAGCGTGACCGTGTCGCCGGGCTTCAGCGGCGCCGGGTTCCGCCGGCCTCGTACGCCCCAGAGCTCCGCCAGACAGCCGCCGTTGCCGCAGGTGCCCGAGCCGAGGACGTCACCGGGACGCACCCAGGTCCCGCGCGAGGCGTAGGCGACCATCTCCTCGAAGGTCCAGCTCATGTTGGACAGCAGGTCCTTGCCCACCACCTCGCCGTTGACCTCGGCGGTCAGCGCGAGCCGCAGGAAGCCGTCCGGGTCGCGGTACGGCTCCAGCTCGTCGGCGGTGACCAGGTACGGGCCCAGGGTGGTGGCGGTGTCCTTGCCCTTGCACGGGCCGAGGCCCACTCTCATCTCGGCGGACTGCAGATCGCGGGCGGACCAGTCGTTGAAGACGGTGTAGCCGACGATGTGGTCGCGGGCCTGCTCGGGGGTGAGGTCGCGGCCCTCCTTGCCGATCACGGCGGCGACCTCGAGCTCGAAGTCGAGCACGCTCGACGCCGGCGGCACCGGGATCTCGTCGTAAGGCCCGTACACCGCATAGGGGTTGGTGAAATAGAACGTCGGGGCCGCGTACCACTGCTCGGGCACCCCGGCCGCCCCGTCGACCGATCGTCGTACACCCTCGACGTGTTCCTCGAAGGTCACGAAGTCCCGCACGGTGGGCGGCTGGAGCGGCGGCAGCAGGGTGACGTCCGAGACGTGCGGACCGGCCGGGACGTCGAGCATCACGGAGCCCGCGTCGAGCAGTTCGGCGAGGCCGCCTCGGTCGGCGAGCAGGCCGGTGAGCGAGCTGACGCCGGGCAGCGGGTAGAGGTGGCCGTCCTCTTCGACGACGGCCACCTGGCGTCGGTTGCGGTGTTCGTACGTGGCGAAACGCATGGGAGGGGTCCTGTCGACGGGAGGACGGGAGGACGGGAAGACGGGGAGGCCGGGGGGAGGCGGACGGAGCGGGACCGGGGGCGCGGCGGGGAGTCAGGGCATGACCGGGCCGCCGCGCCCCCGGAGTGCGGGGGATCAGACCGGCGGAGCCACGAACACGCCGGGGTCGACGTCGTTGAACGACTCCTTGGTGACCAGCTCGTTCATGGGGTTGGCGGTGCCCCACTGGTCGGTGACCTCGGGCTGGGAGAAGTCGTAGACGTGCGGGTGCCAGGTGTCCTCGTCGAGGAGCTCCAGCTCGGTCGTGTACTCGACGGTGTTGCCGTGCGGGTCGAGGAAGTAGGTGAAGGTGTTGTCGCCCGCCATGTGCCGGCCGGGGCCCCAGATCTTCCGGAAGCCGGCCCGCATCACCCGGCCGGAGCCGCGCATGTACTCGTCGATGCCGCGCATCTCGAAGGAGACGTGGTGCAAGGAAGTGTGCGGGCCCTTGGCGATGGCCATGGAGTGGTGCTGGTTGCTGATCCGCATGAAGTGCATGACGTCGCCGATGTGCGGATGGCCGAGGGTGTCGGACAGCCGGAAGCCGAGGTGGGTCTCGTACCACCGGCGGGTGTTGTCGAGGTCGGGGGAGTTGAGGACGACGTGCGAGAGCTTGACCGGGATGGCCTCCTTCTCCTCGATCTTCCGGTGCCGGCGCACCTCGACGTCGGCGGAGACCTCGATGGTGCGCCCGTCGACGTCGAAGAAGCGGAAGCCGTAGCCGCCGCCCGGGGTGTCGACCTTGCCCGGCTGCGAGATCAACCGCACGCCTGAGGCGAGGAGTCGCTCGGCGAGCGTGTCCACGTCGGCGGCCGACGCGGCCCCGTAGGAGACCAGGTCCAGGCGCTTCTCGTCGGCCTTGCGCAGCCGCACCACGTACTGCTCGGGGCTGCCCTCGGCGGCCAGGAAGGAGATCCCGGAGTCCTCGGCGACCTTGGCCAGGCCCCAGACGCCGGCGTAGAAGTCGAGCTGCTTGTCGTAGTCCGGGACGGCGAGGTCGACGTGTCGCAGATGGGTGAGCAGGCGGTCGCTCATGGGGGGTTCCTTCTCAGGAGAGGTTGAGCAGGGCGGCGGCGTTGCCGCCCCGCACCGCGTGGAAGTCGTCGTCGGGCAGACCCGCGGCGCGCAGTGCGCCGAGCGGGTCCTCGGTGCCCATGTCGAAGGGGAAGTCGGAGCCGAGCAGGACCCGGTCCGGGCCCGCGGCCCGCAGCAGCTCCCGCAGCACGTGCGGATCGTGGACGAGAGAGTCGAAGTACAGCTGCCTCAGGTAGCTGCTGGGCTCCCGTGAGCAGCTCCGCGCGTCGGGGCGGGCCCGCCAGGCATGGTCGGAGCGGCCGATGTGAGTGGGCAGATAGCCGCCGCCGTGGGCCGCGATCAGCCTCAGGCCCGGATGGCGGTCCAGGACGCCGGAGAAGATCAGCTGCGAGAGCGCGACCGCGTTCTCGGTGGGCTGGCCGACGGTGTTGGACAGGTACCACCGGTCGAGGCGCTCGTCGAGGGTGCAGCCGAACGGGTGCAGGAAGACCAGGGCGCCGGTCTCCTCGGCCCGGGACCAGAAGGGCTCGTACGCGGGATCCGAGAGCTCACGGCCGGGGGCGTGCGAGGAGATCTCCACGCCTTTCAGACCCTGGTCCAGCGCGTGGTCTAGCAACTCCACGGTGAGACCGGGGTATTGGAGGGGCACCAGGCCGAGGCCGTGCAGCCGGTCGGGGGCCTTCGCGCAGTGCGCGGCGGTGCCCTCGTTGGCCAGCCGGCAGACCTGCTCGGCCAGCAGAGAACCGGCCCAGTAGTGGTAGTGCGACGGGGACGGGCTGATCACCTGGATGTCCACACCCTGCTCGTCCATCGCGGCCAGGCGTACGGCGGCCTCGGCCAGCTTCGGCACGCGCGCCCCGACCATCGGGCCGTTCACGGCCAGCGCCGCCGGACCGTTGCGGCGGGCGTCGAGCTCCCGGGCCTCGGCGAGGCCGGGGTGCCCGGCGACGGCCTCCTCGATCTCCGGCAGCAGCAGGTGCGCGTGCACGTCGATCGTGGGCACGGAGGATGCGGTGGAGGTCACGGGCGCTCCTTGAGGAGGTTCATGGTGCGGCCGACCAGCCCGGCCATGTCGGCGTCGCGCACGCCGTCCAGCTGCCACTGGCCGATCTGCACGGATGCCTCGACGACGGTGCGCACGCGGGGGATACGGCGGTCGTGGAAGGCCTGGAGCAGCTCGTCGTCCCAGTCCCCTCCGCCGGTCAGCAGCTCCGCCAGCACGGAGGCGTCCTCCAGGGACATCGCCGCGCCCTGCGCGATGGTGGGCGGGCAGCAGTGGGCGGCGTCGCCGATGAGGACGACCCGGCCGCGGTGCCAGGAGCCCTCGACCAGCAGGCGGTCGAACCAGGTGTAGTTGACCTTCGCCGGGTCGGTGATGTGTGCGGTGATCTCCGGCCAGGCGCCGCCGTAGTGCCGCGCCAGGCGGCGCATCTCGTCGGCGTAGGTGGCCGGGTCGATGGCGGCGCGGTCGCGGCACCCTTCGACGACGTAGGCGTAGATCGTGTTCTCGCTGGTGGGGCAGTAGCCGGCGATGTAGGCGGGGCCGCCGTAGGCGAGGTCGGTGCGCGTCACGCTCTCGGGGCGCGGGGCGGCGATGCGCCAGATGGCCATGCCGGTGGGTTCGGGTTTGTCGGTGATGCCGATCGACGCGCGGGTGGCGGAGTTGAGGCCGTCGGCGGCGATCACCAGGTCGTAGCCGCCTTCGCTGCCGTCGCTGAAGCGCACCGAGACGCCGTCGGCGTCCTGGTCCAGGATCTCGGCGGTCGTGCCGAGGCGGATGCCGGCGCCGGAGGCGCGGACCGCGTCGATGAGGATCTGCTGCAGCTGCGGGCGCTGCATGCCGAGGGTGGCGGGCAGGTCGGGGCCGCCGGTCTGGATGTCCTCGGCGACGAACAGGACGGTGCCGTCGGGCGCGGTGACGCCGAGCGAGCCGAAGGGGTATCCGGAGGCCTCCACCTGGTCCCACACGCCGAGTTCGCGCAGGACGCGCAGGGCGTTGCCCTGGAGGGTGATGCCGGAGCCGGTGGTGGCGTTCCAGTCGGGCTTGGCCTCGATCAGGTCGACGGCGACGCCGGCGCGGCGCAGCAGGACGGTGACGGCGCTGCCCGAGGCGCCCCCGCCGATGACCAGTACGGAACGAGGGCTGGTGATGTGGTCAGCCATGTCGGGGATACCTCCCGGGGTTGGGCCGCGCGGCTTCGGGCGGCTGGGGTGCGGCTACTTCACCGCGACGGGATTGACCGGGGAGCCGACGGCTCCGGTGATGGGCAGGGGCGCGGCGGTGAGCCAGAACGCGTACACACCGTCGGCCGCGCAGTCGGCGGCGAGTGCGTCCGCGTCCCACATCTCGCCGATGAGCAGGCCGATGTGGGGGATGGCGACCTGGTGCAGCGGCTGGAAGGCGTGCTCGAACTCGTTGGGCCGTACCTCGAAGCCCCAGGTGTCGGTGGCGATCGCGGCGATCTCGGTGCGGTGCAGCCAGCCGGCGGTGGTGAAGGACAGACCGGGCGCGGGGCCGCCGGCGTAGTCGCCCCAGCCCTCGCGCCTGGCGCGGGTGAGATGACCGGTGCGGACGAGAACGATGTCGCCGCGGCCGACGCTCACGCCGTGGGCCTCGGCGGTCGCGGTCAGGTGCTCCTCGGTGACGGCGAAGCCGTCCGGCAGCTCGCCGTCCTCGCCGATGACTCGGCCGACGTCCAGGAGGACTCCGCGTCCGGCGACGTACGGCGCCATGTGCTCGATGCCGGTGACGAGGTCGCCGTCGGAGGTGACGACCTTCTCCGCCCGTCGCCCGTTCCAGGCGTTGCCGTGGTCGAAGATGTGGCCGAGCCCGTCCCACTGGGTCGAGCACTGGAGCGGCATCGCGATCACGTCGTCGGCGCCGCCGATGCCGTGCGGGAAGCCCTGGTTGCCGAGGGCGGCGTCGGTGCCGGTGTCCAGCATGGTGTGCACCGGGTTGGTGCGCCGCCGCCAGCCCTTCTGCGGGCCGTTCATGTCGAACCGCTGGGAGAGCGAGAAGCTGACGCCCCGCCGTACCAGCGCGGCGCCCTCGCGGCGCTTGGCCGCGTCGAGGAAGTTCAGGGTGCCGAGCACGTCGTCGGCGCCCCAACGCCCCCAGTTGGAGCAGGCCTTGGCGGCCTCGGCGATCGCGCCCTCGGGGTCGAGGCGGTCCAGGCAGCTCATGCCGTCCCCTCCGCGACGCATCGGGTGCGCTGCACGCCGAGGCCGGTGATGGAGCCCTCCATCACGTCGCCGTCGCGCAGCAGCCGCCCCCAGTGGATGCCGTTGCCTGCGGGGCTCCCGGTCAACACCAGGTCACCGGGGAGCAGTCGAGCGGTCTGCGAGATGTACGACACCAGCCGGGCGACCCCGAAGAGCATGTCCTTGGTCGACTCGTCCTGCATGGTGTCGCCGTTGAGCTTCAGCGTGACCCGCAGGTCACCGGGGTCGGCGATCGACTCGGCCGGCACGATCCACGGCCCGAGCGGGGTGAATCCCGGCGCGTTCTTGCAGCGCAGCCAGTCGGTGCCGATGGCCTTCATGTCCCGGCGGAACACGGTGGCCCGGTCGGTGAGGTCGTTGGCGATCGTGTACCCGGCGACGTACTCCAGTGCCTCCTCGACGGAGACCCGGTGGGCGGGCTTGGCGATGACGGCGGCCAGCTCCAGCTCCCAGTCCGGCTGTTCGGCCCAGGACGGGAGCACGACGTCGTCGTAGGGGCCGGCGATGGTGCTCGGCAGCCCGATGAACACGTACGGCAGGTCCTCCGCCGCCCGGCGGTCCATGACGGCGGCGATCTCCGCCCGCGCCTCCTCGACCGTGCGCGGGTCGTCGGGGGAACGGTGGGCGACCTCCAGATCGATCACGTGCTGCCGGTAGTTCGCACCGGACTGGAAGAGCTGCCGCGGCTCGACCGGCGCGTGCACCCGCAGGCCGTCGAGTGGGTGCCGGTCGAGACCGGGGTCGTCCGCCAGTGCGTGCAGGACGGGCAGGAACTCCTCCCACCGGTCCAGTACGGTCCGTACGTCGGCCGGCGCCCCGTCCAGGGCTCTGCTCAGGTCGAGCACCCGGTCCGCGGCCACGAGGCCGGGGAAGCGAGGTCCCTCCGGAGCGGAGAACGTGCCGAGCGCGAAGGGGCCGGCAGGTTGCGCGAGCGTTGCCATGAGATGTCCTCCTGCTGGGTTGCGGTCCACTGTGGCCCTCATCGACCGATCACGGAAATAGATTCTGTGGATGCGGCAAATCCATGCGACTGATACCTCTGGGCCTACGGCGCGGCCGCCCTTCGGCGCGTCGCCTGCCCGTGCGTTGCATGAGGAGGCGCCCGGTATCCGGCTCACCTATCGGCACCCGTACCCTCCGCACGGTGCCCCGCGGCCGTCACGGGCAGCGGTCACGCCAGTTGTTCCGGCAACGGCCGCGGATCGATCGCCTCACCCCGCCGCCGGGCGGCCGCCCACAATCCGCCGGCGACCAGGGCCGCGGCCAGCCCCAGCACTCCCACCGCACCCGCGAGGCTCCCCACCGCGGCCTCTCCCGCGAGCAGCACCAGCGGGCACACGAACTCGCCGCCGAAGAAGGCCGCCGTCCACAGCCCGGTGCCGCGGCCGCGGTCCTCGAAGGCGAGTCGGGACATGGCGCTGGTCAGCAGCGCGGGCAGCAGCATTCCCGTGCCGAGGCAGTTGACGATCGCCCCGGCGACCAGCAGCGGTGCGTTGCCCGCCAGGAACATCAGCCCGAAGCCCACCGCGCACACCGCCAGGATCGCGGGCAGCATCGGGTCAGGCGAGCGCTTGAGGCGGGCGAAGGCGACCGCGCCGCCCACCGTCGCCGCGCTGGCGATCGCCGTGGCCAGTCCGATCACCCCGGAGTTCTTCACTCCGAGGTCGTCGAGCAGGTACGCCATCTCGACCGGGACCGTGTAGAAGACCATCGCCCCGAAGAAGGTCACGGCGCAGATCCCGCCCAACTGCCGCCAGGGGAAGGGGTGTCGGGCCCTGGAGGCCGGCGTCTCGACCGCCGCCGCGCGGGGCGCCGGGCTCGGCAGCGCCGTCGCCATCAGCGGGGCCAGCACCAGACTCACGGCGTAGACGAAGAACGGCACGCGCCAGTCGGCCGATCCGGCCGCGCCGCCGAGCACGAAGAAGACCGTGGCCGACGCGGACGCGCACATGGTCTGCAGGGCGAGGTACCTCACCCGCCGCTGCCCCGAGTAGTAGTCACCGATCAGCGTGGTGCAGCACGTCATGATCGCGGCCTCGGCCACACCGACCAGGGCGCGACTGGCGATGATCGCGCCGAGCGAGTCCAGCCAGAGCGGGGCCGTGCCGAACACGGCGTACAGCAGGGTCGCCACGACCAGCAGCCGCTTGCGGCCCAGCCGGTCCACGATCACCCCGGCGAACGGGGCCAGCACGGCGAGGGCCAGGGCCGGCACGGTCAGCGCGAGCGGCACCAGCGCCTTGGCCCCCGGCACGGAGGCGAAGTGGTCCTGCATCTGCGGCAGGACGGGGGCGATCAGCACCGCCCCGAGGATCGGCAGACAGCTGCCCGCCATCAGCAGGGTGACCCGCAAGCGATGGGCCGGGCCCGAGACGGCCACGGGGGACGAGGCGGCGTCGTCGACCTCGGTGGCGGACGGCGACGGAACGGAACCGGGCATGGCGACTCCAGAGGACGGGATACGGAGCGGGCATGCCTTTCACAGGCGCGAGCGGGCGCACGGCATGCCGGGGACGGCCGCGCACCGAGGGCTCATCCGGACATCGGCGGGCGGGTAGAGACGACTATGGGTGGTCACGTCGCGCACCGCCATCCTCGGCGCGATCCGAATCGCGTATCCGCGTCATCCACGCGGTTGATGAGCACGGACCCGCGTGAGACGCCGACGCAGGCAATCGATGTCGGCCCAGGGGGCGTGTCAACTCCCGGGGCCGACAGGCTCGCGAAACACTTTCGGAAACCTGCCAGTGACATGACGGGACGGCGTCCCAATACTGACTCCAGCCGCCGCAGGGCTCAACGAGCCGCCTTTGTATTCCCTGAGCAGCGGGGCGCGAAAGGGTTTCCGGATTCATGTACACATGGGCAAGAAAGGCTCTCGCCGCAGCGACAGCCACAGGCATCGGCGTGGCATTCGCCATCGCTTCCGCACCGACCGCGTCGGCATATCAGCCGACCTCCACGAACCTTTATACGGCGACGAATTCGGCCGCCTGCAACAAGAGCCCCTGCGTCCTCTACCCGAAGTCGGCCCAGCTGCCCAGCGGGCGGATCGTGGCGACCTTCGAGGACAGCGAGAGCGCTCCGGTGGGGCAGACACTGCCCGTCTACAAGAGCGACGACGACGGCACGACCTGGTCGAAGCTGACGGACGTCAAGGCCCCCGCCCACCTCTCCAGCGACTCGGCGTACGCGAAGTACACGAGCAACTGGACCAACCCGTACCTCTACGTGCTCCCGCAGGACGTGGGCTCCCTGAGCGCGGGCACCCTGCTGCTCGCGAGCATCGTCTCGGGCGACGACTACTACTACCAGGAGCAGAAGGCCGCGAACTCCTCCTGGACGCCGACCGCCGACGGCGACCGCAAGGACGTGGCGCTCGCCCTGTACGCCAGCACCGACGACGGGGCGACCTGGAGCTTCAAGAACATCATCGCGGCCGGTGGCTGGCAGGGCGGCAGCGCGGGCAGCATCGGCCGCACCTCGACAGCGAACACGTACCAGCAGGTCGACCCGGTCTGGGAGCCGCACCTCCTCGCGCACAACGGTCGGCTCATCGCCTACTACTCCGACGAGAACGACTACACCGGCTACGACACCTCCACCGGCGCACCCACGCTCGACCCGGCCAACGACACGGCGACGGACTCCGGCGGCCAGGTCCTCCTGCACCGCACCTGGAACGGCACCAGCTCCTCGTCCTGGAGCAGCCCGGTCGTCGACGTCCCCGGCTCGACCGTGAACATGGGCGGCGGGAAGACGGAGATCGGCGATGGCCGTCCGGGCATGACGACGGTCGCTCCGACGACCGACGGCAAGTGGCTCATGACGTACGAGTACTGGGGCGGCGGCACGAACGTCCGTTACCGGATCGCCGACGACCCCACCAAGTTCTTCTCCGGCACCGACGGGGCGATCACCTCGCTACCCGTGCCCTCGGGCGGCAGCACCCTTTCCATCGGCGGCAGCCCGGTCCTCCTTCCGATGCCCGACGGGCGGATCGTCTACAACGCGTCCGGCAGCGGCAGCGTGTGGGTGAACGAGTCCGGCACGAGCACCGGCACCTGGAAGCAGTACCAGACGCCGATCGCCGCCGGGTACAGCCGCCACCTGCAGTACGTCGAGGGCACGGGCCGCGTCCTGGTCCTCCAGGCGTCCTGGAGCGGTACCAGTGTCGGGCCCGTGAAGTACGCCGAGGTCGACCTCGGCCGCTCCGACGGCGCCTACTACAGCCTCGTCAACCGGCTGACCGGCCAGGTCCTGTCCACCGCCTCCGGAAGGACGCAGGACGCGAACCTCACCGGAGACAGCCCCGACCTCGTCCTGGGCGCGGACACCTCGGCCACCACACAGCGCTGGCACCTGACCGCCAAGGGCAGCGACGTGACGCTGCTCAACAAGGCGGGGGGCCGCGCCGTCGCCATCTGGACCGGCAGCGCCACGGCCGGGCAGAAGCTGGCCCAGTGGGTCGACGACGGAGCCACCGACAAGCAGTGGACGCTCGTGTCCTCCGCCACCTCCGGCTACTACAAGCTCCGCTCGGTCCGTAACACCAGCCTGTACATGACCGGCTCGACCGCGGGCGGCTCGGTCACCGTGGCGGCATCGGCCGGCGACGGCTCACAGGACTGGCAACTGGTCCAGGACCCGCTCCCCACGGACTCGGCCTTCACCCTCAAGGGCACCTACTCCGGCAAGTGCCTGGACGTGCCGAACGGCAGCACCGGCGTGCAGGTGCAGATCTACACCTGCTCCGGCAACGCCAACCAGACGATCACCCAGACCACGGCGGGCGAGCTGCGGGTCTCCGGCAAGTGCCTGGCCGCGGACGGCGACGGCACCACCGCGGGCACCAAGGTCATCCTGTGGGCCTGCAACGGCAAGACCAGCCAGCAGTGGTGGTTCCGGGTCGACGGCACCATCGCCAACCGTTCCAACGGCCTGGCCATCGATGTGACCGGCTGGGGCACGGCCAACGGGTCCAAGGTGCAGCTGTGGACCCCGCTGGGCAATGCCACCCAGGGGTGGACCCGGGGATAATCGCACGGTGACCGTTCAGGACAAGGGACAGCTGGACGCGCAGTACGGACTGCTGACGAGCATCGCCCAGGAGGTGGGCGTCTCGCTCAGCACCGTGTCCAAGGTCGTCCACCGGCGCCGTGACGTCGGCGCCACCACCCGGGCCAGGGTCGAGGAACTCCTGGCCCGGTACGGGTACGTCCGCTCCTGGGAGCGGGAGGCCGAGGCGCCCCGCCAGATCATCACGGTGTTCCGGGACCTGTCCGGCCCCTACACCCTGGAGGTGGTCCGCGGCATCGTGGAGGCGGCGGGCGAACTGGGCGTCGACGTGGTCACCGGCACCACCAGCCGGCGCTCCATCTCCCAGTGGCTCCAGGAGTGCGTGACACTCGGTGCCACCGGACTGGTCATCGTGATCTCGATGCTCTCCGAGGACGACCAGCGGCGGATCGTCGAGCAGAAGCTGCCGGTGGTGCTGGTGGACCCGCTCAGCGCGCCGTCGTCGGACATCCCGAGCATCGGGGTGACGAACTGGAGCGGGGCCAGGGACGCGGTGCAGCACCTGATCGGCCTGGGCCACGTCCGGATCGGCATGGTCGCGGGCCGCTCGCACTCACTGGCCGGGGCGGCCCGCCTGCACGGCTACCGGGCCGCGCTGGAGGAGGCGGGCATCGCCTACGACCCCGCGATCGTGCGCTCGACCGACTTCGACTACGACGAGGCGCTCGCCGCCACCCTCAAGATCCTGCGCGCGGAGCGGCCGCCCACGGCCGTCTTCGCGGCGAGCGACGCACAGGCACTCGGCGTGCTGGAGGCCGCCCGGCAGCACGGACTGCGTGTGCCGGACGACCTGGCGGTGATGTCGTTCGACGACACCCTGGTGGCGGCGATGGCCAGCCCCCCGCTGAGCGCGGTGCGCCAGCCCTTCGAGGAGCTGGGCCGTGAGGCCACCCGGATCCTGCTCCAGGTGGCCGAGGGCCGTCCGCCGGCCTCGCCGCGCATCGAACTGGCGACGGAACTGGTGCTGCGGACCTCTACAGGTTCCGCTGTCCGCCGGTGAGCCGCAGCACGGCCTCGTTCGGGGTGTCACCGCTGGACGAGCCCGCGTACAGCAGGATCTCGCCCGGCTCCACGATCCGGTGCCCCTCCAGGCCGGTGAAGGCGAGCCGGTCGGTGTGCACGCCGAACCGCACGACCGTCTCCTCACCGGGCTCCAACTCGACCTTGGCGAAGGCCAGGAGCGCCCGCACGGGCCGGGTGACCTGGGCGACGGGGTCGGTGAAGTAGAGCTGGACGGTCTCGGCACCGCGTACGGCACCGGTGTTCCGTACGCGGACGGAGACCTCGAACTCCCCGTCCGTGGGCACCTGTTCACGGTCCAGGCGCAGTCCGTCCACCGCGAACGTCGTGTACGACAGCCCGTGCCCGAAGGGGAAGGCGGGCGTCGGGTCGAGGTTGGAGAGCCAGCTCTGCCGGTCGCCCAGCGGCGGGTGGAGATAGGTGTACGGCTGTCCCGCCGGGGAGCCCGGGATCTGGACGGGCAGCCTGCCGCTGAAGTTCGCGGCGCCGGACAGGAGTTCGGCGACCGCGCGGCCGCCCTCCTCGCCCGGCAGGAAGACCTGCACCAGGGCCGCCGTGTCGGCCGCGAACCGCCCCACGGCGTACGGCCGCCCGCTGTTGACCACGAGCACGACCGGCTTCCCGGTCGCCAGCACCGCCTCCACCAGCTCCTCCTGTACGCCGGGCAGCCGCAGGTCCTCGACGTCGCAGCCTTCGCCCGAGGTGCCGATACCGAACATGCCGGCCTTGTCGCCGACGACCAGGACGGTCAGGTCGGCCCGGTGGCTCGCCTCCACGGCGGCCGGGATGCCCGATCCGTCGGCGTCCCGGATCGGGCAGCCGGGCACGAACTCCCACTCCACACCCGGCAGTTCCGCGGTGAGCGCCTCGCGCAGAGATACCGCCTCGACACCGTTGCCCAGGTCGTCGCGGTCGGCGAGGACGTGGTTGGGGAAGCTGTAGCAGCCGAACATGGTGCGGACGTCGTCGGCGCACGGGCCGATCAGCGCGATCCGGCCGGCGGACGGCAACGGCAGACCATCAGCATTCTGGAGCAGCACGACGCTCGACTGGGCCACCGTGTAGGCGAGTTGACGGTTGGTCGGCTTGTCCAGGTCGAGTTCGCCCGCGCGCAGGGCGGGCGGCTCGGGGGCCCAGTCGGGGTCCAGGAGACCGAGCGCGACCTTCTGGCGCAGCACTCTGCGCACCGCCCGGTCGACGTCGGCCTCGGCGGCCCGTCCCTCGCGCACGGCGGTGACGAGCGCGTCGCCGAAGCCGCGCTGGTCGGGCAGTTCGACGTCCAGGCCCGCCGTGAGGGCCAGCGCCCCGGCGTCGGGCAGGTCGGCGGCGACCCGGTGCGCGTTCACCAGGAACGGCAGCGACCAGTAGTCGGAGACCACGGTGCCCTCGAAGCCCCACCGCTCGCGCAGGACCTCGGTCAGCAGCCAGCGGCTCGCGGCGGGGGCCTCGCCGTCGATCTCGGCGTACGAGTTCATGACGGAGCCCACTCCGGCGGCGACGATCCGCTCGAACGGCGGCAGGATCACGTCGTACAGCTCGCGGCGGCCGAGGCCCGCGGGGGCGTGATTGCGACCGCCCATCGAGGCGGAGTACCCGGCGAAGTGCTTGAGGGTGGCGACCACCCCCGCGCTCTGGAGCCCCAGGACGTACGCCTCGCCCATCTCGCCGACGAGATGGGGGTCTTCGCCGTACGTCTCCTCGCAGCGGCCCCAGCGATAGTCACGGATGACGTCGACGACCGGGGCGAGGCCCTGGTGGACGCCGGCCGCGGCCATGTCGATGCCGATGGCCGCGCCGACCCGGCGGATCAGGGCGGGGTCGAAGGTGGCGGCCATGGCGAGGGACGTGGGGTAGATGGTGGCGCCGTACGCGGTGAAGCCGGTCAGGCACTCGTCGTGGGCCATGGCCGGGATGCCGAAGCGGCTCTGCGCCATGATCTGCCGCTGGCGTTCGGCCAGGAGACGGGCGTGCTCCAGGGCCGGACGGGGGAGGGTGCCGTAGGGGCGGGTGAGTTGCCCGAGGCCGTGGCGGGCGACCTGGTCCAGGTCGCCGACTCTGCCGAAGTGGTTGCTGCCCGGGGCCACTTCGGGGCCGTCGGCCTCGATGTCGTCCCAGGTGCTGCTCAGTTGGGCGACCTTTTCCTCCAGGGTGAGGAGGGCGAGCAAGGCCTCGACGCGCTCCTCGACGGGCAGACTCGGGTCGGTCCAGGGGCGCGCCGGGGAGAGGTCGGCCTGGCCGGGCAGGGTGGTCGTCAACGCACGACTCCGTTCTGGGACATGCCGAGGCGGGCCGGCGCCCCGGGGGCGCCGGCCGACTGCCTTCGGCGGAGAGTTACTTGGAGAATCCGGCGGTCAGTCCGGCGACCAACTGGCGCCTGGCGAGGACGAACACCACCAGCATGGGAAGGGTGGACAGGACGACCGCGGCCATGGTCGCGGGCACGTCGATGCCGAACTGCCCCCGGAAGAGGGTCAGAGCGAGCGGCAGGACGGCCTTGTCGCCGCTCTGGGTGAGGATCAGCGGGAAGAGGAAGCCGTTCCAGACCTGGAGGCCGTCGTACACCGCGACCGTCACCAGCGCGGGGCGGGCCATCGGGGCCGCGAGTGAGAAGAGCATGCGCCAGTCGCCGGCGCCGTCCACGACCATCGCCTCGAACAGCGAACGCGGCACGTCCCGGAGGAAGCTGACCAGGATCATCACCGTCACCGGCAGCGCGAACGCCGCAGAGGGCAGCACGATCGCGAGCAGGCTGTCGTACATGTTCATACGGATGATCAGCAGGTACACCGGGATGATCACGGCCTGCAACGGGATCGCCAGCCCGAGCAGATACAGCCGGAACGTCAGACGGGACCAGCGGTTCGTGTACCGGACGATCGAGAACGCGGCCATCAGCGCGACGGCCAGGGTCACGGCGACGGTCGCGGCGGTGACGATCACGCTGTTGAGCAGGTAGGTCGTGAAGTCGCCGGCGAGGACGGTCCTGTAGTTGTCGAAGGTGGGGCTGGTCGGCGGCGCCAGCGGGCTCGCGGTGGTGAAGTCGGTGCGGCCGCGGAGGCTGGTCACCACCAGCCAGTACACGGGGACGACGACGAGCGCGGTCCACGCGAGCGCGGCACCGCCGGTGAGGGTGCGGCGTAGGGCGGTCACAGGCCCTCCTGCTGGCTGTCCATCCGGGTGAAGCCGGACAGGCGGGTGGTGAACAGGGACAGTGCGAGGCCGAAGACCACCAGCAGCGTGGCGATCGCGCCGGCCCGGCCCATGTCGTGGGCCTGGAAGCCCGTGATGTACATGGCCAGCGGCAGGACGCGGGTGGCGGTGCCGGGGCCGCCGGTGCCACCGGACAGGACGTAGATCAGGTCGAAGTAGGTCAGCGAGCCCACCAGCATGAGCGTGCTGGAGGTGACGAAGGTGTACTTCAGCTGCGGCAGGGTGATGCGCAGGAAGCGGGTCACCGGTCCCGCGCCGTCGATCGCGGCGGCCTCGTACAGGGAGACCGGGATCTGCCGGATGCCGGCCTGGTAGAGCAGGGCGTGGAACGGCACGAACTGCCAGGCGATCACGAAGATCACGGTGTACAGGGCCAGGTCGGGCGAGCCGAGCAACGGCTGCGCCAGCCAGTGCAGACCCGGGGCGGCGCCGATACCGAAGGACGGATCGAGCAGCGCCTGCCAGGTCAGGCCGATCGCCACCGCCGACAGCAGCAGGGGCAGGAACCACAGCACGGACAGCAGCGCGCGCACGCGGCCCTTCGGGGCCTGGAAGACGCCGAGGGCCAGGGCGAGCGGCGTCTGGACCAGCCAGCTGACCACCATCACCTTGAGCGTGAGCCACAGCGCCTGCCAGGTGGAGTCGTCCGCCAGGACACCGCTCCAGTTGGCGAGACCGGCCCAGCCGACGCTGCCGAGTCCGTCCCAGCGGGCGAGGCTGAGCACCAGCACACCGACCAGGGGGACCAGACCGAACAGGCCGAACAGCAGCAGGGCGGGCGCGGCCATCAGCAGGCCGCCGGAGCGGCGGCGGTGCCGGCGGGCGGGCACCGAGCCCGGCCGCGTCCTGTGGGACGCGGCCGGACGGGACGTACGGACCACGGCGGTCATTACTGCGCCGCCTCGCTCATGTTCGTACCGAACTCCGCGGGCTCGATCTGCCGCAGAAACGATTTGTCCACGTTGGTCAGCAGCGGGTCCGCCTGGTCGGAGGGCAGGGCCTGGTCCCAGGAGAGCTGGAAGCTCGGGGAGTCCTGCACCAGCTGGTAGACGAAGCTCAGCCAGGCCCTGTCGCCCGACTTCACGGCAGCCAGCTTCGAGTCGAGGCCGTTGACCGGGGGCACGCTGCCCGACGCGAGGTAGGCGTCGACCTGGTCGTCGTTCATGACGTACTTCTTCAGATACGTCAGCGCGGCGGACTTGTGCGTGCTCGCCGAGTTCAGCGACAGGAAGTTGGAGGGGTTGCCGACGATGGATTTCGGGTCGCCCTTGCCGCCGGACAGGGAGGGGAAGGCGACGTAGCCGAGGTCGTTCTTCACGAAGTCCGGCGCGGCCTTGACCAGGTTGGCGTACTCCCAGGTGCCCATCAGTTCCATGCCGGCCTTGCCGGTATGGAGGAGCGCGGTGGAGGCGCCCTGGTCGTAGCTGACGGACGAGGCGTTGTCGCCGAAGGCACCGGCCTTGGAGAGTTCCTGGAGGCGGGTGTTGGCCGCGGTGACCGCGGTGTCCTTCCAGCCGCTCGCGTCACCCGAGGCGATCTTCTCGAACACCTGGGAGCCGCCCTCGCGGTCGAGCAGGTACTCCAGGTACATCAGCGTCGGCCACTTGGAGTTCGCGGCCAGCGAGATCGGGGTGACGCCGTCACCCTTCAGCTTCTTCACCGCGGCGAGGAGTTCGTCGTACGTCTTCGGCGGCTGGACGCCCGCGTCCGTCAGGACCTTCTTGTTGTAGTAGAGGACGACCGGGGCGAGGCCGTTGGCGGGGACGCCGTAGACCTTGCCGTCGAAGGTGGCGCTCTTCAGCACGCTCGGGGTGAACCGGAGCAGATTCGCCTGGGCGTCGGTGAGGGGGTCGACCTTGCCGGCCTTCACGTAGTCGTTCAGGGCGCCGCCGCCCCAGCTGAAGAAGATGTCCGGGGCCTGGTTCGCGCCGAACGCCACACGCAGCTTCTGCTTGTAGTCGTCATTGGCGAACAGCCGCAGGGTGATCTTCTCGTCCGGGTGGTCCTTGTTGTAGGCGTCCACGGACTCCTTCAGGATCGTCTGGTCCGTCAGCGCCCACATGGTCAGGCCGTTGGACGAAGAGGTGGAGGACGGCCCGGACGTCCCGCACGCGGCGAGGAGGCCCAATGCCGCGGTCGCGGTGACCACGGCCACGCCCGCACGCCACGTCGTGGAAAGTGCGCGGCCACCTGAAGGGGCTGTCCCCGGGAATCCGTGCATGGTCTGTCTCGCTTTCGAAAAGCTTTCGGTGAATTCACCGCGGATTTCCTACCTGCTGGACCGGGACACTGACATGCGCTTCACGCCCGGGACAAGGAGGGGAAATCCGTCGGTTACGAAAGACTTTCGTTCACCTCTCGTGGATCACTGTCCACCGGGCAGACGGTCACCGCGGTTTCCTGGGCTCGCGTTCCGGGCCCACCTCCGCGCCGGTCTCGTTCGACCTCAACGGCAGAACCTCTCCTCCGGCGCCGACACCAGCCCCGAGTCCGGGTGGCCGACCGGTGCGCCCGGATTGAGCGGAGCGCGGCGGGTGGCGCAACCGCGCGGGCCGGCCATGACGTCCGGCACCCCTCGTCAACGGCTTCTCCGATGCCTCGGCCCCCTTCCCCTTCCGACGGCCGCCCCCCGGCACACCGGCCTGCGGGAGCATCACCGTCCGCCCGGTCCGCGAGGGCTTCGTGGACATCGAGCGCATGAAACGGATCGCCAACGGCAGCGACCTCACCCCGGCCGTGTACGCCCTGCGCCGCACCGAGTACCTCGGCGACCTCACCCGGCCCCGCTCCGGCCGCATCCCGCGCACGTCGAGCCTGCCCTACGCCGACTCCTCGGCCCGACAACACCCTCTGCGGCGTGCGCAGGACCAGGAGCGGCGAGGAACTCTGGATCAAGGACGTAAAGATGTGGGATCTCCTCGATCCGACCCTGAGGACCTGATGACTGCCCATGTGTGGGATATCGATGTCTCCCCACATGTCTTTCCCGATGCATGTCACACCTTCAGCGGAAGCACTGTCATAAGGGTGACAGCGGGCAGGAGCCCGCAGACCGAAGGAGTGCAGTGATGACAAACCCCGTTCTTGAGCCCGCCGCGCAGGAGATCGCGGACGCCACGGCCAACCCGCCGTTCCTGTACGAGCTCGGCCCGGAGGGCGCGCGGAAGGTCCTGGACGACCTGCAGTCGGCGCCGGTGGAGAAGCCGGACGTCGAGGACAAGTGGATCACTGTGCCCGCCGAGGTGGGCGATGTGCCGGTACGCATCGTCAAGCCGGTCGGGAGCCGAGGCGTGCTGCCGGTCGTTCTCTACGTGCACGGAGGCGGCTGGGTCATCGGCAACGCCGGCACCCATGACCGTCTGGTGCGCGAGCTGGCCGTCGGCACGAATGCCGCCGTCGTGTTCGTCGAGTACGACCGTTCGCCGGAGGCCAAGTACCCGGTCGCCATCGAGCAGGCGTATGCGACCGCGCAGTGGATCACCGCGAAGGGCGCCGAGGAAGGTCTGGACGCCTCCCGCCTGGCGGTGGCCGGCGACTCCGTAGGCGGCAACATGACCGCGGCACTGACCCTCATGGCCAAGCAGCGCGGTGACGTCACCTTCGTGCACCAGTCGCTCTACTACCCCGTGACGGACGCGGCCCAGGACACCGAAAGCTACCGGGAGTTCGCCGACGGGCCCTACCTGACGGCGAAGGCCATGGCCTGGTTCTGGGACTGCTACACCACCGACCCCGCACAGCGGGCCGAGATCACCGCCTCACCCCTGCGGGCGAGCCTCGAGGAGCTGCGGGGGCTGCCGCCGGCGCTGGTCGTGGTCGACGACAACGACGTGCTGCGGGACGAGGGTGAGGCGTACGCCCGCAAGCTGACGCAGGCCGGCGTTCCGACCACGAGCATCCGCATCAACGGCACCCTGCACGACTTCATGATGCTCAACCCTCTCCGGCCCACCCAGGCCACGACGGCCGCCGTCGAGCGCGCCATTCAGACCCTGCGCACCGCCCTTCACAGCGGCTGAGACCTTCGCGCCGCTCTCAGCCGCAGCATCCGAAGAAGCCCCAGCACACAAGCTGTCACCACCTCCGACGCGAGTGCCGCCGACATCATCGAGAAGGCGGCGCGGCCGGTCTGCTGACCGGCAGGTCCGCGACAGGGCCCGGATTCCTGCGCGGGGTGACGACGGCGTTGGGCGGTGCGGGCGCGGGGAGGCGTTCGCCGTCGTAGCCCTCCACTCGGCCGAAGCGGTCGGACTCGTCCTGCCAGGCATCTCGGGCCCGCACGGTGTCCTGGCGGCTGCCGGCGTCCAGCCGGCGCCGATGAACGCTGCGGCGCAGATGCGCAACCTGGGGTAGAGGCGTGCACAGTGAACATACCGTGTGAAGCAACACCCTGTCACACTGATGCCCGGCGCTCTCGATCGGGCAACGCGTGGATCGGACGATCACGTGCACGGACCCTTGTGATCAACGACGCGGGAGTGATGGCACCGGCCACCCGGCACACCGCAGCAGCCGGATCAACTGGGACGACCTGCAGAGCGAGCAACGCCATGCGCCGGTGCGTGCCTACAACCTCCCGAAGCTGGCCAATCTGCTGTTCGACCTCGCATCGGACCGCCTCAGCACGGCGAACGGGTGGGGCATCGTCAGCAACGCCGCCCATCCCGGTACGACATCGACCAACCTCTACGGATCCGGTCCCAACCTCGGCCGCAGCCGTCCCGCCCCCCATGAGGCGATCATGAAGCGGCCGGCCCGCTGGGGTGTCTTCGTACACTCCGTCGACGCAGGGGTGCTTCCCCCGCCGTACGCGGCCACGAGCCCGTAGGCCAGGGGCGGGCTCCGCTCATGCGCGGTGTGGATCGCTTCGTCGGCCAACAAGCGCAGCATGCCTGGGAGTTGAAGATCTGGCTCACGCTGTCCGGCAAGCGCCTGCAACCGGATCGACATCGTCGACGAGCAGCCCGCCGGCGACTACCGGCCCGGCCAGTCCGGCTGACCGGCCGCCCTGTACGGTCCGTCTCCGCGCCGCCCCGACCAACGGCGGGAGACGGACCATCGACGTCCCAGCCGCCGCATCACGGTGGTGGCCTGTCCTACGAACACCGAGCAGGGGGAAGCCATGGCCAGCCCCACATCCCCGCACTTCACCGGCCGCGTCGCTGTCGTCACAGGGTCGGGGTCGGGCATCGGCCGCGCCGCCGCGCTCGCTCTCGCCGAGGCGCGGGGGCACTCGTCCTCGGTGTGGGACGCCGGAGGGAAGCCCTGGAGGCCACGGCCCGCGTCCACTCGAACATCGCGATCCCGTCGCTCGACATCGGCGAGGACGGCGCCGTGTGGCCGTAGCCCCACCGCGACGCCGTGGGGCTACGGCCGGCAAGGCGCCCGAGTTCCGCGTTCGCTTCCAGGGCCGTGCGGACGGTGAGGATCGCGGCAGTGATCCGCTCCCCTGGCAAGATCACCTCTAGGAAGGACACCGGCGCGGAAGCAATCCCGGAAGCTCTGTCAGCCATCCTCATCCGCCACGAGCACCCACAGCCTCTTGTGACCTCGCGGGCGGCTGCCGGCGCGGCGACGGCCCGGTCGGCAAGTGCCGTACCGGGCCGGATCCGTTCACTGGGCCGGGTTTCTCGGTGGGTGCCTCTCGCCTGCGGCGGCATCGGCCGGGGCGGACGGGCGGGGGATCAGGCGCAGCGCGTCGGACAGGGACCGCATACGTTCGTCGAGCTGTGCGAGGTCCTGGCGTAGTGCTGCGGCGTGGTTGTCGAGTTCGGTGGCCTGGGCGGTCAGGGACCGTACGGTGGCCGCCACCGCTCGTAGGGTTTCGGGGGAGAGGGCTGAGGTCATCACTCGTCCTGCGTCGGCGGAGGCGGAAGAGCTCCGGTGGGTGCGTCGGACACACGGGCGCACGCTCTGTCGTCAGGTGGCTTCCGGGTAGACCTGGGCCGCGGAGATGTCGAGGTGGATGGGCAGTTCGATGTCCTTGATCCTGCGGTTGCCTGCCAGGCGGAACTCGTCGTCACCGACGGGGACGATCCCGGCGGAGCGGAAGGTCATCAGGGGAAACGTCGTGGCCACGCACGTGGGAGATCATCGCGTGCCGGACGGAGAATCCGACTGTGCTCTGCACCGGATCAATAGTGTGGATACGGGTATCGAGTGTCCGAGGCGGGGTGGCCCTGAATTCAGGGCCACCCCGGGGACCTCAGCCCTGCTGCGCGAGCCAGTCGGTGAAACGGGTCTCGGCGATGCGCGCGTCGGGGCCGGGAAGCAGCGTGGTCTCCTGCAGCTCGGCACCGGAGTAGGGGGCGTGCGGGTCCGTCACGACCGTGCGCGGGTCGTTCTTCGCCGCCAGGCCCTTGCGGATGAGTTCGTCCAGCTGGAAGGTGTCCGGGCCGGCCACCTCCACCACGCCGTTGACGGGGGTGCCCACAGCCGCGCGGCCCACGGCCGCGGCCACGTCGTCGGAGTAGATGGGCTGGATCTTCACGGGGGCCAGACGCACGGTGTCGCCCTCGGTCGACATGTCCGCGATCCCCTTCATGAACTCGAAGAACTGCGTGGCGTGGACGATGGAGTACGGCATCCCGGAGTCCTTGATCAGCTTCTCCTGCGCCTGCTTGGCACGGAAGTAGCCACTCTCCTGGAGCCGCTCGGTGCCGACCACGGAGAGCGCGACGTGGTGGGTCACACCGGCGTCCGCCTCGGCCTTGAGCAGGTTGGCGGTCGAGGTACGGAAGAACTCCATGACGGCGTCGTCCTCGAACGAGGGAGAGTTCGACACGTCGACCACGACCGAGGCGCCCTCCAGGGCCTCGGCCAGGCCCTCGCCCGTGAGCGTGTTGACACCCGTGTTGGGCGCGGCGGCGACCGCCTCGTGCCCGTGCTCGCCCAGCTTGCCGACCAGCTTCGAGCCGATCAGTCCGGTACCACCGATCACTACGACCTTCATGATGGGAAAACCTCTCTCAGAGTTTTTATTGATGTGGCCCGCACCAGGGAAGACAAGGTGGTCACTGGATTTGTGACAGGGCACCCGGGGGAGTCCCGGAAATCACTCGGCGAGCTTGCCCTCGGTGGAAACTTCCTCCATCAGGGAGGCGATCTCGTCAGGGATGGGACGAATGCTCTCGCGGGTGATGCCCGTCGTCGGCGACCACACGAGATTGACCCGCAGGGCGGGGTCGAGGTCGGGATAGTCGCTGCGGTTGTGGCAACCGCGGGTCTCCCGGCGTTCGAGCGCCGCCTCCAGGGTGGCCCGGGCCGCCAGGGCGGCGGACTTGAGGTCGAAGGCGTGTGCGAGATCCTGGAAGCCGGCGATGTCGGGGTGGACCCCTACGTTCTCCATCCGCTTCTCGATCATGTCCAGCTCCGCCAGTCCGGCGCGCAGCCCCTCCTCGTCGCGCACCACGCCCGCGTGCTCGGTCATGGTGTTGCGGATGGCACGCTGGAGCGCGCGCACGTTCTCCGGGCCGTCTGCGGCGAGCAGTTCGTCGACCTCGGCGCGGGCCTCGGCCGCCGCCGACGCCGAGCGCGGCTGCGCGGTCAGGGACTCCGAGTAGGCGGCGGCCGCGCGCCCGGTGATACGGCCGTAGACGAGCAGCTCGATGAGGCTGTTGCCGCCGAGCCGGTTGGCGCCGTGCAGTCCGCTGGAGGCCTCCCCGATGGCGTACAGGCCGCGGACGTCGGTGCTGTGGTCCTCCGGCCGGACCCAGACCCCGCCCATCGAGTAGTGCGCGGTGGGCGCGACCTCGATCGGTTCACGGGTGATGTCCAGCATCTGCAGGTCGAGCATCGTCTGGTACACCCGGGGCAACCGGTTCATGATCGTCTGCCGGGGGAGGTGGGAGACGTCGAGCCACACCCCGCCCTTGGGCGTCCCGCGGCCTTCCTTGATCTCCGTGTAGGAGGCGAGAGCCACGCGGTCGCGCGTGGACAGTTCCATGCGCTCGGGGTCGTAGCGGTTCATGAAGCGCTCGCCGAGCGCGTTGCGCAGGATGCCGCCTTCACCTCGCGCGGCCTCGCTGACGAGCGTGCCGGCCGCGTTCTCCGGCTCGATGATGCCCGAGGGGTGGAACTGGACCAGTTCGGGGTCGCGCAGGCGGGCTCCGGCCTCCACGGCCAGCCGGAAGGAGTCACCCGTGTTCTCGTCGCGCCGTGACGAGGTACGCCGCCAGATGCGGGTGTGGCCGCCCGCCGCGAGGATGACGGCGTCCGCGTGGATGAGATAGCGCGTTCCGTCCCGCAGATCGAAGCCGTAGGCCCCGAACACGGCGCCGTCGTGGGTCAGGAGCCGGGTGATGTACACGCTGTCGAGCAGGGGGATGTCCAACTGGATCGCGCGCCGGATGAGGGTGCGCTGGATCTCCAGGCCGGTGTAGTCGCCGGCGAAGGCGGTGCGCCGGAACTTGTGCGCGCCGAAGAACCGCTGGGAGATCCGGCCGTCCTCCTCACGGGCGAACGCCATGCCGTAGCGCTCGAGGTCGTCGATGCCGCGCGCGGCTCCCTGGGTGACGATCTCGGCGGTGCGGGGGTCGCCGAGCAGGTAGCTCTCCTTGAGGGTGTCGGCGGCGTGCTGCTGCCAGCTGTCCTCGGGGTCCATCGTGGCCAGTGCCGCGTTGATGCCGCCGGCGGCGAGGGATGTGTGGGCGTCCTCCTTGGGACGCTTGCCGACGGCGAGGACGTCGGCGCCGGTCTCGGCCAGCTCGATCGCCGCCCGCAGGCCGGCACCGCCGGTGCCGATCACCAGCACCATGGTGGAAAGACGTTTTTCGGTGGCAACCACGATTGCTCCGATCGCTTGGGTGGTCACTGACTCTGACCAGGTCCTCGGGGTGTTTGTGACACGCCTGCCGGCAGAGGTCAGGGGAGAAGATCGTTCAGGGGGACGGAGGGGTCGGCGAGGACGGAGTCGTCGAGATCCGCCCCGGACTCGATCAGGGCACGGATCGTGTCGATGACGTCCCACACGTTGACGCTCATCCCGGCGACGACCCGGTTCCCCGACATCCAGAAGGCGACGAACCTTCGTTCGGCGATCGTGCCTCGGAAGATCACACGGTCGTAGCCGCCCGGCTCCGTGTACCCCGTGTACTCCATGCCGAGGTCGTACTGATCGGTGTAGAAGTACGGCAGCCGGTCGTACACGGCGTCCTTGCCGAGCATGCTCAGCGCGGCCGTGCGCGGTTGGTGCAGGGCGTTGGCCCAGTGCTCGACGCGCAGGTGACGTCCGAGCCGCGGATGGTAGGCGTTGGCGACGTCACCCGCGGCGTAGATGTCTGCCCTCGAGGTGCGCAGATGCTCGTCGGTGACGATGCCGTTGCGCACGTCCAGGCCCGCCTCCTGTGCGAGCCGGACATTGGGGGTGATGCCCACGCCCACGACCACCGCGTCCGCGGGCAGACGGCTGCCGTCGGTGAGCAGCACCCCGTCCGCGCGGCCGCCGTCTCCCGTGATGCGCTCGATTTCCGCATGGGGGATCAGCCGCACACCGTGATCCTCGTGGAGGCCGGCGAACACCTGGGCCGACTCACGCCCGAGGACCTTCAGCAACGGCAGCCCGGAGTGTTCCAGGACCGTCACCTCGGCGCCGGCCGTCCGGGCCGCCGCGGCGGTCTCGAGGCCGATCCACCCGCCGCCGATCACGACGATCCGCGCTCCCTCGGTGAAAGCGGCCTTGAGCCGTTCACTGTCCCCGACCCGGCGCAGGTACAGGACATTGTCGAGATCCGCTCCGGGAACCGACAGCCGACGCGGGGACGAACCGGTGGCCAGCAGCAGCTTGGCGTAGGGCACTCGAAGGCCGCTGTCCAGCTCGACCTCCTTGGCCCGCGGGTCGACGGCCCGCACGCTCGTGCCCAGAAGCAGGTCGACGTCGTGCTCGGCATACCAGTTCTCGGTGTGCACGTAGATCGAGTCGCGGGCCTCCTTCCCGAGCAGATAGCCCTTCGACAGCGGCGGCCTGACGTACGGCCGCTCCTTCTCGTCGCCGATGACGGCGAGCGGGCCGTGATGGCCGTACTCCCGCAGCGCCTGCGCCGCCATGCCCGCGGCCAGGCCGCCTCCGACGATCACAAAGGTGTTCGCCGTATTCGCAGGGGACATGAGGTTCCTCTTTTCCGGTTTTCCGGGGTGGTGCTGGTGAGAACAAGATGGGGACACTCACAGCTCAGAGGCCTACCAGGGCCACCGCCAGCACGGCCGGATCGTCCCGTCCGGGCAGCAGGACGAAACCGTGCCGCTCCAGCTCCCCGATCACCTCGGCCCGCGACGACGGCCACATCCAGAACGTCTCGGTGTGCTCCCGCAGCACGCTTCCCGCTCCGCACACCCAGTAGTCGAACCGTGTCCGGATCCGGCCTCCGTCGGCCGACATCACCATGCGGCCTCCGTACTCGTGCCGGCCGATCCGCTGATGCGGGAAGACCCGCACGATCTCCTCGCGGGGAAGGCGTGTCGGCGGTAGCTGGAGGAGCAACGAACCGCCGGGAACGAGTGCCCCGGCGATGGCCGGCCACAGAGCAGCCCGTGCAGTGGGCGCCAGACAGGCGACCGTGTTGTGGCAGATCGCCACGTCGGCGACCTCGCACAGTTCCGCGTCGTCGAGGGTCCCGGAGTGGACGGTCACCCGCGCCCTCAACTCCGTCGGCAACGAGGCCAAGCGCGTCATCAACGGAGACGACCAGGCGGTCCGCCGCAGCACCCTCGCCCGCGCCCAGCGCCACCGTCAGCGCGTCACGGTGGACCGGGTCGAGTGCGTCGCATTCGTGAAGCACCGGTTCGAGCACGTGGTTGAGGCCGGCGAAACCCAGGTCTGCGAGGAACTCGACTCCGCCGGAGCGCAGCACCAGCACGCCGGCCGCCCGCGCGGCCTTCGCCGCGGCCTCCAGGAGAACCGACTTGCCGACGCCGGGGTCCCCCGACAGCAGCAGAACACCGCCGCCCCCGCCGACCGTTCCGTCGACGAACGAGCGAAGCAGTGCCACCTCCTGGTCGCGTCCTACCAGCCCATCGGCCGTGTTCCGCGACGCTGAGCCTTCACCGGCCACAAGCGGCCTCCTTCGAGAGCTGACATGGCGGACCCGGCGGCGTCGAGGAAGCGGAGGAGGCCTGCGGGCCGCGGTCCCGCGCGAAGCGGCCGGCCACACAGCAGGCCCCCTCCCCTCGGCGGTTCAGCCGGCGGAAGGCCGCGGGGCGCGCAGATGCGCCCGCTTCTCCAGTTCCTCCTCGTCGACCAGCGTCAGCATCGGCTGGCCCGGCGCGGCCAGCATGAACACGATGTACTTGGCCGGCGCATTCGACGAGGCGTTGCCGTTCTGGTAGTGGATCACGTCACCGCCCGGCTCCCAGAACGTGTCACCGGCCTTGATCACGTGCTCCGGCTCACCCTCGAGCTCCCACCGGACCGCGCCCTCGGTGACATAGCCGAAACACGGCCCCGAGTGCCGGTGCGGAGGAGTGCCGGGGTGACCGGGCGGCCACTCGACGAAGACGGTCATCCCCGAAGCGCCGTCGGGAATGAAGGGCGGCTTGATGTCCGCCAGCATCCTGGGCCCGGTCCCGTCCGGGCCGACGGGCCCGTGCCCGTGCCCGTGCCCGTGCCCGTGCCCGTGCCCATGCCCGTGCCCATGCCCGTGCTCGTGCCCCTCGGCTCCGCCCACCGAATCCTTCTCCAACACCGTGCCACCTCCGTAACCGGGCCCGGACGCACACGACCGTGTCCGGACACGCACAACCTGCTTCGCAGTGAAGACAGGGCATGCCGCGCATCTGTGACACGTGGGCCGGGAGCCGACACCCGACGCCACCGAGGAACGCAATCGAAGGACTGAAGCAACTCGCCGCTTGAACACGGAAGCTGAAGTGGCCCTACCCGGGCCGGCACGACACGGTGATCCGGGACGTCGCCCAGGAGGCCACAGGGCTTCCGGGCATCGTCGAGAACGACGCGAACGCCGCCGCATGGGGCGAGTTCGTCCACGGCGCCGGTGCGGGGCACGAGGACATGCTGAGGGTGACCGCGGGCGCCGGGCTGGGCGGCGGCATCATCAGCCGGGGCCGAATCTTCCGCAGCCGCTTCGGTATGGCGGGCGAGATCGGCCACTACCGGGCGGTTCCCGACGGGCTCCAGTGCCCCTGCGGGCAGCGTGGCTGCATGGAGCAGTACGCGAGCGAAGCGGCCCACAAGCGCCGCGCCCGCGAGTGGCGGCCGCCGATCCGGGGCGGGCCGCGGCGGTGCTCGCGCTGGGCGACGGTACCCCCGCCGGCCTCCAGGGGCAGCATGTTACCGAGGCCGCCCTGAGTGGAGACCCCGTCTGCCTCGACGTGTTCGGTCGATCCGGCCGCTGGCCGGGCCAGGCCCTCGCCGACCTCGCCTCCATCCTCGACCCGTCCGTCCTCCTCATCGGCGGCGGACTCGGCGACACCGGCGAACTGATCCGGCGTCCGGCCGAGGTCGCTTACCGGCGGGCTCTCGGCGGCGGCGAACACCGGGGCTACGCCCAGGTCCGTACCGCCACCGTCGGACAGGACGCCGGTCCCGTCGGTGCGGCGAACCGGGCTCGTCTGCATGAACTGCTCTGGTCCCCGGCGACCGTCCTGCTGACAGCGGGCCGACGACATCGCGTGCCGACGGCCACGGTTCTCGACCGTGCCCGCAGGGCAGCCCGGCCCTCATCAAGGCGGCGCAGGTTCACATCCTGTCGTCCCGACCGGCCTTGGTGCGGGTCGGAGGTGTCAACCCGCATCGCCGTCCGGCTGGTCGGCCGCGGGGTGTCCGTCGTGGAGCGCCGCGAGCGCGGCGGCAAGCCGGCCGCGACCGGTGATGCCGAGGCGAGGGTAGATGCGGTAAAGATGGGCCCCGACGGTGCGGTGCGAGATGAACAGGCGCTGGCCGATCTCCCGATTGCTCAGCCCCTGTGACGCCAGCACCGCGATCTGCATTTCCTGGGCCGACAGTCGGTCGCTGGTGTTCGCATGCCGCCGGCTGCTCGACTCGCCGGCGGCGCGCAACTGCTCGCGAGCCATCTCGGCCCAGGGCCGCGCGCCGACCCGGTCGAACTCGTCGCGGGCGGCGCGCAGCGGGTTCCGGGCCTCGACGTTGCGCCGTTGCCGGCGCAGCCGACGGCCGTGGTGCAGGTGCAGCCTGGCTCGCGCGAGCGACCAGCCGGCAGGCAGGGCGGCCAGTGCCGCGGCGTAGAGCTCCTCCGCCGTGTCGTCCGCGGACAGGACCGCATGAGTGTAGGCGTGTGCCACCACCATCATTTCCGAGGGCAGCCGGGCGGCCAGCTCGGGGAGTCCGTCCAGCAGTTCCCGGGCCTGATCCACGGCGCCCGCGGCCACCGCGGCGTCCGCCAGGTCCGGTGCGATCAGCCAGCGGCTGACCGAGTGGTAGTGCGGGTCGGCTGGATCGAACGCACGCGCGAGAGCGTCGTATGCCTCGGTCGCGCGGCCGTCGAAGAGCGCGAGCAGGCCCTCGACCTGCTGCGCCATGACGGCGGCGAACGGCATACCGGGGAACAGCCGGTGGGCGCGCAGTTCCCCGAGCATCCGCGCCGCGAGCTCCGTCTCGCCGCGCAGCGCCGCCACCAGGCTCCCGGTCGCCTTCACGCCCAGCCAGACGATCCATTCCCCGGTCTCCTCGGCCAGGGCGAGTCCTTCACCGGACTCTTCGCGGGCCCGGTCGAGCTGACCGAGGTACGCCCGGGGCCAGCTGCCCGCCAGGGAGCGGGCCAGCAGTCCGAGCCTGCCCTGCGACCGCCACACCGCGGCCGCCAGGGACAGATACCGGGCGGCGCTGGTGATGTCGCCCAGGACCATGGCGCCGCTGCCGAGGAAATGCAGGATCCGGCCGTCCTGCCGGTCCGGCCGGAGGCCGTCGAGCCGGGCGAGCACCTCGGCGCCGTGCCGATACGGTTCGGTGTACGCCCGTACCGTCAGGACGACGGGAGCGTCCGGATCGGGGTTCCATCGATCCAGTTCGTCCGCGGCCAGCGCGCGCACCCGGGCGTCGCCGTCCTGGAAGAAACAGCGGGCGGCGGCACGCCACAGCAGGTTCTCGGCGACATGTACGCCTCCCGTGTCGAACGCCCCGGCCGCGGTAATGATCATGTCCTCGATCCGGCGGTGCGGCTCGTCGGGTTCGAACGCCGCCTTGTCGGACACGACCATGAGACGGGCCCGCTCCAGTGGGCCGAGTTCGCGCGTGTCGGCGCGGTCCAGCAGCATCTGGGTCTGGACGCGGTCGTTGATTTCGCTGGCCGACTCGGCTGCGCGGACCAGGATTTCGGTCCTGCGGCGCGTGTCGTGGACGAGTTCGGCCGCCTGGCGCAGGGCCGGAACGGCCGAGGCCACCTTGCCCCTGGCCAGCGCCCTGTCGGCGAAACGTTCCAGCTGGACGGCGAGTTCCTCGTCCGGTCCGAGCGTGGCGGCGGCCAGGTGCAGGAGCCGGCGCTCGGGCGTGTCGGCCATGGCCTCGGCGATGGCGCGGTGGGTGTCCAGACGGTCGGCGACCGTTGCGCGGGTGTAGATCGCCGAGCGCATCAGCGGATGCCGGAACTCGAGGGTACGGCCGACCAGGCCGACCAGGCCCGCGTCGACCGCCTCCTGCACCGCGTCCACCGAGACCGTCGTACCGCTCAGCCGGCATGACACCTCCAGCAGCCGGTTCAGCGGTGCGTTCGGCTCGGTGGCCAGGGCCAGCAGGAGGGTGCGGCACTCCTGGCTCGCCGAGTCCGTGCGCGCGGCGAACGCGTCCTCCAGCCGCTGGGTCAGCGGCAGGTCGTCCAGCTGCGTGGGCATGTCCTGCAGGGTCTTGGGCAGTTCGACCAGGGCCAGCGGGTTGCCGGCGGCGCGCTCGAGGACGAGAGCCCGTATCGGCGCCGACAGATCGGGTGCGCCCGCATCGAGCAGTTCGGCGGCGGCCGCCCGGGCGAGCGGTTGCAGAGGGAGGTTCGGCAGGGTTCTCGGGTCGTACACGTCGGGGGAGTGGATTCGGGAGCCGGCGATGATCAGCATGGGGAAGTCGCGGGTGCGCCGGGCGACGAATCTGAGCACGTCCCGGCTCGACGCGTCGACCCACTGCAGATCGTCGACGAGCAGCAGGAGCGGCTGCCGGTCGGCCTCGTCGGCGAGCAGTTCGAGTAC
The DNA here is from genome assembly GCF_044763345.1 of Streptomyces sp. NPDC096132. NCBI lineage: Bacteria > Bacillati > Actinomycetota > Actinomycetes > Kitasatosporales > Streptomycetaceae > Streptomyces > Streptomyces sp. NPDC096132. The sequence goes on from NZ_JBIWGA010000007.1 coordinate 45,248, forward strand.
GGCGAGTGCGACTCCGAAGATCTGGGGCTCGGTCTGCGTGGCGCTGAACGCGTCGACCAGCGCCGTCCGGTGGGGGGACGGCAGGTTCCCGATGCCGTCGGCCACAGGTTGCAGCAGCAGTTGCAGGGCTGCGAACGGCAGCCACAGCTCGGACTCCACCCCGGCCGTGCTCAGCACCTTGAAACCGCTCTCGGCGCCCGCCGTGCCGATCGCCCGCATCAGAGTCGACTTGCCGACGCCGGCGGTGCCGTGGACCAACAGCGCACCGCCGTGTCCGTCCGCGGCGTTCGCCAACAGCCCGCGCAGGGTTCGCAGTTCCTCGTCCCGGCCGATCACCGCGTGTGTGCCGGTTCGCGCCTCGGGAGGGTCTCGGCAGCTGCACTGAGCATGTGTGGGCTTCCTCCGCGCAAGGGTCACGTCGCACGACATCGTAGTCACGACAGCCGTGGTGCCTTACACCTTGGGCGCGACCGCACCATCAGTAGACCGACTTACGCCGAGCCCGCAGCACGGCGTCGACGACATGCTGTGGGAAGGCCGACGCTGCAGAACCGGTTGGCCGGTGGACAGGGCCGGTCCCTCGATGACGGTGCCGAGGAGTCAGGAACACCAGATCGCCACACTCGCCGTCTCCGGGATGACCAAGAAGCAGACCTGACCTGACGGAGATGGCGGCACGCACAGTCCGCTGACCGGCGTACACCACAGGACGGGGCGGTGACGACGCCGCCCTGGCTCTCGCCGGCCTAGGCCGGCGTCGCCTCGCCCGTGAGCCGTACGGTGCGGATCTCCTTGCGGGAGGTGATGCCGAGCTTCGAGAACACCTTGCGCAGGTGCCATTCGACGGTGTGGGGGCTGATGAACAACTGGGCGCCGATCTCGGGATTCGTGAGGCCGTCGCCGACGAGACGGGCGATCTGCTCTTCCTGAGCTGTGAGGGGCTCGTGGGTCGCGGTCGGGTGCCTGCGGACCTTCGCCCCCGTGGCCTGCAGCTCGTGGCGCGCGCGTTCGGCGAACGCCTCGGCCCCCATACGGCTGAGCATGTCGTGCGCGGCGCTCAGTTGAGCACGGGCGTCGGCCCGACGGTCCTCGCGGCGCAGCCACTCGCCGTAGAGCAGCCGGACGCGGGCGAGGTCCATCCGGACCTCGGCCCGACCGAGGCGCTCGATCGCCTCACGGTAGAGGGCGTCGGCGCTGTGCCCATCGCTCACCAGGGCACGGACGCCGGCGGCGGTGCCGAGAGCCCAGTCGGTGCCGCTGGCCTGCGCCATGTCGCTGATCCTGGCCACGGCCTCGGCCGCGTTCTCGGGTCTGCCGAGTCGTACGGATGCCTCGACGAGCTCCACCGTCGACTGCAGGGACAGCCCGAGTTCCTGCGGGTTCTCACAGCCACGCCGGGCGGCCGCGTAGGCATCCTCGTACCGTCCGAGGCCGTTGTAGAGCACCGCTGCCGCCCACTGCGTCGCCGTGTCCACCTTGCCTTCCCCGCGCAGAAAAGCGTCCTGGGTGATCGCTTCGATCGCCTGTCGGGTCGTGGACTCGCGGCCCGTCCAGGGCGCGACGACCAGCGCGCTGTAGTGCGCGAAGAAACTGCTGCCGGTCACTTCGCCGATCGCCGTGGCCTCCGCGACCAGGGAGTGGGCGCTGTCGAGATCGCCGGCGAAGACCCGGTTCGACAGCCGCAGCAGCAGAGCCGACGGCAGCACTGACAGGGACCCCGTCTCGCGGGCCAGGCCGACCAGCCGGGCGGACAGCACGGACCAGCTCGCGAAGTCCCACGTATTGTGGGCCAGGCGGCATGCGAGCGGGAGCCAGCCGAGTCCTTCACGCTTGGAAATCCCGTCGACACGGTAGGCACTGAGTGCCTGAAGCAGCATCGGCGCGGCGACGGCGTACCCTTCCGTGAACACCCGCGCCAGGCCGTCCAGGAGAAGATCGTCGCGCGTCGGATCGGCGGGTTCGGGCGCCCGCAGAATGGCCTCCGCCACCTCGCGGATCCCGTGGCCCTCGGTCAGCCGGCCGGCGGTGAGCGCCGCGTAGATCGCGTCCCGGTAGGTCTCACGGGCGAGCCCGGCGTCGAGCGGTTCGAGTCGTGCGGCCGCTTCCAGCAGCAGGGGAAGGCCAGTGCCGGCGCTCTTGGACGCGGTCATGATCCGACCGCGCAGCAAGGTCGACCGTGCGGCTCCCAGCTCGTCGAGGGAGCTCAGTTCGGCAGCATCGGCCAGTTCCCGCGCGGCGTCGAACGCGCCGGCCTGGTACTTGGCCTGCGCCGCGGCCAGCGCCCTGGCTCCACGGCGCGCGGGGCCGGGGGTGAGCTGTGCGGCCCGGTCGAGAAAGGCCGCCGCCGCAGCGACACCGCCGCGGGCCTGCGCGCGATCCGCCGAGCGCTCCAGCTCGGCGGCCACCATCTCGTCCGGTCCCGTCGCCGCGCGCGCCAGATGCCACGCCCGCCGGTCTGGGTCCAGCCGGGCGTCGGTCGCCTCCGCCAGCGCCTTGTGCACCTCGCGACGGTCCCCCGGGCCGGCCGCGCGGTAGGCCGCCGAGCGCACCAGCGGGTGCCGGAAGCGCACCCAGGTGCCGAGGGTGATCAGTCCCGACGCCTCGGCCTCGACCGATGCGGTGTCGACGGCGATTCCCAGCCGCCGGGCCGCACGCCGCAGCAACGTCACGTCACCGACCGGCTCGGCGGCGGCGACGAACAGCAGGCGTCGTGTCTCGGCCGGGAGTGACTCGACGCGGCGGAGGAAGTCCTGCTCGAGCCGATTCGCGACCGGACCCGCCGGGGCGGGTTCCAAGTCACCGGCCGAGTCCAACGCCATCAACGCGCGGGGCAGTTCGAGCAGGGCCAGCGGGTTGCCGCGGGTCTCCGCGACGATGCGGTTACGCACCCGCCGGTCCAGCGGACCGGTGACGACCGAGGAGAGGAGCTTGCGGGCGTCGTCGTCGGACAATCCCGTCACGGGCAGCTCGGGCAGACCGGCGAACAGCTCACCGGCGGTGGGCTCACGCACGGCCACGACGAGCACGACCGATTCCGCCAGCAGCCTGCGGGCGACGAACTCCAGCGTCTGCGCCGACACCCGGTCCAGCCACTGAGCGTCGTCGATGACGACGACCAGCGGCTCGTCGCCACCTGCGTTCGCGAGCAGGTTCAATGCGGCCAGACCCACGAGGAACCGGTCCGGTGTGTTTCCTGCGCGCAGCCCGAACGCGGTGCACAGCGCGTCCCGCTGCGGCTCAGGAAGGTTGTCGAGACCGGCCAGCAGCGGTGCGCAGAGCTGGTGCAGGCCCGCGTAGGAGAGTTCCATCTCGGACTGGACGCCGGCCGCGCTGACGGTAGCGCATCCCGTGGCGCGCTCGAGCAGGTACTTCAGCAGCTCGGTCTTGCCGATCCCCGCCTCGCCGCGCAGCACCAGGACCCCGCTGCGTCCGGCCCTGGCCGCCGCAAGGAGGTCGTCGAGGACCTGGCACTCGCCCTGCCGACCGAGGAGTCCGGTCCGCGAGCCGTGGCTCGTCATGGTCAGCCTCCCTGTCGGTAATCCAGCGGCCTTTCGGCCGGGGCGTTGCCGGATCACTGCGGCCGTGGGACGGCCGAGGCGAGCCGGATCCATCGTAAAGGCTCGTCGGAGGCGGTCGGCCACGGATCCGGCACGGCACGACCACGGGGTCTCCTACGGGTTTCCAAGGGCGCGCCCGGCCGGCGTGAGGGCCAGTTTGGTGGCAGTCGATTTCCATCCGCCGACCCACGGAGTACAGGAGCCCATCGTGGACACACAGGTGGCCGAAGCGAGACAGAGCCGGGAGACGCCGGGCACGAAGGCCGTTCCCACGATCGTCGGGGTGGACAACGCGACCTGGGTGTTCGTCCGGGCCAGGCCAGGACTTCTCTACCTCGCCCACCGCATCCTGGGAAACGCGCCGGAGGCCGAGGACGTCGTTCAGGAGGCGTGGCTGCGGTGGCAGGGAACCGACCGCACGGTCGTCTCGAACCCGCAGAGCCTGCTCAGGACGACCACCGTCCGGCTGGCCATCAACGTCATCCAGTCCGCCTGGAAGCGCCGGGTGGCCTACGCCGGTCCTCAGCTGCCGGAGCGGGCCGACTCCGCGCCGACGCCGGAGGCCACGGCCGTAGGGCAGGACGACGTCGAGCGGGCGGTTCTGCTGCTGATGGAGAGGCTGACGCCGAACCAGCGCGCCGCGTACGTCCTGCGGGAGGGTTTCGGCTACCCGTACGACCGGATCGCCGAGCTCCTGCAGCTCAGCGTCGTCAATGCGAGGCAGCAGGTGGCACGTGCCCAGGAGCGTCTGAGCGCCGACCGTCGGCGGAGGCCGGTGGACTCCGTCGCGCATCGGCGTCTGGTCGCGGCGTTCCTTGCGGCGGCCCGCTCAGGTGATCTCGGGCGGTTGGAAAGGGTGCTGTCCGCCGACGCGCGTCACCGCCGGTGAGCCCCCGCGCCACGTGAGCGGGTCCGGTCGGTCGGCCGGGTCCACCGCACCGGTGTCCCGCCCCTCGCCGGGAACGCCGTACTGCTGGTCGGAGGCAGGACTGCCCGGCGCACGCCCATCTCGCACCCGGAGCCGGCTTTACAGGTGCGTCGCCTTCGGACAGTGGGGAGGTGGTGCGCGGGGCTCCGCCGCTCGGCCCTGTCACACCGTCCCGCCCCGCCTGGTCTATCCGGTGTCGAACAATGAGCAGAGGGAACCATGCGCGAGATTCTGATCGTCGGTGGCGGCTACGCGGGCTTCTACACCGCGTGGGGCCTCGAAAAGACACTGCGTCCGGACGAGGCACACGTCACGGTCGTCGACCCACGCCCCTACATGACCTACCAGCCCTTCCTGCCCGAGGTGACGGCCGGCTCGGTCGAGGCACGTCATGCCGCCGTGTCCCTGCGGCGGCACCTGCGCCGCACGCGGCTGATCGCGGGGAGCGTGACCGAGATCCGCAACGCGGACCGGACCGTCACCGTCCGGCCGGCGAGCGGACCCGACCACACACTCCACTACGACATCCTCGTGGTCACGGCCGGTGCCGTGACCCGCACCTTCCCCATACCGGGGCTGGCGCAGGAGGCCATAGGCCTCAAGCACGTGGAGGAGGCGGTGGCCATTCGCGACCGGCTGATGACCGCGTTCGACCAGGCCGCGTCACTGCCGCCCGGTGCGGAGCGGCAGCGGCTGCTCACCGTCACGTTCGTCGGCGGCGGGTTCTCCGGTGTCGAGGGCTTCGGTGAGCTGCTGTCGCTCGCGACCGCGATGCTCAAGTCCTATCCGGAACTGAGCATGGACGACCTGTCCTTCCACCTGGTCGAGGCCCGGGGCCGCATCCTGCCCGAGGTGGGAGACGGGCCCGGTGCCTGGGTGGTGCGTTCGCTGGAACGCCGGGGCGCGCGGGTCCACCTGAACACCCAGCTCGTCTCCGCCGAGGACGGGCACGTCGTGCTCTCCAGCGGGGAGGAGTTCGACTCGGCGCTGATCGTCTGGACCGCGGGAAACGCCTCGAACCCCGTGGTGCACAACCACACGGATCTGCCCGTCGACGAGCGTGGTCTGCTCATGGTCCGGCCCGATCTGCGCGTGGGCACCGACGGCGAGCCCGTGCCGGACGTGTGGGCGGCGGGGGACGACGCGGCCGTTCCCGACCTGGCGTCGCCCGTGTCGGGGGCGCACACCGTGCCGAACGCCCAGCACGCCGTACGGCAGGGCAGACGCCTCGCGAAGAACATCGCGGCGAGCCTGCGCGGAGGCAGAGTCCGGGACTACCGCCACAGCAGTCTGGGCGTGGTGGCGACGCTGGGGCTGGGGCGCGGCATCTTCCAGTACAAGCGCCTGGTCATCAAGGGACTTCCCGCCTGGCTGATGCACCGGGGCTATCACGTCCTGGCCGTGCCCACCTGGGAACGGAAGGTCCGCGTCCTCGCCGTCTGGCTCACCGCGGCCCTGTTCGGGAGGGACCTCGTGTCCCTGGCGTCCGTCCAGCACCCCAGGGACGCGTTCGTCGCGAGCGGTGACATGACACACGGGGGCAAGAGCCTCACGCATCCGTTCCCTGAGTCTGGAGCACATCATGAAGGCGAGCGAGGAGGCCGCACGCGGCCTGAGTGACATCGAGGGGTTCCTGTACCGGGAGGCTCACCTGGCGGCGGCACGCCGGCGCGTCACGGATTTCACCGCACGGGAGCCGGGGCTGACCCGGGAGCAGAGAACGGACATCGAGCGGTGGTACCTCGACGAGCAGACCTACGTCGCCCGCATGGTGACCGAGCACATAGCCGAACGCATCGGGGTGGTGACGGAGCAACACCACATCCGCTTCGGGCGATGGCTCCGCGGAACACTGACCGCGATGGTCCTGATCACCATGGCCATGGGACTGTGCGTGACGGTGGTCCTGGGAACGTTCAGCTGAACCGTGCCGACCGGAGGGCGCTCTCAGGAGCGCCGGGCGCGGTAGAGACCCCGGCCGGTGCGCTGGACCCGGGACGCACCGACGAGGCGGTCGAGCGTGCTGCGCACGCCGTTGATGCTTCCGCTGTCGGTGTCGCGGCCGAGCGCCGCGGCAACGTCACGGGCCCGTACGTCGGCATCGCCGACTGTGGCGAAGTAGTCCATGATCTGCTCGGTGAGCTTGCCGTATTTCGTCTGTCCGTCCGCCTCGGCGCCGTCGGCGACGGGGCTTTGCGCGGACTCGGGGGAGACGAGGTCCGTCTGCGGGGCGGCGGGCGTCGCGGCCTGGCCACGTTCCGCGTCCGCGGCACCGGCCGGGCCCGTCGCGGTCACGGCAGCCCGGTCCTGCATCAGGGTCTCGAGAGCGCCGAGAGCCCGCTGTACCGAGCCGAGATGCGCCACGACCGCGGCGAGCTCCCTTTCCAGCGCCTGCTTCTGGATCTGCAGGCGGGCCAGGTCCTCTTGAAGGCTCTCAGCGGTGATCTCAATGTTGTGGGCCGTTGCGGAGACCATGTGTTCCTCTCATCCTCAACCCCACGTGCCGCGCACCGGCTCACGTGCGGTGCTGCCCGGTCGAACGCGGGAATGGGTTCCCCTTCGCCATCATAGGCAGTGGCCCCACTCGGGACATAGCTGTGACAGGGCGACCAGAACATCTCGTATCAATCGTTGCCACTGTTCGAGCCCGCGGGCAGTGCGTCGGCGGGGCGCAACCGGCGCAGCGCCTCGGAGGTTGCCCTGATGCGTGCGTCGACGGTGTCGATCGCCTCCTGAAGCAGGCGGAGGCGGGCCTCGAGCAGCGCGGCCTCGGCCGCCAGGGACACACCGGCGGCGGCAGGGTCAAAGTGCTGGTCGGGATCTCGTGACATGACGCGTCTTTCTGCGGTGGCTGTGACACGCGCGTGGTGGACGCGGCTCGGCCCCTGCACGCATGTTCATGACCCTAAGCCACGATCACACACATGGTTGAACAGGCAACGAAACAGAACAGATCCTCCTGCCCTACGTCACACACCGTGTGACCGCACGGACGTCGCCCGTCCTTCGGACGGCCGGGAGCAACCCGCTGCCCGCTCACTGTCACAGAACCGGTCCGTGCCCGGTCTTAGTGGAACGGATGCGATTGGAACAGCCGTGACGTTCAGCGACGGCGGCCGGAGGAACGGAGACCGCAGGACCATGGATCTCGAACCGTCCCCCACGACGAGTGACCTCGAAGGGGCTGTCTCCGTCTTCGTGCAGCATCGGAACCGTCTTTTCGGAATCGCCTACCGCGTGCTCGGCAGCGCGGCCGAGGCCGAAGACGTGGTCCAGGAAGTGTGGGTGCGCTGGCAGAAGACCGACCGCTCCGTGGTGGTCAGCCCGGTCGCCTTCCTGTCGAGCACGACGACCCGGTTGGCCATCAACGTCGCGCAATCCGCCCGCGTGCGTCGGGAAACCTACATAGGACCGTGGCTGCCGGAACCCGTCGACACGAGCGCGGACCCGGAGGTGGGCGCGCAGCGCGCGGAAGCTCTCGAACTGGCGCTCCTCCTCGTGCTGGAGAAACTGAGCCCCACCGAACGCGCCGCGTACGTACTGCGCGAGGCGTTCGACTACGCCTATCCCGAGATAGCCGACATCCTTCACCTTAGTCTCGTCAACGTGCGGAAGATCGTGAGCCGTGCTCGCAAGCATCTGTCGGAGGAGCAGCGGGAGAGCGTGGACACGGCCGAGCACCGACGGCTTCTCAGCGTCTTCGTCTCGGCGGCTCAGACGGGGGATGTGGCGTCACTGGAGGCCCTTCTCGCCCCGGACACCGTCAGTCTGTCCGACGGCAACGGTATGCGGGGCTGCGCTCGTATACCGGTGCTGGGCCGTGCACGCGTGGCCAGGATGGTCACCTATCCGAAGCTCTGGCGGGACGCGGAGCCCAGATTGGTCGACGCCAACGGCAGTCCGGGCGTGGTGGTCTACCGAGACGGCCGACCCATCGTGTTCATGACGTTGGCTGCCTCGAAGGAAGGTATCCACAAGTTGATGTGGATGTTCAGCCCGAGCAAGATCGCCGCGTTCCTCGGTTCCCGTGCCCGCCTTGCGCCCGCTCTCGGCCCCACGGCGGCGCCGGCACCGGCCGTCGCTCTGCCGTGACGGCTACCGCTGGGAGCCGGGGCCCTGAGGGGCGGTCGGCCGGTTCCAGGAGCGGAGTTTGTCGGGGTTGAGGACGACCCAGACCTGGACGACATGACGGCCGGCGATGTCGAGGCTGATGACGGCGGCGACCTGACGGTCGTAGCGGGCGACGAGGCCGGTGCGGCCGTTGACGGAGTGCGTGGTCAGCGTGGTGCGCGGGCGGTGGGCCAGGAGTGTCAGCAGGCTGTGGGCGATCTGCCTGTTGCCGTGGACGGGCCTGGTGAGGGCCCGCACCTTGCCGCCGCCGTCGAAGAACGCGGTGGCGTCGGGGCACAGCAGCGACGCCAGTAGCGCGGCGTCCTCGTCCACGCAGGCCTGGCGGACGGCTCGGGCGAGGGCGTCGTGCTCCGCCGGTGTCGTGGGACGTGAGCGCCGCCGACGGAGGCTGTGGCGGGCCCGGTCGGCGAGTTCGGCGCACTCCGGCGCGGTGCGTCCCATGATGTCGGCGACCGCGTCGGGCGTCATCCCGAAGACGTCGTTGAGGACGAACGCCGCCCGCTCGGCCGGCGACAGGGAATCCAGCGCATTCAACAGAACCTGGCTGACCTCGTTCTGCAGTTGCTCCCGCGCCGCCTCGGCGTCCGCCGTCCGCGTGGGGTGTTCCTCCGGCTGACCGGCCTCACCCCGGTCGGGAAGGGCGAGCCGCCTCAGGCAGATCCCGCCCGTGGTCCTCGCGAGCCAGGACCGGGGTACCGTGATCTGCCGGCGCGCGGCGTCGGACAGCCCGTACCACCGGCGGTAGGTCTCGTCGAGCACGCTGTCCGCCTCGTCGGGGCTGCCCAGCATCCAGTAGGCGACGTCCAGCAGGAAGCGACGCTCCTCGAGCAGCTCCGCGATCGGCACCGCGTCAGCGTGGTCCATACGGCATCCTCCTTCTCGCCCGGCACCAACGCGGCCAGCGCATCGACCCGGTCGACGTTCGGGACGGCTTCAGCGACAGGGGCATCCTGATGGCCCTCGTTTCCTGGCTCAATCCGACTGACCGGGCACACACGGATCTTGTGACATCCCCGCGGTGCGCCGGCAGACCCTCGCCGCTCGCGTGTCACAAACGCGCCGCTTGTCCGGTCTCACGTGAGAGTCCCCGGTCTCTCGTCGTGGAGATGAGAAACCCGCCGATCGAGTTCCGGGGTTCCTGCCGGATGACGAATCCTGGAGGTTCGGTTTCTCATGGCTGCTGAACGAGGAGACCGCGCCGTGCACTGGCGCGAACGAGCAGCTTGTCTGCACGTCGACGACCCCGACTTGTTCTTCCCCATTGGAATCAGCGGGCTGACGGCGGTCCAGGTCGACGAAGCCAAAGCCGTCTGTTGCCGTTGCCCCGTCGTGGAGCGGTGTCTCGACTGGGCTCTGCGGGTGGGGCACGTGGAAGGCATCTGGGGCGGCACGACGGAGAGCGAACGTCGCGCGATGAGCCGACGTGCGTCCCGCCAGAACAAGGGCACCGTCACCAGGGTGGCGTGACGGCTCCGGCCACAAGTCCTTCGTGAACGGTTGATGAATGGTGGTAGGGCATGGGTCACGTAAGTCGCGAAACCGCGGCGCGGTCGGAGGGAAAAGGGGAAAGGATTGCCGAGTGGGCCGAAGGGCGACTCGGTGTCTACGGCCTGGTCAGGGAAAAGGCGCGAGCGGCTTTCCCGGATCACTGGTCGTTCATGCTGGGAGAGATATGCCTCTACAGCTTCGTCATCATCGTCGTCACGGGTGTGTATCTGAGTCTGTACTTCCATCCGTCCATGGCGCAGGTGGAATACCACGGAAGCTACGCGCCGCTGCAGGGCCAGCTGGTGTCGGAGGCGTTCGATTCGACCATGCACATATCCTTCGACGTCCGCGGCGGCCTGCTGATCCGGCAGGCCCACCACTGGGCGGCGCTGATCTTCGTCGCCGCGATGCTCGTCCATATGATGCGCGTGTTCTTCACGGGTGCCTTCCGCAAGCCTCGTGAACTCACCTGGCTGTTCGGATTCGCCCTGCTGATCCTCGGAATGTTCGGAGGACTGACGGGATACGACCTTCCGGACGACCTCCTTTCCGGAACCGGACTCGCGGTCGTGAACGGAACGATCCTGTCCATCCCCATCGTCGGAACCTACCTCTCGATGTTCCTCTTCGGAGGCGAGTTCCCGGGGAACGATCTGGTGGCGCGCTTCAACGCGATCCACGTACTGCTCATTCCCGCCCTCATGGTGGGACTGCTGGTCGCCCATGTGCTCCTGGTCCTCCGCCACCGGCACACGCAGTATCCGGGGCCGGGCCGGACCAACAGCAATGTCGTGGGCCTGCCGCTGAAGGTGCGCGCCGTGAAATCCGCGGGGTATTTCTTCTTCGTCAGCGGTGCCGTCCTCGTCCTGGCTGCGGTCGCGCAGATCAACCCCGTCTGGGTGTACGGCCCCTACCGTGCCGACCAGGTCTCGGCCGGATCGCAGCCCGACTGGTACATGGGTGTGGCGGACGGGCTGCTGCGGGTCATGCCCGGCTGGGAAGTCACCTTCTGGGGCCACACCGTGGCCCTGGACAACCTGATCCCGCTCCTGGTGGGAGTCGGACTCTTCCTCGCCATGGGCGCGTACCCGTTCATCGAGTCCTGGGTGACCGGTGACGACCGTGAGCGGCACCTTCTCGACAGACCGCGCAACCGCCCGGTACGAACGGCACTCGGTGTCGCATGGATCGCTTTCTATCTGGTGGCCCTGATCGGCGCCGCGAACGACATCATCGCCATCCGCTTCAGAGTCTCGGTCGAATCAGTGACGTGGGCCGTTCGCATCGGCCTCCTCGTCGTGCCTCTCCTCGCCTACGTCATAACGAAACGGTGGGCACTCGGCCTCCAGCGCCGAGACCGCGACAAGGTGCTGCACGGCCGTGAGACGGGAATGATCAAGCGTTTGCCACACGGCGAGTTCGTCGAGGTGCACGAGCCGCTCAGCCAGGAGCAACTGCACGTTCTCACCCAGCACGACCAGTACGAACCGATCAGCGCCGGAGCTGTCTGTGTCAACGGTGCCGCCGAATCCCGCCTCGCTCAGCGCCTGCGTGCCAGGCTCAGCCGGAGCCTCTACGGCGAAGGCACGCAGATCATCAAGCCGACGGCCCATGAGTACAAGGAGATCACCGGCAAGAACCGACACTGAGGGCTTGAAACACCGGCCCGGCCTAGGCAGAGGTCGCCTCGTCCTCGAGTCGCAGGGTGCGGATCTCCCTGCGGGAGGAGATGCCGAGCTTGGAGAACACCTTGCGGAGATGCCATTCGACGGTGTGGGGGCTGATGAACAACTGGGCGCCGATCTCCGGATTCGTGAGCCCCGCGCCGGCGAGGCGGGCGATCTGCGCTTCCTGGGACGTGAGGGCGGCCCGCGTCGTGACGGTGTGGTTGCGGACCTTCGCTCCCGTGGCCTGCAGCTCCCTGCGGGCGCGTTCGGCGAACGCCTCGGCCCCGATCCGGCTGAACATCTCGTGCGCGGAGCTCAGTTGGGCGCGGGCATCGACACGGCGGTTCTCGCGGCGCAGCCACTCGCCGTACAGCAGGTGGGCACGGGCGAGTTCCACCCGGACCCGGGTGCGGTCGAGCCGCTCGGTCGCCTCGCGGTAGAGCCGTTCCGCGGCGTCGCCCCCGCTCAGGAGGGCCCGTGAGCGCGCTTCCACGCCCAGTGCCCAGTCCGTGCCGCTGGCCTGCGTCGTCTCCGAGAGCTGCTCGAGCGCGTCGGCCGCCAGCTCGGGTGAGCCGCTGCGTACGGCCGCCTCGACCAGTTCGACCAGGCCCCATTGCGGTGAGGTGAACTCCTGCCGGTGGGCGGCGGCCTCTTGGGCCGCGGTCCGCGCGTCCGCGTACTGGCCGAGGCCGTTGCACAGCACCGCGTGGTACCAGTGTGCGACGGTGACGGCGGCCCCCTGGCCCCGCGGGACGGCCTCGCTCATGATCGCGTCGATCAGTGCGCGGGCCTCGTGCTCGCGACCACGCCAGACCGCCAGGCCGAGCGGCCCGACGCGCGCCGGGGTGCTCCCCGTCGCCGCACACACCGTTCTGACCTCCTCCACCAGCGACGCGGCCGCCGTCAGCTCCCCGGCGAAGAGGTGCGATGACGCGAGGGAGTCGAGCGCATCGGGGAGCGCGCTGAGCGCGCCCGCCTCGCGGGTGATCGTCACATGACGGGTCGCGACCAGGTGCCAGCGCTCGTCGTCCCACAGATCCGCGGCGAGGACCGATGCGAGCCAGAGCCAGCGCAGCGCCTCCTGATAGGGGATCGCCTCGTCGCAGAACGCCGCGAGGACTCGCTCCATCATCGGTGCCGAAGCCGCGTATCCGTCGGTGAGACGCGCGGCGACGGCATCCAGCAGCAGATCGGGCACGCGCGGCAGCTGCGGCCGCGGTGCGGCGCGGGCAGCCCTGCCCACCTCCCGCAGGCCCGGGCCGCGCGCCAGACGGCCGGCGAATATCGCCGCCGCGACGGCGTTCAAGTAGGTGTCACGGGCGAGTGTGACGTCGAGCCGCCCGAATCGGTCGGCCGCGGCGAGCAGCAGCGCGGGAGCCTCGGTGCCACGGTTCTGGGCGAACGCGATCTCGGCACGCAGCACATCGATGCGGGCGCGCCCGAGTTCGTCGAGGGGTCCGGCCTCCGCCGCGGCGAGAAGGGTGGCCGCCGCCTCGAACGCCCCGGCCTGGAGTTTCGCCCTTGCCGCAGCCACCGCGCGCTGCGCACGCAGGACCGGATCCTGCGTCAGAGCGGTCGCGCGCTGGAGGAACGCGGCCGCCGCCGCGATGCCGCCGCGTGCCTGCGCCCGGCCCGCGGAGCGCTCCAGCTCGGCGGCCACCGTCTCGTCGGCTCCCGCGGTCGCGGCGGCCAGATGCCAGGCACGACGATCGGGATCGACCTGGGCGTCGGTCGCGTCGGCCAGCGCCCGGTGCACCTCGAGCCGGTCGGTCGGGCTCGCCGCGCGATAGACCGCCGAGCGCACCAGGGGGTGCCGGAACCGCACCCGGGTGCCGAGAGTGATCAGCTCCGCCGCGTCGGCGTGCGACACGGCCGCGTCGACGTCGATCCCCAGCCGCTCGGCCGCTCGCCGCAACAAGGTCACGTCGCCCACGGGCTCGGCGGCTGCCGTGAACAGCAGGCGTTGCGTCTCGGCCGGGAGCGACTGGACGCGGCGGAGGAATCCCTGCTCGATCTGGCCGGACAACGGCCAGGCGTCCGGACGTCCGAAGCCGCCGGCCAGCTCCGCCGCGGTCAATCCGTGGGGCAGTTCGAGCAGGGCGAGTGGGTTGCCGCGCGACTCGGCGATGATGCGGTCGCGCACCCGTTGGTCGAGCGGGCCGGTGACGACCGAGTCGAGGAGTGTGCGGGAGTCGGGCTCGGTCAGCCCCGTGACGGGCATCGCGGGAAGGCTGCCGAGAGCCTCGTTCGCGCTCGGCTCGCGGACGGCGAAGACGAGCACGACCGATTCCGCGAGCAGTCGGCGGGCGACGAACTCCAAGGTCAGAGCCGATGCGTGATCCAGCCACTGTGCGTCGTCGACGAGGCAGACCAGGGGCCGGTCGCCTCCGGAGTCCGCGAGGAGGCTCAGCGTGGCCAGGCCCACGAGGAACCGGTCGGGCGCAGCGCCGGCGCGCAGACCGAACGCGGTGCCGAGCGCGTCGCGCTGAGGCTCGGGAAGACCGTCGAGGCCGGCCAGCAGCGGGGCGCAGAGCTGGTGCAGGCCGGCGTAGGAGAGCTCCATCTCGGACTGGACGCCGCCCACCTCGACGGTGCGGCATCCAGTGGCACGATCGCGGAGGTACTTCAGGAGCTCGGTCTTCCCGATCCCTGCCTCACCGCGCAGGACCACGATCCCACTGCGCCCGGCCCTGCCGCCCGCCAGGAGGTCGTCGAGCACCTGGCACTCGTGCTGCCTCCCGAGGAGCCCGGCTCTCGAACCGCTCCTCGCCATGGCAGCTCCCCTGTCAGGACACCTCGATCGGTATGGTAATACGTGTCCGGATCAGTGCACCCGTGGTTCCACGGGGAGCTGGATCTGTCAGGAGAGCCAGTCCGTGTAGCGGGTGGGGGCGAGTCGGGCGTCCTTGTTCGTGAGGACGTCCCCCTTGACGAGGGCGAACATGCCGGCGGTGGGGTCGGTGACGACGGTGCGGTGGTCGCCCTTGTGGGACAGGGTGATCCGGCCCAGTTCGTCCAGGGAGAAGATCTCGGGCCCGCCGATGTCGCGTGTGCCGTTCAGCGGAGCGCCCGCCGCGACCTCCGCCACGGCGGCGGCCACGTCCTTGGCGGCGATCGGCTGGATCGGCGTGGCGGGCAACCGGACGGTGTCGCCGTCGGAGGTCCAGGACAGGACGGCGTCCATGAACTCCATGAACTGCGTCGCCCGCACGATCGAGTAGGGGATCGGCCCGGCCTTGAGGAGGTCCTCCTGGAGGAGCTTGGCCTTGTAGTAGTCCAGCTCCGGCACCTGGTCCACGCCGACGATCGAGAGGATGACGAAGTGGCCGACGCCGCCCTTGCGGGCCGCGGCCAGAAGGTTGTCCATCGAGGTCCGGAAGAAGGCCGGGGAGGCTTCGTCGAAGGTCGGGGAGTTCGTCAGGTTGACGACGACGTCGGCTCCCGCCACCGCCTCGTCCACTCCCTGACCGCTGATGACGTCGAGTCCGGTGGACTTCGCGTGCGGTACCGCCTCGTGCCCGGCGGCGTTCAGGCTGCTGACGACCTGCGATCCGATCAGCCCGGTACCGCCGATAACTGCGAAGTTCATGACATGCCTCTCTTTCGTAGGTATGGGCGAAATATGGCATAGATGCCGTTATGTGGACGCGGCAACGAACCGCACCTCGGTTGGCTGCGGGTCGGCGGTGTCAGTGGCCGTCGGCGAAGGTGACCGTCTCGCCGAACGGTGCCCGGCCCGTACGGGGGTGATCCACGGTGGCGTCCTCGAATCCGATGGACATGCCACAGAAGAGGATGAGCTCGTCCGGGGGCGACAGGACCTCCGCCACGGTCCTGTGATACTTCGCCCATGCCATCTGCGTGCAGCTGTGCAGCCCTTCGGCGCGGAGCAGCAGCATGACGCTCTGCAGGTACATGCCGACGTCGGACCACTGGGCCGGGCCCATGGCGCGGTCGATGTAGCAGAACAGGGCGGCGGGCGCGCCGAAGCATTCCCAGTTTGCGGCAGCGGCCCTCTGGCGTGCCTCCAGGTCCTCGCGCGGGATGCCGAGCGCGCCGTAGCGCTGCTCGCCGAAGGCGGACCGGCGTTCGCGGTACGGGGACTTCAGATCGGGCGGGTACTGCTCGTACTCCGGCTCGTCCCAGGGGTCGCCCGTGGCCACGCGTTCGCCGGTGCGCTTCTTGAGCTCGGCCAGTGACGTGCCGGTCAGTACGTAGGCGTGCCACGGCTGGAGGTTCGATGCGGACGGCGCCCAGGCCGCGGCGGTGAGGACGCGTTCCAGCGCCTCCCGCGGGACTTGCCGGCCGGTGAATCCGCGTACCGCCCGTCGGCTCGTGACCGCCCCGTAGACGTCCAAGACCGCCTACCTCCTCCGTCTGTTCGACGTGTTCCCTCTTCGTTGCAGTCGCGATGGTATCATTCGATACTGTCTCGTGTTTAACTATCGTCGAGCGCAAGTCTTCCGCCCGTGGGCCCCCGCCCCGGACGCCGCACCTTGGAGAAAGCCCATGGCCACGCTGCTGCACATCGACTCGTCCGTGCTTCCCGGCGAGGCGTCCTCGTCCCGTTCGGTCGCGGGCGCCTTCCGCAGGGCCTGGGAGGAGCAGCACCCGCAGGGCACGGTCCTCCACCGCGACCTCGCCGCCGACCCCGTCCCGCACATCACCGCCGCCGCCTGGTCCGCCGGCTACACCGCCCCGTCCGAGCGCACCCCGGAGCAGTCCGCCGCGTTCGCCGCGCGCGTGAGGCTCATCGAGGAACTGGAGCAGGCGGACGCCGTCGTGATCGGCGCGCCCATGCACAACTTCTCGATCCCGTCGACCCTCAAGGCATGGCTGGACGCCGTGCTCCTGCCCGGCCGCACCACGGGCGAGAGCCCCTCCGCCCAGGGCACCCCGGTCGTCGTGGTCGCCAGCCGCGGCGGCTCCTACGCGCCGGGCACGCCGCGCGAGGGCTTCGAGTTCGTACAGAACTACCTGGAGGCCGTCCTCGGGCGCACCCTCGGCCTGGACCTCGACTTCATCGTCCCCGAACTCACCATGGCCACGCGCAACCCGGCCATGAACGAACTGATCCCCCTCTACGAGGCCTCCCGCG
Source organism: Streptomyces sp. NPDC096132 (assembly GCF_044763345.1). NCBI lineage: Bacteria > Bacillati > Actinomycetota > Actinomycetes > Kitasatosporales > Streptomycetaceae > Streptomyces > Streptomyces sp. NPDC096132. The sequence goes on from NZ_JBIWGA010000007.1 coordinate 62,117, forward strand.
CCTGCGCCTTCGAGGCGGCGACCGCCAAGGCCAAGGCGCTCGCGGAGCGCCTCGCGGCGTGATCCGAGCCGTCCGGGTGCGCAGGACGGCGTACGCCGCGACGACGGCCACGGCTCTCAGGGCGCGCCTACTCCTCGGCGCCCGTGGGATGGGCGAACCGGGTCAGCAGATCCCTCAGCCGCTCGGGCTCGCCGGGCGCCAGTTCGGCGACCAGCCGCTCGGCCAGCGGCTCCGCCGCCACATGAGCCGCGTCGAAGAGCTCGACACCCCGGGGCGTGATCTCCACTGCCCGTACCCGCCGGTCCCCCGGAACGGACCTGCGTACGGCCAGCCCCTTGCGCTCCAGGTCGTCCACGACCCGCATGACGCCCGCCTTGTCCGACCCCGTCGCCGCCACCAGGTCCCGCTGCACCGTGGGACCACGGTCGACCAGCACGATCAGCACGGCGAAATGCCGCAACTCGATGCCGAGCGGCCGAAGCGCCTCCTCCATCACCGCGGCCGCGCGCCAGTGCGCCCGGCGCAGCAGCAGGCCGAGCGCGAAGGGCGAGGCATCTCCGGGGCGGTCGGTCACGCGCGCGGGGGTGGTGCGGGGAGGGACGTCGGCGGTCATGACGCCACGTTACAGCGCTCCACTCGTTCGAGACGGTCGCAAGTGAAACCGAACCCGCTGCTGGTCAGACGGCTCCTGAGGTTCGGCCACGGTTCCACCACGGCATGACCACGCAGCGGCCTACGGCTTTCCAAGGGCGCGGTCGACCACCCCCGGGCGCGACGTTGGTGGTGGGCGGCCAACAGGCCGCCGACCCACGGAGCAGAGGAGTCGGTCGTGGACACACAGCTGGCCGAAGCCGGGCAAGGGCGGGAAACGGCGGGCACGACGGCCGCCCCGACGGCCACTCCGACGGTCGACGACCTGGACGACGCGACGTCGGTTTTCGTCCGCGCCAGGCCCGGACTGCTCAAGATCGCCAACCGCATCGTCGGGAACACGGGCGAGGCCGAAGACGTGATCCAGGAGGCGTGGCTGCGGTGGCAGGGCACGGATCGTACGGCCGTCTCGAACCCGTCGGCGCTGCTCAGGACGACGACGGTCCGGCTGGCCATCAATGTCGTCCAGTCCGCCCGGAGACGTCGGGAATCCTGTGCCAGTCCCTGGCTCCCGGAGTCGGTGGATACCCGCGCGACGCCGGAAGCGGTGGCCGAGCGACAGGATGCCGTGGAGCGAGCGGTTTTCCTGCTGATGGAGACACTGACGCCGAGACAACGCGCCGTGTATGTCCTGCGGGAGGGTTTCGGCTACTCGTACAGCCGGATCTCCGAGCTGTTGTGCCTCAGCGCCGCCAATACGAGGCAGCAGGTCACACGAGCCCAGGAGCGTCTCGCCGGGGACCGTCGCCGACAGCCCGTGGACCCGGCCGCGCATCGGCGGCTCGTCCAGGCGTTCTTCATGGCGGCGCAGTCCGGTGACTTCGCGTGTCTGGAACGGGTCCTCACCGCGGACGCCGACGAGCGGGTGGTTGTCGCCGGTGTGGTGCACCAGAAAACTCGAGGGCTGTCTCTGCTCGGCCGGTGAACCGCCAGTGGTCTTCCGGTGTACGGGCAGTCGTTCGACCTACAGGCAGTCGTTCAGGCTGAGACGGCCGATGGCATCCCGATGGATCCGCTGGACTTCGACCCGATCGGCCTGATCGACCCCGGTCCGGGGCCAGCCCAGGGCGACCCGCTCCGGTTCACTGCCGGCACGCTGGATGGCCGCGCGCACTGCCTGAGCCGTGTCGAAGGCTTCATCCACGACGTAGTAAAGCCAAACGGTTCGGCATTTCTCGGTGTGGAATTGCAGCCCCACGAGCCACTTGTCGATATTCCGGACGCGAGAGCCGCAACGAACTCGCTCACCGCCTGCGGAACCACGCCCGTTTCCCTCGGAGAAGCGGGACCCAGAAATCGTCTCGGCACCGGAAGTGCCGACCGCGGACGCGCCCTGCACAAGGCACTTTTGCGTCTGGACCAGCATGTTGATTCATCTCCTCTGGGGGAGTTTTCCCTTCGGTATATGTGGCTGGGGAGGGCCTACGGCTGAGTCCGCGGCACCTCTACGGCCGAGATGTCGAGCAGCAGCTTCACCTTGTCGCTGATCAGGACCCCACCCGTTGCCAGGGGTGTGTTCCAGTCGAGGCCCCAGTCGGAGCGCTGCAAGGTGGCTCTGCCCTCGAAACCGACACGGTTTTGGCCGTCGGTGTCCTGGCTCGCTCCGCCGAACTCGAGGTCGATGCGGATCGGCAGTTCGACGTCCTTGATGCGGAGGTATCCCCCCACGCGGAACCGGTCGTCCCCGGCGTCGAAGACTCCGATGGAGCGGAAGCTCATGAGGGGGAAGGTCGCCGAGTCGAGGAAGTCCGGGCCGGCGACCTGCGCGTCGCGCTCGGGGACACCCGTGTCCACGCTGCCGGTCTGGACGGTGAGGTAGGCCTCCGACCGGGTGGGACGAGTCCCGTCGAGTTTGAGGATCCCCTCGAAGGCGGTGAACCTTCCGCGCACGTTGGCGATCATGGCGTGTCGGACGGAGAACCCGATCGTGCTGTGCAGGGGGTCGACGGTGTAGACGCCGGTCAGCCCCGCATGGCGAGCGGTACGGGACATGACGGTTTCCTCGCGGTTGAGCATGGCGAGTCAGTTCCTTCGTGCCGGGGATCTCGGACGGGGCGGGCGATGCGGTGCGGAGGACTCGAACGGCTCGTCCTGGCAAGCCACCACGTGGCCCCCGGCCCGTCGGCAGGGGGCCACGTCCAGGGGCTGCTGCCGCGTGAGCCGGTCGGCGAACGGGTCTCGGCGATGTGCGCGTCAGGACCGGGCAGCAGCGTGGTCTCCTCCAGCTCGGCGCCGGAGTACGGGGCGTGCGGGTCCGTGACGACCGTACGGGGGTCGTTCTTGGCGGCGAGACCCTTGCTGATCAGCTCGTCGAGCCGGCACCGGTCGGGCCCCGCGACCTCCACCACACCGCCCACCGGGGAGCCGACCGCGGCGCGGCCGACGGCCGCCGCCACGTCGCCGGGAGTAGATGGGCTGGATCTTCACCGGGGCCAGACGCAGGGTGTCGCCCTCGGTCGACATGTCCGCGATCCCCACAGGAACTCGAAGAACTGTGTGGCGTGGACGATGGAGTACGGCATCCCGGACGCCCTGATCAGCTCCTCCTGGACCTGCTTGGTGCGGAAGTACCCGCTCTCCTGGAGGCGCTCGGTGCCGACGACCGACAGCGCCACATGGTGCGTCACGCCGGCCTCGCCCTCCGCCTTCGAGGAAGGAGGGGGAGTTGGACACGTCCACCACGACCGCCGCGCCCTCCAGGACCTCGGCCAGGCCCTCGCCCGTCAGCGTGTTGCCACCCGTGTCGGGCGCGGCGACCGCCTCGTGCCCTACGTCCCTCATGACGGATTCCTCTCGGAGGTTCACTGGAAAAGACAGGACAGTGGTTCGAGTTGTGACAATGGGCCGCTATTCGGCCAGCTTTCCTTCGGTAGAGACTTCTTCCATCAGGGAGGAGATCTCGTCCGGGACGGCCGGAATGCTTTCGCGGGTGATACCGGTCGTCGGGGACCACACGAGATTCACCACCTCTTCTCGATCACCTCGAGTTCCGCCAGCCCGGCGCGCAGGCCCTCCTCGTCGCGGACGACTCCCGCGGCACTAGGTCATCGTGGTGCGGATGGCGCGCTGCAGGGCGCGGAGGTTCTCCGGGCCGTCTGCGGCGAGGAGTTCGTCGACCTCGGCGCGGGCCTCGGCCGCCGCCGACGCCGACCGCGGCTGCGCGGTCGGGGACTCCGAGTAGGCGGCGGCCGCGCGCCCGGTGATACGGCCGTGGACCAGCAGCTCGATGAGACTGTTCCCGCCGAGGCGGTTGGCGCCGTGCAGCCCGCTCGACGCCTCGCCGATGGCGTACAGGCCCCGCACATCGGTGCTGTGGTCCTCCGGACGCACCCACACCCCGCCCATCGAGTAGTGCGCGGTGGGAGCGATCTCGATGGGCTCGCGGGTGATGTCCAGCATCTGCAGGTCGAGCATCGTCTGGTACACCCGGGGCAACCGGTTCATGATCGTCTGCCGGGGGAGGTGGGAGACGTCGAGCCACACCCCGCCCTTGGGCGTCCCGCGGCCTTCCTTGATCTCCGTGTAGGAGGCCAGTGCCACGCGGTCGCGGGTGGACAGCTCCATCCGGTCCGGGTCGTAGCGGGCCATGAAGCGTTCCCCGAGGGCGTTGCGCAGGATCCCGCCCTCGCCCCGGGCGGCCTCGCTGACCAGGGTGCCGGCCGCGTTCTCCGGCTCGATGATCCCGGAGGGATGGGAACTGGACCAGTTCGGGGTCGCGCAGGCGGGCTCCGGCCTCCACGGCCAGCCGGAAGGAGTCGCCCGTGTTCTCGTCGCGCTGTGAGGAGGTGCGCCGCCAGATGCGGGTGTGGCCGCCCGCGGCCAGGACGACCGCGTCGGCGTGGATCAGGTGGCGCCGTCCGCTCGTGAGATCGAAGCCCGTAGGCACCGAAGACGGCGCCGTCGTGCACCAGCAGCCGGGTGACGCAGACACCGTCGAGCACGGGGACGTCGAGCTGCTCCGCACGCTTGACGAGGGTGCGCTGGATCTCCAGACCGGTGGAGTCGCCGGCGAAGGCGGTCCGCCGGAACTTGTGCGCGCCGAAGAACCGCTGGGAGATCCGGCCGTCCTCCTCACGGGCGAAGGCCATGCCGTAGCGCTCCAGGTCGTCGATGCCCCGGGCGGCGCCCTGGGCGACGATCTGGACGGTGCGGGGGTCGGCGAGGCTGCCCGGTCGAGGCGATCTTCCCGGAAGCGGACGTCCCGGAGCGCTGGGCGCACTTCACGGCCATCAACGCCGAGTACTTCCAGGGGGCCTCGGATCGGACGGACGAGCCGTCGCGGAGGCAGCCGACGCCGACCTGTGGTTCCCCTCCTGACCGGGTTTGCGGCAGTGTCCGGCCGAAAGGCGGGGAGGGCCGGGTCATGACGGTGGGCACGGTGACGACCGGGACCTCCCGGGTCAGGAGACGGTGCACGGGACAGCGCCCCGCCACCGCCAGCAGCTGCTTCACCTGGCAGGGCTCCAGGCCGCTGGTCAGCCGCAGGCTCTTGACGTCCGCGGTCAGCGCATGAGGACCGACCGTGATGGAGCGGGCGAGGCGCCGGCCCTCCCCCACGGACACGATGCGTGCGTTCATCACTCTTCCTTTCGGCGGTGAGGCGCGTCGGGATGCCGTGACTCGTCCCGCTACCGCTAAGACAAGGAGACACACGCACATGTGAAACCTTTTGCACACGGCATGTCACAGACGCGGTCCCCGCTCTGTCTTCCCTGTGAAGCAAGTTGTGCGAGCCCGGAGCCGACGCACACGAGCGTCCGGGGCGGGCCCATCTGCGCGCCCCGTGTCCCTCCGCCTGATCGCTTCCGTCCTCGCAGTCCGCCGTGCCCGGAGGGATACACACATGCTGAAACGAGGTGGCAGGGTGCCGCTCTGGCGCTGGCGGCGCAACCCGCTCAGACGGCGCTCCGACGTCGTCGAGGCGTGGATCGGCGTGGCAGCGGTGACGCTGCTGCTCGCGGCGCCCGCGGTGGGCGTGGTGACGGCCGACGTCGCCGAGCGCTCCGCTCTCGACCAGGCGCGGGGCCTGCACCGTACCGCCGCGCGCCTCGTCGAGGACGCCGCCCCCGCGACGCCGTCACGGCTCTCCGGTACGGCGGACGGTGACGCGCGGGCGACCGTGCGGTGGACGACCACCGACGGCTCCGTCCAGACCGGTGAGGCTCCCGTGGCAGCGGGCAGCAGAGCGGGCTCGCCCGTCACGGTGTGGCTCGACGACGAGGGCCGTTCGCGTCCTGCGCCGCCCACCCCGGCCCGGGCCAGGTCCCACGGAGCGGCCGTCGGCGTGGCCACCGGGGGAGGCCTGGGCCTGCTGGTGGTGAGCGGCTGGTGGGTCGCTCGGGTGCGGCTGGAGGTGCGCCGGGGGGCGCAGTGGGGCCGGGCCTGGGCCGAGTTCGACACCGACCGGGGTCACCGGCAGGCGTGAACGGCCGCCGCCGCGGGGCCCGCACCCGTCCCGGTCGGGCGGGCCGTCGTGTGACGAGCCGCCGTGCGTCGGCAGGGACGCACGGCGGCTCCGGACACTGCCCGGGACCGGCGCCGGCTAGGGAGCCAGCGTGATCGTCGTCGGCGTCCCCTCCCAGGCCATCCTCGCGTAGGGGCACAGCGAATCGGCGGTCTCCAGGAGTGGGGCGGCGATCTCACGGTCGACGTCCGGCCAGTTCACCACCAGGTCGACGCGCAACAAGTAGCCGCCGTCTCCCGGGTCCCGCCCGAACGCCACCGTCGCCTCCACGGAGATCGCGGCGGGATCGAGCCCGGCCTGTCGCGCCACCAGGCTCAGCGCCCCGTGGAAGCAGGCGGCGAATCCGGCCGCGAACAGCTGCTCGGGATTCGTTCCCCGGCCGTCTCCTCCCAGTTCGGCAGGCATGCGCAGGTCGAGATCCAGGACTCCGTCGTCGGAGCGTGCCCGCCCCGAGGCCCGCCCGTGACTCGCGATCCCACCGCTCACCCTCACCGTCGTGGTGTAAAGGGGGGCGAAGGACTCTCCGTCGAAGTCCTTGGTGACGGACAGCTCGGGCAACCGGATCTCCTCGGTCAACGCAGGCCTCCGTCGACATCGCGGCTGCGGTAGGAGCCCAGCGGGCGAATCATGCCGGATTTCATGTGTCACGCACCTCTGCTCGTGAGGACGTCCGGGGATTCGGACAGCTGGTTGACCGACAAGTCACCCGGGTTGTGACAGCGGCCGATCCCGGAACTCACCAGCTCCCCGATCACCTCGGTACGTGACGCGGGGCCACATCCAGAAACGGCTCCGCGGGCAGCGGGGTCGAGAGGGACGACGGACACATCCGAGGGAGAAGGGTGCACTCGCCCGCCGTGCAAAATCCGTCGCGGCTCCACACGTGTCCGAGGGGTGCTCAGCCCTGCCGGCCGTGGCGGTCGCGCGCCTTGACGACCGTCTCCGGGGCGACGGCGCCGGCCCGGGCCAACAGGTCCAGGGCGGCGACGACGATCGACTCGGCGTCCACCCGGAAATAGCGGCGCACCGCATCCCGGGTGTCCGAGAGCCCGAAGCCGTCCGTTCCCAGGGACGAGTAGTCCTGTTCCACCCACTGACCGATCTGATCGGGCACCTGCCGCATCCAGTCGCTGACCGCCAGGACGGGTGCCTCGGTGCCCGACAGCGCAGCCGTCACGTACGGAACGCGCTCCTCTCCCCGCAGCCGCGCCCGGTCGGCCTCCAGGGCGTCGCGGCGCAGCTCCGTCCAGGAGGTCACCGACCAGACGTCGGCGCGGACTTCCCACTGGGACGTCAGCAACTCCTGGGCTTCCAGCGCCCAGTGGATGGCCGTACCGGAGGCCAGCAACCGGATCCGCGGCCCCGCGTCGCCGGGCTCCGCCTGTCGGAACAGGTACAGGCCGCGCAGGATGCCCTCCTCGACCGAGGACCCGGTGGGTATGGGGGGCTGCCGTTTGGGCTCGTTGTAGACCGTCAGGTAGTAGAAGACGTCCTCGGGCTGTTTGCCGTACATCCGTCGCAGCCCTTCCCTGACGATCACCCCGATCTCGTAGGCGAAGGCCGGGTCGTAGCTCACCGCCGCCGGATTGGTCGAGGCCAGCAGATGTGAGTGCCCGTCGGCGTGCTGCAGTCCCTCGCCGGTCATGGTCGTCCGACCGGCCGTGGCTCCGATGACGAATCCGCGTCCCATCTGATCGGCGAGCGCCCAGAACTGGTCACCGGTGCGCTGGAAACCGAACATGGCGTAGAAGATGTAGAAGGGGATCATGGGTTCGCCGTGTGTGGCGTACGAGGTCGCCGCCGCCGTGAACTCGGCCAGGGAACCGGCTTCGGTGATGCCCTCGTCGATGAGCTGGCCGTTCCTGGCCTCGCGGTAGTGGAGCAGCTGGTCCGCGTCGACCGGTTCGTAGGTCTGCCCCTGCGGCGAGTAGATCCCGGCCGTCGGGAACAGGGCTTCCATGCCGAAGGTGCGTGCCTCGTCCGGGATGATCGGCACCCAGCGCTGCCCGGTCTCCTTGTCCCGCATCAGGTCCTTGACCAGCCGGACCAGGGCCATGGTGGTGGCCACCTCCTGCGTGCCGAAGCCCTTCAGGAGGGCTTCGAAGCGTGCGGACGGCGGCTGCTCGAGCGGTTTGTTCACCACCCTGCGGACGGGGACGGGCCCTGCCAGATCGGATCGCCGGTCACGCAGGTACCGCACCTCTTCGGAGTCCTCACCGGGGTGCCAGTACGGCACCAGGTCCCCGCTCAGCGCGCTGTCCGGGATGGGCAGTTCCAGCGCGTCGCGCATCTGGCGGAACTGGGCCATGGTCAGCTTCTTCATCTGATGGTTGGCGTTGCGGGACTCGAAGGCCGCTCCCAGGGTGTGGCCCTTCACCGTCTGGGCGAGGACGACGGTCGGCTTCCCCGCGTACTCGACGGCGGCCCGGTAGGCGGCGTAGACCTTGAGGGGTTCATGGCCGCCCCGGGAGTTCGCGAACAGGTCGGTGAGCTGTGCGTCGCTCAGGCCCGCCGCGAGGCGGGACAGCGCGTCGCCGGTGAAGAAGTGCTTGCGGATGTACGCGGCGTCCCGGGCGGCGTACGTCTGCATCTGGGCGTCGGGCACCTCGCCTAGGCGGTGGACGAGGGCACCGTCGGTGTCCTGTCGCAGTACGGGGTCCCAGGCCTCGCCCCAGAGGGTCTTCACCACATGCCAGCCCGCGCCACGGAACCGGGCCTCCAGCTCCTGGACGATCTTCGAGTTGGACCGTACGGGGCCGTCCAGGCGTTGCAGGTTGCAGTTGACGACGAAGGTGAGGTTGTCGAGCCCCTCACGGGCGGCGAGCGTCAGCGCCGCGGTCGACTCGGGCTCGTCCGTCTCTCCGTCGCCGAGGAAGGCCCACACCCGGGAGGCAGAGGTGTCCTTGATGCCCCGGTCGTGCAGGTAGCGGTTGAACCTGGCCTGGTAGACGGCGGCGAGCGGGCCGAGACCCATGGACACCGTCGGGAACTCCCACAGCCACGGCAGGCGCCTGGGGTGCGGGTAGGACGGCAGTCCATGACCGTCGGCCTCTCGCCGGAATCCGTCCAACTGCCGCTCGCTCAGGCGCCCTTCGAGGAACACCCGGGCGTAGATGCCGGGTGAGGCATGCCCCTGCAGGTACAGCTGGTCACCCGAGCCGTCGCGGTCCTTGCCCCGGAAGAAGTGGTGGAAGCCGATCTCGTAGAGCCAGGCCGCCGAAGCGTACGTCGAGATGTGGCCGCCGAGTCCCAGCCGGGAACCGCGGGTCACCATCGCGGCGGCGTTCCAACGGTTCAGGGCGGTGATGCGCGACTCCATGGCGACGTCACCCGGAAAGGCCGGCTGGGACGAGGCCGGGATCGTGTTGACGTAGTCCGTGGACAGCAGTCCCGGCAGGGCCACGCCGGACCTGGCCGCGTACTCGTACACGCGCCGCAGCAGGTACACGGCGCGATCGGGCCCCGCGTGCCGGATGACGGCGTCGAGCGACGCCTGCCATTCCGCGGTCTCCTCGGCGTCGGGGTCGGGTAGCTGGTCGAGCTCACTCGTCGCGAAGGGCTCCGCGGGCCGGGCGGGGTCACTCATGACAGTGTCTCCGGGACGACGGGCTGCGCGAGCCACTCGGTGAACGACTTCTGGCCCACGTGGGCGTCCGCCCCGGGCAGCAGCGTCCGTTCCTCCAACTCGGCACCGAAGTAACGGGCCTGTGGGTCGGGAACGACGACTCGCCCGTCCCGGCGGGCCGTCAGCACCTCGCCTGCGAGGTCGTCGAGGCGACGCACGTCCGGGCCGGCGGTCTCGAGGACGCCGAACCGCGGAAGGCCCACGGCGACATGGGCGACGGCGACGGCCACGTCGTCCGTCGACACGGGTTGCACGAGCACCGGCGCGACATGCACGCGGTCGTAGACGGTGTTCTTCTCCACCATGACTTCGATGGACTCGAAGAACGGCGTGGCCCGCACGATCGAGTGGGGAACGGGCGAGTTCCGTACGATCTCCTCCTGGAGCAGCTTCGCGCGGAAGTAGTCCGACCACAGCCAGTCGGCTCCCACGACGGAGAGGACCATGTGGTGCTCCACACCGGCCGCGACCGCCGCGGCCAGCAGATTGGTCGTGGCGGTGTGGAAGAACTGAAGGCCCGCCCCCTCGGTGCGTGTGGGCGCGTCGGTGACGTCCACCAGCACCTCGGCGCCCCGCAGGGCTTCGCCCAGACCGTCTCCCGTGATCACGTCGACACCGTGACGGCGTGACACGGGCACGACCTCCACCCCGTGGTCACGGAGCCTCGCAACCGTCCTGGAGCCGATCCGGCCGGTGGCCCCGGCGACAACTACCCTCATCTGGATCCCTTTTCGTCGACGGGGCGGCGCGCCCCTGGTGTCCTGGCGTCCTGGTGACGGCGAAGTCGCCGTATGCACTACGTACGACAATCCACTCACCCATGTTGTGACACCGGCGCCGTGCCGCGACGACGGTGTGCTGTGTCTCCTTGCGACCCACCTGGGCACGTCGTGATGCTCCTCGTCCACCACTGACGGTCGAGGAGCTCGCGCGGCTCCGTCGCTCAATGCCCTCCGGGCAACGGCTCGTTCGTCTGCGCGGTCGCGCCGTGAAAGGCGCGGACGAGCGCGATCACGGTGTCGGCGGTGTGGTCGAGGTAGCTGCGGCCGTCGGGCAGCAGGCCCACGGGGCTGATGTAGCTGCGGGGTCCGAGGTGTGTGGCGGGGTCGAGCCGATGCACGGTGATCTTCCCGGCGCGGCGGGCGCGGTTCCATCCGCTGCGCCGGAACAGACGCCGGCGCTGGGGGAAGATCCAGGTGCCGACCCGCTCGATCCGGTCGCTCGCACTGGTGAGTTGATGCACGTGCGCGGCGTGCGTGAGGTCGTTCGCGCCGTTGTGGAACCCACCGAGCGTGATCAGCAGGAGCGGGCAGCCCAGTCGGGTGTGGAGCGCGTCGACCGCGCCGGTGGCGACCTGGGCGCCGCCGCTGTAGCTGAGCAGCACCACGGGGATGCCGCTGCCGGGCGAGTAGCCGGCGAGCCGGAGCTGGGTGGCGATCTGGGAGCCGACGGCCCGGTTGTACAGGGGGCGGTACCGGTGGTCGGCGGCGACGAAGATCTGCATGACGTTGTGCAGGAACAGCACCAGCCCGACGTGGTGGCGCAGCCACGCCCACACCGGCCGGTCGGCGAGCGGGTCGGCCAGCGGCGAGTAGGGCTGCACCTGTCCCAGCACCCGCAGTTCCGGCGCCCCGGCGAGCACGGCCTCGACCAGCCGGCCGCCGTCCCGGGTGTCGCGGACGCGACGCTTGCCGATGCCGTCCAGGTAGACCACGTAGGCGGCGGGCGGACTGTCGGGGGCCGCGCCCCGGGCGTAGGGCACGCCCTCCGGGAGTTCGGTGACCGGGGCCCGCCAGCCCGCGCCGTACGCCATCACCTCGTAGCGGGCCAGCAGTCCTTCGGCGAGCAGCACCGGCCCCAGCAGGCAGAGCCAGAGCAGCAGGTCGTTCATACGAGTGCCTCCGGTGCACGCGTCGTACTGATCCTCACGACCAGACGGCGCACGGTCTCCACGGCGACACCGAGCCCGGCCCCGGCGAGGGCCACGCACCCGGCGGCGTCCCACCAGCCGAGCCCGCTCGCCGCCGCGAGCGGCTCGGCCAGACCGGCTCCTACCCCCACGAAGAGCAGCAGGTGGAGCAGGGGCCCGAGCAACGGGAACGCGAGGACGGCGGAGAGCACGAGCGGGGCGACCAGGCCGGGTGTCCACACCGGCTCGGTGCCCGGTGGCGAGGACACCACCACCTCGGCCAGGGTCCACGCGGTCAGCGGCCAGAGCGCGAACACCACACCCTCGACGACGCCACCGGTCAGCACCAGGCCGGCCACGACGGTCCGTGACATGCCGGGCCGGTGCGACACCAGCGGCAGGATGCGCCCGGCGGCCTCCGACAGCCCGGCGCACAGCAGCAGGACGACGACGGATGACATCGCTCAGCCTCGCCCTGACGGATCGACGGGCGCCGGCCGGCCGACCGGGCCGACCGCTCGCAGATACCGCTCGAGTTCGTCGGCGGCCCGCCGATGCCCGCCCGCCTTCCGCTGGGCGGCCCGCAGGGTGCCCGCGGCCGCCCGGAACCGGTCTTCCTGGAGCAGGCGCCGGGCGAGCGTGCGCACGGCGCCCCTGGCGACGTCCCGGGTCCGGATCGACAGTCCGGCGCCGAGCTCCACGACGCGACGGGCCACCATCGGCTGGTCGGCGCCCTGCGGGACCACCAGCATCGGAACCCCGGCGTACAGGGCCTCGTTGACGCTGTTCATCCCGCCGTGGGTGACGAACAGCGCCGCGCGGGCCAGCACCTCCGGCTGCGGCACGGAGCGGCGGACGAGCACGTTGGCCGGCAGCGGCCCCAGCGCGTCGGGATCGGTCTGCCCGGTCGAGACGATCACGGTGCCGCCCAGCGGGGCGAGCGCGGTGGCCAGGCCGCGCAGCAGGTGCGGGTCGGCGTTGAACACCGTGCCCAGCGAGGCGTACAGGACCGGGTCCTGGAGCCGGTCGGCCGGGAACGACGGGTCGGCCGGCCGGGCGCCGACGCTGGGGCCGACGAACCGGTAGGACCCGTCGAAGTCCTCGACGGCGGGCTGGAACTCCCGCGACGTGTAGACCAGATTGAGCGGCTGGCGGATGTTCCCCAGGTCGACCAGGGGCAACCCCCGCGCGTCGAAGCGGCGGTGCAGCTCCCAGCGGGACCGCACATAGCCCCGGAGGGTGCGGGGGCGGGTCCTCGCCTCGGCCAGCAGGTCCCACGAGCCGTGGGTGGGGCTGGGCACGTGCCGGTCGAACGCGAAGGTGGTGTACGACGACGCCGCCGGCACCCCGAGTTCACGGGCGGCGACCGCCCCCCACGGACAGGCGCTGTCGTGGACGATCAGGTCGGGCCGGACGCGGCGCAGATCGGTGAGCACGGCGGGCAGCATGCGTACGGCGGCGCCCGCGAGCCCCTCCAGCAGGGTGAGCGGCGTCGGCGGATCGGGCAGCGGCTGGTCGCCCCCGGGGTAGAGGCACACGGTCGCCCCGGCGGCCTCGATCTCCCCGCGGAACGCGGGCGAGGTGTGGTACGTGACGGTGTGGCCGCGCCGGACGAGATCGGCCACGACCGGGAGGGTCGGGTTGACGCGTCCGTGCATGGCGATGTTGAGGAACGCGATGGCACTCACAGGTCGACTCCCCCTGCGGAAGTAGTGGATACGTGATCCGGACCGGCGGACCCGGCCGCAGGGCCGTCGACCCGGTACAGGCCCGGCCCGCTGACGCGCAGCCCGTCGAGGAAGCGCCCCGCCGTGCGGGAGGCGGTGCTGATCAGCCGCTGCGAGTGGCCGAAGTCCCAGGGTGCGGGCCAGGTCTCGATGCCTGTCGGCAGGACGACGGTCGGGATGTGCCGGGCCACCTCCTGCAGATCACCCTCGATCTGATGGTGCAACAGCAGCAGCCCTGCCCTGGCGGCGATCGCACCGGCACGCCGGCGCGGACCGAGGGGGCCCGGCGGTGAGCTCTCCGGCCCGGTCGCGATGACCACCACGCTGGCCGCCCCGGCCTGCAGGGCTGCCCGGACCGGGACATAGGCGACCACCCCGCCGTCGACGAGCGTCCGGCCCGCACGGTCCACCGGGGGCAGCATCCCGGGAATGGCCGCGCTGGCCAGCAGCGCGGACTCGAGGTCTCCCTCGTCGAGCAGCACCGCGGCGCCGGTGCCCAGGTCCATGGCCACCGCCGTGAAGGGGACCGCCAGTTGCTCGATCCGGGGCGGCAGCCCGGCTCGGGCGATCAGCCGGCGCAGGCCACGATCGGTGAACACACTGGCCCGTGAGGACAGATGGCCGAGCGGATACACCTCACGGCGACGCAACCGCGTCCACACATGGTCCAGCCAGGGCGCGGCCCGGTCGGGGTGGGCGGCCGCGATGGCCCCGTTGAGGGCACCCACCGAGGTTCCGATGATCATGTCCGGGACGAACCCGCGCTGCTCCAGCGCGTGTCCGACGCCGACATGCGCCGCTCCGAGCACGCCACCGGCGCCCACCACCGCGGCCACGGGACGGGGAAGGGCGCGCAGGCCGGCCGGCACCGGGTCCCCGGGCGATCCGAACACAGTGTGTGACACTGTCAGCCGAACTGGCCGGGCCGGTAGTCGCCGGCGGGCTGCTGGTTGATGACGTTGACGCGGTTGTAGGCGTTGATGACGGCGATGAGGGAGAGCAGCGCGACGAGCTGTTCCTCGTCGAAGTGCTTCGCGGCGTTCGCCCAGGCCTCGTCGGTGACACCGCCGGCCGCGTCGGCGATGCGGGTGCCCTGTTCCGCCAGTTCCAGCGCGGCGCGCTCGGCCTCGGTGAACACCTTGGCCTCGCGCCAGGCCGCGACCAGGTGGAGGCGCTGGGCGGTCTCCCCGGCGGCGGTGGCGTCCTTGGTGTGCATGTCGGTGCAGAAACCGCAGCCGTTGATCTGGCTGGCCCTGATCTTCACCAGTTCCTGGGTCGCGGAAGGCAGGGCCGAGTCCGCGACCAGCTTGCCGGCCGAGTTGATGTGCCTCAGCACCTTGCCCGCGAGGGGGTGGCCGAAGTAGTCGAGACGCGGCTCCATGATGATCTCCTTGTCGAGGGGGCGCCTACGCACTACTGACCGGGGAGGCCAGGGATGTGTGACAGGAAGCGTCGGATGACCCCGTGTGACAAGGTGTTGATCTCAACGGTATGTTCGTTGTGGGCGCCTCACTGCAGAGTGTCAATTCCGTGCTGCAGCACTCACCGGCGCCGGACCAGCCCCGCGTGTGATCGCCGGCGGCCCTTTTCGACAACGGAGTAGTTCATGAAGGATGTCCTGATCATCGGTGGCGGCTTCGCCGGCGTGTGGAGCGCGGCGGGAGCCGTGCGGGCCGCCCGTCAGGCGGGCGACGCCGGTGACGACCTGCGGGTGACGCTGGTCAGCGGCGGCGACGACCTGGTCATCCGCCCCCGCCTGTACGAGGACGCCCCCGACGGCATGCGGGTCGCCCTCGACCGTGTCCTCGGCCCGATCGGCGTCCGCCGGGTCACGGCGACCGTCACGGGGATCGACACCGAGGCGCGCACCGTACGCGCCGTGGGGCGCACGGGTGAGGAACTGGACCTGTCCTACGACAAGTTGGTGCTGGCCACGGGAAGCCAGCTGGTGCGGCCGGAGTTCCCCGGCTCCCAGGACGTCTTCGACGTCGACACCCTTCCGGCGGCGGCCGCCCTCGACCACCACCTCCGGCGGCTGCCCGACCGGGCGCCGTCCATGGGCCGCTACACCGCCGTCGTGGTCGGCGCCGGCTTCACCGGCGTGGAACTCGCCACCGCGCTGGGCGAACGGCTCCGGGCGATCGCCGCCCGCCAGGGCGCGGCCGAGGACGTCCGGGTCGTCCTCGTCGACCTCGCCGACGTCGTGGGCCCGGAACTCGGCCCCGGCCCGCGCCCGACCATCGACGGTGCGATCGACGAACTGAAGATCGAGCGCCGCCTGGGACGCACCGTGGCGGCGGTGACCCGCCAGGACGTCACCCTGTCGGACGGCGAAGTGATCCCCGCGGCAACGGTCGTGTGGACGGCCGGTATGGCGGCGAGCCCCCTCACCGCCCAGATCCCCGGCGAGCGCGACCGCCTGGGACGGCTGAGCGTCGACGCCCACCTGCGGGTGATCGGGGTGCCCGACGTCTACGCGGCCGGCGACACCGCGCTCGCCCCCGCCGAGGACGGGCGCACCACGACGCAGTCCTGCCAGCACGCCCTGCCCATGGGCAAGTTCGCCGGTCACAACGTCGCCGCCGACCTCCTGGGCGACGCCCTGCTGCCCTTCACCCCCGACCCCTACGTCACCTGCCTTGACCTCGGTCCCGCGGGAGCCGTCTACACGGAGGGCTGGGACCGCAGGGTCGCGCTGACCGGCGAGGAGGCCAAGACCCTCAAGCAGAACATCAACGCGATCTGGATCTACCCGCCGACCGACGACGCGGAGCAGCTCCTCGCCCAGGCGGGCCGCTTCTCCAACGGCTGACGGCCGAGCCGACGAAGCCTCCGGGACGGCACCGCCGTCCCGGAGGCTTCGCGTGCCCCGCCCCGCTGAGACGCGGGCCTCCTCTCAGCCCAAGAGGTTGAAGGAGCTGAGGCCGGTGGCGCCCTTCACCGCGGTCGCGAACGTCCCGTTCCCCTTGCCCTTGTGGAGCCACAGGGCCCCGGAGGCGGTCCGGGCGACCAGATCCGCCTTGCCGTCGCCGTTCACGTCACCGACGGCCACCAGGGCCGTGGCCGACTTGAACACCGTCCGGCTCACCAGCTTGCGGGTGCCGAACGGGTAGGTGCCGGTCGTGCTGCTCGGGTGGACGTACAGGGCCCCGGCCGAGGTGCGGCCCACGAGGTCCGGGCGCCCGTCGCCGGTGAAGTCGCCGTGCGCGACGACCTGGGTGTACGTCTTCCAGCCCGAGCCGATCTTCACCCGGCTGCCGAAGCCGCCCCGGCCGTTGCCCGGGTAGCGCCACAGCGTGCCCGCCGAGTCCACGGTCACCAGATCCGGCAGCGCGTCACCGGTGACGTCACCGGGAGCCACGATCTGCCGGACGCCCCTCCACCCGGTGGCGATCCGGCTGTTCACCCACTGCCCCGAGGACAGATGCCGCCAGCGCACGACTCCCGCCGTGGTGCGCGCGACGTAGTCGACGACGCCGTCACGGTCGAGGTCGGTCTGCAGCACCTTGTCGTACCCGCCCCAGCCGCTGCCCGCCGAACTCCGGGTCTTGAGCGTCGTACCCCTGTACGCGTACGCCGTGCCCCCGCTCGACCTGCGGGCGAACAGATCGGCCCGGCCGTCACCGGAGAAGTCGGTGTCGAAGGTCTGCGCACGCGTCACCCCGGCATAGGCGCCGGTCCGGGTGAACACGGGATAGGTGCCCTCCACCCCGCACCACTTCTCGCTGTCGACGACGCCCAGGAGAAGACGCCCACGATGCGGCCGCTCACGACCAACGGGGCGCCGGCGTCGCTCATGCAGGGCGTGGTGGTCGTGGTGTCGTCGGCGCCGGCGGGCCGGCCGGCGCAGGTCATCACGGACTCCACGAAGGCGTCCTGGCCGCCCAGTGCCGTTCTCAGCGCGGTGTCGCAGGTGGAGTCCGCCTGGACCGGCAGGGCAGCCTCCTTCAGCGCGCCCGACTCGCCCGACTGACCCCGTGCGGTACCGGTCACGCCCCAGCCGTAGACCGTGGCCTCGACCCCCGGCTGGTACAGCACGCTGTCGCTGCCGAGCGCGACCCGGGCGGGGGTGTAGGGCAGTGTGCCGTTGAGCGTGAGGACGGCGAGGTCGTGGGCGACGCCCGACGGGCTGTACGAGGGGTGCACCCACTGGCGCTTGATCCCGATCCGGATGCTGTGGTCGAGGTCCGCCCACGTCGCCGTGCCGCCCAGCACCACGGCCTTGTCCCGGTTGGTCAGCGTGCGGCCGTCGACGCACTGGGCCGCGGTCAGCACCTTGTTCGGCGCGATCAGGGCGCCGTTGCAGAACCACAGCGTGTCGGCGCTGTCCAGGTAGAAGAGCTGGACCATGTACGGGGCCTTGGCGATGGTGGTCTCCGAACCGCCCACGATCATGGGGGTGACGGTGCCCGAGGAGCTCCCGGTGCCGTTCTCCGCGGCGAACTCACGGATGCTGCCGTCCACCGCCGCCTCCCCCGGCGCGGCGGTGGCCGGAGTCGCGGTCATGCCGCTGCCGACCAGCCCTCATGCGATCGCGGCGGCGGCGAGGGACCGCCGTACGCGGCGTTTCCACGGACCCTGTCCGTGCTGTACGTGCATCACCCAACCTCCAGGCGGAGAAGGAGCACGCCCCCGAGCGTGCTCACGTCGACCGGACACCGACGATCTTCTGCCGTCGGCGGGCTCACCCTAACCACCGCCGTGGGCGGCGGTTCGTCCCCGAATCGGCGTGCGTGAGCGGCTCGTTGGCCGCGTGGGGGAGCGGGGGCGGTGGGTCCGGAGGGCGCGTCCGGCGCGCCGGATCCCCTCGCCGACGGTGGGGCGAGCGGTCGCGCCGGGGCGAGGGAAGTAGCTGCTCGGACGGGGTGCGGCCGAGCGGTGCGCCGTACCGGGGCCGCCACGGCCGCGCCCTGCCCCCAGCCGGCGGGCGCGGGGCGCGGGAGCACGGGGTGAACCCCGCCCCGCGCCCGCCGGCGCGTCCCGGGCCCCGAGGAAGTGCAGTAACGCACATACGTAAGTCACGTACGCCTGCCGACCGGACCGATTTCGCTACACGTTCCGAAATTATTCGAGGTGAGGGCCGCCACGCGGCGGAAACACGGCGTTCGTAGCGTCATCGCCGTCGGCCGCACACACCCCATCCGGCCCATGGGGTCCATGCCGCGCAAAACGCTACTTCCCCCCGAAAAGAAGCATCACTGTCCTCAGCGCCCTCATGAGACAGGAGTCCCCGTGTCCCACCTCACCCGCCGCGGCGCCCTCAGACTGGCCGCCGGTCTGGCCCTCGGCTCCACCCTTCCCCTGGCCGGCTGCGGACGCGGCGACGGCACGGCCGCCACCGGCACCGCCGAGCCCGTCGACAGCTCCCCGGCCACCGGCACCGTCAGCGTCTGGGCGGCCCAGGGCGACGCCGATGTGCTCGACAAGGTCATCAAGCCCTTCAAGAAGGCGAACCCGGACGTCGACGTGACGTTCACGCTGATCCCGAACGCCGAGTACTACACCAAGCTCCAGGCGGCGATCGCCGCGGGCAAGGGACCGGACGTCGCCCAGTTCTTCCCCGAGTCCCAGGCGCAGTTCCTCGACGCGTCGACCCTGAAGCCCGTCCCGGACGGCCTCGTCGACCCCGACGCGTTCTTCACGAGCCTGTGGGACGCGGGAGTGGTCGACGACGTGGCCTACACGGTGCCCTGGTACGCGTACACGTACGCCCTCGTCTACCGCTCCGACCTCGCCGCGAAGGCCGGGGTGACGGCGCCGGCCACCTGGGACGCCATGACGCCGTTCCTGAAGGCGCTGCAGGGCGTCGGGGCCGGGCACGGCCTCGGGGCGGACATCGGCTGGGACATCTTCAACGGCCAGGACGTGGCGATGTACGCCTGGCAGGCCGGCGGCTCGCTGCTGTCGTCCGGCGGCAGGTGGACCTTGGACACACGGGCGATGGCCGACGCGCTGCGGTACAACGCGTCCTTCTTCACCTCGGGCACCGCCGACACCGGCGGCCCCACGTTCCTCGACGCCCAGCCCTACTTCGTCAGCGGGAAGACCGCGAGCATGATCACGGGCCCGTGGGTGATCGGCCAGCTCGACACCGTCGCGAAGAAGACCGGCTGGACCGCGTCCCACGTCGCCACCGCACCGCTGCCCGCCGGGTCCTCGGGCAGTGTGTCGTTCTCCGCCGGCGGCAGCTGGGGCGTGCTCGCCGACAGCGGCAACGCCGACGCGTCCTGGAAGCTCATCCGCCATCTGGCGCGGCCGAGCACCCAGGTCGCGCAGTTCGAGGCGTACAGCTCGCTGCCCGCCGTGATCTCCGCCTGGGACGACTCCGCGATCAAGGAACAGCCGCTGCTCGACGCCTTCTTCACCCAGCTGAAGAACACCCGGGCGTTCCCGCGGGTGGCCACCTGGCAGCAGGTCGCCACCCGGATCGGCAAGGAGGTCGAGGCCGTGGCCAAGGGCAGGGAGACCCCGGCGAAGGCCGCCGCGAACATCCAGACGTACGCCGAGAGCGTCGGCACCGGGTCGAAGTGAGCCGCCGATGACGACCACCCTGATCCCGCGGACCCGGGGGAAACCGCTCCCGGCCCCGGTGCCCCGTACGGCCCGCCGGCGCTCCCGCCCCGCCGCCCGCCGTACGGCCGTCGCCTGGCTGTTCCTCGCCCCGTTCACCCTCGTGTTCCTGCTCTACACGCTGATCCCGACCGTCGCCGCGCTCGGCTTCAGCCTCACCGATCTGCGGGGCGCCGATCTGCGGACCCCGCTCGCGGTGAACTTCACGGGCGCGGAGAACTACCTGCGGCTGCTGCGCGACCCGAGCTTCCTGCGGGACGTCCTGAACACCGGCCTGTTCGTGGTCGTGGGCGTGCCCCTGACCATGGGGACCGGGTTCGCGCTGGCCCTGGCGCTCGACTCCGGGATCCGGCGGCTGCGCGGGGTGTTGCGCACGGTGTTCTTCGCGCCGGTCGTCACCAACGTCGTGGCGGTCGCCCTGATCTGGCAGTACGCCTTCAACGCCCACGGCACCGTCAACGAGGTCCTCGGCGCCGCCGGTCTCGCCGGACCGAACTGGCTGGACGACCCCGACCTGGCCATGCCGGTCGTCATCCTGCTCGGCGTCTGGCGCAACTTCGGCACGGCGATGGTCCTGTTCCTCGCCGGGCTCCAGGCCATTCCCCGGGACGTGTACGAGGCCGCCTCGCTGGACGGGGCCGGCCGGTGGCGGCAGCTGCGGCACATCACCCTCCCGCTCCTGCTGCCCACCACCCTCCTGGTCTCCGTCCTGCTGACGGTCTTCTACCTCCAGGTCTTCGACGAGCCCTATCTGCTCACCGGGGGCGGCCCGCTCGGCTCCACCGAGTCCGTCGCGCTCTACACCTACCGCCAGTTCGGCGCGGGCGAGTTCGGCATGTCCTCGGCGGCGTCCTTCGTGACACTCGTCCTGGTGGCCGTGGTGAGCGCCGTCCAGTTCAGGCTGCTGAGGTCCCGCACATGACCAGACTCCGACAGCCCCTGCTGTACGCCGCCCTCCTCGGGTGCGCGCTGCTGACGCTGCTGCCCTTCGTCTGGGTGGTCGGCGGCTCGCTGCGCAGCCTCGACGAGATCCGCTCCGACCCGGGCGCCTGGCTCCCGCACCACGTCACCCTCGGCAACTTCACCCGGCTGTTCGCGACCGAGGGCTTCGGCAGGTTCCTCACCAACAGCGTGGTCGTCGCCGTCGTCGTGGTCGCCGGCAACATCGTGGCGGCCTCGGCCGCCGGCTACGCGCTCGCCAAACTGGACTTCGCGGGCAGGCGGCTCGCGTTCGGCGCGGTGATGGCGGCGATGATGGTGCCGCTGACCACGCTGTTCGTCACCCAGTTCGTGATCACCGTGGACCTGGGTCTGGCGGACACCCCGGCCGGGATCGCCCTGCCCGGCGTGGCCATGCCCCTGTCGGTCTTCGTCGTGCGGCAGTACGCGCTGTCGATCCCCGACGAACTCCTGGAGGCGGCCCGCATCGACGGCGCGGGCGAGTTCCGCATCTTCTTCCGGATCTTCCTGCCGCTCGCCGGTCCCGCTCTCGCGACCGTCACGATCATGTCGTTCCTCTCCTCCTGGAACTCCTTCATCTGGCCGCTGATCGTCGCCCAGAGCATGTCCGCCTACACCCTCCCGGTGGGCCTCGCCGCCACCAGCCAGGCCGCCGCGCACGTCACCGACTACGGCCTGCTGCTCGCCGGGGCGGTCGTCGTGATGCTGCCGGTCCTCCTCCTGTTCCTCTTCCTGCAGCGCTACTTCGTGCAGGGCATCGCCGGGACGGGGATGCGGTGACCGGCACGGAGACCGTCGCGACACCCGCGGGCACGATCGTCGGCCTGCGCGGCGCCCGGATGCGGCGCTTCCTCGGCATCCCCTACGCCGAGGCGCCCACCGGCGCACGCCGGTTCGCCGCGCCCGTCCCGCGCGCCCGGTTCACCCACCCCTTCGACGCGACCCGGCCCGGCGCCACCGCGCAGCGCGTCCCGCTGTCCGCCACGACCACCGTGCCGGAGCCGTCGATCGCGGGCGACGACATCCTCAATCTCGCCGTCGACGCCCCCCTCGCGCACGGCACACCGGCCCCGCTCCCGGT
This sequence comes from Streptomyces sp. NPDC096132, assembly GCF_044763345.1. Taxonomy (NCBI): domain Bacteria; kingdom Bacillati; phylum Actinomycetota; class Actinomycetes; order Kitasatosporales; family Streptomycetaceae; genus Streptomyces; species Streptomyces sp. NPDC096132. The sequence goes on from NZ_JBIWGA010000007.1 coordinate 84,104, forward strand.
CCTGGTGTGGATCCACGGCGGCGGCTTCCTCGCCGGCAGCCCGGCCAGTCCCTGGTACGACGGCCGCTCCTTCGTCCGCGACGGAGTCGTCCGTGTGACGGTCGGACACCGGCTCGGCGTCGACGGGTTCGCCCCGCTGGACGGCGTCCCCGCCAACCTCGGCCTGCGCGATCTGCTGCTCGCCCTGGACTGGGTGCGGGAGAACATCGCCGCGTTCGGCGGCGACCCGGAGCGGATCACGGTCGCCGGCCAGTCGGCCGGGGGAGCGGCCGTGCTCGCGCTGCTGTCCTCGCCCGCCGGACGGGGCCGTTTCCGCGGCGCGGTCTGTCTCTCCGGGGGCTTCTTCGACGCGGGTCCGCCGGACGGCTTCCTCGAACGACTGGGGGACCGGCTCGGCGTGGCACCGACCCGCGCCGGATTCCTCGGCTGCCCGCCCGAACGCGTCCAGCGGGCCGTCCTCGACGTGCGGGGCGACGACGCGCTCGTCCTCGGCCCGGTGGCCGGCGACGACGTCCTGCCGGTACCGGTCGCCGATGGACTCGCCGCCCACGGGCACGACGTACCGCTGCTGCTCGGCGCGACCGGCGACGAGTTCGACACGCCCTCGGACCCCGTCGGACGGGCCGCCGGCACCCGTGTCACCGACACCCTCTTCCGCTCCGCGTGCCCGCGCGCCGCAGCGGCCCGGCGCCACGCCCCCGCCGGTACCTGGCTGTACTCCTTCGAATGGCCCTCCCCGGTGTCCGGCGGGTCCGCTCACTGCACCGACCTGCCCTTCTTCTTCGACCTCCTCGACGCACCGGGCGTCCCCGAGGCCCTCGGCACGGACCCGCCCGCCGGGCTGGCCGCGCGGATGCACGCCGACCTCGTCGCCTTCGTCCACGACGGCACACCGGCGTGGGGCAGGGCCACCGGCCGGACCGGGGACCCGGCGCGCGAGTACGGCAGACCCGGCGCGCCCCAAGTCGCCGACACGACAGGTGTGTTCGACCCCGTGGTCCCGGACCGGGAGGAGCCGGCGTGCTGATGTCGGGCATGAACCAGAGCGCCGTACGCCGGGTCAACACCTCCGTGATCCTGCGAGCGTTGGCGGTGTCGGCCGGGCCGACGACGATGACCGGGCTCGCCGCACGCACCGGACTCTCCCGCCGCACGATCGAGTTGATCCTGGACACGCTCGTGGAGGCGGGCTGGGTCAGGGAGCTGGACCGCGTCCCGGTCAGCGGCTCCGCCGGCCGCCCGGCCCGGCGCTACGAACTGCGCGCCGAACACGCCCTGCTGGCCGCCGTACGCGTCACGACGGTGGACGTGTCGGCCGTCGTCGCGGACGTGCGCGGCCGCATCCTCGGCCGGGCCCACCGCCCGCTGCGCTCCTACCAGGACCCGCGCGCCACCCTCGACGACGCGGCGGAACTGGTCCTGGCGGCGCTCGACGACGCCGGCGGCACGGCGGACCGGCTGCGCGCGGGCGCCGTTGCGAGCGGGGGCGCCATCGACGACGACGGGGTCGTACGACGTCTGGTGCACACCACCCGCTGGGAGGGCGTCCACCTGCCCGACGAACTCGCGCGGCGCGTCCGGGTGCCCTGGTTCGCCGACAACGACACCAACCTCGGCGCGCTCGCGGAACGCTGGCGCGGAGTGGCCGGTGACCACGACAACGTCGTCTGGGCGATGCTCGGCAACCGCACCGGCCTCGGCATCCTCATCCGAGGGGCCGTGCACCGGGGTCTGGACGGCGCCGCCGGCGAGATCGTCGAGGCGCGGTCGATGCCGGCCGGGTCGGTCGAGCACCGCCCGGTCGCCTGGCTCACCTCGCCCGAGCCCGCCCAACGGGCCGTCGCCCACGCCCGGTTCGACGCCGCCCGCACCGGAGATCCGGCCGCGCTCGCCGAGGTCGACGAGTTCGTGGAGAACATCGCGTCGATCCTCACCACCCTGTCCTGGACGGTCGCGCCCTCCCTCATCGTGCTCGGCGGTGGCCTCGAGGACGCGGCCGACGTGCTGCTGCCCCGGGTCCGCGCCGCCCTGCGCGAGGCCCGCACCCCCGCGGTCGAACTGCGCGCCACCGGCCTCGGCCACGACGGCCCGCTCGTCGGCGCCGTGAAGCTGGCCCTCGACCGCATGGACACCGAACTGTTCGGCCCCCCAGCCCCCACCGCGTGACCTCACGCGCCCCCAGGGAGTCCCACCGTGACCTGCACCCCCCGCATCGACGGCACCGACGTCCTCGTAGTGGGCAGCGGAATCATGGGATCCGCCGTGGCCCGACTGCTGCGCGAGGCCGATCCCGCCCTGCGCATCACGATGGTCGACGGCGGATCCCCGATCGGCCCCGCGCCCGGCCTGCACCTGCACGACCTCGACGACCCCGACCTGTGGGCCCGCTACAACGAACGGGTCGCCACCGGCATCCAGGGCATGTACACGGGCGCCGAGGTGGTGCGCGAGACCGCCGACAGCCTCACCGCCCTGACGCCCGGCATGTTCCACGCGCTGGCGTTCGGCGAGGACACCGAGGCGATGCCGCGGGCCGCGCTCGCCTGGAACGCCGGCGGCATGGGCGTCCACTGGACCGCCGCGACCCCCTGGCCGTACGGCGACGAGGTGTTCGACTTCGGCGACCCGGCGCGCTGGGCGGCCGACCTCGCCACCGCGCACCGGCTGCTGGCCGTCACCCCCGCCCCGATCGGCCCGACCCGGCCCGGCCGCCTCGTCCTCGACGTCCTCGACCGCCGCTACGCCTCGACCGGCCCCGCCGGTCGGCGCGCCCGGCCCATGCCCATGGCCGTCACCCCGACCGCCTCCGGCCCCCTGCCGCGCACCGCGCCGGGCACGATCTTCCCGCCCCTCGCGACCGGCGGCGACCCCGCCTTCACCCTGCTCACCGGCACCCTCGCGACCTCACTGAGGCGCTCGGGCACCCGGATCACCGGCGCCCGGCTGCGCCGCGTCGCCGACGGCGGCACCTACGACCTCGACGCGGACGCGGTCGTGGTGTGCGCGGACGCGCTGCGCACCCCCCAACTGCTGTACGCCTCCGGCATCCGGCCCCCCGCCCTCGGCCGCCGGCTCAACGAGCACGCGTTCGTCACCGCCCGGGTCCTGCTCGATCTCGACCGGTTCGGCCTCACCCTCGACGAGCTGCCCCTGCCGCGCCCCGGCGAGTTCAGCACCGACTCCCTCTGGCTGCCGCACGACGGCCCGGCCCAGCCCTTCCACGGCCAGATCATGAACCGCACCTACGTCGACGAGGACGGCCGCCCGCTCGCGCACTCCGTCGGCATCTCCCTGTACGTCCCCGTCGAGTCCCGCCCCGAGAACCGGCTCGTGTTCTCCCCGACCGCCACCGACCTCGCCGGACTGCCGCGCATCGGCGTCGAGTTCGGCCACTCCGCCGCGGACCGCGCCCTCGTGCGGCGGGCGCTCCACGAAGTCCGCTCCCTGGCCGAGGAGTTCGGGCCGTTCGACCCCGCCACCGAGAGCGCCCTGCTGCCGCCAGGCTCCTCCCTGCACCTGACCGGCACCGTACGGGCCGGCGCCGTCGACGACGGCACCAGTGTGTGCGACCCGGACGGCCGGGTGTGGGGCCACGACAACCTGTACGTCGCCGGCAACGGTGTGATCCCCACCCCGATGGCCGCCAACGTCACCCTGACCGGCGTGATCACGGCGGTGCGCACCGCCCGCGCCGTCGCCGCGCGGAACACTGTGCTCGCCGCCCACCGACCCTGACCGACGACAGAAAGGCACCCCCGTGATCGACATCGCCAAGGAATACCGCGTCGCCCTGCCGGCCTGGATCGACGACGAACTGGCCGACGTGCCCGCCGTGATTCCCGGCGTCCAGGACCGGATGCGTCTGGTGCACCGGCTCGCCGACCGCAACTGGCGGGAGGGCAACGGCGGCCCCTTCGCGGCGCTCGTCGCCGAACGGGCGACCGGCCGGATCGTCTCCGTCGGCGTGAACGTCGTCCTCGCCACGGGTGTCTCCAGCGCCCACGCCGAGGTCGTCGCCCTCGGCCTGGCCCAGACCGCGGCCGGCGGCTGGGACCTCGGCGGCGACGGCCTGCCCACGCACGAACTGGTGGTCAACTGGCGTCCCTGCGTGCAGTGTTACGGCGCCACCCTGTGGTCCGGGGTGCGCGGCCTGGTCGTCGCCGGCGAGGGCCCGGAGCTGGAGGAGATCACCACGTTCGACGAGGGCCCGCTCGGCGCGGACTGGGCCGAGCAGTGCGAGGCGCGCGGCATCGAGGTCGTCCACGACGTCCTCAGGGAGGAGGCCCTCGCCGTGTTCCGGAACTACCGAAAGGCCGTCGACGGGGGCGACATCGTCGTCTACAACGCGCGCGGCGGTGACGCATGACCCCGCCGAGGCTGGCCACCGACGTCATCACCTTCTACCACCCGGCCTTCTGGGGGCTCGACTCGGCCGAGGCCCTGCGTGCCTGGGCCGCCCGCAACCCCGTGGCCTTCTGGGAGCGGGTGATGGACACGCTGGCCGAGGCCGGGGTCACCGGCGTCGAACTGACCTTCGCGCCCGGGGACATCGACTCGGCCCTGCGCGCCTACGGCAGCGCGCCCGCCTTCCGCCGCGCCCTCGCCGACCGGGGCCTCGCCGTCGTGAGCGCCTTCGTCGCGGACGCCGACGCCCCGGACTGGCGGCAGGAGGGCGCCCTGCCCGCGATCGTCGCCGACGCCGAGCGCCGCGCGGCCTTCCTCGCCGAGGCGGGCGCGCGGCTCCTCGTCACCGGACTGCCCATGCGGACCACGTTCGGGACCCGTCCGCCCTTCTTCGTCGACGCCGCGTACATGACCCGGATGGCGGACATCGCCCATGTGGTCGGCGAGGCCGTGGCCCGCCACGGCGTACGGCTCGCCTTCCACACCGAGTCGAACAGCACCCTCTGGTACGAGCGGGACATCGACCTGTTCATGGCCCTGACCGACCCGCGCTATGTCTGGCTGTGCCCCGACTCCTGCCACATCGCCCTCGGCGGCGGCGACCCCGTGGCCGTCGCCCGCCGCCATGCCCCGCGCATAGCCCTCGCCCACTGGAAGGACGCGGTCGGGCCCATCGAAGGCGAACTCACCGTCGACGAGACGGTGTTCGCCCAGCAGCAGCCGTACATGACGGAGCTCGGCACGGGCGTCGTGGACTGGCGGGGCTGGTCCGAGGCCATGTCCCGCACGCCCGGGGCCGCCACGGTGCTCATCGAACTGGACGAGGCCGCCGACCCCGTGGCCGCCCTCAGGGCGGGGGCAGCCGTGGTGCGGGCGGCTCGGTAGGGCTCAGCAGGGCTTGCGCCACACCCCCAGTTCCAGCTTCTTCCGCATCGACGACAGCCTCAGCCGCCGCGACTCGGCGCAGAAGCTGCTCGTGGGCTCGGCGTACTCCACGTGGAACACCGCCTTCCCGGCCGCGATGAACGGAGTGAGCCGGGCGCACTCGCCGTACTGGGCGCACTCCTCGTTGACCGCGAAGTCGAAGTCGGCGAGGAGCTGGGGGATCTGCGCCAGGTCGTTCTTCAGGCCCACCGACATGCCCCGCTCGTGCGCGATCCTCGCGATCATGCGGTTGTAGCGGAGCTGGTCGCGCGCGGTGAGCGGGAAGCCGGTCGCGTTGCCATACCCCTCCACCAGGTCCGGCTCCACCGCGTCGAAGCCCTTGTCGCGGCACATGTCGAAGCGCCGCTCCATGAGCGGCCGCAGCACGGAGATCTTCCGGATGTCCAGCCAGCGCTCGCCCGCCCAGCCGTTCCGCTTCCCCAGGACCGACCGGGGGAAGGCGTTCTTGTCGGGCCGGAAGTCCTCCCAGGCCCCGACGTTGACGTAACAGACGACCTTGCGCCCGTCCCGGTGCAGCCGGGCCACGTCCGCCGCCGTGTTCTCGAAGCCGTCGATGTCGTAGACCGGCACGTCCACCGACGGGTCGACCCTGCCGTCGAGCTGCCACTGCCAGGCCAGGCCCGGCTGCGGCCGCCAGCGGTGCTGCGGCCCCGAACGGTCCGACGAGGACGTGGTGCCGTCATCGCCCCCGGAACAGCCCGCCAGGACCAGGACGGCCGCCAGCAGGGCCGCTCGTACCGTATGCCTCATGGCTCCGTTCCGGTCAGTGCGGGGGTCAAATCACCCCACGGATTGGGCAGTTCGCCCGTCACGGGACCGCACACCGCCGCGCCCCGCTCACCCGCGGTGCGCACCGCGAGCGGCACGAGCGCCTCGGGGACGCCGTAGACGAGATGGCACAGTTGCCCGGGCGGATGCCGTACGGCCCACGCCGGTCGGCTGAACGCCGAGACGTACGTGGACCAGTGGCCCTCGAAGGTGACGGTCAGATCGGCGAGGCGGGCGTAGCCGGGCGCCGGGTGCACCCCGGGGTTGAGGACGACCGTCCCGGCGCCCAGCTTGCGTACGGTCCGCACCAGCCGGCGGCAGGCGGGCAGCGCGTCCGGGGTCGCCGTCACCTGGTCGAGGAAGCAGCCGTCGGCCGCGTACCACTCCTGGTGCCGGCGGACGTCGGCCACGACCTCGGCGTGCTCGCGCACCCCGTAGTCCGTGTCGACGTACCCGAGGACGCGCGCACCCGCCTCCCGCAGGGCCCCGGCCGCCGCGGCGAACGCGGGGTCGGGTCCCTCGCCGGGCCCGTTCGCGGGGTTGAGGATCACGCCGTACGTACGCCCGGCCGCCTGGATCAGGCGGTGCCACGCGCCCGGGTCGTCGGCCGGGTGCACGTACAGCGGAATCAGCAGGCTCACGGCGTGCCGTCGCCTTCCCACAGCGCGGCCAGCGCCTCGTCGAGGGTGTGGGCGGGCCGCCAGCCCAGGGACTCCGCGGCGGCCGTGATGTCGGAGCACTGCCACGACACCTCGCCCGAGCGGATCGAGCGGCCGCCGCCCGCGCTCTCCTCGATACGGCCCCGGAAACCGGCCTTCGACGCCAGACCGAGGACCAACTCGCGCACCGGGACCGCGCTGCCGGCGCCGATGTTCAGCACCCGCGGCAGCGGACCGGGGACCGTGACCGCCAGCTCCGCCGCCCGTGCCACGTCGCGCACGTCCACGAAGTCACGGTACGCGGACAGATCGCCGAGCCGCAGCACCGCGTCCGGGTCCCGGCCGGCCTCCCGCAGCAGACCGGCCAGCCGGCCGGGCAGCCCCGCGGGCGGCGCCCCCGGCCCCACCGGGTTGCCCACCCGCAGCACCACCGCGTCCAGGCCGGAGGCGGTCACCACGGCCGTGCCCGCCAGCTTGGTCGCGCCGTACGCTCCGGCCGGACAGGTGGCCGCGGACTCCGTCACCGGCGTGCCCCACACGCCCGGCCCGTACTCGGCGGCCGACCCCAGGTGCACCAGGCGCGCCCCCGGCGCCGCCTCCCGCAGCGCGGCGCACAGCACGGCCGGACCACGGGCGTTGACCTCGGCGAGGGTCACGGCGTCACCGGCGGTCGCGCCCGCGCAGTTGACCACCGCGTCGGGCTCGGCCGAGGCCAGGGTCCCGGCCAGCTCCTCCGGCCGGGCCGACGCGAGGTCGACCGCGAACTCGGCGTCGGGGGACCGGCCGGCGCCGAGGACCCGCACGCCCGGCAGGGCGCGCAGCCGGTCGGCGACATGGGCTCCGAGATAGCCGGTGAAGCCCAGGACGAGAATGCGCATGGGGGGCTCAGGCTCCCTTGAGGAGATGGGACTTGCGGGTGGTGAACTCGGCGTTGGCGCGGTCGTAGTCGTCGGGGCGCCCGATGTCCAGCCAGTAGCCGCCGAACTCGTAGGCGTGCGGCTCCTTCTGGGCTCCGATCAGATCGAGGACCAACTCGTCGAAGCCGAGCGGCAGTCCGGGTGTGTACCCCTCCAGCGTGGAGCGGGACAGTCCGTACACGCCCATGGAGACGCGGTAGTCCATGCTGGGCTTCTCGGTGAAGGCGACCACCTTCGAGGAGTCGGTGGTCAGCACCCCGAAGTCGATGTGCACCTTGCGGGCGTACGTGGCGATGGTCAGCGGCGCCCCCGACGCGCGGTGCGTTCTCAGGACGTCCGCGTAGTCGAGGTCGGTCAGGACGTCGCCGTTCATCACCAGGAACGTCTCGGGCAGCCGCTCGCGCAGGGTGAGCAGCGGGCCCAGGGTGCCCAGCGGGCTCTCCTCGGTCGCGTAGTCGATCGACAGCCCCCAGGCGGCGCCGTCGCCGACGTAGGCGCGGATGATCTCCCCGAGGTGACCGATGGCGATGGTGCAGTGGGTGAAGCCGGACTGGGACAGCTGGCGCAGCACGATCTCCAGGATGGCGTGCTGGTCACCGATGGGCACCAGCGGCTTGGGCAGCGCGGTGGTGTAGGGCCGCAGCCGGACGCCCTTGCCCCCGGCCAGGATCACTGCGTGCATGGGATGGTTACTCCTTCGTGTCCTTGGCGCGCAGACGTGCCGGACGGTCAGATGTTGTAGATGCCGGTCTTGTAGCGGGCCAGGTTGGCCGGGTCGCGGAAGAACTCCACGGTGTGCGCGAGCCCCTCCTCCAGGGTGTGCGCGGGCTGCCAGCCGGTGGCCGCGGCGAGCCGGCTCGCGTCCGCGACCAGCCGCATCACCTCGGAGTTCGCGGGCCGGATGCGCGCGGTGTCCTCCCGTACGTCGAGCGCGGTGTCCATCACCTTCCCGATCAGCCCGACCAGGTCGCCGACCGAGATCTCCCCGCCGGTCCCGGCGTTGAAGGTGCGGCCCACCACCTGCTCGGCGGGCGCGGTGCCGACGGCGAGGAACGCCTGCGCGGTGTCCTTGACGAAGGTGAAGTCCCGTGTGGGCCGCAGATCGCCGAGGGTGATCGTGCGTTCCCCGGCGGCCACCTGGCCGATCACGGTGGGGATGACCGCGCGCATCGACTGGCGCGGCCCGAAGGTGTTGAACGGCCGCAGCGTCACCACGGGAGTGCCGAAGCTGGCGTGGTAGCTGTCGGCCAGCCGGTCCCCGCCCGCCTTCGAAGCGGCGTACGGGGACTGGGTGTTGATCGGGTGGTCCTCGGTGATCGGCACGGTCCGCGCGGTGCCGTACGTCTCACTGGTGGAGGTGTGCACCAGCCGGGGCGTGCCGAGGGCGCGTACCGCCTCCAGCACGTTCAGCGTGCCGGTGACATTGGTGTCCACGTAGCTGTGCGGCGCCTGGTACGAGTAGGGGATCGCGATCAGCGCGGCCAGGTGGTAGGCGGTGTCGGCCCCGTCGAGCAGGCCGCGCACCGAGCCGGGGTCCCGTACGTCGCCCAGGACGATCTCCACCTGGTCGAGGACGTCCGGGTGCAGGGTCTCCAGCCAGCCGTACGAGGAGAAGGAGTTGTACTGGGCCATGGCCCGCACCCGGTGCCCGGAGGCGACCAGCGCCTCGGTGAGATGCGAGCCGATGAATCCCTCGGCCCCGGTGACGGCGGCGAGCGGTGTGGAGGTCAACTCCGGTGTCCTTCCGGTCGGTTCGATGTGGGGGGTGTGAACAGGCGTGGGGAGGGCGGCACACGCGCGAGACGGGCGCGGTGCTCAGGCGTGCGGCGCGGGGCGGCCGAGCCGCCACAGCGCGCACACCGACAGACAGAGCGCGGCGGCGCCGCAGCCCAGGGAGAGCGCCCCGGCGGGACCGGGCGGCAGGTCGAGCAGGGTGACCGCGCCGGCACCTCCCGCCGCGGCGAGACAGATCACGGCCGACGACCAGGCCGCGCCGAACGCCTGCAGCAGCAGGGCGGTCCACAGGGCGGCGGCGAGCGGCAGCAGCGCGCCCGGCGCCGCCCCGGTGAACAGGGCCGCCGGCACCAGCGGCAGGAGAAAGGCGAGCAGACAGACGGCGAGGACGCCGGCCGAGCGCAGCAGGAACCCGGCGGGTGTCGCGGTGGCGCGCAGCGCCGCCACCGACAGGCCCCGGTAGCGGTACAGCAGCCACTCCGCGGGCCCCATGGCGACGGTCAGCACGATCACCGCGTACGGCTCCTCGCGCCCCTCCAGCAGCACCAGCACTCCGGCGGCCAGCCCGAACAGCCCGTACGGCAGGGACCACCACAGGCGCGGCCGGGCCGCACCGGGCGCGGCGGGCGCGGCGAGGGCCGACCTGAGCGCCAGGCCGGTCACGGCGAGCGTGCCCAGCAGGGCCAGCGCCGTCAGCCCGGCGCGCGGCGCGCGGCCCGGATCCCACCACGGCAGCACGGCGGCACCGGCGACCAGCGGGGAGAGCGCGACCAGCAGCAGCCGCTCCCGCGCCAGCACCAGCAGGACGCCCGCCGCCGCCAGGTACAGCGACTGCGCGGCCGCGACCAGCACCACCGGGGCGCTCCCGGCGAACGGTACGGCGGCCGCCGTGGCCAGGACGGCTCCCACGGGCGCACCGGCCAGCAGCGTACGGCCCGCCTCCCGCCGCCCGGTCGCCATCCGCAGGTGGGCGCGGTGACCGAGCGCCTGTCCCCAGGCCCAGGAGACCAGCCCGGCCACGATCAGCGCGGGGGCGTGCCGCCCGGCGTTCCACAGCGGGTGGGTGAGCAGGTAGGCCAGGCCCGGCAGCGCGAACAGCACGCCCCGCAGCAGACAGCGCACGGTGTCCGGGCGCCACACGTCGGCCGCCGGGGCGGGCTCCGGGAAGGTTCGCGGCACCCGGTCGTACAGCGCCGCGGCCAGCGAGAAGAGGTTCGGGTGGCCGTACCGCTCCTTGATCAGCGAGGCGGGCAGGCCCTCCGCCTCCAGCAGCGCGGCCACCTCGTACGGGTGGACGGCGGGCCCGATCCGGTCGGCGAGCTCGGCGGCGAGCCGGCTCACCGCCTCCTCGTCGGGGCCGTGCCGGGGCATCCGGAGGGCGAGCGTGGCGTCGTCGGAGGCCCAGCGCGGGCGGTGGCGAGCCGGGCCGGACGCGGCCAGCCGCAGCGCGAGGGCGTCCTGCTCGGACCCGCCGGGTTCGAGGGAGAGCGGCCCGCTCATCCGGCCACCGTGCCGACCGGTGTGCGCGGCTGCGGCGGGACGGGTATCGCCGCGGGTTCCTCCCGCGCCGGCGTGGGCAGTTCGCGGTAGATGGAGCGGAACGTGTCGATGGTCTGGCGCAGGGTGAACTGCTCGATCACCCTCAGCCGCGCCGCCTCGCCCATCGCCCGGCGCCGCGCCGGGTCGCCCAGCAGCTCCAGCGCCGCCCCGGCCATCGCCCGCGGATCGCGCGGCGGCACCACGAGCCCGGTGTCGCCGACCGCCTCGCGCACCCCGCCCACGTCGGTGGAGACGGTCGCCCGCCCGCACGACATGGCCTCGATCAGCGTGAACGGGAAGCCCTCGCTGATGCTGGACAGCATCACCACGCTGCCCGCCGCGTACGCGTCCTTGATGTCGTCGACCCGGCCCTCGAAGGTGACGGCGTCCGCGTGCCCCAGCTCGGCGGCGAGCGCCTCGCACCGCTCCCGGTACGCCTCCCCGCCGCGCGGGGTGCCGCCGAACAACCGCAGCCGTACGTCGGGGAGTTCGGCGCGGACGAGCGCGAAGGCCCGGACGAGGGTCTCCAGGTCCTTGATCGGGTCGACCCGGCCCGCCCAGCTGAGGGTGAGTGCCTCGGGCTCGGGACCGGCCGGCGGGAACGCGGCCGGGTCCACGCCGTTGTAGACCGTGCGGATCGACTCCGGGGCGGCGCCGCCCTGCTCCTCCCAGAGCCGGTTGTACCGGTTGCCCGGGGTGATCAGGGCCGCCCGCCGGTAGCTCTCCTCCGCCAGCAGCCGGAAGAAGCCGAGGACGACCGCCTTCACCGGCCAGCGGTAGGGCGCGGTGCGGTAGCCGAGGTAGCGCTCGCGCAGATAGACGCCGTGCTCGGTCAACAGCAGCGGTACGCCGTGCCGGTCGAGTGCGGCGAGGCCCGGCAGGACGGCGACGCCCCCGCTGACCGCGTGCGCCACTCCGGCCCGTGGGGCGGGTGCCGCGAGCGGGCGCAGGGCGTGCTCCAGGAGCGCGGTCGCGGTGAGCGCGTCGTGCAGGGTCGGGCCGGCCTCGCGCACCGCCAGGCCCGGGCGGTTCCACACCGACGTGAGGATCGCGATCGCCCGGTCGCCGCGCAGGAAGGGGCTGAGCGCCCCGTCCGCCGCGGCCCGCGCCAGCGCGTACAGGGCGGGGGCGAAGCCGTCCTCGGCCCGCGGGTCGAGCAGCGCGGTGAGGAACTCCTCGTAGTGGGCGGCGAGTCGGCGGCGGGCGCGGCCCCGGGGCGCGCGGCCCCCGGGCGGGTCGCCCCACATGGGGACGGGCAGCACACGCGTGACGTGGTCGGGCAGGTCCCAGACGACCGCCTCCCGTCCGGTGCCGGTGACGGCGATGACGTCGAAGTCGATGTCGGGCATGCCCTGGACGAGCTGGTCGCACCAGACGCTCACGCCGCCGTGACTGTGCGGGTAGGTGCCTTCGGTGAGCAGGGTGACGCGCGTCGCGCCGGAGCGGCGCGCGCCATGGGGAACGTGCATGTGTGTGGTCCGCTTCATGCGGTGAAGTCCCCCCTTGCCGGGCAGGGGTGAGCACGGCTCCCATGGAGCCGACGCACCCCCTTGCGGGACGCCGGCTCCCCCTCCGAGGCCGGTCGTCGCCGCATCCGTTGCGCCAACATAGTGAGGTGTCTGTGTGGGTTGTGTGATCTTGCTGCGAAACATGACGGAAAAGTGTGCGTGATCCGCACATTCCGCTGACAAGCGAATGATGTGTTTTTCGGTCCGATGTGTCCGCGAGGTCCGCTCGGCGAGTGCCGGGTGTGCTGGTCCGGGCCCTGTTCGGTGCGCCGACGGACCCCTCGGGCCCGCCGGCCGAACCGCCAATGGTCCATACCCTGAGGGTGGTCGGCATCAGGCCGGAATCGGATCACCCTCAAGGAGTACGGCGGCGACGCTGTGGACGCCTTTTGAGGGGCCCTTGGCGCACTGCACATCTCGCGTACCGTCGACCTTCACGCCGGCGCCATCGCACCCTTCCCTGACGTTCGATGCCCTTGGAACACTCGCATCCCGTCACGTGAGAAACGCCTTCCGCACGAGAGGTCCCTCACCCATGTCCGAGGTCAACCGGCGCCGCTTCCTCCAACTCGCGGGCGCCACCACGGCGTTCACCGCGCTCTCCGGCAGCATCGAGCGTGCCGCCGCGCTGCCCGCGAACCACCGCACGGGGTCGATCGAGGACGTCGAGCACATCGTCGTCCTGATGCAGGAGAACCGCTCCTTCGACCACTACTTCGGCACCCTGAGGGGCGTCCGCGGCTTCGGCGACCCGCGCCCGGTGTCGCTCGCGAACGGCAGATCGGTCTGGCACCAGTCCGACGGCACCAAGGACGTCCTGCCCTTCCACCCCGACGCCGACGACTTGGGGCTGGCCTTCCTCCAGGACCTCCCGCACGGCTGGAACGACGGCCACGCCGCGTTCCACGGCGGCAAGTACGACGGCTGGATCGCGGCCAAGTCCGCGACCACGATGGCGTACCTGAACCGCCAGGACATCCCGTTCCACTACGCTCTCGCCGACGCCTTCACCATCTGCGACGCCTACCACTGCTCCTTCATCGGCTCGACCGACCCCAACCGCTACTACCTGTGGACCGGTTACACCGGCAACGACGGCAAGGGCGGCGGCCCGGTCCTCGGCAACGACGAGGTCGGCTACAACTGGACGACGTACCCGGAGCGGCTGGAGAAGGCGGGCGTCTCCTGGAAGATCTACCAGGACGTCGGCGACGGCCTCGACAAGGCCGGCAGCTGGGGCTGGATCCAGGACGCCTACCGCGGCAACTACGGCGACAACTCGCTGCTGTACTTCACCCAGTACCAGAACGCCCAGCCCGGCGACCCCCTGTACGACAAGGCCCGCACCGGCACCGACGCCCGCAAGGGCGAGGGCTTCTTCGACCAGCTGAAGGCGGACGTCCAGGGCGGGAAGCTGCCGCAGATCTCCTGGATCGTCGCCCCCGAGGCCTTCACCGAGCACCCCAACTGGCCCGCGAACTACGGCGCCTGGTACGTCGCCCAGGTCCTCGACGCCCTCACCTCCGACCCGGCGGTGTGGGCGAAGACCGCCCTGTTCATCACCTACGACGAGAACGACGGCTTCTTCGACCACATGGTCCCGGCGTTCCCGCCGGCCTCCGCCGCGCAGGGCAGGTCCACCGTCGACGTCGGCCCGGACCTGTTCAAGGGCGACAGCGGCCATGTCGCCGGCCCCTACGGCCTCGGCCAGCGCGTGCCGATGCTCGTCGTCTCCCCCTGGAGCAAGGGCGGTTACGTCTGCTCCGAGACCCTCGACCACACCTCGGTCATCCGCTTCATGGAGCGCCGCTTCGGCGTCCACGAGCCGAACATCTCGCCCTGGCGGCGCGCGGTCTGCGGCGATCTGACCGCCGCGTTCGACTTCGGCCGCAAGGACACCCGCCCGGTCTCCCTGCCCGGGACCGACGGTTACCGGCCGCCGGACAAGGACCGCCACCCGGACTACGTCCCCACCCCGCCCGCCAACCCGGTCCTGCCGAAGCAGGAGCGCGGCCACCGCCCGACCCGCCCCCTCAGGTACGCGCCCTTCGTGGACGGTTCGGCGAACGGCGCGGCCGGGGAGATCACGCTCACCTTCGCCTCCGGCGCCAAGGCCGGTGCCGCCTTCCTCGTCACCTCCGGCAACCGCGCCGACGGGCCGTGGAGCTACACGACGAGCGCCGGCAAGACCGTCTCCGACACCTGGAACTCCGCGTACTCCGGCGGCTCCTACGACCTGACGGTGCACGGTCCGAACGGCTTCCTGCGGTCCTTCAAGGGCAAGGAGGCCGGGCTCGAGGCGGTCGCGCGGCACGTCGGCGACGGCCTCGAACTCACCCTCACCAACAGGACCTCCGGCACGGCCGTGCTGCGGCTGGCCGACGGTTACCGCGGCCGCGCCACGTACGTCCGGGTGCGATCCGGCGCCGTCGTGCGCCACTCGGTCGAACTCGCGAGGAGCCACCGCTGGTACGACCTCACCGTCACCTCCGACGCCGACAAGGCCTTTGTGCGGCGGTTCGCCGGACATGTCGAGAACGGCCTTCCCGGCGTCAGCGACCCGGCGATCGTCACGGAGTAAATGCACGGTGAACACCGCATCGTGGGGACTGGTCAGGTCCTGGTGGGCTCGGGGTAGTGTGCCCCGGTGACCACGCATTCGAACACACCTGCAGGCTGGTACCCGGATCCGCACGGTGCGGCCCAGACCCTGCGCTACTGGGACGGCACCCAGTGGACCGACCACACCCACGCGGGCCAGCAGGCGCCGGCCGTGCCGCAGCAGCCGGCCGGTCCGGACCCGCGGGTCCAGCGCCAGGTGCAGCAGCAGGCCGGGGTCGCCCCGAGCGGCTCCGGCGGCGGCACGCTGTTCAGCGAGCCGGTGCTGGTGGTGAACCAGAAGGCCAAGCTCATCGAGCTGACCAACGAGTACAAGGTCATGGACCAGCAGGGCAACCAGCTCGGCACGGTCGTCCAGGTCGGCCAGAGCGCCCTGCGCAAGGTCCTGCGGTTCGTCGCCAGCATCGACCAGTACCTGACGCACCGGCTGGAGATCCGCGACGCCTACGGGCAGCCGGTGCTGCTGCTGACGCGTCCGGCGAAGATCTTCAAGTCCCGGGTGATCGTGACGCGCCCCGACGGGCAGCAGGTCGGCGAGATCGTCCAGCAGAACGTCTTCGGGAAGATCAACTTCGCGATCAACGCCGGTGGCCAGCAGATCGGGGCGATCAAGGCGGAGAACTGGCGGGCGTGGAACTTCGCCATCGTCGACCACGCGGAGAACGAGGTCGCCCGGATCACCAAGACCTGGGAGGGCCTCGCCAAGACGATGTTCACCACCGCGGACAACTACGTCCTGCAGATCCACTACCAACTGCCCGAACCCCTGCTGAGCCTGGTCGTCGCCACGGCCCTGACCGTGGACACCGCACTCAAGCAGGACGCCCGCGGCCTGGGCTGACACTCCGCGAGGGTTCGTTTCGGCTGACGCCGGCGTGGTGGCGGGCACGGCTTCTGACGCCGGAGCGGCGGGCACAGCCTCTGCCACTTGCGCGCCGGCGCGGCACAGCCTCTGGCACCTGCGGGCTGGGCGGGCGCAGCTTCTGGCGCGGGGGTCGTGGAGTGTGCAGGCTCTGGCGTCGGTGCCATGGGGGGTGGCGTTGGATGCC